>CALMJU010000024.1 GCA_937864465.1 uncultured Acidobacteriota bacterium
TTGGCCGCCGTCTTCTTCCGCGCGGGTTTCGCCGCCGCCCTCTTTCCCGGCGCCTTCCCGGCCTTCTTCGGCTCGGCAGCCTCCGCCGCCGCCTCCGGGGCCGCCTTCTCGGACGCCGGCTCCCTCGCCGCCTCCTTCTTCCCCTTGGCCGGGCCCTTCTTCTTCGCGCCGCCGACCGGCTCGGCGCCGATCATCTCGATGATCGCCATCTCGGCGCTGTCTCCCCGGCGGGGGCCCAGCTTCACGATCCGGAGGTACCCGCCCGGCCGCTGCGCGTAGCGCGCGGAGTGGGTCTCGAACAGCTTCGCCACGACGTCCCGGTCGTGGATGTGCCGGAGCACCTGCCGCCGGGCGTGCAGCGTCTCCCTCTTCGCGAGCGTGATCAGCTTCTCCGCGAACGGCCGGAGCTCCTTCGCCTTGTGGAGCGTGGTCGTGATGCGCTCCTTCTCGAAGAGCGCCCCGGCGAGATTGCGAAGCAGCGCCAGGCGGTGGGCGGACGAGCGCCCCAGCTTCCGGCCGGCTACCCGGTGTTTCATGGTCGGTTCTCCGGTCCTCTCCCCGGTCCTAGCTCGACCGGGCCTTGAGCTTCCTCGGATCGATGTTCATGCCGAGCTGGAGGCCCATCTCGTTGAGGATGTCCTTGATCTCGTTCAGCGACTTGCGCCCGAAGTTCTTCGTCTTCAGCATCTCGACCTCGCTCTTCGTGACGAGGTCGCCGATCGTCTGAATGTTGGCGTTCTTCAGGCAGTTGTACGAGCGCACGGAGAGCTCCAGCTCGTCCACCGACCGGCCGAGCGTCTCCATCAGGCGCTCGTCGTCCGTGACGGGGAACTCCAGGTTCTCCTCCGTCGCCTCCTCGAAGTTGATGAAGATCGCCATGTGGTCCTTCAGCAGCTTCGCCGCCAGCGCAATCGCATCCTGCGGGCTCGCGGCGCCGTTCGTCCACACCTCGAGGGTCAGGTGGTCGTAATCGGTCTGCTGCCCCAGCCGCGCGTCCTCGACCGTGAAGTTCACCTTCCGGACGGGGGAGTGCGCGGAGTCCACGGGGATGTAGCCGACTCCCAGATCGTCGTCGAAGTTGCGGTCGGCGGTCACGTAGCCGCGCCCCCGCTTCAGGCGCATCTCCATCGAGATCTTCCCCTCCTCGGACAGCGTCGCGATCGGGATGTCGGGGTCGAGGATCTCGACGTTGGCGCTCGCCTGGATGTCCCCGGACTTCACCGTCCGCGGGCCCTCCGCCGTGAGGGTGAGCACCTCGGGATGCTCGCTGTGAATCCGGAACGGCACCTGCTTGAGGTTGAGGACGATGTCCGTCGTGTCCTCGACGACCCCCGGAATGGAGGAAAACTCGTGCAGCACCCCTTCGATCTTGATCGCCGTGATCGCCGCGCCCTCGATCGACGAGAGCAGGATCCGTCGCAGGGCGTTCCCGATCGTGGCCCCGAACCCGCGCTCGAACGGCTGGGCCGAGAACCGGCCGTACGTCGCGGTCAGGGTCTCCCGCTCGACCTCGAGGCGCTTCGGCTTTTGAAATCCCATCCAGAGCATCCGCGTCCTCCTGGAGCGGCGACCCCGCCGCTCCGTCCCGCTACTTCGAGTACAGCTCGACGATCAGCTGCTCCTGAATCGGCAGGGTGATCTCCTCGCGAGCGGGGAGCTGCTTCACCGTGCCCTGGAAGCGGTCGGCGTCGAGCTCGAGCCACGACGGCACCCCGCGTCCCTTCGCCGTGTCCAGGCAGATCTTGATCGCCTCGTTCTTCCGGCTCGGCTCCTTCAGGGAGACGACCTGCCCCGCCGACACGAGGCTGGCGGGGATGTCCACCTTGCGGCCGTCCACCAGGATGTGGCCGTGGGCCACGAGCTGCCGCGCCATCGCCCGCGACGACGCGAACCCCAGCCGGTAGACCACGTTGTCGAGCCTCCTCTCCAGCATCTGGAGGAGATTCGCGCCGGTGATCCCCTTCCGCCGCGAGGCCTTCCCGAAGTACTCCCGGAACTGCCTCTCCAGCACGCCGTAGATCCGCTTGACCTTCTGCTTCTCGCGCAGCTGGATCCCGTACCCCTGCACCTTCGAGCGGCGGCGCCCGTGCTGGCCTGGCGCGTACCCGCGGCGCTCGAACGCGCACTTCTCCTTGAAGCAGCGGTCCCCCTTGAGGAACAGCTTCATCCCTTCCCGGCGACACAGCCTGCAGACCGACCCGGTGATCCTCGCCACGAGACAACCTCCCTCGAACCGACTAGACCCGCCGCCGCTTCGGCGGACGGCAACCGTTGTGCGGGATCGGCGTGACGTCCTTGATCGACTTGATCTCGATCCCCGCGGCCTGGAGCGCCCGGACGGAGGACTCCCGCCCCGCTCCCGGCCCCTTCACGCGCACGTCCACGCTCCGCACGCCGTGCTCCTTCGCCAGGTTCCCGGCGGCCTGGGCCGCGGTCTGGGCCGCGAACGGCGTCCCCTTCCGCGAGCCCTTGAACCCCTGGACCCCCGCCGAGGACCAGCTGATCACGTTCCCCTTCGGGTCCGTCACGGTGATGATCGTGTTGTTGAACGACGCGTGGACGTGGACCACCGCGTGGGGAACGTTCTTCTTCTCCTTCCGGCCGCCTTTCTTGCCGGGCCCCTTCGCCGCTTTCGCCATGCTTCCCTCGAATCTCCCGCCGCGTCCCCGGCCCGCGCCCGCGCTCTCGCGGCGGCGCGCCGGAGACTCGACCCGTTGCTAGCCCTTCTTCCCGACCTTGTGCTTCTTGCCCGCGATCGCCCTCCTCGGGCCGCGGCGCGTCCTCGCGTTCGTGTGCGTGCGCTGGCCACGGCAGGGAAGGTTCCGCCGGTGCCGCATTCCCCGGTACGAGCCGATCTCGATCAGCCGCTTGATGTCGAGCGACACGGCCTTCCTCAGGTCGCCCTCGACGCGGCCTTCCTGGTTGATCACCCTCTGGATCCGGACCACCTCCTCCTCGGAGAGGTCCCGCACCTTCGTCGAGGGATCGACATGGGCCTTCTCCAAGATGGAGAGGGACCGCGACCGGCCGATCCCGAAGATGTACGTCAGACCGATCTCCACCCGCTTGCTCGGGGGAAGATCCACGCCCGCGATGCGTGCCACGACTCGATCCTCCTTCCGGCGCCTGCGGCGTCAGCCCTGGCGCTGCTTGTGCTTCGGGTTCTCGCAGATCACCCGCACGACGCCCTTGCGCTTCACGATCTTGCACTTCTCGCAGATCTTCTTCACCGATGCCCGGACCTTCATTGCCTTCTCCCCCGGCCGCCGTGCTACTTGTACCGGTACACGATCCGGCCGCGCGTCAGATCGTAGGGCGACAGCTCCACCAGCACCCGGTCGCCCGGGAGGATGCGGATGAAATGCTTCCGCATCTTCCCCGATATGTGGGCGAGGACCCGGTGCTTGTTCTCGAGCTCGACGCGGAACATCGCGTTCGGCAGCGGCTCGACGACCGTGGCTTCGACCTGGATCGCCTCTTCCTTCGACATGGACTTCCGCTCACCTCTCGGGGCCCTCGCCCCGCTGTGCCCCTCCGTCAGGCGTCCCGCGGCCCGCCGAGCACCCTCGGGCCGTCCGCGGTGACCGCCACCGAAAGCTCGAAATGCGCCGCCAGGCTCCCGTCGCGCGTTCTCGCGGTCCAGCCGTCGGACTCGCTGACCGTCACGTCCGGCCCTCCCGCCGCCACCATCGGCTCGATCGCGAGCACGAGCCCCTCCGTCAGCCGGGCCCCGCGCCCGGGAGGGCCGAAGTTCGGGATCTGCGGCTCCTCGTGCAGATGCGAGCCGATCCCGTGCCCCACGAAGTCCCGAATGACCGAGAACCGATGGGCCTCGACGTGCGTCTGGACCGCGTGCCCGATGTCGGACACGCGGCGCCCGCTCCGGGCCTGCTCCAGCCCCCGGTGCAGCGCTTCCCGCGTCACGCGCAGCAGCTCCTCCGCCTCTCCGCTGACGCTTCCCACCGGGTACGTCTCCGCCGCGTCCCCGTAGTATCCCCTCCAAAGGACCCCGAGGTCCACCGACACGATGTCGCCGTCCCGGAGGACGACCCCCGGCGAGGGGATGCCGTGGACCACCTCGTCGTTGACCGAAGCGCAAACCGTGGCGGGGAACTCCACGCCCCCCCCCGGCGCCGGGTACCCCTTGAACGCCGGCTCGCCCCCTGCCGCGCGGATCCGATCCTCGGCGAACCGGTCGATCTCGAGCGTCGTCATCCCGGGCGCGATCATCCGGCGGAGATCCGCCAGGACTCCCCGTATGATGCGGTTCGCCTGGTCCATGATCTCGATCTCCTCCGGCGACTTCAGGATCGTCCCGCTCACGGCGCCGCCACCGCGGCGCGGAGCGCCTCGAAGACCTCGTTCGCGTCTCCCGAGCCGTCCACGCTCCTCAGAATCCCCCGATCGCGGTACTCGCGGGCGACCGGAACCGTCCGCTCCGCGTACACTCGCAGCCGTTCCCGGATCACGTCAGGCTCGTCGTCCGCGCGCTGCACCAGCGCGGAGCCGCAGGCGTCGCAGACCCCGGCCGACCTCGGAGGCCGGTGGTCCAGGTGATAGACCGCCCGGCAGCTCGGGCAGACCCGCCGCCCCGCCAGCCGCCGCACGATGACCGTTTCCGGAGCCTCGATCGACAGCACCGCGTCCAGCGAGGTCCCGAGGCGCAAGAGCACCCGGTCCAGGATCGCCACCTGCTCCACCGTCCGAGGGAAACCGTCGAGCACGAACCCCGCCCCGGCGTCCGCCCTCGCGAGCCGCGCCGCCACCGCCTCCCCGACCAGGTCGTCGGGCGCGAGCGTGCCCCCCTCGACGAAGGGGCGCACGCGCCGCCCCAGGGCGCCCCCCTCCTCCACCGCTTCGCGGAGCATGTCGCCCGTCGACACGTGCGGCACCCCGAGGAGCGGTCCGAGCCGCTCCGCCTGGGTCCCCTTGCCGACCCCGGGCGGGCCGAGGAGCACGAGCCTCACGCCCGCCCCCCCCTGCCGCTCGCCGCCGCGCTGCCCGCCATCGCTACCCCCGCCGGCCCCGCATGCGCGTACCCTTCATGAACCCCTCGTAGTGCCGCATGATGAGCTGGGACTCGATCTGCTGTACGGTGTCCATCGCCACGCCGACCACGATGAGCAGCGACGTGCCTCCGAAGTAGAACTTCACGTTCAGCCCCTGGCTGACGAACTTCGGCAGGTACGGCTCGATCATGGGCCCGATCCACGGGAGCACCTGGGGCCTCAGACCGCTGATGAGGAACACCGGCAGGATGCTGATCAGCCCCAGATAGATCGCGCCTCCGAACGTCAGGCGCGTGAGGATCCGGTCGACGTACTCGGCGGTCTTCTTCCCTGGCCGGATGCCCGGGATGAATCCGCCGTACTTCTTCATGTTGTCCGCCTGGTCCATCGGGTTGAAGATGATCGACACGTAGAAGAAGCAGAAGAAGATGATCAGGAGGAAGTAGAGCAGGTTGTACAGCGGCGCGGAGTACGCGATCTGTCGCTGCAGGTCCTGCACCCAGCGGACGTCCTGGAACGCCCGCAGCTGGAGGATCGTCTGCGGGATCGCGAGCATCGACGAGGCGAAGATCACCGGGATCACCCCTCCGGTGTTCACCCGGAGCGGGAGGTACGTCGAGGCGCCGCCGTAGACCCGGCGCCCCACCACCCTCCTCGCGTACTGGATCGGGATCTTCCTCTGCGCCCGCTCGACGAGCACGATCGCCGCCACGACCGCGGTCATCAGGAGCAGCAAGAGCAGGACGGCGATCGGCCCCAGCTGGCCGGTGCGGAGATCCTGGAAGGTCGACAGCACGGCGTTCGGGAATCCCACGACGATCCCGGCGTAGATGATGAGGGAGATGCCGTTCCCGATCCCCCGCTCCGAGATCTGCTCGCCGAGCCACATGATGAGCGCGGTCCCCGTCGTCAGCGTGAGCGCCGTCATCATCCGGAACCCGAAGCCGGGCGAGAGAACGATGCGCTCGGCGCCGCTCCCGCTCATCGACTCGAGCCAGATCGCGATGCCGAACGACTGGATCACCGACAGGAGCACCGTCCCGTAGCGGGTCCACTGCGTGATCTTCTTGCGGCCCGCCTCCCCTTCCTTGCTGAGCTTCTCGAGGTAGGGCCAGACGACGGTGAGGAGCTGCAGGATGATCGAGGCCGTGATGTACGGCATGATCCCCAGCGCGAAGATCGTGAACCGCCGGAAGTTCCCCCCCGCGAACAGGTCCACGTACCCGAGGATCGACCCCGCCTGCCGCTCGAAGAGGCGCATCAGCGCTGCGTTGTCGATGCCCGGCGTGGGAATGTGGCCGCCGATCCGGTACACCGCGAGCAGCCCGAAGGTGTACAGGACGCGCCTTCTCAGGTCGGGGATGCTCCAGATGTTCTTGAAGCTTTGGATCATCTCGGATCGTTCCCCCGTCCGCGACTACGCGGTGAGGAGCTCGGCCTTTCCGCCGGCCCCCTCGATCTTGCGGACTGCGGCCTCGGTGAACTTGTGGGCGCGCACGGTGAGCGCCACCTGGAGATCGCCGCCGCCCAGCACCTTGACGCCCCGGCCGCCCTTCCGCAGCAGCCCCGCCTCGCGGAGCGACTCCGGAGTCACCACGGCTCCCGCGCCGAACGCGTTCAGGCGCTCGACGTTCACGGTCCGGTACTCCACCCGGAAGATGTTCGTGAATCCGCGCTTCGGCACCCGCCGGTGCAGCGGCATCTGGCCGCCCTCGAAGCCGAGCTTCCTCGAGTACCCGCTCCGGGACTTCTGCCCGTTCTCCCCGCGCCCGGCCGTCTTGCCGAGGCCGGAGCCCGGGCCTCTCCCGACCCGCTTCCGGCTCCGCCGCGAGCCCGCCGCCGGTCTCCACTCGTGCTGCTTCATCGTCGGTTCCTCTCGCCTCCGCCCCGGGCCTTCCGGCCTACTCGGCCGGCTCCACGATCTCCACCAGGTGGGGAATCGCCGCCACCATGGCCCGGACCTGCGGGTTGTCGGGAAGCGTCCGGACTCGGCCCACCTTCTCGAGGCCGAGAGCCCGGAGCGTCGCCTTCTGTCTCATGTTGCAGCAGATCCCGCTGCGGACCTGGCGCACCTTGAGCCGCGGGCCGTCCGCGCGCGCCCCCGCCTTCATCGTCCCGTCTCCTCGAGGATCTCGGCGGCTTCCTTCCCCCGGTTCCTCGCGACCGTCTCCGCGCTCTTCAGCTGCTGCAGCCCGGCCATCGTCGCGCGGAGCACGTTGTAGGGGTTCGCGGTCCCGAGCGACTTCGTCAGGATGTCCTGGATCCCCACCGACTCCAGCACGGCGCGGACCGCGCCCCCGGCGATCACCCCCGTTCCCGGGGCCGCCGGCTTCAGGAGCACGGCGCCCGAGCCGAAACGGCCCACGACCGGGTGCGGGATCGTCGTCCCGTTGAGCGGGATCCGGACGAGGTTCCGCTTCGCGTGCTCGACGCCCTTGGCGATCGCCGAGGGCACCTCCCGCGCCTTGCCGGAGGCGAAGCCGACCCGACCGTTCCCGTCCCCGACCACGACCAGCGCCGAGAACGAGAAGTTCTTCCCGCCCTTGACCACCTTCGTCACGCGGTTGATGTGGACCACTCGGTCCTTCAGCTCGCCCGGCAATCCCTGTTCGCGCTCGACCACGACCACCTCCGGCTGCCGATCCCCGGCGGAGCGCCCCGCGCGCCGCCCTCCGCGCCCACGGCGCGGGATCCCGACCTAGAACTTCAACCCGGCCTCGCGGGCCGCCTCCGCGAGCGCCCGCACGCGCCCGTGATACAGGTACCCGCCCCGGTCGAACACGACGCTCTCGATCCCCGCCGCCCGCAGGCGCGCGGCGATCGCCCCGCCCACCGCCTTCGCCGCCGCGACGTTCCCGCCGCGCGGGCCGGAGGCCTTGAGCTCCGGGTCCAGCGAGGAGGCGTGCGCGAGCGTCGTTCCGCCCGCGTCGTCGATCGCCTGCACGTAGATGTGCTTGAGGCTCCGGAACACCGCAAGCCGCGGCCGCTCCGCGCTCCCCTTCACCTGCCGCCGGATCCGGTGCCGGATGCGCCGCCGAACCGCCTCCCTGTCGATCCTCGTGTCCATGCTCGCCTCGTCCTCGATTACTTCGCGCCGGTCTTCCCGGCCTTCTTTCGAAGGACCTCGCCGACGTAACGGATCCCCTTCCCCTTGTAAACGTCCGGCGGCCGCAGCGCGCGCATCTTCGCGGCCACCTGCCCCACCGCCTGCCGGTCGCGGCCGCGGACCGTGATCCGCGTCTGCTTCTCCACCGCGATCTCGATCCCCTCGGGGATCGGGAATTCGATCGGGTGCGTGAAGCCGAGGGCGAAGCTCACGACCTTGCCCGACACCTGCGCGCGATAGCCGACGCCGTGGATCTCGAGCTCCTTCGCGAACCCCTGCGTCACTCCGCGGACCGCGTTCGCGAGCACCGCGCGCGCCATCCCGTGGAGCGCCTTCTGCGGCTTGCTGTCGTCGCGGCGCGAGAGCACGAGGCGATCGCCGTCCATCGCCGCCGTGATCCCGTCGGGAAGGGAGTGCGTGAGGGAGCCCTTGGGTCCCTGCACCGTGACGGCGGCGCCGTCCAGGCGAACCTGGACCCCCGACGCCAGCGGAATGGGAAGCTTGCCGATTCGGGACATCTCTCGGTCTCCGACGCTCGTGGCGCTACCAGACGTTGCAGAGGATCTCGCCGCCCACGCCGAGCTTTCGGCAGGCGGTGCCGGACAGCACTCCCTTCGGCGTCGAGAGGATGGTGATCCCCATCCCCCCGAGGACCTTCGGGATCTCGTCCTTGCCGCAATACACCCGTCTGCCGGGCCGGCTGACCCGCTCGAGACCGGTGATGGCCCGCTCACCACCGCTTCCGTAGCGGAGGGCCACCCGGAGCACTCCCTGCTGCTCGTCCTCGAGCACCTTGAAGTTGTCGATGTACCCCTCGTCCTTGAGGATCTTCGCGATGGCGACCTTCATCCGGGACGAGGGCACGTCGACGGTCTTGTGCCGCGCCGACTGCGCGTTCCGGATCCGGGTCAGCAGGTCCGCGATGGGGTCCGTCATGCTCATCGTCTTGGCCTCCAGTCTCGCGCGGTGCGGGTCCGGGTCACCAGCTCGCCTTGGTGACCCCCGGAAGCGCCCCCTCGAGGGCGAGGCTCCGGAAGCAGATCCTGCAGAGATGGAACTTTCTCAGGTAGCCGCGGGGCCGACCGCATCGCCGGCAGCGGTTGTGGCGCCGCACCCCGAACTTCGGCTTCCTCCGCGTCTTGGCCATCCAAGCCTGTGTCGCCACGTCTCTCTCCTTCGGCCTAGCTCTTGCGGAACGGCATCCCGAGATGCCCGAGGAGCGCCCGCGCCTCCTCGTCCGTGCGCGCGGTCGTCACCACGCACACGTTCATTCCCTTGACCTTCTGCACCTTCGCGTAATTGATCTCCGGGAAGATGAGCTGGTCCCGGATCCCGAGGGTGTAGTTGCCGCGCCCGTCGAACGCCCGGGGGGAAACCCCCCGGAAGTCGCGCACGCGCGGGAGCGCGAGGTTCATCAGGCGGTCGAGAAAATCGTACATCCGCCTTCCCCTCAGCGTCACGCGGCACCCGATCGGCATTCCGGCGCGCAGCTTGAAGTTCGCGATCGATTTGCGCGCCCGAGTGATCGAGGGCTTCTGCCCCGCCAGCGCCGCCAGCTCGTCGACCGCCTGGTCCAGGATCTTCGCGTCCTGGATCGCCTCGCCGATCCCCATGTTGATCACGACCTTCGTGACCCTCGGCACCGCCATGACGCTCGTGTAGCGGAACTCCCGCGTCAGCGTGGGGACCACCTCGCTTCGGTACTTCTCGATCAGCCTCGACATCCTCGTCCTCCGCGTTGCCGCGGCGCCCCGCGCCGCGGGTCCCGCGCCTTCCCTACCGGTCCAGGACGGCCCCCGACTTCCGGGCCGCCCGGATCCTCGTCCCGTCCTCCTGCACCCTCGTGCTCACCCGCGTCGGGCGGTCGGTCTCCGGGTCGATCGGCATCACGTTCGACAGCGCGAGCGGGTTCTCCCGGTTCACGATGCCGCCCTTGATGTTCTTCTGCGGGTTCGGGCGCGTGTGGCGCTTCACGATGTTCACGCCCTCCACCATGACGCGGCCCGCCTTCGGGTACACCCGGAGAACGCGTCCCCGCTTGCCCCGGTCCTTCCCCGAGACCACCACCACAACGTCGTTCTTCTTCACGCGCGCCCTGGACATCCCGCTCTCCCTCTCCGCCCGCCGGTTACAGGACCTCGGGGGCGAGCGACACGATCTTCATGAACTTCTTGTCGCGGAGCTCCCGGGCGACAGGTCCGAACACGCGCGTCCCGATCGGCTCCCTGGCGTCGTTGATCAGCACGGCGGCGTTCTGATCGAAGCGGATGTACGACCCGTCCTTCCGGCGGTGGGCATTCACGGTCCGGACTACGACGGCCTTCACGACCTGCCCCTTCTTCACCGTCCCGTCGGGCGCCGCCTCCTTCACGTTGGCCGTGATCACGTCGCCGAGATCCGCGTACCTCCCCTCCGACCCCCCCTGCAGGTGGATACACGAGATCCTCTTGGCGCCCGAGTTGTCGGCGACATCGAGAATCGTCCGCATCTGGATCATGGTCGTCGCCTCCGCCGCGCCCGGCCTAGACTTCCACCGTCTCGAGGGCCGCCTGGACGGCCCGCTTCAGGACCCGCCGTACCCGCCACCGCTTGCGCGCCGAGAGCGGACGGGCCTCCTGGATCTCCACGGTGTCCCCGACCCGGCACGCGTTCTTCTCGTCGTGGGCCATGAACTTCGCCGAGCGCTTGACGTAGCGCCGGTAGCGCGGGTGGAGGACGATCCGCTCGACGCGGACCACGACCGACTTGTCCATCGCGTCCGACGTCACCACGCCGATCCTGCGGGCCGGCAACCCTCTGGCCTTCTCCGCCATGCCTATCTCCCCCGGCCCGACGCCCCGCGGGCGTGAGCCTCCGCGATCTCGCGCTGCCGCCTCACCGTGAGCACCCGGGCGAGGTCCTTCCGGACCTCGCGGAGCTTGTTCGGGTCCTGGACCTGCCCCGTCGCCCGCTGGAGCTGCTGCTTCCAGATGGCGTCCCGGATCTCGCGCTCCTCCTTCTCGAGCTCCGCGGGCCCCATCTCCTTGAGCTTCGACGCCTTGAGTCCCATCGTCCCTGCCTCTCCTAGCCCTGGCGGGCGACGAACTTCGTCTTCATCGGAAGCTTGTGGCCCGCCAGGCGCATCGCCTCTCGCGCGGTGCGCTCGTCGAGCCCTTCCATCTCGAAGAGCACCCGGCCCGGCTTCACCACCGCGACCCAGGCCTCCGGGGCTCCCTTCCCCTTCCCCATGCGCGTCTCGGCCGGCTTCTTCGTGATCGGCTTGTCGGGGAAGATGCGGACCCAGACCTTCCCCCCGCGCTTGACGAACCGGGTCATCGCGACGCGGCTCGCCTCGATCTGCCGGGCGGTGATCCAGCCGGTCTCGAGCGCCTTGAGCCCGTAATCCCCGAAGCTCACGCTGGACCCGGTCTCCGCCTTACCCGCGCGGCGGCCTCGCTGCTGCTTCCGGTATCTCACCTTGCTGGGCATCAACATCGGTTCGACCCTCTGACCCTCGCCGCGAGCGCGCTACCTGCGCGCGTCCTCGGGGACGCGGATCTCCCGCGACTCCCCGCGGTAGATCCACACCTTGATGCCGATGACGCCGTACGTCGTCCGCGCCTCGGCGAAGCCGTAGTCGACCTCCGCCCGCAGCGTGTGGAGCGGGAGCCGTCCCTCCAGGTACCACTCGGAGCGCGCGATCTCGGCGCCGGCGAGCCGGCCGCCCACGCGCACCTTGATCCCCTTCGCCCCGAAGCGCGCGGCCGACTCCACCGCCTTCCGCATCGCGCGGCGGAACGCCACTCGCTTCTCGAGCTGCATGGCGATCGCCTCGCCCACCAGCTGCGCGTCGATCTCGGGCTTGTCGATCTCGAGGATGTTGATGAACACGTCGCGCTGCGTGCGCTTCCGGATCTCGTCCTTGAGCCTGTCGACCTCGGCCCCCTTCCGCCCGATGATGATGCCGGGGCGCGACGTCAGGATGTTCACCTTCATCTTGTTCGCCGCTCGCTCGATCTCGATCGCGGACACCCCGGCATGCCCGAGCCGCCTCTTGAGGTCCGCGCGCAGGACGAGGTCCTCGTGGAGCAGCTCGGCGTACTTCTTCTCCGCGTACCAGCGGGACCGCCACGTCTTGTTGAACCCGATCCGGAACCCGTACGGGTGGACCTTCTGCCCCACGACCCTACCTCCGCGCGGCGGCCCGCAGGCCGCCCTTCCCGTCCGCGAGGACGTCCAGATGGATGGTGACGTGACAGGTCTTCTTGAGGATCCGGTAGATCCGGCCCATGCTCCGCGCCCGCATGCGCTTCTGGGGCGGACCCTCGTCGACCGTGGCCCGCGTCACGACCAGGCGGTCCACGTCGAGCTTCGGATCCTTCTGCTGGGCGTTCGCCACGGCCGAGTGGACGAGCTTCGACAGGTCCTTCGCCACCAGCTTCCGCGAGTAGCGCAGGACCGCGAGCGCCTCCCCCACGCTCTTCCCGCGGACCTGGTCCACGACGAGCCGGGTCTTCTGGGCCGATACGCCCAGGTACTTGATTCGTGCCCGTGCGATCACCGTTCGCCTCCCGCGCTACTTCGGCGCCACCGCCGCGGTCTTGTCGCCCCGCGTCCCGTGCCCCTTGAAGGTCCGGGTCGCCGCAAACTCCCCGAGCTTGTGCCCGACCATGTTCTCGGTGACGTAGATCGGGATGAACTTCTTCCCGTTGTGGACCATCAGCGTGTGGCCCACCATGTCGGGGATGACCGTGGAGCGCCTCGCCCACGTCTTGATCGCCTTCTTGTCGAACTTCTTGTTGAGATCGTCGACCTTCTTCCGCAAGTGACCGTCGACGAACGGACCCTTCGAAACCGATCGTGCCATCTCCGCCCCCGCTACTTTCGCCGCCGGACGATGAACCGGTCCGTGCGAGGATTGTTCCGGGTCTTCTTGCCCTTCGTCGGCACGCCCCAGGGCGTGACCGAGGGCCGGCCGCCCGACGTCTTGCCTTCCCCGCCGCCGTGCGGGTGGTCCACCGGATTCATCGCGACGCCCCGCACCGTCGGCCGGATCCCGCGCCACCGGTTCCGTCCGGCCTTGCCCGTGCTCTGGTTCTCGTGCTCGAGGTTCCCCACCTGCCCGATGGTCGCGTAGCACTCTGCACGGACGCGGCGCACCTCGCCCGAGGGGAGCCGGACCAGGGCCAGGTCGCCCTCCCGGGCCATCAGCTGGGCCCCGGCGCCCGCCGAGCGCGCGAGCTGGCCGCCCTTGCGCGGCCTCAGCTCGATGTTGTGGATCGTCGTGCCGAGCGGGATCGCCCGGAGCGGGAGGGCGTTCCCCGGAACGATGTCCGCCTCGGGCGACGCGACCACGGTCGCCCCCTTCGCGAGCCCCTCCGGGGCCAGGATGTACCTCCGCTCCCCGTCTGCGTAACACAGCAGGGCGAGGTTGGCCGACCGGTTCGGATCGTACTCGAGGCGCTCCACGCGGGCCGGGATCCCCAGCTTGTCCCGCCGGAAGTCGACGATCCGGTACCGGCGCTTGTGGCCGCCCCCGTGATGCCGCACCGACAGGTAGCCCCGGTTGTCCCGGCCTCCCGACCTCGTCTTCTTGTCCAGCAGCGGCTTGTGCGGGGCGTTCTCGCGGCTCTCCGTGCTCACCGAGACCGTCATGAACCGCCTGCCGGCGCTGGTCGGCTTGTAGCTCTTGATCGCCATCTCCCTGACCTCCGGGCCGGCCTACGTGGCCTCGAAGAACTCGATGTCCTTCTGCCCCGGCGCGAGCCTCACCCACGCCTTCTTCCAGTCCGGCCTGCGGCTCTGCAGGCGACCCACTCGCTTCGTCTTCCCACGGACCCGGGAAGTGCGGACCTCCGCCACCTTCACGCCGAAGAGCGCCTCCACGGCTTTCGCGATCTCGATCTTGTTCGCGCGGACGTCCGCCTGGAAGCAGTACACGCCGGTGCGCTCGCGGAGAATCGTGGACTTCTCCGTCACCAGGGGCTGCTTGATCTTCTGGTGAGCCGTCTTCATGGCGCCAGCACCTCGACGAGCCGGAGGAGCGCCGGCTCGGACACGACCACGGTGTCGTGGTCCATGAGATCGACCACGCTCATCCCGAGGGCCCGGACCACCTTGAGCCTCGGGTTGTTCCGCGCCGCGAGCTCGAGGTTCCGCTCGCCCTCCTCCGGGACCAGGAGCGTCCTGCCGCCGATCCCGAGACCGCTCGCCAGCGCGGCCTCGAGGTCCGCGGTGCGGTGCGAGGAGATCGCGAACGCCTCGACGCAGACGAGCCGCCCCTCCCGGTGCGTCTGGGCGAGAAGCGACCTCAGCGCGTTCTTCCGCATCCGCTTCGGGAGGTCCCACGAGTAGTCGCGCGGAACGGGGCCCTGGACGGTCCCGCCGTGGCGCCAGAGCGGCGAGCGGTTGTCGCCCATGCGGGCGCGCCCCGTGTGCTTCTGCTTCCACAGCTTCTTGGTGCCGCCGGACACCTCGGAGCGGTTCTTGGTCTTGTGCGTCCCTGCGCGTCCCCCCGCTCGGTACGCGCACAGCGCCTCGTAGACGAGGTGCTCCTTGAGCGGATACCCGAACACGGCCTCGTCCAGCTCGAGGGTCCGGACCTTCTCGTTCTTCCAGTTGCGGACGTCGATGTTCGCCATGGCCGCCTCCGCCCTACGCCTTCGCGGCCGCCGCGGCGCCCGGGGACCTGCGGATCAGCACCCGCGCCCCGGCCGGCCCCGGCACGGCGCCGCGGACGAGAAGCAGGTTCCGCTCCGCGTCCACGCGCACGACCTTCAGGTTCTTGACGGTCACCCTCGCGTCGCCCATGTGCCCCGCGGCCCGCATCCCCGGGAACACGCGGGAAGGGAACGCGGAGGCGCCGATCGACCCGGGGGCCCGGTGGAACATCGAGCCGTGGCTCGACGCGCCGCCCCCGAAGTTGTGCCGCCGCATGACGCCCTGGAACCCCTTCCCCTTCGAGGTGCCCACGACGTCCACCTTGGCCACGTCCCGGAAGATGTCCACCAGCACTCGGTCGCCGGGCTTCAGGTCGGCTCCCGGATCGAGGCGGAACTCGCGGAGCGCCCGGGTCGGGGGAACGCCGGCCTTCTCGTGATGGCCGCGCGAGGGCCGGTTCGCGCGCTTCGCCGCCCTCGGATCCACGAGCCCGAGCTGCACCGCCTCGTAGCCGTCCTTCTCGGCGGTCTTCCTCTGGACTACGACGCAGGGCCCCGCCTCGAGGACCGTGACGGGCGTCGCGGTCCCGTCCTCGGCGAAGACCTGGGTCATCCCCAGCTTCCTTCCGATCAACCCTTCCACCATCTTCCATCCCCACCCGGAACGCGGGCCGCCGGCCCGGAGGTTCCGCCCGCGGCGCCTCGAAAGGCGCCGCGCGAACGCTACGCCTGCGAAGGTCCGAACGCCTTGATCTCCACGTCGACTCCCGCGGGCAGATCCAGCTTCATGAGCGCCTCCACGGTCTCCGGCGTCGGCTGGAGGATGTCGAGGAGACGCTTGTGCGTCCGGATCTCGAACTGCTCCCGGGACTTCTTGTCCACGTGCGGCGAGCGGAGCACCGTCCACCGGTTCCGGACCGTGGGAAGAGGGATCGGGCCCGCCACCCGGGCTCCCGTCCGCTTCGCCGTGTCGACGATCTCGGTCGTCGACTGGTCGAGGATCCGGTGATCGTACGCCTTCAGCCGGATTCGGATTCTCTCGTTCACCATCATCGTCCCACCCTCCGGCCTCGGCCGGGGGCATCTTCCCGGGCGCCGCCCGCGTTCCCGCCGCGTCCCGCGGCGGGCGGCCGGACGAGCCGCCCCGGTCGTCCGCGCACGCCCCTCGCTATTCCAGGATCTCCGTCACCGTGCCCGCGCCCACCGTGCGGCCCCCCTCGC
>CALMJU010000025.1 GCA_937864465.1 uncultured Acidobacteriota bacterium
CGGGTTGAGCGGAGGGCTGCACCTCTACGAGTACGCCGGGTCGGCGCCGGGAGGGTCGACGGATCCGTTGGGGTTGGCGGCCACGCCGACCGAGACGCAGAAGATCATCGAGTCGGTGGCGTTCCAGGCGGGCTTGAAACCGAACATGTCCAGCGGGAATCCGTTCGGCTCATACTCGGTTTCATCCTCGAAAATCGAGTACTCGGACGCGGAGTATCGCGCTGCGGCCGAACGGACGCTCGCCTCCAGCAACCAGTCCGCGGAGAGCTTGAACCTGAGTTGGGACTCGGAGTCGCACTCGTACATGGCGAACCCGGGGGCCGAGCCGCCCCCGGGGAGCCCGTCAATGCGGGAGTTCGCTGATGCGCGCGCATTCAAGGATCAGCTCTTTCACGACGTCAGTCCATTTTCGATGGGGAACCCGATCGATTGGTTGAATTATGGGATGGACTTCGCAGAGGGAGCGGTCTCGGGCGGCGCGAGCGCGGCGGGCCACACGCTCGCGAAGATCGACGCGTCTTGGCTGAAGTCGCAGGCCGCCAAGGCGTTGACCAAACTGGGGCAGGCGAAGAAGTTCTTCAACACGCCGATTATGCGGAGCACAGGCGTGCACCTGGTCGTGATTGGCGCCTTCGTCGAGTACGACGAGAACCGTAGCAGCGGGGACTCCCCCGAGAAGGCCACGGCGAAGGTCGCCGGCTCGTTGGGCGGTGCATACGTGGGGGCGCAGTTGGGTGCGTGGACGGGGTGCGGTGGCGGCCTCGTTACCGGTCCCGGCGTCGCCGTAACGTGTCCAGTATTGACGGCAGGATTCGGCTATGGCTTCGCGAGAGCCGGCTCCGCCGTCGTCGACTGGGTGTGGAACATGGCAGAAGATTGGTTTGACGAAGATGACCCAGCCACGCAACATCCGTGAGGGTCGAGTCAAATGCGACTCACACTGGAGGAGTGGACGATCGGGATGGCGCTAGCCGCTGGATGCATCCTCGGCATCCGACCGTGGTTCCGGGTGTGGCGAGGCGATTCCGGAACGCTGGCCGCCCTACGAAAGAACCTCGGACGGTCCTTGCTGGTCCCGGCACCCTTTGTGAAGCACTTCATTCGTTCGTCAGGACTCAGTCTCGTTGGTTGCATTGCATTGACAGTCGGATACTGGGGGATCGCTCTTCAGAAGCTCCTAGGTCGAGAACATGTCGTCTCACGCGTCGTGCTCGCCCCGATGATCCTGGCTGTCTTCCTCGCGTTCGTGATCATTCTTGGATTGACATTATCTGTACTGTTGTTCAATCGCCCACGATTCGCAACGCCCCCGTGGGCGCGAGGGGAACCGGGCCTCCTCACGAAGAAGGGCGAGCACGACGTCCCTGCAAATCGCGACGGAGATGGTTCCTGAAGCGATGCGCTACCCCGCGGAAGCGGCGGGGGGCGACCGCCAGACGATCGTCGTCACGTCGTTCGACGGCAACGCCAACCCGACCGGGATCGAGCACCGCGCCAGCGAAGCGGCCGACTCCGCCAGGATCCGCTTCGCCCACTCCTACGACCTCCGGAACCGCCTGACCTCGCGCCAGGCGTTCGCGGAGCAGCTTCCCGCGGACCCGCCGGAGTTCTTCGGGACCGACGGGCAGACGTTCGCGTACGACGACCTCGGAAGGCTGGTCCGGGCGACCGACGCGACGCGCGAGTCCTTGATGCGGATCTCCTCCTTCAGGAGTGCGATCTCATGGTGGAGGCGCTCGTTCTCTTCCTGGAGACGAATCCTGGCGTTCCAGCTGTTGGCGGCATGGCCTCGAGCGGCGGTGAGGGAGAAGCGGGCCAAGGAGATGGCGTGGATCGCCCCGGACCGCACGCGCCGCGACCAGTTTCTCGGCAGGCGGACGCAGGATCGCTCGTCGGTCACCGGCATTCGAGCCTCCGTAGGGGCGCAGAATCGGTCCGTGCCGGCGGTAGGATGAGTCGTTGCCGCGAGTGATGTTGTAGGTGGAGGAGAGGACCTACGGAATCGGTGGCGCGTTACACCCTACAGAACATTTGCTTGCACAAGTACACATATAGGTGTACATTGATCCCATGAAGCGCCGGGAGCTGGAGCGTCGACTCCGCGAGCTGGGTTGGACGCTGCAGCGCCACGGAGGCAAGCACGACGTGTGGGTCGGCGCCAGCGGATCGTTCACGGAATACGTGCCCAGGCACCCGGAGCTCAACGAGCGCTTGGCGCAAGTGATCCTGAGAAGGGCGAAGGAGAGGAAATGAGGTTTCCGGGCCGAGTTAAAAAGGAAGGCAAATTCTGGCTCGTGGAGATCCCGGCGTTCGATGCGATCACGCAGGGGCGCACGAAGCGCGAGGCGCTCGCGATGGCCGAGGACTTGATCGAGACGATGGCGGGCGTGAGCGGCTTCCGCGCGAAGGTCTATGCGGCAAGCGGGGAGGCGTTTGAAATCGGAGGAAACCGGTTGGGCGTTCTTCTGGCCCTCCTGCTGCGTCGGCAGCGGGAGCGTCAGGGACTCACGCTGGCCGAGGCCGCCAAGAAGCTGGGGCAGCGTTCCAAGAACGCGTACGCCCGATACGAGCAAGGACGCGCGATGCCGACCGTCGAGCAGGTCGAGCGGCTTCTCCAGGCGATCGCACCCGGCCAGAGGATCGTGTGGCACATTGCCGCGTGACGAGACTCGCGCCTGCTGCAGTGCGTCGCCGAGACCATCGGGGGCGTTTTCGCGAGTAGCAGTCACCCGCCTGCGATTCCCGATTCACACCGACGACTTTCGAGCCCGAGAGGAGCGGTACGACGCCTTCAACCGCAGAGTCGAGAAGTGGGTGCCGACGCGGCCTGCGTAGGACGCGATCACTCGGTACCGGACGCGGTACTGTCTGCACCCGGACGGCCTGGGAAGCGTCGATCGACTGCGTCACCGGAGCCGGTGACGGGACCCCGGAGTCCCCCGCGAACCCCGCCTCCTAGAAGCTCGGCTCCCCGTCCCGGAGCAGCGTCTCGCCGTCCACGACGAGGGTCGGGGAGAGGATCACGCCGTCGAGGTGGAACGGCACCTTCACCGTCCCGCCCATCGAGGCGTTGTTGCCGAAGGCGACGTGGACGGTGCCGAGGATCTTCTCGTCCTCGAGGATGGTCCCCGTGATCTTCGCGCGGTCGTTCGTGCCGACGCCGAGCTCGGCGACGTTTCTCGCCTGGGGGCCGGCGCGCTCCATCAGCTCGAGGAGGCGGCGGGCCTCCTCGCCCCCGGTCACCTCGACCGCCATGCCGTCCACGACCCGGATCCGGATCGGGCGGTCCTCGATGATGCCGAGCCCCGCCATCGCGCCGTCCACGACGACCACCCCCTGCGCCTTCCCCTCCTCCGGCATCAGGTAGGCCTCGCCGGACGGGAGGTTGCCGAACTGGCCGCGCTCGAGGATGAGCCCCCGCGACGCGATCCCGCGGATCCCCTCGATCGGCAGCGTGACGTCCGTCCCTGCGGGGCTCGTCACCCGCGCGACGCGCCCCTCGGTCAGGATCTCCGCCACGCGCTCGGCGCGCTTCGCGATCCGCTGCACGTCGGCGTCGAGGCACCGGACGAGCGTGTCCTCGGCGATCCCCGGCATCGTGGCGACGCGGGAGCCGGCGGCGCAGGCGGCGCGGCGCGCCGCCGTGTGCGTCAGGGAGCGGCTGGTCGGGGCGACGACCGCGTCCATCCGCGCCATCATCTCGGCCACCCCGTCCGGGGGCTCGCTCCCCGGCAGGCCCTGCCCCGGGATCTCGAGGTAGAAAGCGCGGTCGGTCAGGGCCCGGCCGGCGTCGAGCAGCGCGCGCCCGATCGCGGACAAGACGTCGTCGGTCACGACGAGGAGCGACTCCTCGGGCCGGACGCCGAGGCAGTCCCGGAGCGCGATCGTGCAGGCCTTCTCGAGCGGCGTCATCGCGGCGCCTCCCTCTCGCGGCTCAGGTCGTCCCCGCGGCGGGGGCGCCCGCCGCGGCGTCGAGCCGCAGGCAGTGCGCCGCGACCTCGGCCGAGACCGCCTCGGCGTCCAGGTCGGCGGCGTCGTACTCCAGGACCTCGACCCCGCGGCGCCTCAGGAGCGCTGCGACCCGGCCGTACCCCTCCTGGAGCATCGCGAGGAACACCCGCGTCTCGTGCGCCTCGAGCGTGCGGCCCCGGGTCCGCGCCCTCTCGAGCGCCGCCGCCGGGGAGCTGCGCAGGAGGACGCAGATCCCGGGCACCTTCAGGTGGGCGAGGTCGAATGCGTTCAGGAGCCACACCTCGGGGGCCTTGCGTACGAAGCGCCACCACTGCAGGAACGGGATGCGGCGCTCGCCGGAGAGGTAGTGGAGGACGCGCAGGAGCTCGCGCTCGTCGAAGACGCCACGGTAGAGATCGGCCTCAGCCCACGCGAGGAGGTCCACGAGGGCGCTCCCCCCGCCGGCGACGAACCTCGCTGTCCGCCCGTCCTCGAGCGCCTCGTCCATTCTCGCCTTCTCGACCATTTCCGCGAACCGGTAGCCTCGGTAGAGGCCGCCGGTGCGGAAGATCCGCGCGAGGAGCCCGATCCAGGCGCGGCTGCGCGCGACCGGGATCCCGCCGCCGGCCTCCCGGACGCCCCCCTCGTCCGCTTCCACGGCAGGGTCCGAGAGCCCCACCGTGAAGCCGTGCGCGCCGAGGCGGCGCGCCGTCGCGACGAGCAGCGCGTCCCGGGGCTCGGGCTCGATCCCGCACACCGCCGCGCGGATCGGGGGGCGCGGCCGCGGACCCGGCACGGGCGGGGGCGGGGGCGCGAGGGCCAGCACGTCGCGTCGCACGCTCTCGGCGATCTCCCTCGCCTCCCCGTCACTCGCATACGTCCTCGGCTTGCCGACGTTCGCATCGATCCCGAGCGGGAGCGGGACCGCCTGGCCCCGCGGCCACACGCGCTCCGGCCCGGAGAGGAACACCGGGACGATCAGCAGCCCGGGAACGGCCTGGACCAGCCGGCCGACGCCGCTCCGGAAGGGCGCGACCACCCCCGGCTCGCCGCGGCTCCCCTCGGGGAAAAAGATCAGGGCCTCGCCGGACTCGAGCGCCGCGATCATCGGCTGCAGCGGGTCCTCCCCGGCGCGCGGCGTCCTCTCGATCGGAATTCCGTTCATCAGCATCATCGCCACGGTCCTGCGGAACCAGGTCTTCCCGAAGTAATCCGCGGCGGCGACGGGATGGGCGTGCGGGAGCCGGCGCATCGGGAACAGCGTCATCAGCACGGCGGCGTCGAGGTGCGAGTTGTGGTTCGAGACGACGAGGCACGGCCCCTCGGGGACGAACCCCTTGCGGCGGTACCGCACGCCGACGAACCACCGGACGACCGGCCGCACGAAGGCCGCGTGGAACGCGAGGAGCGCGGCGCGCCGCAGGAGCCTCCGCATGGCCGTCAGGGCAGGAGCAGGAGGTAGAAGAGGTAGGCCGGCGCCGCGAAGAGGGCGGGGACCGCGCGGTCCAGGAACGCGCCCCGGCCGAAGCGCTTCGCGGCCGTGTCGAGGCCGAACTCCTCGGCGGTCGCGTCCGCGAGGAACGCCCCCGCGGTGACGACGGCGGCGACCAGCACGCCCCCGAGGAGGCCGTGGAGGCGGGCGAGCCCCGCCAGGGGCCCCAGCCACGCTCCGACCCCCGCGCACAGCCCGAAGGCGAGCAGGAGGCCGGACGCGGAGCGGAGGATCCCGCCCGGCCGGGGCCTCCCGACCAGCCGCTGCGGGAGCTCGGCCAGGAGCACGAAGATCGCGAACAGCTCGAGCCGCCCCGGGGGCTCATGGGCGAGGATCCCCAGATGGGCCCCCCCGGAGACGAACAGGAGCGCGCCGAGGAAGAGCCGCCCCAGGGAGTCGAACATCCCGGCCTGCCGCGCGCCGAGCGACAGCAGGAGCGGCAGGAGGACGAACAGGCCCGCGGCGACCGCCGACTCGAGGACGAGCAGCCGGTTCGCGTAGGCCGGAACGAGCGCGGCGGGGATCCACAGGTAGGCGACGAGGATCGCCCAGCGGTCCTGCGGCCGGACCGGCGCCAGGAAGAAGTAGCGCTTGAGGCCGACGAACAGCATCGCGCCGAGGAACGGGAACGAGAAGGAGCGCGGAGCGCGGGAGAGGCAGACCAGGAGGGCCCCGGAGAGGACCCAGAACCCGAGCCAGCCCGGCATGGCGCGGAACCGGCCCCCCCGGGTCCCCGCGAGGAACGCGAAGGGCGCCGCCAGGAGCAGCAGGAGCACCAGGGCCAGAACGATGGGCGGCATCGCCGTGCGCACCTCCCGGAGGGCGCCCATTATGGTGCCCCCGGGACCGGATTACCATGCTCCGCCGTCAGGCGACCCGGGCCACGATCAGCGTCATGTCGTCGTGGGGCGGCGTCTTCCCCATGTGGCGCCCCACGTCGTCCAGGATCCGCGCGGCCACCTCGTCGGGATCGCTTCCCGCGTGCCTCCGGATCGCGTCCACGAGCGTCGGGTCCCCGAACTCCCTCTCGCGGTCGTCCATCGCCTCGACGATTCCGTCCGAGAACAGCACGAGGAGGTCCCCCGGCGCGAGCTCCACGACGCGCTCGTGGTACCGCTGGTCCGGGAAGCACCCGAGGATCGTGTCGTCCGCGCCGAGACGCCGCACGCGCCCCGCAGGGTCGATCACGACCGGCGGGTTGTGCCCGGCGTTCACGTAGCGGAGGCGTCTCGCGCCGTCCTCGTACACGCCGAAGAAGAGCGTGGCGAACCGGGCGTCGTCGGTCGACTCGCAGAGGTGGCGGTTCAGCTCCGCGGCCAGCCCGGAGAGGTCCGAGGCGCGGACGGCGGCGTGGCTCCGGACGAGCGCCTGGAGGCTGGCCATGAGGAGCGCCGCGGGCAGCCCCTTGCCTGCGATGTCGGCGACGACGATCCCGAGCCGGCCGGGTCCGAGCGGAAGGAAGTCGTAGTAGTCGCCGCCCACCCCCCGCGCCGGCCGGCAGGTCCCGACGTACCGGAGCGTCGGGAGCGGCGGCCGGTCCTGCGGCAGGAGCCTCGTCTGGACGTCCTGGGCGATCTGGATCTCGCGCTCGAGCTTCTGCTGCTCCGCCGCCCGCTCGATCATCCGGCTGTAGTCGAGGGCGATCGAGGCCTGCTCCGCCACAGCCAGGAGGAGCGCCCGGTCCCGGTGCGTGTAGTGCTCCTCGGACCGCTTCTGCCCGAGCACGACGAAGCCGAGCGCCTTCCCCTCGGTCGCGAGCGGGAGCACGAGACGCGCGTCGAAGAGGTCGAACAGGTCGCGGTCGGGCAGGAGCCGGAGCCCGTCTCCGGGCGCCGGCGGCGCGGGCCGAGCGGGACTCCCCGAGGCCGGAAAGACGTCGAGGACCTCGGCCTCCCCGGCCGCCGACTCGTGGAGGAGCCGGGAGATCGGGATCCGGCTGTACAGCGTGACGCCGGAGGGACGAGAGCGGGACTCCTCTCCCGGCTCCCCGTCTTCGAGGGCCTCGCGATGGACGAGCAGGAGGTAGCGCGGCGCATCCCCGCCGGCTCCCTCCGCCCCCCACACGACACGGGCCTCCTCCCTCCGGGCCGCGAGGCCCGGCCACGGCTCGTCCGCCAGGAACACCGCGACGTGCGTCGGGTGGAGCGCCTCGACGATCTCGTCCGCGATCCTCTCGAGGAGCCGCTCCGGCCGCGACGCGAGGTGCCGGACCGCGCGGACGAGGTCGGCCAGGACCCGCTCGGCGTTGTAGGCGTCCCGGAAGAAGCGCCGGTCCAGTGCGGGGAGCACGAAGCGGTTCACCTTGCGCGTGCCGACGACGAGGCCCAGGGTCACCGCGGCGATGCCGACGGAGGCGAGGTTCTGCACCGAGTCCGGGGCGATCCGCACGATCGGCCCCAGGGCGAAGTAGAGGGCGAGGAAGATCAGGACGCCCTCGACGATCAGGAACCCCCGGGAGAGAAGCGCGTACTGCAGTCCCCGGCGCACGATCAGGCGGATCCCGAAGAGGCGGTGGCGCACCACGGCGGTCACGAACAGGATCGGGAAGAGGCCGATCAGGGGGATCGCGGTCACGAGGACCCAGGTCGGCGTCTTGGCCGACGGCACGGCGTGGAGAGCGACGGCCGGGACGAGACCCAACACGGCGCCGGCGAGGATCAGGACCAGCCGCCGTCGATCGTTCCTCGACTCGGCCCTCGCCGTCGAAACCGCGAGGGAGACGAGGGCCACGACGACCATCGCGATCCACCCGGATGCGATCAGGACGTCGAGCGCTCGCCCGGGCACGCGGATGGCCTCGAGGCCTCCCCGGAGCCGCCCGTAGAACGCGATGGAATAGCTGGCGGCCGCCGAGAACGTGAACGCGACGGCCCAGACGCATGCGGACCATCCGAGGAAGAACTTCCGGAGCCAGGGGGCCCGCCGGTCGATCGGAGATCTCCGCGGGAACTCCAGGAAGAACCGGAGGATCAGATACGGGGACCAGGCGAGCCCGGTCGCGCGGATCACGAGAGCCACGTCGCGCAGGCCGGCCGGGAACTGCGACACGTCCTGCCCGAACGCCGCGGAGTAGAACAGGAACACGAGGGCCGCCTGGAACGCGTGCGCGTTCTGCGGCCTGAGGAGCCCGATGAACAGGCCGGTGGCGAGGGCGAGGAGCGGCAGGTAGACGTCGAAGCCGAGGTTCCTGACCCACTCCCCGAACGTCCACTTCACCGGAACGGCGGGGGGCATCCGGAGCGTGAGGCGCGAGAAGCCGCCCGCGGATCCCGGGTTCGGCCGCTCCACGACCAGCGTCCAGGACTCGCGCGCATTGATCGGCTTGAGGTACGCGCCGAGGTCGAACCCGCCTCGGATCGGCCCTCCGTGCCCCTTCCCGTCGCGGACCTCGACGATGCGGTCTCCCACGTGAGGATGGTCGGTGCAGCCGGTGCGCTCCGCCTCGGGGCGGGCGCACTCCATCTCCTTCTCGACCTGGTCCACGACCGGGGCGCCCGCGTCGTACCGGCTGGTGAAGGTCAGACGGGTGCGAAGATCGGGAGAGAAGTACTTCATGTAGATGGACATGCCGCGGTAGGCGACCGCGAGGGCCGCCAGCACGACGACGACCGCGAGCCTCCACTTCGCGGCCCCGTCCCCCTTCAGGGAGGAGATCCGCTCCGCGCGCTCCGCCGCCTCGGATCGGCGATCGACGTCCACGGTGCCCTCGCTCGATCTTCCCATGTTACCTCCGGCCGGCCCGGGGGTCCTCCCGTGAATACGTCCCGCCGCCGGTTTCGTTGTGCGGCGGACGATCTCCGTGGTACGGGCCGGCGTCCGTCCACAGTCAGGGGAAGCCGCGCGATTGCACGCTCGGGATCGACGAGCCTTGCGGGACAGACCTCGCCCGACTGCCTTCCCCTACCCGCCGACGTGGGGCTCGACGGCCGCGACGACCGCGCGGGCGCCGTCGCGGGCGCGCTCGGCATCCTCGCGGGAGTAGAAGTCGGACGGGGTCAGGTCCTCCGTCCCGTAGAAGGCCAGCTCGCGATCGCGGCGGAGGTCCTTCGAGATCCTCGCGAGGCGATCCACCTCTCCGCGAACGGCCTCCGGGAGCCGTTCCTGCTCGGCGCGAAGGATGTCGGACACGTCGTGGATCCGCGGCGCCTCGACCGAGTGGGCGCGCAGCAGTCCCTTGAGGGCCAGCTCGACGACCTCCTGCGACTCGCGAACGACGTCCGCCCAGCTCTCCGCCTCGAACAGCACGTCCAGGGCCTTGAGCCGGGCCGCGGCTCGCCGAACGTGGTCGCGGGCAAGATCCCGGTTTCTCATCTCACGCCACCTCCCGGAACACCCAGTACGGCTGCCCGTGCGCCGTGCGCCGGACGATCCGCCCCTCCGCGATGTCCCTCCGCACGCGGGCGAGGCGCACGGAGAGACGCAGGGAGGGATCGTGCAGGACGATTCCGTCGATCGCGACCTCCGCCCAGAGCCCGGCGACGGTTCGACCCGGCGGGGGGAGGTGCGCGAGCTGCGGCTCGACGCGCTTCCCGTTCCACTCGACCGGCGAGTCGTCCCACCTCCGGAGCAGGGTTCGGGTGAGCGGCACGCGGTCCTCGAGGACGACGAGAAGGTCGAGGTCCGATCCGGAGACGTCCTCGCGGCGAGCCCAGGAGCCGAACGCGACGACGCCGATCACGTCTCGGCCGAACAGGTCCAGCGCTCGCACCACCGGACCCGCCGGCGCTTCGCGGGACGCATGCCCGATCGAGGAAGCCGACAGCCGCTCGACGCAGTACGCGTTGAGCGAGAGCCCCGCCTCGCGCGCCAGGTCGCGAAGCCTCGCGTGGACCTCGGACCCTACTCGAAGCACGAACCGCCCGGAGGGCTTGCCCCGGACGCCTGGGGCTCTCCGTGTAGTATCATTTCTCACGTCTTGATGATACTATCTGGGGGCCGCGGATGCAAGCCCGACGGCAAGGCCATCCGGGGTCGAACAAGGAAAGGGCCCCGGAGCGCCCGCCCCGGGGCCCTTCTTTCCGGACGATCGAATCGCGGACGGCTAGCCGAGCTGCTTCAGGGCGACCCGCCGGTTCTTCGCGCGGCCCGCGTCCGTGGCGTTGTCGGCGATCGGCTGCTTCTCGCCGTACCCCTTCGCCGTCATGCGGGACGCCGCGATCCCCTTCGAGACGAGGTAGTCCATCACCGACTTCGCGCGCGCCTCGGAGAGCTTCTGGTTGTACGCGTCGGAGCCCTTCGAATCCGTGTGGCCCCCGACCTCGACGCGGATGTCCTTGTAGTACAGCAGGCTGTCGGCCACCTTGTCGAGGACGAAGGTCGCCTCGGCCGTCAGCTTCGCGCTGTTGTTCTCGAAGTTCACCCCCTCGAGCACCAGCTCCTTCTGCGTCGCCGTGAACAGCGGCGCCGGGGCCGGCTTCTCCTCGACGGGGCAGCCCTTCGCGTCCACCTTCGTCCCCTTCGGAGTTCCGGGGCACTGGTCGACGCCGTCGAAGACGCCGTCGCCGTCGCTGTCGAGCGGGCAGCCCTTCGCGTCCACCTTCACGCCCTTCGGCGTGTTCGCGCACTGATCCAGGCCGTCGTAGACGCCGTCGCCGTCCGCGTCCGACGGGCAGCCCTTCGCGTCCACCTTCGCTCCCTTGGGCGTGTTCGGGCACTGGTCCGCGCCGTCCGCCACGCCGTCGCCGTCGCTGTCGAGCGGGCAGCCCTTCGCGTCCACCGGCCAGCCCTTCGGAGTGTCGGGGCAGCGGTCGAGGCCGTCGAACACGCCGTCGCCGTCGCTGTCGAGCGGGCAGCCGCGCTCGGTGACCTGCGCGCCGTGCGGCGTGTCCGGGCACTCGTCCTTCCGATCCGGAACGCCGTCGCCGTCCGCGTCCGGGGGCGGGCCTCCGAATCCCCAGGTGATCCCGAGCAGCCCGTAGACCGTCAGCAGCGTCTCTTCGGTGCCGGGAATGTCGTCGCCGAGCGACTGGTCGCAGCGGATCTCCCAGCGGAAGAACTGCCGGCCGTCCATGGCGCGGCGCTGGCCGAACCCGACGGACACGATCGGACGGTCGAAGTCGGTCATCGTGTCCGAGAAGTGGAGGCCGGTCCACCCCGCGCCCGCGTTGACCGCCCACCGCCAGCTCTTCCACGGATCGAAGAGCCACTCGACGCCGAGCCTGAGCGTCGCCATGTCCACATCGGGGAGGTTCGCCGTCTGGAACGGGGAATACACGCCGTCCGCGAACAGGCCCGTGTGCTCGCCGAGCATGTGCCCGTAGCGGAGCCCGACGGCCGGTGCGAAGCGCCCCTCCCAGTCCCCTCCCGCGATGTCCTTGTCGCCGAACGCGAGGCCTCCGACGAAGCCGAACTCGTTCGGATAGTCCTTGCGCTCCTCGGCAAGTGCCGGGGCGGACAGCGCGAGCAGCACCGCGCCGACCGCTAGGGCCACGACCGTGTACGCCGACCTTGACCGGGACATTCCTTCCTCCTTTCGACACGATTCGAAGAAGCGGTCCCTCCTGGAATGGACGGATTCTATCTCCCCCCTCCGCCGCGCGTCCAGCGGGGGGCCCGGCACTTCCCGGAGCGTCTCAACGGAGCCACGCGCGGATCCGATCCGCCACGGCCGCCGCGGTGAACCCGAACCTCTCCGCGAGAACGGACTGGGGCGCGGACGCCCCGAACCGGTCGATCCCGAGAGCGAGCCCCGTGAGGCCGGTCAGAACCTTCCACGGATCGGTCCGGCCGGCCTCGAGCGTCGCCACCGGCACCCCGCGCGGGAAGAGCCTTTCGCGGTGAGCCTCTTCCTGCGAGAGGAAGAGGTCGAGGCACGGGATCGAGACGATCCGCAGCCTCAGCCCGTCCTCCTCGAGGATCTCCCGGGTCGCGAGCGCGAGGTGGACCTCGGAGCCGGTCGCGGCGACGACGGCGTGGGGCCGCTCCGCGTCGGCGACGATCCACGCGCCCAGCCGGGCGTCCTCGACCGCGGAGCCCGCTCGGGCGGGAAGCGGGGGCAGCTTCTGCCTCGACAGGACGAGGGCGGCCGGCCCGTCCGTCCGCTCGAGCGAGAGCCCCCAGGCGAGCGCGGTCTCGAACCCGTCCGCAGGGCGAAAGACGCGGAGGTTCGGGATCGCGCGGAGCGCCGCGAGATGCTCGACGGGCTGGTGGGTCGGACCGTCCTCTCCCACGAAGATCGAGTCGTGGGTGAACACGTAGACGACCGGCAGCCCCGCGAGCGCCGCCACCCGGATCGAGGGACGCATGTAGTCCGAGAAGACGAGGAAGGTCGAGCCGAACGGCCGGAGGGATCCGTGGTAGGCGATGCCGTTCATGACGGCGCCCATGGCGTGCTCCCGGATCCCGAAGTGCAGGTTGCGACCCTCGTACGCGCCGGGGCCGACCGACGCCGCGCCCCGGATCACCGTCAGCGTCGAGGGGGCGAGGTCGGCGGACCCTCCGACGAGCCCCGGCATGGCGGCGGCCGCAGCCTGGAGCACGGCACCGCCGTGCTCCCGGGTCGCCGCGGCCCCGGCGGGCGCGGTCTCGAGGAGCCGCTCCGGCAAGCCCTCCGGCGCGCCGCGCCGCAGGATCACCTCCCAGAGGGCGGCGCGCTCCGGCTCCGCCTTCCGCCACTCGGAGAAGCGCGCCTCCCAGGCGGTGCGGAGCGCGGCCCCCTCGGCCGCCAGCTCCCGGAAGAGTGCCCGCACGTTCTCCGGAACGTGGAACGCCGGCTCGAGGGGCCAGCCGGCCCGCTCCTTCGCACCTCGAAGCTCCTCGGCGCCGAGCGGCGCACCGTGGGAGGCCGCGCTGTCCTGCTTCGTCGGCGCCCCGTGCGCGATGTGCGTCCGGCAGACGATCAGCGACGGCCGATCCAGTTCCGCGACCGAGGCCTCGATCGCCGCGGCGATCGCGTCGTGGTCGTGGCCGTCCACGCGCTCGACGTGCCAGCCGTAGCTCTCGTGCCGGAGGCCGACGTCCTCCGAAAACGCCAGGGAAGTATCGCCCTCGATCGTGATCCGGTTGTCGTCGTAGAGGACGATCAGGTTCCCGAGCTTCCAGTGCCCTGCGAGCGAAGCGGCCTCGCCCTCGACCCCCTCCATCATGTCCCCGTCGCTCGCGAGGACGAAGACGCGATGGGCGACCGGCGACCACGGCCCCGAGTGGAAGCGCGCCGCCGTCATCCGTCCGGCGAGCGCCATGCCGACGGCGTTCCCGACCCCCTGGCCCAAGGGGCCCGTCGTCGCCTCGACGCCGGGCGTGTGCCCGAACTCCGGGTGGCCCGGCGTCCGGCTCCCCCACTGCCGGAAGGCCTGGATCTCCGACATCGGGAGGTCGTAGCCCGAGAGATGCAGTAGGGCGTACAGGAGCATGCTCCCGTGGCCCGCAGACAGGACGAACCGGTCCCGGTCGGGCCAGTCGGGCGCCGTCGGGTCGTACCGCAGGAACCGGCTCCACAGCACGAACGCGACGTCCGCGGCCCCCATCGCCATCCCCGGGTGCCCCGATCTCGCTTTCTCGACCGCGTCGGCCGCCAGGAACTTGATCGTGCGGACGGCCTCCTCCGACAGGGCCCGTTCGACGACTCGGCTCATCGGCTCACCTCGGTGCGCCCTCGCGGCGCGTACGGCAACGGTCTCGGGAATCCGCGCGCGGCCCGGGCCGCGGCGCCCAAAAGCGCCGCGCGCGGCTCCAGGAGGATGCGGACGGGAATCCGCTCCATGTACGCGGTCAGCCTTCCCTTCGAGCGGAACGCCTCGAGGAACGCGCCGTCGCGAATCTTCGGCAGCAGCTTCGGGGCGATGCCGCCGCCGACGTAGATTCCGCCGACCGCGCCGACGGCGAGCGCGAGATCGCCCGCCGCCGCCCCGTACAGGGAGAGGAACCGCTCCACGGCCCGCTCCGCGATCGGGTCCGAGCCGCGGAGGCCGGCGTCGGCCACCGCGGCGTTCGGGTCGTCCGGGCCCGGGACGGCCGGCGGCCGGGGCATCGCGCCCCGGTCGCCCGAGAGGAAGCGGTAGATCTCGAGGAGCCCAGCCCCGCAGACGATCCGGTCGAGGCTGAGCCGCCCCCAGCGGCGCAGCCCCTCGCGGAGGAGGCCGATCTCCTCCTCGTCGCGCGGCGCGAACGCCTGGTGGCCCCCCTCGGCGGGCGCCGGCCGGTGGCGGCGGCCGTCCCAGGCGAGGACCGCCGTTCCGAGACCGGTGCCCGCGGCGATCAGGGCGGCGTTCCCCGGCCGGGCGCGAACCCGCGGCGTCAGGTCCGCGAGGCCGCGGCGAGGCAACTCTCCGATCCCCCACGCCGTCGCTTCGAGATCGTTCAGGACGACGACCTGGGGAAGACCGAGCCTCCGCGCGAGCCGCCGCCCGTCGACCGCCCACGCAAGGTTGACGACCTCGCTGCGGCCTTCCATCACCGGGCCCGCGACCCCGATCGCCGCCCGCGTCGGCTTCTCCCCGCCGCGCGCCAGGAAACGCTCGACGATCCGCTCGAGCGAGGCGCTCCCCCCGCTCGGGAAGGTCTCCTCCCGAACCGTCACGAGCTTCCCCCGCGCCACGACGAACAGCCCCAACCGCGTGTGGGTGGCTCCGATGTCGCCGGCCAGGATCATTCGCGTCCCCGCACGGCCTCACAGCTCCCGGTGGGTCCCGTCGCAGCGGGGAGCGTCGTGCGTGCGCTTGCACTGGCAGAGGGCCACGCGCTTCCTGGTTTCGATCCTGATCTCCTTCGGAACGAACTCCGATCCCGCGTGCGAGCCGTCGCAGAACGGCTGGCCCGCGGAGCGGCCGCAGGAGCACCACCAGTAGGTTCCGGGATCGAGATCGAGAATGGCCGGCTGCTTCGCGGCGATCGTCGGTTCGGGCATGGGTCGCCTCCTGAGGTCGGGGACGGGATCGGATTCGAGATGATCCGGATTCCCGGTTCGAAGTCAAGCATGGTGGTGCGGAGCCTGTGGAAGGGGTTTTGGGTTGGGATACGGGGAGGTCTT
>CALMJU010000026.1 GCA_937864465.1 uncultured Acidobacteriota bacterium
TTCCCGCCGCCTCCACCAACGCTTCTGCCTTGCGGGAGCGGTGCCTCCACCGAGATCGTTGCTTTGCCTGCGCTGGCGAGAATCGGCGGCAGAAGAAGCTCGCTTCGCTCGCGCTTCCTCGAGGCGCGCCCAGGGCGCGCTGTTGGCCGCTCCGATTCCCGCCGCCTCCACCAACGCTTCTGCCTTGCGGGAGCGGTGCCTCCACCGAGAGGGTCGCTTCGCCCGCGCCTCGGCCCCGACGACTCTCTCTGCATCGGTCCCCCTGCCGACGCCGAGACGCTCGGCGGAGGGATGGCGCTCATTTCACGGCCGGCTCCTCCGGGGACCGGGCCGTAAGGCGCCGGATCGCCTCGATGCCGTTCGTGTTGCCCGGATTGAGCTCCACGGAGCGGCGGTAGGACTCGATCGCCCGCTCGGTGTCCCCCCGGGTCGCGTAGGCCTCGCCCAGGCTGTCGTGGACGTTCCAGGAATCCGGGTAGCGCTCGACGTTCAGTCGAAGGACGGCGATCGCCTCGTCGACCCGTCCCTGTCCGAGGAGCCGGTACCCGAGCAGGTTGAACTCGTTCTCGTCGAAGTACGCGTCCGCGTCGTCGCCGTCCGAAAGCTCCCGGTAACGGGCGACGCCCGCCTCGGCGCCCTTCTCGTCCATGGCGCGTCCCACCATCGCCGCGGCCGATTCCTTGAGCTGACGCCACAGCGCGGTCGCCTCGGTCCGGTGGTAGCGAGCGAGATCCTCTTCACTCGCCCCGGCACGGCGAATGAAGTCCAGCTCGGGCGGGATCGGCAACCGGGCCATGGCCTGCTCGAAATCGACCCCCTCGGCGTCGAGCGCCTTGATCTCGGTCCACAGCCGGGCGATGTAGTCGCGCACCGCGACGAGCCGCTCGCGAGGCCACACGGAGTGCTGACCGAGGACCACGTGTTCGATCTCGACGTCTCCGTCGAGGATCGGCCCCAGGACCTCGAGCCACCGGTCGGGCTCGAGCACCGGTTGCGCGCCGAAGATCGGCAGCGGACCCTGTTCCAGGAAGAAGCACCCCAGGAGAAGCACCTTCTCCTCCGGGATCAGGATGGCGATGTCCGAGTCGGAGTGGCCGGTTCCGAGAAACCGCATCTCGAGGGCGAGGTCGCCGAGGTCCATCCGCAGGCGGTCCGAGAAGGTCAGACCGGGCGGCTGAACCTCGAAGCCGGCCTCCCCGAGGCCGCGAACGATCCTCTCGTAATGCTCCCGCTCGAGCCTGGCGGCCGCGGCTTCCTCGCTCGCCGGATCGAGCTCCGCAAGACGGGTCCCGGTTCGCTCGATCTGGCCCCGGAAGAACTCGGCCCGGCGCTCGAGGTTGGCGGCGTCGGCCCGCATCGTCTCGGCCGTCCGCTCGTGGCCGGCCACCGTCGCCTCCGGGAAGGCTCCGTTGCCCCAGGCGTGGCCCCAATGGCCGTGCGTGTCGATGACGTAGGCGAACCGGTCGCGGCCGAGCTCGCGGGCCACCGCCTCCCGGATCAACCTCCCCATGAGGGACGAGTGGCCGGGATCGACCAGGACCAGTCCCTTGGCGGTCTCGATCACCACGTGGTTGCTCTCCCAGGGCGTGAGCTCGGTGAATACCCGTATCCTGTCGGTCAAACGGCGCACCCGGAACAGAGGATGCGGGTCCGCCTCCGCGACCGGAGCCGCGGCGGGCGCGTCCCCGTAATACCTCTTGATGTACTCGGGCGGGATCTCGTCGACGGGGAACGACCCGTGCATCAGGACGTGGACCCAGTGTCCGTCTCGCTTTTCCAGCGTCCCGGTCTGCAGGACATTCTTGACGCAACCGGGCTTGCCGTCGTACTCGTAGCAGTCGTCCAGGCGGCACGAGTACCACGCCACGTCGCCGGAACCGGAGAAGGTGATCTCCAGGTCGCGGAACTCGTAGGTCGTGCCCTTGAATTTCGGGTCCTTCCAGACCTTTGCATGCTCTCTGAACTCGGCGAAACCGCGGGTCGTGGACTCCGAAGTGAGCCAGTGGTGGTACAGATGCTCGTCATGTGCCCATACAGCGAACATCTTGTCGAAATCCTTTTCGACGGCCCACCCGATGGCGTACTCGATGACGCGCCTGACCTCCTCGTAGTCCGGGTGACGCTGCCGGTCAGGCTCGGCCGCTTGCGCGGGAGATGCGGACAGGGAAACGAACACCGCCAGAAGGACCGACAGTCGTCTCATGATCGATCTCCTCCACTTCTGGTTCCACGCGGCGACTCGAGAGATGCTATCCGCGTCCGGCCCGGGGCGTGACGGTGAATTGTAAGGATGCTGTAAAACTCGGGACCGCGGTCGGATCCGGCCCTTTCCGCCCACGGCCATGAGAGCCGCATCGGCCCAGGTCGGCACGCTCCGTCCCCGGTGCCGTGGGCGGCCCCACACGAATTCGGAGTCGATCGAACGCTCGTCGGCTCGCGAGTCTCGAGGACGGGCGGGC
>CALMJU010000027.1 GCA_937864465.1 uncultured Acidobacteriota bacterium
CGGCGCGCGGACGATGCTCCGGGGGCTGGTGGAGCGCCTGAGCGCGCGGGCTTAGAGGCGTAAGCGAACCGGCCAGCGTTCAGGGGCGAATCGGCGCCCCGCACAGCGCCTTCATCACCATGTGCCCGAAGACGAAGTGCAGGTCCTCGCAGATCTGCATGTCGAAGCAGGGAACCCACACCGAATGCCGGGCGAGTTTCTTGACCTTGCCGCCATCATAGCCGCAGATCGCCAGGGTGACGCCCCCGTGGTCGTTGGCGTACTGCACGGCGCGGACGACATTCTCGGAGTTGCCGCTTCCGCTCAGCGCGACGACGAGGTCGCCGGGGTCCATCAGGTTCTTCAGCTGCTCGCTGTACACGTCGTCGTAGGAGATGTCGTTGGCATAGGCCGTCAGGAGCCCGACGTTGTCGGCCAGGCAGTGGCCGCGGAAAGGCTTGCCCGTGGCGAGATAGGTCGACTTGTTCCAGTCGTTGATGAAGTGCGACGCGGTGAGGGCGCTCCCGCCGTTGCCGCACGCGAGGATCTTCCGCCCCGCGGACCAGGCGTCCAGGATCAGGGAGATGCCCGCCTCCACCGAGGGCCGGTCGAGCGCGCCCATGACCCTGGAGAGGTGCTCGAAATAGGAGGCAACGGAAAATTCCATGCGTTGGACCTCGTCCCGGCCGTCGCTCAAGGCCGGTAGAAGATGATCTGACTGCCGTTCCGGTCGAAGCGGAACGAGATCTCCCTCAGCCCGGGCAGGACGTGCGCGATCGCCTCGTGACGCTCCGGCGGCGCGAACACCATCAGGAAGCCTCCCCGCCCCGCCCCGAGGAGCTTGCCGCCGGAGGCGCCGGCGCGCCGCGCGCTCTCGTACCAGCCGTCGATCTCGTCGTCGCTGATGCCGTCCACCAGCGTCTTCTTGTGCATCCAGTTCTCGTGGAGGATCTCGCCGAATCCGTCCGCGTTGCCGCTCTCGAGTTCGCGCTTCATGTCGGCGGCGAGCGCCACCATCTTGACGAGCGTTTGCTGCGTGCGCTTGTCTCCGGCGGTCTTCTTCGACTGCTCCGCCAGAAGCTCCGAGGCGCTGCGGACGCGTCCCGTGTAGAACACGAGGATCCGCTCCTGCAGGCTCGCCGTTGTCTCCGCCGAGCAGAGGATCGGGTCGATCGAGACCGTCTCGTCGGGGTGGAAGCGGATGTAGTTGAGCCCGCCGTACGCCGCGGCGTACTGGTCCTGCTTTCCGATCGGGTCGCCGCAGATCTCGATCTCGATGTGGCACGCCTCCGAAGCGAGGGTCTCGGGCGAGACGTACCGGTGCCGGAAGCCGTACAGGGCATGGAGGAGGCCGACGGTGAAGGAGCTGGACGATCCGAGTCCCGTCCCGCGCGACGGGATGTCCGCCATCGCCGCCATCTCGACGCCGCCCTCGATCCCCGTCAGCTTCAGGGCGGCACGGATCAGCGGGTGCTTGATCTGATGGGCGGCCTCGACCTCCTCCGTCTGGGAGTAGCTGGCGCGAATCCCGGAGTCGAACTTCCGGTTCACGGTGATGTACATGTACTTGTCGATCGCCGTCGACACCACGGCACCGCCGTGCTCCCGGTAGAACGAACGCAAGTCGCTGCCCCCGCCGACGAAGCTCATCCGCATCGGCGTCTTGCTGATGATCATGGATCACCCTTCCAGTCTGGCGTCGGCGACGGCCGCCGACGCCCTCACGATCGGGTGCTCGTCCGCCTCCCGTCGGCGGAAGAGTTGCTCGATCTCGTCGTCCGCGCAACCCCGCGAGCGATACTCCCTCCAGAAGCGCTCCCTCCGCTCGGGCTCGGGGCACTCCACGTAGAACCTGTGGGAGGAGGTCGCGACGAGAGCCTCGATCGCCAGCGCGGGCACGCCCTCGAACAGCACGACGTCCTCGGGGGAGATCCTCAGCGAGACGCCCTCCTCTTCGCGCGTTCGCGTGAGGCGATCGTAACGGCCGAGGGAGAGCTCGACGGCCTCGGTCCTGCCGGCGAGCTTGCTGGCCGCCGCCGTGATCGCATCGCAGTCGAAGCGCGTCGTGACGGGCCCCGGGCCTCGCTCCGCCTCGGACCGGAGCCAGGAGTCGAGAGGAAGAATCCACGCCCGCTGCCCCCGTTCCGCCAGGACCTCGCGGAACAGCGAGGCCCATGTGCTCTTCCCGGATCGTCCGAGGCCCCCGATCGCGACGAGGCTTCCCGGCTCGCATGGCGGAAGCAGGTCTCTCGCTCTCGCGAGGAGCGATTCGTAGAGGTCCACGATGAATTCCGCCGCCTCGAGGACGTCGAGGAATTCGAAATCGGGAAGGGCGGGCCATCGGCCGTCCCGGCCGGCGTGGCCGGTCCGCACGAGCACGGCCTTCAGTCCCGCATTCCGGGCGGTCCGGAGGTCGGTCGTCGTATCCCCGATCATCCAGGATCCGTCGCGGAGGATGTTCAGCTCGGCCACGGCTCGCTCGATCAGGGCGATCCCCGGCTTGCGGCAATCGCAGCGGATCTTGAGCTCGGGACGCTCCCCCTCGAACCCTCGGTCGGGGTGGTGCGGACAGTGGTAGATCCCGTCCAGGTACGCTCCCTCTGCGCCCAGGAGCGTCTCGAGCTTGTTGTGGATCTCCCGCAGCCGCTCCTCCGTGCAATCGCCGCGTGCGACGACCGGCTGGTTGCTCACGACGACGGCGAGCAGCCCCCGCCGGTTCAGGCGGCGCACGGCCTCGCCCGCGCCGTCGAGGATCTCGAGTTGTTCGGGAGAGGTCACGCGGTCGACCTCGACGTTGAGCGTGCCGTCGCGGTCGAGGAACACCGCCGAGCAGCGGTTCCGAAGGGAGAGCCGCTCGACGAGGCCGGATTCTCGGTCGGACTCTGCCCTCGCCAGACGCTCCGGAGTTCCGATGTCCTTGATGTACTCGCGGCTGCGGTAGCCGTGCAGGCGGGCGCCGGCGGAGAGCATGCGGGGGAACAGGTCGTGGGCGAAGTCCAGCTTCCCGCCGGGCGGAGCCCAACCATCGAGGGCTCGCTTCTCCACGACGTAGAGCGCGGCGTTGACGAGGTTCCCGAGGTATGGCCGCTCCGGGCGCGGGTGCGGATGAAACGCCCTGACCCACCCGTCCTCGTCCACCTCGACGAGGTCCGAGTCGTGCGGATGGGCGTTCGGATGCACGAAGAGGGTCGCGTCTGCTCCTATTTCGGCGTGGCGACGCCAGATCCGCTCGAGGTCCACGTCCAGCAACGTGTCGCCGTAGAGCACGAGGAAGCGGTCGGGCAGCCGTGGGAGCGCTTGGAGCACGGCGCCGGCGGTGCCCAGAGGTCGGTTCTCGACGTGGTAGCGGATCTCGACGCCGAAGCGACGGCCGTCCCCGAAGTGCGCCTCGATCGCCTCCGCGCGGTGGCAGGTCAGCAAGTGGACCTCGCGGAACCCGTGTTGTCTCGCGAGATCGAGGTGGTACTCGAGCACGGGCCGGCCGCAAATCGGGGCCAGCGGCTTCGGAATGTCCCCCAGCCGGCCGGCCAGACGCGTCCCGAGACCTCCGGCGAGAACGACGAGGGGCCTCACCGCCGTTCCATCAGCCAGGGGTTCTCGACCAGCCAGTCCACCGTGGCGAAGATCGAATCCCGGATCGTGTGGACGGGCTCCCAGCCGGTCCTTCGGATCTTCGAGACGTCCAGGAAGACGAACGGGCTGTCTCCCACCCAGCCGCGCGAGCCTCCCGTGTACTCGAGCCTCGGCGTCACACCGAGACGCTCGCAGATCCACCGGACGGAGTCCTTCAGCTCGATGAATTCGGGGTACCCGAGGTGGTACACGTCCACGCGGTGCTCGGTTTCGAGGGCGGTCCTCCGATTCACCACTCGGAGCATCGCGGAGATGCAATCCTGGACGTGAAGGTACGACTTGCGTTGCGTCCCGTCCCCGAGGATTCGCAGCGTCGTCGGGTCCTTGCGCAGCGACTTGCAGAAGTCGATCACGTGCCCGTGAGGGTAGCGCTCGCCGAGCAGCGAGACGAACCGGAAGACGTACCCCTCGAAGCCGAATCCTTCGCAGTACGACGAGATGAGCCCCTCGCAGGCCATCTTCGAGGCTCCGTATAGCGACGTCTGGATCGGGAGCGGGCAATCCTCCGGGGTGGGGAACACGCTCGGCTCGCCGAGCGCCGCGGCGCTGGAAGCGAAGGCGATCCTCGAGATCCCGTTCTCGCGCATCGCCTCCAGCACGTGGAAGGTCGCCAGCGTGTTCTGCTCGAGATCGCGGCGCGGGTGCTCCAGCCCGAAGCGGATGTCGGCGTTCGCCGCGAGGTGCACCACCGTGTCGCAGCCCCGCATCGCGGCCTCCAGGGCGCCTTCGTCGAGCACATCGCCTTCCACGAGACTGTAGGAGGGATGACGCCTCGCCTCCTCGACGAACTCGGGCTGGCCGGTCGAGAAGTTGTCGTACGCGACGACCCCCGCGCCCTCGGCGAGGAGCCGGTCCGCCAACGTGCTGCCGATGAAGCCCGCTCCGCCGGTGATGAAGTACCGCGTCTGCCTCCTGTCTCGCATCTCGTGCTCTCTTTCGCGCGCCGCCGGCCGGCGCACGAATTCTATCATCGGCGTGCGCGGGGACGCGGCGCTAAGGCTCGCCCGGGGGCCGGCGGCCTCACTTCTTCCCTCGGGCGGCGACGTCGAAGAGCCGGACGTTCGCTTCGAGGGCCGCGTCGTCCAGGCTCCTTGCGAGCCCGCACGCCCTCGCTCCTGTCGACAGCCTCGCGTGCGTCTCGGCGTCCATGGCAACGCATCGCCGCAGGACGTCGCGGAATCGCGGCGGGTCCTCCAGGGGCAGGTCCCACCCCGCCTGCAGCCCCTCGAGCCCCCTCCAGGGAGTCCGGTCGCTGACGATCACCGGGCACCCGGAGAGCAACGCTTCCGAGATCACGTGCCCGAAGTTCTCGCCCCGGCTCGGGTGAAGGAGGAAGTCGTGCTCCGCGAAGATCCGCGGGACGTCGTCGCGGAGCGCCTCTCCTCGGTAGCGGACGACGACTCCCGGTGGAAGGCCGCGCGCGGCCCGCTCGCACTCCCGCCAATAGGCCGGGTCTTCCATCGGCCCGAAGATGTCGAGCTCGACGTCTCCCTCGACGTCCCGAAGCGCCTCGAGGGCGAATCGAAGATTCTTCATGCGGGCGATCCGGGAGAGGAACACGAGCCGCAGGTGGCCCGCGACCTTGGAGCCGTCTCGCGCGCGGGGGGCCGAGGCGGCCTCCAGGGACACGAGGTTCGGGGCGACCACGATTCTTGCGCTCGCCCCGAACCAGCGACGGATGTCTCGCTCCTCCGCGGGGCTCGAGGCCTGGAAGGTGACGTTCCGGTAATAGCCGGTGCGCCGCGCCACCTCGAGGAACAGCCTCTTCTTGGCGCGCTTGATCGAGACGGCGGCCGCCGCGCACTCGCCCCTCGGCGCGACCACGACCGGCATGCGCGGCACGCGCCCCGTCCGGAGGAGCAGAAGCGGCTTGAGCGTGAACGTCGGGGAGTACAGGCTGTTGAAGTAGACGACGTCGTGGGACGACGACGACAGCACGCGCCGGAAGTCCCCCATGGAGCGCATCTCGGGAGAGAGGTACATCACTTCCGCGTGCCCGACCCGTGTCCACGCTCCGGGGCGGATCCCGCCGTAGGGCGCGGCATCGCCCTGATCGCGGTCCCGGGTGACGACGGAGAACGCGTGCCTCGGCTCGAGGCGCTCGATCATGCCGGCGAGCGTCCGAACGGGACCGCCCGATTTGAAGCCCGGCAGGAAGTAATCCACGAACGCGAGGATTCGCATGGCTTCGAGATGCTCCTCACGCCTCCTGCGGAAGGA
>CALMJU010000028.1 GCA_937864465.1 uncultured Acidobacteriota bacterium
GCGGCGGACGCGGTCGCGGCGGCGCAGCCGGCGCTGCCGGAGGTTGCCGAGGACGAGCCCGCCCCGCTGCCGTCCGTCGCGACCGCAGCGCCGGAGGTCCATCTCGAGCCTCCCGTCCGCGTCGCCCGGCCCACCGCGACGCCCGTTCCCGCGCCGCCGAGCCGAAGTGGCGCGCTGTGGGTCGCCGCCGTCGCGGCCGTCATCGTGGCGTTCGGCGTGTATTTCCTCGTCTTCAAACCGGCGGCGAGCGAAAAGGCCCTGCCGCCCGTCTCCCAGCTCGAGAGCGCGCCGCAGACGTCTCCCGCGGAAACTGTCGCGACGCCCCCCGCCGAGGCCGCTCCGAAGAAGGGAGCAGCCGCCGGGACGGCCCGGCGCGATCCGGCGAGGCCGACCGGCGCGCCTCGCGAGGCGGTCGCGGAGGACACCGCGCAGGCCCTCCCCGAGCGCTCGGCTCCGGCCGTCACGCGCGTTCCCCCCGCCGAGGAGGCGAAATCCGCCGCCCCGCCCGCCGTCCAGAAGCCGGCACCGGTCCCGGCCGAGGCGGTCGCGCGCCCCGACGGCCAGGGTCGGGCTGTCGATCGGAAGGCTCCGGAGCCCGCAGCCGCGGCTCCCGCGGCGACGGAAACGCCTGTCCCGAAGGGAGCCGAGGCGGCGCCCGCGGCACCCGGAGAAGACGCCGCGAAGCCGGTCGCAGCCGAGATCGTACCGCCCGCCACGTCGGAGCCGGCCGTCGCGGAGGTCGCGCGCCCGTCCACCGCGCGCGGCGCCCTCGTCTCGATCGAGGACGTGGACACGCCTCCGGTCGCCAAGAGCAGGCCCTCCCCGAAGTACACCACGCGGGCGCGCATGCTGCGGCAGCAGGGGGCGGTCCTTCTCAACCTTCTCGTGGACGAGAACGGGAACGTCGCCGAGGTCGAGGTTCTCAAGGAGATCCCCGCCTCCGATCTCAACGACGCCGCGCTCCGGGCCGCCCGCGCCTGGACGTACCATCCGGCGACGAAGGACGGGGTGCCCGTCAAGGTCTGGAAGCAGGAGAAGATCAACTTCACGTTCTAGCGGCTCGTCCCCGATTCTTTACACGATCGCGCCGGATCGCTAGCATCTCCGCGGGCTCGCGGCCGAGTCGGGCCGCGCCCGCGAGGATTCCGGCACGATACCCTCTAGAGTCACGCATCCGGCACCCGCTCGAGCGCCGAAGGTCCGTCTCGCCCTCGTCCTGACCGGGATCCTGGCGATCGCTCCCGGCTGCGCTTGCACGGAGAGGCCCGCGCCGTCCGGCGGCGTCCCCGGGGCGCCGGGGCGAATCGTCTCGATGACGCCGGCGCTGACCGAGATCCTCTTCGCGCTGGGGTTGGGGGACCGTCTCGTCGGCGTGACGACCTACTGCGACTGGCCGCCCGAGGCGCGACGGATCCCGAAGGTCGGCGGCTACGTCAACCCGTCCGTGGAGGGGATCCTCGCCCTTCGCCCGGACCTCGTCCTCGTCACCCCGGCGGCCGGGAACCGGGACGGCGCACTCGCCGTGCGGAGGGCCGGAGTCCGCCTCGAGGTCGTCGAGGCGGATTCCGTCGCCGGCACGTATGCGGCGATCGAGCGCGTCGCCGCCCTCTGCGGAGTCCCCGACCGCGGCCGGGATCTTGCGGCGTCGCTCCGGGCGCGGGTCGAGGCCGCGCTCTCGCGGGTCCGCGGGCTCCCCCGGGTCCGCACCCTGTTCTGCCTGGAGCTCGATCCTCTCGTGGCGGCGGGCCCAGGCACGCTTCCGGCCGAGATCCTGGACCTGGCGGGAGGAGAGAACGTCGCGGTCGAGGGCCGGTATCCGAGGCTCGGCATCGAGACCGTCCTCGCCGCCGCTCCCGAGGTGATCCTGGCCGCGCGCATGGACGCGCAGGCGCCGGCGTCCTCGGAGGCGGCCGCCCGATACTGGAGGCGCTGGCCGTCGATCCCCGCGGTCCGCGACGGGCGCGTGTTCACGATCGACGCCACGGTGGCGCTCAGGCCCGGCCCGCGCGTCGCGGAGGCGGTCGAGCTGGTCGCCGGGATCCTGCACGGGGCTCCCGACGGCGAGGGGGGCCGGCGATGAGCTTTCCCCCCGGCGCCTCGAGCCGGCTCCTTCGCCTCCTCGTTCTCGCCCTTTTGCTCGGGGCCTCCATGTTCCTGGCGCTCGGGCTCGGTCCGAGCAGAGCTTCCTGGGCGAGCCTCGTGGATCTCCTCCTCGGCCGCTCCGACGCAACCACGCGCGCCATCCTCGTGGACGTCCGCCTCTCCCGCATCGTCCTCGCGGCGATCGTCGGGGCGGCGCTCTCCGGCGCGGGCGCCGCGTTCCAGGCGGTCCTGAGGAACCCCCTCGCCGATCCTTACATCCTGGGCGTGTCGGGCGGGGCGGCCCTCGGCGCCACCCTCGTCACGACGACAGCGGGCCTGGCTCCCGGCGACGTTCCGTTCGCGCGGCCGGCAGCCGCGTTCGCTGGAGCCGTCCTGACCCTCGCGGTCCTGTTCCGCCTCGCGCGCCTGCGCGGGCGGACCGGATCGATGGCGCTCCTCCTCGCCGGCGTCGTCCTGAACGCGTTCGACTCCGCCGTGATCCTCTTCCTGATCACGGTCGGGGATCCGGCACGCTTCCAGGGAACGCTCGCCTTCCTGGTCGGCTCGATCGTCCCTCTCCCCTGGGGCGCCATCGCGGTCGTGGCCGCGTTCGTCATGGCCGGCCTCGCCCTTCTCTTCCTCCTGTCGCACCGCCTGAACCTGCTCGCGTTCGGAGAGGAGACCGCGGGCCACCTCGGTCTCGACGTCGAGCGGACGACATGGCAAGTCGTGATCTCGGCGTCGCTCGTCACCGCCGCGGCGGTATCGTTCACGGGGCTCGTCGGCTTCGTGGGGCTGATCGTCCCGCACGCCGCGCGAGCGGCCCTGGGCCCCGATCACCGCGTACTCGTTCCGGCCTCCGCCCTGGGGGGCGCGGCGTTCCTCGTGCTGGCGGACGCGGGGGCGCGCACCGTCGCCGCGCCGGTCGAGCTCCCCGTCGGAGTGATCACGGCCCTCGTCGGCTGCCCTCTCTTCCTGGCGCTCTTCCTGCGCCGGCTGCGCGAGCCGTGAGGGGTCCCGTGGCGAGCGCCCTCCGCTTCGAATCGGTCGCCTTCGCGTACGGCGCGACCGCCGTCTTCACGCGGCTCGATCTCGAGGTGGCCGAGGGGGAGATCGTGGCCGTGCTGGGCCCGAACGGGACGGGCAAGACGACCCTCCTCCGCCTCGCCTCGGGCGCGCTCGCGCCGGACCGGGGGAGGATCGAGATCTTCGGGCGGAGCGCGGGAGCGATCCCGCCTCGCGAGCGTTCCCGGTCGGTGGCCGTGGTGCCCCAGGAGTCGCGCCCCGCCTTCGCCTTCACGGCCCTCGAGGTCGTTCGCATGGGGCGCGCCCCGCACCTGGGGCTCCTCGGGATCGAAACGGCGCGGGACGAGAAGGTCGTGCGCGAGGCGATGGAGCGGACGGCGGTCGCGTCCCTCGCGACGCGGCCGTTCCTCGAGCTGTCGGGCGGCGAGCGGCAGCGCGTCGTCCTCGCGCGAGCCCTGGCGCAGGAGCCCAGGCTCCTGCTGCTCGACGAGCCGACGGCCTTCCTCGACCTCAAGCACCGCCTCGCTGTGTACGACCTCCTCGTGCGCTGGAGCCGCGAATGCGGCATCACGGTCGTTCTCGCGAGCCACGATCTCGATCTCGCGGCGCGCTTCGCCGATCGCGTCGCGCTCGTCCACCGAGGCGCCGTCGCCGCCGACGGTCGCCCGGCGGACGTGCTCACGAAGGAGATGCTGCGGCTCGCGTACGAGGTGGAGGCGGAGATCGGGCAGGATCCGACGACGGGACGGCCGGTCGTGATCCCGATCGCGCCGTCCGCGGCCCCGTGATCCCTCCGCGGCGACCGAGCCCCCCGGATCTCCCTCCGCCTTGACATCGAGAGGACCTGCGCGCTACCGTCCGGGCGTCCGGCGTCAGGGAAGCGGGTGAGATTCCCGCGCGGCCCCCGCCACTGTGACCGGGGACGCCACGGGCACGACGCCACTGGGCGCGTGAGATCGTCGAAGCGACGGTCGCGCGCCTGGGAAGGCGCCCGATGGCGGGCGATCCGGGAGCCAGGAGACCTGCCGGACGGAACGCAGACCCGACGGGGCACGGAAGTCTCCGCTCGATCCCTTCCGTGCGCCGCAGGTGCCGAGCGCCCCGCGGGCCGCTGCGTCGAACGGGAGGTTCGAGATGACGGAATCGCGGTCCCGGAATTCGCTCCCCCTCCTCGTCGCGCTCGTCCTGGTCCTCCTCCCCGAGACCGCGGGGGCGGGCTCCTCCGCGGAGGAGCCCCCGCCCTTCTCCGAAACGCTGATCGTGACCGCGACGCTCACCCCCGAGGAGGAATGGAAGATCGGCTCCCCGGTCACGGTGATCTCCCGCGAGCGCCTGGCCGAGACGGGATGCGCCACGGTCCTCGAAGCGCTGCGGCTCGTTCCGGGCGTGGACGTCGTCCGCGCGGGCGGCGACGGGGCGGTGACGTCGGTCTTCCTGCAGGGGGCGGCCTCCACGGGCGCGCTCGTCCTCGTGGACGGGGTCCGCGTCAACTCCCCCTACTTCGGCGGCTTCGACCTCGGCTCGCTCGGGATCGACGGCGTCGAGCGGATCGAGATCGTGCGCGGCCCGGTTTCCGCGCTGTACGGATCGGACGCGCTCGGCGGCGTCGTGCAGATCTTCACCCGCGCTCCCTCCTCCGAGGGCCGGGTCGAGGCCACGACGGAGGCGGGGAGCGCCGGACAGCGGGCCGGCGGGCTCCTCGCGACGGCGGGCGTCGGCCCCCTCGCGATCGCCGCCTCGGGCCACGGCGGATCGTCGGAGGGCGACCGGGCGAACTCCGACTGGAGATCGTGGAGCGGATCCCTTCGAGGCGCCGTGACGCCTGCGGACCGGATCTCGATCGGGTTCGAGGCCGCGGTGCTGGACGCGGAAGCGGGAGTCCCGGGGCCGGTCGGCGCGGAGTCCCCCCTGGCCCGCGGCACGAGCAGAGAGCAGCGACTCGCGCTCCCCGTCTCGTGGCGCCGCCCGAGCGGCGGCGAGTCGAGCTTTCTCGCCGCGACGGCGAGGTCCACGCTCTCCTACCGCAACCCGGACGACCCGTGGGTGACGGAGTCCGATTCGACGGCCTCGAGCGAGCAGGCCCGGTGGACCGAGACCTGGCGGGCGGGACGGCACGAGATGGCCGCCTTCGCCGGCTGGGAGCGCCTCGAGGCCACCTCGTGGACCTCGCTCGGCACGGACCTCGACCACGACTCCAGCCGTTCCTGGGGGATCGGCGCGCAGGACTCGATGGGGCTTCCCCGCGACGTGCGCCTGACGATCGGCGCCCGCTACGACCGGCACAGCGCCTTCGGAGGCACGTGGAGCCCGCGCGTCACCGCGTCGCGCCTCGCGGCCGGCGGCCGCTGGAAGGTCCGGGCCTCTTCGGGGCGCGCGTTCCGCGCCCCCTCGATCGGCGAGCTGTACTACCCCTGGTCCGGGAACCCCGGCCTGAAGCCGGAGCGCTCCACGACCCACGAGGTCGGGGTCGAGCGCTACGTCGGCCGGGCGCGGGCGGAGATGTCTCTCTTCTGGAGCGACTTCCGCGACCTGATCGTGTACGAGTTCTCGACTCAGAGGAACGAGAACATCGGTCTCGCCAGGGCCCGCGGAGCCGAGCTCGCGTGGACCGGGCCGATCGGGAAGCGGCTCTCGCTCGACGCGGGGTACTCCTTCCTCGACGCCGTGGACCTGCGGACCGGGGCCGATCTCCCGCGGCGTCCCCGGCACCGAGCCCATTTCGCCGCGACGGCGAGGCCCCGGCCCGGCCTGGTCGGGACGCTCCGCGCGACCTGGGTGGGCGAGAGGTCCGACGTGGACGCGATCACCTTCGAGCCGGTGCTCGCCCCTTCCTACTTCCGGCTCGATCTTTTCGCGCGCGGCGACTTCGCGAGATACTCTCCGTACCTGCGGATCGAGAACCTGACCGACCGCGGGTACGAGGAGGCCGACGGATACCCGGCGCCGGGCCGTCGCTTCGTGGCGGGGCTCGACGTGAGGCTCTGAAGAGGAGGCCGCGATGCCCCGCATCACCAAGGTCTACACGCGGGCCGGAGACGGGGGGATGACGCGCCTCGGAGGAGGCCAGACCGTTTCCAAGGACGACCTCCGGATCGAAGCCTACGGAACGGTCGACGAGCTCAACAGCCTGATCGGAGAGGCGCTGTCGGAGGGGCTCGACCCGCTCTCGGCCTCGGAGCTGCGGCGGATCCAGAACGAGCTGTTCCACCTCGGCGCCGACCTGTCCGTGCGGGAAGAGGACAAGGACCGCGTCCGCGTGCCCAGGATCGAGGAGCGCCACGTAGAGGCGCTGGAGCGCATGATCGATCGGTTCCAAGAGGAGCTGGGGCCGCTCGAGAGCCTCGTCCTGCCGGGAGGGACCCAGGGGGCGAGCCGGCTCCACGTAGCCCGGACGGTCTGCCGAAGGGCGGAGCGGCTTGTCGTCCGCCTCCTCCGCGAAGAGGCCGTCGGCCCCCAGACGCTCCGGTACCTGAACCGGCTCTCCGACGCCCTGTTCGTGCTGGCGAGGCTGGAAAACCGCCGAAACGGCGTGCCGGAAAGCCTCTGGGACAGCCGGGCCTGACCCGGCGGGCGCGGTCGCGAGATGCGACCCGTTTTTTCAATTTTCCACGGAGATTTGGTCGTATATTTGCGACCGTTCCGCCTCGTGAGCCCCCCGGGCACCTTGGAACCCGGTGCGGGGAGGGGCGGCGAGAGCGCACGCACGGGGGTGGCCACGTGAACAGGATGCTGATCGGCAAGGGTATCTGTACCTGCATGGCGCTCGCGGTATTGGCCGGCATCGCCGCTGCGGCCGTGCTCCCCGACGGATTCCACCTGCAGACGGTCGTGACCGGGCTGACCTGGCCCTCCGACGTCGCCGCCGCGCCCGACGGCAGGATCCTGATCGCGGAGCGCACGACCGGGAATCTCCGGCAGGTCAAGCTCGGCGAGCTCGCCGCCGCGCCTCTCTGCCACGTGGACGTGCGGACAACCGGGGAGGCGGGGCTCCTGGGCGTCGCGGTCCACCCCGATTTCACCCGGAACGGCTGGATCTATCTCTACTACACGGACCTGATCAGCGGGAGCAACCGCGTGGCCCGTTTCACCGTCCAGGGCGACACGTGCAGCGGAGCGACGACCCTGGTCGACCTGGGGGCCGGGCCGACGTTCACGCGAAACGGCGGCGGGATCGCCTTCGGACCCGACGGGAAGCTCTACGTCGCCACCGGCGACATGGAGGCCCCCGGGAGCGGCCAGCTCCCGGAGGTCCTGCAGGCCAAGATCCTCAGGATGGAGGACAGCGGGGCGGCGCCCCTGGACAATCCGACACCGGGCAGCCTGGTTTACGCGATCGGCGTCCGGGACGGCCGGGGCATCGCGCTGCATCCGGCCGGTCAGGCGTACGCGGCGGACGCCGGCGCCGTGTCGGACGTCAGCTACGACGAGCTGAACGCCGTGCCGGCCGGGGGCAACCTGGGATGGGACGACGCCAGCGGCGACTCGGGCGGCGTGTTCGACGACCCCCTGATCTCCTGGTCGTCTGCGCCGGATCTCCTGATCGGGCCCTCGGCCCTCGCGCTCTACGACGGCGCGGCGCTCCCGGTCCTCGACGCCGAGGGGGTCGACCGGAGGCTCAACGGAGACGACGACGACCGTGACCGCTTCGGCGCGGACGGCCTTCGAGGGGTCCAACGCGCCGACGACAACGGCAAGTCGGTCTGCGTCGGCGGCGTCAACCACGGGCTGGTCTGCCCCGATCCGCTCGTCCCCTCCTGGTGCGGGGCCCGGGACACGAACGGCGACGGCACGGCGGACGAGAACGTGCTCTGCATGGCGGAGGACGAGCCGGCTGAGTACTGCCCGAGCGGGATCCCGTACGGCGACGATGCCTGCGGCGGCGACGGCACCGACGAGCCGGACGAGTCGTTCCTGTACAGCCTGTTCGTCCCCGGATTCGCCGACAACACGGTGACTCGGGCGACGGTCGAGCCTTCGAACCCCGCCGCGCTCAGCGAGGCCGAGACCTTCCTCGATTCCTCGGCCTGGGCTGACTGCCCGACGGGGTGGAGCGGCGCGGCAACCGGCAATGACGGCTGGCTCTATCTGGTCGCGACGAACGGAGGGGGCGACCTCGCCGGCGGCCTCTATCGCGTGACGCACGAGCAGGAGCCCGGCCCCCGCGAGGTTTCGCCCGGGGGGAGCCACTTCCCGCTCAAGGTGGCCAAGGGCGCCGTCACGGGCGAAGTCGTCGTCTCCTGGGAGGACCTCCGCACCGACGCGATGCAGCCCCGGGACGACGGCACGGAGCCCGCGGCTCCGGTCCGCGAGTACACCGTGTGGCAGGGGACCATCGGCGACTGGGACAGCCACGTCCCCGTCACGGGCCTCGGCGCGACGGCCGGCACCGAGGTCAACGGGGCGATGCGGAGCGCGACGCTGGCCGCGCCCACCGGCAGCTACTTCCTGGTCTCCGGCCGTGGGGACAACCTGGAAGGCTCCCTCGGCCGGTCCAGCGCGGGGGCCGAGCGGCCGGGCTACGCGGTGACCGATCTGTGCGCCACGATCGGCTACCACGCCCCCTCCGCGCCGGACGTCGTCGACTGGAAGTGCGGCAAGGACTTCACGCTGCTCGACGAAAACGGGGAGTCGCGAAGCCTCTACGAGTTCCGCGGCCGTCCGGTGATGCTCGACTTCTCGGCCGCCTGGTGCGGCCCCTGCCAGTCGGAAGCGGACGACATCGAGCTGTTCCTGTGGCAGGTGGTCAAGGACCGCGGTGCCGTGGTCCTCACCGTTCTGATCGACGACCTGGTCAACTCGTCGTACTCGCCGGTCGGCACCCCCGAGGCCGCCTACTGCCTGGTCTGGGGAAATCGGGCGGAAGCGGTGGACGATCACACGTTCCCCTGCGTCGCGGACTCCGTCCCGCGAATCGCCTGGCCGATGTACACGTCGGGGTACGTGCCGACGAACGTCGTCTTGGACAACGGTCTTCGGGTCGTGTACAACGGCGCGGGTTGGCTCCCGTCGGCGGGGCCTCCCGGCACGCTCGGTCCCAGGGACTACATCCTGGCGGACATGGAGCGGCTGCTGGCCAACAGCAAAACCTGCTTCAAGTAGAATGCCGGCCTTCGGGCCGGCCGTGGAACCGGACGAAGCCCGGTCCCTCGGGGCCGGGCTTCGACATGGAGAGACCCGTATGACCCCCTCCCGCATCGGCTTCCTGGCGCTCGCCGTCGTGCTCGGCGCGGCCATGGCCGCGCTCCCCGTTCTCGCCGAGGAGGACGAGAAGAAGGAAGAGCAGCCGCTCGAGACGGCGGACGCCCCGACCGCCGTCAGCCTGACCCAGACGATCGAGGAAAGCGGGGGGGCGATCTCGGTGCAGACGATGTGCACCAATTGCAACAGCGCCGACCTCACACTCGGCTCGTTCGGGAACGAGTTCATCAGCGTCACGTGCGATGGCCTGCCGGTCTCGTCGGGCCTCCCCCAGATCTACCTCCTCTCGGTCGTGCCTTCCTGGACGATCGAGAACGTCGCCGTGGAGCAGGGAGCGGGCCGCGCCCGGCTCGAGGGAGGGGCGATCGGCGGCGAGATCGAGGTCAGCCGGAGGGAGGCCGAGGAAGGCCTCCAGGTCCAGGTCACGGAGGACGTAGGCCAGTACGGCTGGAACGGCGCGCGGGCGGAGGTCGCGGGGCGCGCGGGCTGGTTCGGCGGCACGCTGAACGGGACGTGGGCCGAGTCGGATTTCGTGGACGCGGACGGCGACGGCAACCCCGACATGGCGTCCATCGACCGCTCGACCTACGAGGCCCGTCTCGATCTCAGGCCCGGAGAGCGGCACCGCATCGCGATCGGCGTCACCGGGTACGACGAGTCCCAGGCCGACGGCAGGGCCGCGTACGACCTGTACGCGTCGATGGCGCTCGGCCGCGACGTGTGGGAGCGCGAGCAGGTCGAGATCGACCGCAAGCAGTACGACCTGACGTATCGCTGGGACCTGCGGGACGGCTCGCACCTCACCGCAGGGCTGCTCCACGCCGACCGGACCACCCTGATCTCCGAGGAGCAGGGCGCGACGAGCGGGATCTACCAGCCGACCTACGACATCGGAGAGGTCGAGCGGCACGCCCGGATCGAGTGGTTCCGCCCGCTGGGGTCGCGCGCCGTCCTGCGGGTGGGCGGGTCCCGCACGGAGCAGGACTTCACGGTCGTGGACACGCCGTTCAACCTCCTGCAGCTCCTGCCGGAAGGGTTCGCGCTCGAGGAGTCCCCGGCGGAGAGCGGCGCCTGGGCGGAGGGGGAGATCTCGCTGGGACGGGGTGCAACCCTCTTCGCCGGGGTGCGCTACGTGGACTTCGACTACACGGACAACATGGAGGAGGTCATCGCCGTCAGCTTCGTCTCCCCGGACTGGCTGGGCTACGACCTGCCGCAGGGATCCGACTGGCTGCCTCGGCTCGCGCTGAGGTGGAAGCCGACCGACTCGTTCGGCCTGCGCTTCACGGCCGGCAGGGGGTACCGCCAGCCGCCCCCGACCCACGACTCGGTCTGCTGCGGCCGGCGCTACCGGGGGAACCGCGGGATCCTGATGGAGCGATCGCGCGTCCTGGGGCTCGAGGCCGACTTCCAGCCGGCCCCCGGCCTCAAGCTCACGGCCTCGGCGTTCCGCACCGACTTCGACGACATGATCGTCAACATGGCAACCTGGGTGGAGAACTATGTGCCGATCTACCAGAACGTCAACTATCCGTCGGTGCTCCTCGAGAACCTCTCGCTGGGAGCGCGGTGGGACGTGACGAGCTGGGCCAGCCTGCGGGGGGACTTCTCCTGGACCTCCGCGCTCCACACCACGCCGGGCGAGATGGTTCCGATCATCGCGGACTACTACGGCATGCCGTACTCGTACGAGATCGCGCTGTCCGAGGTGCCGTTCGTTCCGAGGCGGGCCGGGTCGGCCGGGCTCCTGCTCAGCCCTCCCGGCCTCGGCCTCTCGCTGGACCTCTCGGTCCGGTACGCGGGCCTGCAGACGATCCAGAAGTACGGGGAGTACTACGGCATGCCCGGGTGGGGCACGCCGGAGTTCGTCTCCACCCCCTCGTACCGAGTCCTGAATTTCAGGCTAAGCAAGTCCTTCCCCCTCGGCATCGACGCGTTCGTCGGCGTGGACAACATCCTCAACTACGTCCAGGAAGACCTGGCCGACCCGAGCACGGATTACACGTGGGGTCCGCTGCGCGGGACCTACGTGTACGGAGGAGCGACCTTCCGCTTCGCGACCGGCAGAACCTAGGTGCCGGGAGCGAGAGGGCTCAAAGGCCAGAGGTTTCGGCCAGCCCCGGGAACTCTTCCCGGAGCCGATTTCTCGCGGCTTCGGCGCGGGCCTCGCGGCCCCGCAGGCGCTCCGCGCGCACGAGGCCGATGAGCGCCCTGCCCCGCGTCTCCGGCTCCGCGGCCCGCTCGGCGAGGCGCTCGAACGTGCGGCAGGCGGCCTTGGACTCGCCGGCGGCGAGTTGGGCCTCGCCGACTCGCAGCTCCAGCGCGTCCCGCGTGGAGGAGGCCGAATCCGGGAGCGCCCCCAGGGACGCGCGCAGGCGGTCCACGGCGCCGGCCGGGCTCCCCGCCGCCGTCAGGTAATCGGCGACGACGATCGCCGAGGCCGGATCGCCCTCGCGCTCGAGCGCGAGGCGGTAGGCCGTGTAGCCGCCGCCGACCTGCCGCATCAGCCCGGCCAGCGGCTCGGCCGCGATCGCGCCGCGCCAGCGGGAGATCTCCCGTCCCCGGCCGTCCAGGAACAGGAGGGTCGGGTAGGCGTCCACGCGATAGCGCTCCACGAACGACGTCGCGACGTCGGCGTCCACCTTGAGCGGCACGAACGCCGAGGCCTCCCGGATCACGAGGGCGCTCCGGTAGGTGGTGTCGTCCATCTCCTTGCAGGGCACGCACCACACCGCCCACACGTCCACGAGCACCGGCTTGCCGTCCCTCTCGGCCTGGTCCAGCGCCCGAGCGAGGGACTCGCCCCAGGGGATGCCGCCGGGCGCCTCCCCGGCGAAGGCGGACGGGAGCGCCGCGCCCGCGGCAAGAACCAGCAGCGCGGCGACCGCCGACGAGCCTCCCCGGCTCACGGCGGCTCCCGGCTCAGCCTTCCCGCACATCGGCTGCGGGGACGGGGACGGCGGAGGGCGCGGGCACGCCCATCAGGAACTTGAAGCAGGAGATCAGCGCCTCCCGCATCTGCGAGCGCTCGACGATGAAGTCGAGCATCCCGTGCTCCACGAGGAACTCGCTGCGCTGGAACCCCACGGGGAGCTTCTGCCGGATCGTCTGCTCGATCACGCGGGGGCCGGCGAACCCGATCAGCGCCTTGGGCTCCGCGATGTTGAGGTCCCCGAGCATGGCGTACGAGGCGGTCACGCCGCCGGTCGTGGGGTCGGTCAGAATCGACACGAAGGGGAGGCCCGCCTCGTCGAGGCGGGCGAGAGCCGCCGAGATCTTGGCCATCTGCATGAGGGACAGAGCCCCCTCCTGCATCCGGGCGCCTCCCGAGCAGGAGATCACCACGAGCGCCGACCGCTCCTCGAGGCAACGCTCGACGCACCGGGTGACCTTCTCCCCGACGACGCTCCCCATCGAGCCGCCCATGAAGCCGTACTCCATGACCGCCACGACGACCGGGTAGCCGCCGATCGTCCCCCTGCAGGAGATGAGGGCGTCCTTCAGGCCGGTGCGGCCCTGGTAGTCCGCGATCCGGTCCGCGTACTTCTTGGTGTCGACGAACTCGAGGGCGTCCACCGGGGCGATCCCCGTGTCGAACTCCTCGTAGAACCCCTCGTCGAGGAGCGCCTCGAGGCGCTCGCGGGCGCTGATCCGGAAGTGGTAGTTGCACTTCGGACAGACGTTCGCGTTCCGCGCAACCTCCCTCTTGTACACGATCTCGCGGCAGTTCTCGCACTTGACCCAGAGGCCCTCGGGCATCTGGAGGCGGCGCTCCTCCGGCGGCGCCTGCTTCGGCGTCTTCTCCTTCTTGAACCAGGCCATCCCGTGATCGCCTTCCCCCGCCGCGCGGCGCGCCGGCGGCGATTCCAACCTACAGGGGTTGCCGGGGAGCGTCAAGCCGAGGCTCGAGCACCCTGTACCTCCCCCGCTGCGCCACCTCCCGGAGGCCGTCCCGGACGTCTGCCGGGATCCCCGGCAGGTCGATCGCGTCGACCACGAAGAGCGGCCTGTCCCGGCGCGCGAGCGCGGCGCCGAGATCCGCGGTCCCGACCCATTCGGGAACACGATCCAAGTAGAAGCAAAGGCTCGGGATCCGCTTCTCCACCACGACCACGGGCCGGCCCTCGTGAAGCTCCGGGGTCCCCTCGACCAGGACGTAGGCGCTCCGCTCCCGTCCGAGGACGGGGAAGATGCCGGCGACCGCCACGCAGGCGAAGACGATTCCGGCCGCGGCGCCCGCGCCGTGAACCAGGCGAACCCGTCCCCTCGCGGCCCCGAAGGCCGCTGCGACGGCCGCCGCTCCGAAGATCGCGCTCCCGCCCCCCGCGACGACACCGATGCCCGGCCGCGCGACGAACCGCGGGACGGCAAGAAGCACCGCCGCGGTCACCGCGAGGAAGGCGGCCATCGCGGCCGGCGCGAGGCGCCGGCGTCCCCGCTCCTCGATCTCGACTCCGATCTCCCAGGCGACGACCACCGCGGCGAGAGGGGCCAGCGGGAGGATATAGCTCGGGAGCTTCCCCCGGCCGATCGACAGGAACGCCAACCCCGCCAGGAAGGCGGCGGCGGCGTAGGCCGCCGTCCGCGCCGACGGGTCCCGGCGCCGGACGAGGGCCCGCCCCGCCCCGATCGCCAGCGTCGCGGCCCAGGGCGCCAGGCCGACGGCCGCGACGAGGAGGTAATACCACGCCGGCTCCGCGTGCTGCGCGCTCTCCTCGAAGTACCGGTGGAGCAGCTCGGTCCGGACGAGCTCGGCCGCGGTGCCCCAACCGAGGCGGGACACGAAGGCGAGCCCCCACGGTAGGACGACCGCGCACCACGCGAGCGCCCCCGCGGCCGCAGCGCGCGCGCTCGGCAACGGGTCCCGGCCGGTCGCCGTCCGTCCCGTGAGCATGGCGAGGAGCGGCACGATCACCCCGACGGGACCCTTGGCCAGGAAGGCGAGGCCCAGGATCACCCCGACCATCGCCGCGCGCCCGACCCGGCCGGCCTCGCGCGGCGCCGCCGCCAGGTCGAGCGCCAGCACCGCGAAGACGTGGAGAGAGAGCAGCGCGTCGATCGTGCCGACCTTGCCGAGCGCGACGACGAGCGGGAAGGACGCGAAGGCGGCGGCGGCCCATGCCGCCCCTTCCTCTCCGAAGCGCCGGCGCACCGCCCAGCCCAGAAGCAGGAGCGTCCCGAACGCCGCCCCCATGGAAGGGAGCCGAGATGCCAGCTCCGTCGGCCCGAGGGGCCGGTAGAGCGCCGACTGGAGCCAGTGCAGGAGCGGGGGCTTCGCGAGGCGCGGCGCCCCCTCGAACGTCGGCACGGCGAGATCCCCGCTCCGCATCATCTCGAGGGAGGTGCGGGCGAACCGGGCCTCGTCGGGATCGAGCAGCGGGACCCTCGCGCTTCCCGCCAGGAGGACCGCGCCGAAAACCGCCGCGATCCCCCGAAACGCGAACCGGCCCCAGCGCTCCACGCCTCCCCCCGGGGCAGGCCGTGCCGGTCGTCCGCACACGGCGCGCCTCTTCGATTATGGACCCGCTATCATGGCGCTGCGATGGAAGACGACTCGATTCGCTGGCTCTACGGGCTCCAGCAGTTCGGCATCAAGCTCGGGCTCCGCGGGATCCATGCGATCCTCGAGCGGCTCGGGAGCCCGGAGGCCTCGCTCTCCACGGTCCTCGTCGGCGGCACGAACGGCAAGGGTTCGGTCGCGGCGATGCTGGACGCGATGCTCGGGGCCCACGGCCTCCGGTCCGGCCTCTATTCGAGCCCGCACCTCGTCCGCCCGACCGAGCGGATCCGCGCCGGGGGGCGCGACGTCCGGGAGGAAGACCTCCGCCGGTGGCTCGATGCGGTGAGGAGCGCGTCCCGGCAGGCGGTCGCGGACGGATCTCTCGAGGCGCATCCGTCCTTCTTCGAGGTGCTGACGGCCGCCGCCCTTCTCGCCTTCCGCGAAGCGGCGCTCGACGTCGCCGTGCTCGAGGTCGGCCTCGGCGGGCGTCTCGACGCGACGAACGCCGTCGAGCCCCGCGTGTCGTGCGTCGTGACGGTGGATCTCGATCACACCGATCGCCTCGGCGCGACGCTCCGGGAGATCGCGATCGAGAAGGCGGGGATCATCCGCCGGGGCCGGCCGGTGGTCAGCGGCGTGGTCCAGACGGAGGCGCTCGACGCGATCCGGGGACGCTGCCTCGACGAGGGGGCCCTGCTCGTCGAGGCCCGGAAGGTCGCGAGCCTCTCGGAGGAAGACGACGGGGAGGCGTTCCGCGTCCGGACCGCCCGCGGCTCCCACGACGGACTCCGCCTCGCCCTGCCCGGGAGGCACCAGCGCGAGAACGCCCGGGTCGCGATCGTCGTCCTCGAGGAGATCGGCGCCGCCCTCGGCTTCCGCGTCGCGCCCGCCGCCGTGCGGGACGGCCTCGCGGCCGTCCGCTGGCCCGGCCGGCTCCAGTGGGTCGCGTCCGATCCGCCGATGCTGCTCGACGGAGCCCACAACCCCGCCGGCGCCCGGACCCTCGCGGAGTACCTGCGGGGGCGCGGGGGGCCCGCGCCGGTTCTCGTGTTCGGCGCGTCGGTCGGGAAGGACGCCGCCGGCATCCTCGAGCCGCTTCTGGGTCTCGTCGCGCGCGTGATCGTCACGCGCCCTCCGGTCGAGCGGGCCTCGGACCCCGCGCCGCTCGCGGGCATCGCGGCCCGGCTCGGGCTCCCGGTCGAGGCCGTGCCGGAGCCCGCGGCGGCGCTCGCGCGGGCGCGCGACCTGGCGGGGACCGGAGCGTTCGTCCTCGTGGCGGGCTCGCTGTACCTGGTGGGAGCCGTCCTCTCGCTCCTCGAGGGAGGCGACGCGCCGGGGCCCGTTTCCCTGTGACGGCAGCGCGCGCGACGCGCCGGGCGCGACGCACTAGAATTGCGGCGTGAGCGAGATCGCACCGACGAGCCCGCTGCGCCTCGACCCCGAACGCGCCCTCTCGGGGCTCGACTGGGAGCGGGTGTTCGGCTCGCCGGGCCCGGTCGAGGTCGAGATCGGGATCGGGAAGGGGCGGTTCCTCCTCGCCGTCGCGGCGGCGAGGCCCGGCGTGCGGCTGCTCGGCGTCGAGTGGGCCAACGAGTATCTCCGGATCGCCGAGGCGCGCGCGGAGAGGCGCGGCCTGGAGAACGTCCGGTTCGTCCGCGCGGACGCGAGGGAGCTGGTCGCCCGCGGCATCCCCGACGCGTCCGTGGACGCCTACTACGTGTTCTACCCGGACCCGTGGCCGAAGAAGCGGCACCACAAGCGGCGCTTCTTCCAGCGCCCGACGGTGGACCATCTCGCGCGCACCATGAGGCCGGGCGCCTGCCTGCACGTGGCCACCGATCACGAGGAGTACTGGGACCAGATCGAGCCTCTCCTCGACCGTCACCCGGACTTCGGCCGGCTGCCCGAGTTCGGCGGCGAGTCCTTCCCCATGCCGGCCGATGCGCCGCTGACCAACTTCGAGGCGAAATACGAGGTGCAGGGCCGCAACCGCCACCGCGGCTCGTGGCGGAGGCGCGACGCCGCCGCGCCCTCCCGCGGTTGAATTCCGCGAGGTCGAGATGTACACTGCCCCCGCGTCGGGAGATCGGGGTCGAGCCAACTGTTTGCACCGTGGTGGGTTAGGCCGGACTCGCGGACGCTCCGGAAACGGGACTGCGCGCGTAGGGGAGTAGCTCAACTGGCAGAGCACCGGTCTCCAAAACCGGGGGTTGCAGGTTCGATTCCTGTCTCCCCTGCCATCCCGTTCGCGTTCCGGGTCGGGCTCGAAGGCTCGCGTCCTCCGGGGGATTCGGAGGGGCGGTCATCGCACTGAAGCTCTTTCTCACCGGCGAGCCCGGGTGCGGGAAGACCACCGTCGTGGAGCGGGTCGTCGCGCGTCTGCGTGGCTCGGTCCCGATGACCGGCTTTCTCACCGGCGAGATCCGGCGCGGGGCCCGCCGCATCGGCTTCGGCGGCACGACGCTCGACGGGAAGACCTTCGCGCTCGCGGGAGTCGGCCCGGCGGGTGCGGCCGGCGGAGTGCGGGTCGGGCCCTACGTCGTGACGACGGACGAGCTCGACGCGGTGGGGGTGCCGGCGCTCGATCCCCGCGGGGACGCGCGGCTCGTGGTTCTGGACGAGGTGGGCAAGATGGAGTCGTTCTCCGGGGCGTTCCGGGACGCGGTGAACCGGCTGCTCGACGGGGACGCCGCCGTGCTCGGGACGGTCGCGGCCCACGGCGTCGGGTTCCCGAAGAAGGTCCGGAACGACCCCCGCGTGACGCTCGTCCGGATGCGCCGAGAGTCTCGCGACGGCGTCGTCGGCGAGATCCTGCGGCGGCTGGCGGAAGCCGGGATCGCGCCGGGCGGCCGGTCCCGCCCTCGGCCGGAGGCGCGATGAGCGGCGCGGGGCATCCCGGGCTCCTGGACGTCCTGCCGATCGGCGCGGCGGTCCTCGACGAGGCGGGGACGATCCTCGAGGCGAACTCCGGCCTCTCGAGCCTGGTGCGGCTGCGACCCGAGCAGCTTCGCGGACGAGGGTTCTTCGAGGCCTTCGGCTCCGTCCCCGCGATCCGGGCGGCGCGCGACTCCTTCCTCGCCGCGGGGGGCGCCCTGCGGCTGGACGCCGGGGAGTTCCGCGTCCGCCTCGTCCCCTACCGGGACGGGGAACGGCATCGCACGCTCGTCTTCGTCGAGGACGTCGCGGGAGGGAAGGAGGCCGGGCCCGCCGCGCGCCGTCTCGACGAGGTGCTCGAGACGGTGTCCGGCGTGCGGCACGACGCGAACAACGCGCTGATGGGCCTGATGGGCCAGATCGAGATCTTCTTCACCCAGCCGGACGTCCCCGAGGCGGTCCTGCGGCGCGTCGAGAAGATCCGCCTCGAGACCGAGCGCGTGCGCGAGAAGGTGGCCCGGTTGTCCACGCTCCGAAAGACCTGAATTCGCTTGCGCCGGAGGCGGAATTCGCGTAGACGTTCCGTCTCCCGGCCCGGAAGCCAAGGAGGCTCGAGCATGACCTGCATTCTCGACATCCACGAGCGGAGCCCGCTTCGGGTCCTCGACCGCCACATCCACGGCGGTCTCGGGCGCGGCAATCTCGGAGTCGTGTGCGCCGGCGCGGGAGCGGGCAAGACCGCCTTCCTCGTCGGCCTCGCGCTGGACGTGCTGCTCCGCGGCTGCAAGGCGCTCCATGTCGCCCTCGACCAGCCGGTGGACCGCGTGCGCAACTACTACGACGAGATCCTCGCCGAGCTCGTACGGAGGGAGAACCTCGAGAGCCCCTCGGAGGCCCGCCTGCGCGTGGAGCGGAACCGCAGGATCCACACCTACCAGGAGCACACGTTCACCGTCGAGGCGCTCTCCCGGACGCTCTCGCACCTGAGGGCGCACACGGACGTCCACCCCGACCTGATCGTCGTCGACGGCTACGATTGGTCGTCCGGCTCGGAGGCCGAGATCGCGGCCCTCAAGGAGCTCGCCGGCGCCGAGGAGGCGGTCCTCTGGATGGCGGCGACGATCGACCGGGACGCGCCCGTGACGCACCCGCTGGGGTACCCGGAGCCCGTCGCGCGGTTCGAGTCGCTGTGCGACGTGCTGCTGCGCCTCAAGGGGGAGAGGGGAACCGTCCACCTGAGCCTGCTCAAGGGCCCCGGCGGCGTCGAGACGGGGTCGGTGGGGCTCGACCTCGACCCGGCGACGCTCCTTCTCGTCCGGAGCTGAGGGGTCCGGGCGGAGCGCGCCGGCTACTCCGCCGGCCTTCCGATTCTCCGCAGCAGGTCCCGGACGAGCCCCCCGTCCGCCCGCCACGGGATCCGGGGGATCCTCCCCGCCGGGACGGGATCCACGTCGAGCGGCAGCTCCGCCGCCAGACCGTTGTACGCGTGCGCCAGGAGAGGCTTCAGGTGCACGACGTCCTCGAGGCAGTAGGCGACGAGCGTCTCGAGCGCGCGCCGATGCCCGCGAAGGTGCTCCTGCCAGAGGAGCACGGCGACGTAGCCGTCCGCCCCCTCGACCTCCCCGGCCCTCGACAGCCCCAGCTTCCGCTCGACTCCCTTCAGGCCCCCCTTGAGGCCGAGCCTGTGCAGCGGGTAGCGGAGGTCGATGTGGTGGAACCTCCGGAAGTCCGTTTGCGGGAACGCCGCCTGCAGCACCGGGAGGTCGAAGCAGGTCCCGTTGTACGTCACGAGGAGGTCGAACCGCTCGAGCGCCGCGGGGAGACGGTCGAGGTCCCGGCCCCGCACGTACGCCTCGACGCTGCCGCCGTCCGACACGCCGACGCACGTCACCCCGTCCCGGCCGGGAGCGAGCCCCGTCGTCTCGATGTCGAGGAACGCCGTGCGGGAAGGGAAGGCGTCGGCCAGCCGCCACATCTCCCGCCTCGGCAGGTCGCGCGCGGCCCGATCGCGGTCGAGCCGCGACAGGACCAGGTCTCGCCATGGGCCCGGAGGGTGGCCGCTCGCGAACGCCTGCCAGTCGGTGTACCCGCGCCGCCAGAGATCGCGCTCGCGCTTCTCCCCCACCCCCGGCACGTGGATGAAGCTCCGCGTCAGCATGGGAGGACCGGCGCCTCCGGCGTCACGATCCCTCGGCCGAGCCTTCGGCGCGGCCCGGCGCCGGAGAGTCTTCCTCGAGACCGTAGATCCATCCCTCGCGGCGCAACCGCTGCCCCTCGCCGGGCGCCAGCTCGTCGGGGCCCCGCTCCGCCTCTCCCGACAGGACGGCCGCCGCCGCGCAACGGGCCGCGACGACCGCGTCCAGCGCGTCGCGGCTCGTGAGGCACCGGCGCCTCAGCGTTCCGTCGATGCGCACCGGAAGCCGCCCGGCCCGTCCGAGCGCCGCGACGACCGCCGCGTTCTTGTCCCCCCCGTCCCGCGGCAGCCCGAGCTTCCGGATCGCGGCTCCGGGGTAGACCTCGAGGAGCAGGCGGCCCTTCGCGCTCTCGAACGGACGCAGCGCGTAGCGCGACCGCTCCTCTGCGATCATGCGAATCCCGTGGTACGTCATCGGCCCGAGGTCGGGCTGGACGCGGTGGAGCGGAGAGAACGCCCTCGCGCGCTCGTCCGTCAGCCGCTTGACCTCGCCGTGGGCTTCCCGGAACTCGTGGAGCGCGATGAGGTACGCCGGCCGCGAGATCTTCTCGAGCCTCTTCGCGAGCGCCCACCACCCCTCCTCGGGGAACGGGCCGCCGAGCAGCGACTCGGCGAAGGAAACCGGAAGGCCGAACGGGAAGTCGAGCCCGATCGCCTCGGTCTCGCGAAGCGCCGCGTCGGGGTTCCTGAGCATTCCCTCGAGCCCCGCGCGCCCGGTCGGCTCGAGCCGCACCAGGGTCAACTCCCCGTCGCGGAGCTCCGCGAGGGCGAGCCACGTCGCGTCCTTCGGATCGCGCATGTCGCCGCTGAAGTCCGCGCCCGCGAAGAGACGCGCCCCCGCGGCCGGGCCGGCCCACGGAGAAGATCGAGGGGCGCGATCGTTCCGCCCTGCGTCCCCCGCCGGCTCCTCCGGAACCGGCGCCGGGGCGCCCGCCGAGGGCGCCTCCGGAGCGGCCGGCTCGATCTCCTCGGCCTCCGCTTCCGCGGCTCCCCCTCCGCCGGGAGCGGGCGCCTCCATCTCGTCCCGCGAGGGCCGGAAGCCCGCGGCGACCGCGGCGTCGAAGACCGATCGGAAGAGGGCGACGTCGCGGACGGGCCAGCCGGGATCGCAGCACAGGAAGACCCGGCCGGGCGAGGTCCCCAGCTCGAGCGGCGGTGAGAACCGATGCGCGGTTTCCAGGTCGACCCAGACCGACCCCTCGACGTGGGAGCGCCGCAGTCCGACGACGCGGGAGATCCCGGCGAACCGCTCGGAGCGGTCGGGGTGCTTCTGGCTCGCCGGCTGGTACACCGCGATCAGGTCGCCGAGTCGCAGCCTCCCGGCCACCGTCTCGAAGACCAGGATCTGGCACGGCATCCCGTCGCGCCAGAGGTTGGGGTACCGTGCCCTCGTGTCGTCCCACTCGAGAGCCCGGATCATCCATCGCGAGCGGCGTCGCAGGTCGTCGATCGCCATCGTCTCCCCCGGGGGAACCGCTCCCGTTTCAGGGTCGGGAAACCGATAGTGTACGCTGAACCGCGCCCCCGCGGTAGGGAGCGTGCGCTAGACTGGGCGGCCGAGGAGGTGGAGCAATGGAGCCCGACCCGCGCATCGCGGAGAGACCGGCGCCGAGGCGCCGAAGCCCCGTCACCTTCGTCCTGGTCTCCCTCTGCCTGGTGCTGTCGGCCCTGGTCCTCTTCCTGGCCTGGCAGAACCGCCGGCTGAAGACGCTCGAGGCCACCGCGAGCGCGGCCAAGCTCCCGCCGGACGCCCTCAAGGCGGGAGACGCCGCCGACCCGTTCGGAATCCTCGACGAGTCCGGAGGCGAGGCCGCGATCGCGTTCTCCGACGGGGGGCCCCGCACGCTCCTGCTGGTCTTCTCCGCCCACTGCCCGGCGTGCGAGAAGACGCTCCCGATCTGGAACGAGATCCTCGAGGAACGGCCTCCCGGCGATCTTCGACTGATCGGCATCCGGACCGACCGGGAAGCCCCCGGAGCCGGGAGCCTCTTCGTGCCCGGGCTCCGCTTCCCGGTTCACCGGGTGAAGGGCTCGCCCCCGCCGTTCCTGTCGCGGATTCCCTTCGTGCCGGCCGCCGTCCTGATCGACGGAGGCGGCCGCGTCGAGCGGGTCTGGTACGGCATGCCCACCGACGCGCAGAGGAAGGAGCTGCAAGAGGCGATCGCCGGCTGACACCGGACCGCGGTCCCGTCGGCGGCAGGCCGGGGCGCTACCGCACCGCTCACGCGGCGGGCGGATTGAGCCGCCAGATCGCGAGATTCAGGCACGACGCGAAGCCGACCCAGGCCAGGTACGGGAGCATCAGGGAGCCGGCCGCCCGGCTCTCCCGCCAGAAGATCGCCGTGACGCCGAGGATGACCGCCCAGAGGATCAGGATTTCGAGATAGGCGAGGCCGGGCCGGTGCAAGCCGAAGAACAGGTACGGCCACAGGGCGTTCAGCGCCAGCTGCGCCGCGAAGAGCGGCAGTCCGACCGGCGAGCCGCGGAAGCCCGCGCGGCGCCAGATCGTCCACGCGGCCACGCCCATCAGCACGTACAGGGCCGTCCACACCGGCGCGAACACGGCGTCGGGCGGCGTCCACGAAGGCTTCGCGAGCGACGCGTACCAGGCGTCCGGCATGAACCGGGACCCGATCCCGCCGGCCGCGAGCGAGGCGAGCAGCCACGCCGCGAGGCCGAGGACGTCCCGCGACCTCGTCATCCCAGGCTCCCGCACCGCCGGCCGGCGCGTCACTTCGCCCGGCTCTCCCGCCACAGCGCGACGGCGAGCGCTGCCGCGACCAGGAATCCGATCCCGCTCAGCCACATCGGCACGACCCAGCCGGCCGCGACGATCTCGACCCGGAGCACCACGCGGAGCAGGTGGCCGACGGCGATGATCCCGAGCAGCAGCGAGGAAAGGAAGGCGGCAGGTTTCATGGCGGCCTCCTCGAATCCGGGCCCTCCTCCCGGCCGGCCCGGATGACGCCGACCGTACGCCCGCGGGCCGCCTCGGTCAACTCCCTCCGCTCACGGCCGCGCGGGCGGCCCCTGGGACCCGGAGCCCGCGGCATGCCAGTCCACGCGCCGCGTCGCGTACATCACGGCGGCGAGGATGACGAACAGCCCGATCGAGCCGATCAGCAGGGCGTGGTCCTCGTTCCTGAGCAGAACGTAGAGGTATCCGTAGAGGACCGCGACGCCCCCCGCCACGACGAGCGCCCGCCCCGCGCGGCGCAGCATGACGACCGCGTATCCGGCGACCATCGCGACGACCGCAACGCTCGCGATCGCGTACGCCCCGGGGAAGCCGAGGTGCTCCGACAGCGACAGCTCCAGGAGGTAGAAGAGGCAGAGCGCCGCGCCGAGCAGGAGGTACTGGATCGGATGCGCGCGGAGCCCGGCCAGGACCTCGACGACCCACACCGCGGCGAACGTGAGGAGGAGGAACACGCCGGCGTACTTGACGCTGCGCTCCGCCATGCGGTACGGGTCGATCGGGCTCTTGAGCTCCACGCCGAAGCGCGAGCCGTCGATCGCCTCGCGCATCCCCTCCTCGCCCCTCCACGCCTGGGGGTAGCCACGGCCGAGGGACGGGATCGACCAGGCGGCCTCGAAACCCTCGCCCGAGACGGAGCGCTCGGACGGCAGCCAGTTCCCCTGGAAGCTCGGGTGGCCGTAGTCGGCCCGGATCTCGACGACGGTCTTCTGCGCGAAGGGGACGAAGGTGACGCTCGAGCTGCCGTTGAGGGCGAGCGGGAAGGAGAACGCGAGCCGCCCGGCCTCGCCCGCGACGCCGACGTCCGCGTGGATGCCCGCCCCGCCCTCCGCGAACGCCCCGATCCCGGGGAGGAAGGGCACCGGATCGCCGTTCCAGGCGACGGAGGTCTCCTCCCGGATCGCCCGCGCGTCGGAGATGCCGACGGCCAGGTGGGCCCGCTCCCAGTGGACGGCCTCGGGCTCGACGCCGAGCCCGGCGAAGCTCGGGCGCTCGAACTCCCCCTCGAGCACGAGATCGAGCCGGTAGACCGGGACGTCGAAGATCCCCCGGCTGCGGACCTCGGCATCGAGCACCCCGCGGACCGCGAGCGCCTCCGGCAGAAAGATCGCGTTCCGCGTCTCGGTGCGTACGACCGGAGGGCCGCCCGCGGGAGTCTCGGTCCACCGGTGCGTGTACGGGACGACCAGAGCCGGGCCGGTGATCGCCTGCGCCCTCCCCCACTTGGCCGAGACGTCGGCCACCGCCTCCTCCTGTCTCTCCCGGCGCTCCGAGACGAGCCTCCCGATCATGGCGACCGGGATCAGGAGCAGGAGGACGAGGAAGCCGAGGAGGAACAGGCGCAGGATCTGCGAGCTCCGAATCGAGGAAACGAGCCGCTCCATGAAGTCCGACATCCGGTCCTCCTCCCCCCTTCGGGGCGCTTCGCCCGGCCCGGTCCCGGCCGCTCCCGGTGCGGCTCGCCTCGCGAGCGATCCGGCCGCGGAGAAGGAACCTACCCTCCGGAAACTGTTCTGTCAAGTACTTTGCGCTGCAAAGACCGCGGAGCCCTTCGGGGACGGCGAGCGTCCGCGGCCGGCCGGGCTCCGGGAGCCGGACGATTCGTGCCGCCGTGAGCCGTCGATTCCCTTTCCGGAACGGAGCGGGACGGCCTCACCTCACCCTCTCGATGATCGCCGGGTCCGCGGTCCTCCTCAGCGCCTCGAACGCCGAATGCACCGTGATCGCGACGAGGATCCCCGAGAACATGAGCCCAGCCACGGTGATCGCGACGGCCAGCGCCTTCGAGCGCTTCGTCGAGGGCCGGAAGTCGCCGTAGCCGACCGTCAGCGCCGTCACGAACGCCCAGTACACGGCATCGAACCTCGACCATCCTTCGATGCGTCCCGCGATCAGGCCGAGGGCGACGACGATCGCGCAGAGCGCCAGGAGCAACGGCGCGGCGAGGAGCAGGCCGAGGCTCAGGAACCGGATGAACGGGAAGGTGAATTCCATGCGCGGTCAGCTCGATGCGCGACGCGGGCGCGCGCGAGGAGCTCGGAGCCGACGTCCGCTCGGGTGACCGCCGCCCCGGCGGCGACGGTCCTCCGCGGCTCCGCCGGTCATGAGGTGTGGTCCGGATACAGCGCCTTCGCGCACGCCTTGCACAGCCCGTGGGTGAACGACGCCTGGGAGTGCTGGGTGATGTACGTTTCGATCTCCACGTACTCGCCCCCCTCGCCTCGAATCTTCTTGCAGGACGCGCAGATCGGCAGGGTTCCCTCCAGCACCGTCACCCGCCGTCGCAGCTCCCTCGTGTGCCTCGCGGCCGCGAGGATCAGGTACGCGTAGAGCGAGAGAGCCACGATCCGTGTCGCCCCGTTGAAGATCGCGAAGCCCAGCGAGCGCGTCTCGCCCCACGGGAAATGAAATCCGATTCTCGCCAGGGGAAGCAGGAGGCTCAGCGCGTACGCCAGGACGCTGCTCTCGTTCCATGCCGCCATCGCCACGGGAACGACGTACAGGATCGGAAACTGGAACGGCTTCCCGGCGACGTAGTCGACGAGGAGGACGATCGCGGTGACCGCCAGGCAGTAGGCGCGCGGGCGCCTCTCGTACCTCTCCGCGAGGAACCGGCCGACGCGTCCCAACCCCATGGGTTCCTCCGCGCCCGCGGAGCCTTCCCGAGGGCCCGTCCGCGAGCCATGATACTCCCGCGCCCGGACCGGGCCGCGGCTATCTCTCCCGCAGCTCCTCCCGGAAGACCCAGTTGAGCAGGAAGAGGGCGCCCACCAGGATCAGCGGACCGGGGACGAGGAGATAGACCCACCAGGGGAAACGGCCCCAGGTCGCGACCGCGTGGGCGGCCGCCAGCGCCACGCACAGGACCGCTCCGACCCACTCCCACCGCCACGCCAAGGCCAGCACGGCGGCGACGGCGAGCACGGGGATCATGTGCAGGAGCCAGGCGACGATCGCTCTCCCGGGAGCGATCCCTTCCTCGAACACGTCGAGCGAGAACAGGCTCAGGAAGATCGCGAAGAGAATGCAGAGGATCCTCGGAGCCCAGTAGAGCGCGCGTCTCGCGTTCCTGTTCATGACCGCCCTCCTCGGGACGGCGGCTCACCGGCGGCGAGCCGAACGCGGCGGGGCCGTCCGGTGGAGCACGATGCCGGGCGTCAACGCTTCTTGCCGATCTCCGACAGGAGATCCAGCTGGATCTCCTGGATCTGCGCCAGGCGATCCCACTGATGCGAAAGGAGATGATCGATCTTCTCGTGAAGATGCCGGATCTCGAGCTCCGCCTTCAGGTTCACCTGGTAGTCGTGCTGCGAGCGAAGCCGGTCCTTCGCCTCCTGCCGATTCTGGCTCATCATGATGATCGGAGCCTGGATCGCCGCGAGGCAAGAGAGAACGAGATTCAAGAGGATGAAGGGATAGGGATCCGGAGGATGCAAGAGCACCACGGCCGAGTTGATCGCGATCCACAGGGCGAGGAAAGCGCCGAAGGAGATGAGAAAGGCCCAGCTGCCGCCGAATGACGCGATTCGATCCGCCAGCCTCTCGCCGAAAGACCACTTCCGCTCGAACTCCGCGTCGGGGTCCTTCGCGAGGAGATCGTGATCCCGGATGCTGTGCAGCACTTCCTCCTCGAGATGGGTCAGCTCTCCTCTCTCCGACTCGAGCAGGGAATGCACGTAGCGGGTTCGGTACCGCGTCAGGTCCGGTCGGCAGACGAAGCTCTCGGACGACCAGCCGGGATGATCCCGCGAGATCTCGGCCGCGACGACATCGCGCACGGCCGCGCCCGGAACGAGATCCCGGGAAGGGAAGCTCTTGCCGCAGACGGCACACATGTGCGTCTCGTTCTGTCCTCTCATGTCGACGCCTCTCGATCGGAGCGGGCCGCTCCGCGTCCGTCTAGCCGAGGGTCTTGTACCACGTCTCCATCTCCGGCTTCCACCCTCGGCGCTGATAGACCTCCTTCGCGCGCCGATTCTCGGTGAAGACGGCCAGGGTCAGCTTCGAGAAGCCCCTCGCCCGGCCCCAGTCCTCGGCCGCCTCGAGCAGGGCGCGACCGACGCCTCGGCCCTCCGCCTCGCGCGCCACCGCGAGAATCGCGACGTGGCCATGGGGCTCGTCGGTGAAGTAATCGCGACGGGTATCCAGGAGGACGACGCCGACGAGACCGAGCGGCGGCCGCTCGGCGACGAGGAGAGAGGAGCCGTCCGCCGGGTGCGACAGCGCCTCGGCGAGCGCCCTGCGCTCGCGCCGCGAGATCTCGAGCGCGTCGCGTGTCGTGGGGCCGAACGCCGCCAGGCGATCCGCGAGGGCGAGGATCGCCGGCGCGTCGGACCCGACGGCGGCACGAACGGCGAAACGAAGCATGGATCCTCTCGATCGAAGCGGAGCGGCCTCCCTCCTTCATTTCAGCGCATTCTTCCGCCTCACGCGAAGGGCCCGAACGCGGCCTGCCGGGCTCCCATCTTCACCTCATGAGGAGGCAGGGCGAGAGATGCGGTCTGCCGGCCTCTTGCTCGTTCTCCCTCTGCGCGTCTCTATCGCACGTGTTCCATGTAGTACAGCGTCGAGAACGCGACGATGAGAGCGGCCGCCGGCACCGCGAGCCGCTTGGCCACGTCCTGCGGGCGGCGCCAATCGGCCGTGGCCAGGAACATCGTACCCGCCGGCACGAGCAGCACGACGGCGATCTGGAAGAGACGCGCGGCCATGCCCTCGTCGCCGCCGGGCACCGGACGGAACACGCCGAGCAAGACGAGGACGGTCGCGCCGACGACGAGGCACATCGCGAACAGGGACAGGCCGACGACGACGTGGCCGCTGATCCGGTGGATCGTCTGGTTGCTCATGACGCCCTGCTTATTCTGCCACGGCGGCCCGCCACCCCCGGCTCACCGGGGCCGCCATGATCCACGGCTTGTGGTTGACCTGCATGCGCGCGCTAGGCGCCGCTGGGGATCTTGGCGGCCATCATCTTCCTTCGGTCGAGCTTCCGGCCGTCGACAACGAATCTTCCGTCACCGACCGCGTGAACCATTCGCCTCTCCTTGCGGGACGCATCCGTGTACGCCGCCACGGCTTCCAGCACGACGATGTCGTGCCTCTTTACGAAGTCGATGACCTTGCATTCGATGTTGGCGAGGCACTCCTTGATCAACGGCGGCCTGACGAACTTGGCGCGAACAGGGGTGAGATGGAACTTGGCGAACTTCTCCGTGTCCTTTCCGGAGCACGTCCCTATGCCGACGACCTTGTCCAACATGTCGACCGCGGGAATCGCGATGACGCACTCTCCGGTCCTTCGCAACGCCGCGAACGAGTAGTTCCATGCTCCCGTGGTCATGGCAAACACCGGGGTGAAGTTTACGACCATGGTCCACGAGATGGTCATGATGTTTTCTTTCTTCCCATCATGAGTGGTCACGAGGACCACGGGTCCGGACTCCATCAGAGTGAACGCCTTGGCCAGTCT
>CALMJU010000029.1 GCA_937864465.1 uncultured Acidobacteriota bacterium
GCCGCTTCGCTCGCGCGGTGCTCGATCCCGGTCGGGTTGCCGTTGCCGTCGAACGACGTGACGACGATCGTCTGGCGGTCGCCCCCCGCCGCTTCCGCGGGGTAGCGCATGGACTCGAGGAGCCCGTTCGCCCGGTAGCTCCAGTCGGTCGCGTTCCCGTTCGGATCGGTCATTCCGGTCACGAGGCCGTCCCGGTCGTAGGCGTACGCGGTCCTGGCCCAGAGATCCTCGGTGTGGGACGCGTCGTCCCGGCGCCGGACTTCCAGGACCCTGCCGGCGCCATCGTAAACCGATTTCGTGACGCGGTCGGACGGGTCGAGATTGGTGTAGCTGCTCGCCACGAGCCAGCGGCGGATCGTAGAGACCGGGCGACTCAGCGCGTCGTACTCGTACGTCGTGATCCGGTCGCCCGACCCTGTCTCCCCCGGGGCCCCCGTCGTGCGGGAGACGCGGCTCCAGGCGTCGTAGGCCTTCGTCGTCTTCTCCTCCTGGGCCGAGCCGAATCCGGCGGGTTTGTTCCAGGTCTTGGTGAGCGTGGACGGCCGTCCCGCGGCGTCGTAGGCGACGCTCACAGAGTCGTAGGCGGTCCCCATGGGAGGGAAGATCACGCTCTTGGGCCGGCCGAAGCCGTCGTAGGTCCGCTCCGTCCGCCTTCCCGCGGCGTCGTACAGGTACCGGACCCTCCCGGCGGAGTCGTACTCGGTCCGCGTCGTCGCGACGGCGAGGCCTGGGGTCGTCGGGGTCGCGTCCGCCGCCACGAACCCTTCCGTCAGGGCGGCGTGCGCTTCCGTGGGGCGCCTCAGAACGTCGTACTCGAACCACGACGTCGTCAGGAACCCCGGCCCGCCGCCTCGCCCGTCGGAGCCGAAAAAGCGCGTCCCTGTCGGGAGCCCGGAGAGCGGATCGTACGTGCGCTCCTCGTACCAGGTCGCCGCGGGCGGGGCGGGAGGCGCGGCGCCCAGGATCACGGGGCTCGCCGCCTCCGCCGGCTTCCCGTCCGACAGGAACGCCGGCTGCCCGAACGCGTCGTACCAGGAGTAGGTGCTCGTCCCGCGGCCGTCGGTCGTCCGGTACGGGCGGTCGAGGGCGTCGAAGATCGTCCCGCCGCCGAGGTCGCCCGGCGCCGGCGCCGGGCAGGCCGAGCCGCCCGGGTCCGGCGTGTCGTGGCGCGTCCAGGTCAGCCTGCGGTTGAGCGCGTCGTACGCGAAGCAGGTCGCGCGGCCCGCGGGGGTCACCTCCTTCGTGACGCGCCCGCGGCCGTCGTAGAACGCCTTCGAGACGAGGTGGAGGTAGCCGGAGCCCGGCGCCGCCGGGTCCGCCTCGCCCGGAACGATCTCCGGATTCGGGTCCACCGTCACGCTGGTCGTCCTTCCCAGCGAATCGTAGGTGCGCCAGCTCACGGCCAGCGGCGCCTGGCCCGACGGGTGCGCGGCCTCGCGGACGAGCCGGCCGCGGAGGTCGTACGAGTAGCGTCGCGTGCTCAAGTCGGAGGGGATCACGCAGGCGGCGTTCCCCTCCGACACGCAGGAGACGGTGGATTCCAGCACGCTCCCGTCGGATGCTAGGCGCCGCGTCTCCCGGACGCCCCCCGGGGCCTCCTTCGCGAGAAGGTCGGCGCCGGCCGACCAGGCGTGCTTCGTGACGAGCGACGGCTCCGACTGGGTCGAGTTCACGGAGACCTGCGCCAGGGGCCCCGTTCCCGCGGAAGAGAACAGGCCCCCGCTCCGCCAGTCCCATCCGGCCGCGGAGTAGGTCGTGTCCGTGTAGTACTGGTAGGTCGTCGTCGCGCCGTCGGGGGCCGTGTACTTCGTCGGACGGCCGCTCTGCTGAACGACCCAGAGATTGAGGATCGCCGGGGAGTCCGCGGACTCGTAGCGCTCCTCGCGGATGAGGGCTCCCTGCTTGAAGGCGTCGTCCGAGACGTCGCCGTTCTGGTCTCCCAGCGATGCCTGCTGGAAGTCGTAGTAGCGGTACGTCGTGTACGGCTTGTAGGCGGGCGCGTCCGGATTGAAGTCCGTGGGGACCACGCCGTCGGGAAACGCCTCGGGGCGGGTCTCCGTGTGCAGCCGTCCATCCTCGTACGTGTACCTCGTCACGCGGTCCGGCGGCCCGGTCGTGGCGCCGTCGCAGCGCTCCTTCGTGCGCCTGCGCCGCTCCGCGAGGAAGATCCCGCTCCACGACAGATCCTCGCAGGACCCGTCGGGGAAGGTCGTCTTTCTGAGAAGCTGATCTTCGTCGTACTCCGAGATCGTCTCGCGCGAGAGCCCCCCGGAATCCTCGGTGACGCTTCCTGCCTGCGATTTCCCGTCGAATCGGTGAGTCTCCGTGACGGGCGTTTCCCCGAGACGCCGGTCGGTGATCGTCGTGCTGGAGGGGTAGTAGTTGCTCGCATCCCCGCTTGCGTACGCCAGGTATTCGTATGTGAGGTCCTCAAAGCCGGCCGGGCACTCCGCCGCCTCCTTTCCGAAGCACTGGCCGACCACCTTCATGTACTGGTAGTCCGCCGCGCCCAGCTCGGAATCGTAGTAGCGGTTGATCAGAATCGTCTGCTCGCTCTCGCCCGCCTCCGGGCGCAGGGGATCGACCTGCCGCGACGCGATCCGGACGAGCTTGTGACGGTCGCTGCCGCGGACTCCGCACACGGTGGAGTCCAGGGGATCGTCCTCCGGAGGGTTCCGGTACTCGTAGACCGTGACCGGCTCCCACGAGCCCGCGGGCGATCCCGTCCTGTCGTACCCCAGATCGGCCGCGTCGCGGGTGACCGTCGCCAGCTCTTCGCACGGCGTGTGCGTGAACCGGACCGTGCGCCCGCTGCCGCGAACCGCGACGAGAAGCTCTTCACCGGTCTCCGACTCGTAGTCGAACACGAATCGCTCGACGCCGTTCGACAGAACTCTCGTCACCCGGTCGGGGTAAATCCAGAGGTCCGTAAGATCCGACCTGTGCTCGAGGGTCAGCACGTGGCTCCCCTTCGAGATGGTTCGGAGTTGGCCGTGGAGGTCGAAGGCCTTGGTGGTCCGGGTGGCGGGATCGTACACTGTGTAGCGGATCGTATCGTCCGGCACGCCAAGGGGGAGATTGGTGGAGACCGATAGCCGGTAGTCGGTTCCCTTCGGCGGGACCCAGTGCGGTGCGGGGTAGGCGCATCCTTCCTCGGTGTGCGTGCAATCGACGAAGTGGACCGCGGCTCCGTCTCCTCGGATCCAGCGGACCCACTCGTAGCCGAATTCGATCCTCTCCTCGAAGCTGTGCGACCAGCCCCAGCCCAGACTTCCGAGCCGCGGGACGTCGCTTCGGTACGTGCGCCGGAATTCCAGATCGCCGAACGGGTCGAACACGGTGAGATCGGTTTCGGCGTGCGTGAACCCGCCTCCTGCGAGCGAGACACCTCCTTCCGACACGTCGGGGAAGGCGAAGGGATCCGGCGGAAGAGTCGTGTACGCGGAAACGTAGAAGTACAGCGGCGTCCAGTACGTGTATTCCCCGAGCAAGCCCTCCCAGATCCAGAGCGCGCAGTCGAGCAGCTTGGACGCCGAGCGATCGCCGAACGACATCTTGATGCCCTCGCAGAGGTCCACCATCACGGCGTCGGAGTCGCCCTCCTGGCGGCACCACCAGAGGGATCCGCAGTCGACCGCGGGTCGAGAGGCGCCGTCGCCGGTCTCGCGGTCGCCCGGCGTGCCGGGTGAGGCGGCCGCGTGCCGTTCGCCCGGGCCGCTCGCCGAGAGCGGGCGAGCCGCCCAGTCGTCCTCGAAGTCGAAGGGAACGGACCTGACGGGGAGGGGGCTCCCGAGCCGCGTCGGGACCGGGCGCCGGGGCTCCCGCGACTCTTCCACCAGACGTCGCGCGATCCCGTACGCCGTCGCAGAGGGGGCCGTCGCCGTCGCGCCGGCTCCGCCGCCCGCCGGGTCCCAGCGGCCGAGCGCGAACGGCGCCTCGGGGAAGGGCACGCTCGTCCCCGATTCGGAGCGGAGCGTCTTCGCGAGATTGTCCGCCGCGAGGAGGGGGTTCATCAGGCGCGAGATGCTTCCGGTCGCGTGCTGCTCCGCGTAGTACCCGCCGGCGTCGAGCGCCATCCGGCGCGTCTCGATCGACTCGTCGGCCCGCATCTCCGCGACCTCGAGAGCGGGGCCCCAGTCGAACGGGCTCCACCGTATGCGCGAGAGCTCGAGCGGCTCGGCGCGAAGCGCGTCGTGCGCGCGGACCCTCCGGATCCGGCCGTCGTACCCGTAGTCGATCACCGCCGACCGCTCGCCGGGCTCCGCGGCCGCGCGGACGGCCCGGACCGCGGTCGCGGGATCGTCCGGGCCGTCCTTCCAGGCGTACCTGCGGGTCGCCTCGCCTCGGCGCGCCGCGACAAGCCTTCCCGCTTCGTCCCAAACGAAGCTCGTGGCGACGGGGTCGGAGGAGCCGCTCCACTCCTCCGCGGTCCGGGGGTTCCCGTCGAGGTCGTACGAGTAGGTCGTGGTCGCGACCGCTCCGTCCACGATCTCCTGCTCCTCCGTCGCGAGGCCGCGGGGGCCGAGGACGTATTCGCGCGAGATCCCCGTCGTCCCGTCCGTGAAGGAGAGGACGCGTCCCTCCGCGTCGCGCCGCCAGGCGAGGTCGCCCGCTCCCGCGGCGGCGGACTCCCAGCGGTTGCCCGTGAGCCTGCCGGCGGAGTCGTAGGACCACGCCTCCCTCTGCGTGTCGGACTCCACGCGGAGGCGTCGTCCGTTGACTTCGTCGTACACGGCCCGCCAGGCTCCGTTGTAGGAGGTGGTGGCCGCCACGATGCGATCCAGCTCGTCGTAGGCGAGCTCGAAGGTGCCGTACGCCGGATCCACGAGCCGCACTCGGTTCCCGTTCTCGTCGAAGACGAAGGTGAGGGAACGGACGGACGTCGTCTGGGGGCTGCTGTGCGTCGTCGTCAGGCCGACGGGACGGCCCATCGAGTCGCGCCGCCACTCGAGAAGGCCCGTCCAGTCGTCCTCCGCGACGGCCGCGGCAAGGATCTTCCCCGAGGCGTCGTACTCGAACGTCTCCTCCCTCCCGCCCGGGTACGCCCGCTCGATCACGCGCCCCTGCGGGTCCCGGAGGATCTCGACGGAGCGCCCGCCGGGGTGCTCGACCGCGACCACCCGGCCGGCGAGGTCGCGCTCGTACCTCCACGTCCGCCCGAGCGGATCGGCGGTGCTCGCGAGCCTACCCGCCCCGTCCCACTCGTACCTCCACGTTCCTCCCTCGGGCTGCGTCTTCGTGACGAGGCGGCCGGCGGCGTCGTAGCCGAGCGACGTCCTGGCCTCGCGCCCGTCCTCCGCGAAGACGATCCTCGCGGTCGGGCGCGACCTCGCGTCGTACTCGTACCGGACGACCGTGCCGGCGGGGCCCTCGACACGCGCGAGGCGGCCCGCGTCGTCATAGGAGCGGATCCACGCGTTCCCGAGGGGATCGGCGCTCGAGACGAGCCGGCCCGCGTCGTCGTGCGCGCGGGTCCAGTGGGCGTACACGATCTTTCCGGTCGCCTCGTCCCGCCGGTCGGGACGGCTCTCCCGCGAGAGATCCCCCCGCTCCGTGTGCTCGCGCAGGAGCGCGTGCCCCGTGGGATCGGTCGCGGCCTCGACGTTCCCGAACCGGTCGTACGAGAAGCTCCACTCGTGACCGGTCCCGCCGGGAACGTTCCCCTTCGGGAGCCGCAGCGTCAGCCGGTCGCCGTTCGGCGCGTACGTCGCCGTCGTCCGGTTGCCGAGCGGGTCGGTTTCCGCGATGACGCGTCCGGCCTCGTCCCGCTCGAACGCCGTCGTGCCGCCGTAGACGTTCGTGACGGAGAGGAGGGCGCCGGCGGCGTCGTACTCGTAGGCGATCTCCGGCGTTCCCGGGCCCGCCGGTCTGTGGCTCGTCGGCAGGTGCGACGCGTCGTACGACCACTCCTCGTCGGTCCCTTCCGGGCCGAGGTAGCGGACGGGGTTGTTCGCCGCGTCGAGGAACAGCCGGTGGACTCCGCCGGTCGGCTCGCGGACCTCCGTCGTGATCCCGTCCTCGGCGTCGTGGACGTACTCCCACGCGTTCCCCAGGGCGTCGGTCGCCCGCGTGGTCCGCGACTCCGCGTCGTGCTCGAAGGTCCACGGGCCGGCGTCGGCCTCGCAGGAAACGACTCGCCCGGTCGTGTCGTAGCTCGCGTCGAGAAGGATGCCGCCGAGGGGATCGGCCGCGGAAACGAGCCGGCCGTCCGCATCGTACGCGTAGGACCACGTCTTCCCCGTCGCGTCGGTGACCGACGACAGGAGACCTCGCGGGTCGTAGCCGAACTCGACCGTCCGTCCGGTGCCGTCGGTCGCGCGGACGATCCTGCTCCGCGGGAACGCGGTTTCCCGGTAGTCCGGATCGAACACCGGCCGGAGGAGCTCGATCCAGGACCCGTCCGAGCTCTCGACGCGCTTCAGGTAGCCCGACTCGTACGAGAGCGAGACGACGTTCCCGCTACGGTCCTCGATCCGGGTCGGACGATACGAGCCCGACGGCCGGGCCATCCGCGTGTAGGTCCACCGCGTCCCGTCCCGCCGGGTCTCGACGATCGCGGAGGGGCCGGTCCGCTCGAGCGACCGGTGCTCCGTCGGCGCGTCGTACCGGAGTCGGAACGTCCCGTCCCCGGCGTCGTCCCATCGGAGGACGTCCCCCTCGGGCGTCGCCATCAGGACGCCCCCCTCGGTCGCGAGCAGGTGGGCCGAGTACGACAGGATCCAGCCGCGTCCGAGGTCGTCCTCCGATCCGTGCGACCGCCAGCCGGCCGGCGGGAACGGGGGAAGGGCGATCGCGACCCCCGAGTCGTACACGCGCCCCAGCTCCAGAGGGATCCTCCCCGCCAAGCGGAGGTCGAGGACGCGGAAGGAGAGGCTCCCAGCGGTCGTGCTCACGAGGCCGTGCCGCATCCCCCGGAAGACGATCGGGTCGACCGGCCGGAGCGGGTACGCCGGGGGCGGAGGCTCGAAGCCGAGGTTCGGCTGCGGGTCGGTCTCGACCGCGGGCTCGGAGAAGCCGAGCGCCAGGGCGCCTTCCTCCGCGGCCGTCGCCGTCATCGCGGCGGGCCGGGCCAGGATCAGAAGTGTCAGGGCCGCGAGCAGGAATCGGAGCGACCCGCCGCATGCGCGGGAGATTCCCGTCCCGTCGAGCAGGAAAATCGAGGATCCGAGCCGACTGCGGTGCTTCATGGCTTACCCCCCGAAACGATCGCCTTCCGGGCCTCGGCTTGAGGAATTCGAAGAATCCGCGTTGCGAATCCGCAAAATGCTTGCGAAGGGTGCACGATGAGCAACCCCTCCGACCTCCACACAAGAAAAAGCGATGGAATTCGCTCCCTCGGGGGTGTATAGGTAACAACAACAGGTACGCTTGAAAGGTACCGGTATTTCGCGGGGGGAGAACCCATGGCGAGCGGATTGCCTCCAGAATCCTGGAAAAGGAATTCCAGGATCCTGGAAAGGTCTCGACAGGATCCTGTCAAGGGCGCGAAGCGAAGATCGGCGGTCCCGATTCCGCCGAGCCGAGCGAAGCTCCCGGCGCTGCCTCCTCAGGCGGTGGCGCTGGCGTCGATCGGAACGTTTCTCAAGGCGATGCGGGAAGCCCTCGGAATGACGCAGGATCGGCTCGCCGCGAAGACCGCGGGAACCGACTGGCCGGTTTCTCGCGCGACGATCAGCGCGATCGAGAAGGGGAAGCATTCGCCGACGGCGGTCGCGGTGATGACGTTGACGACCGCTCTGCACGTGGACCCGATGGAGGTTCTCGACCGCCTCAAGATCGCGACGGCGGTGCCGGAAGAGTACCGGAAGTGGACGGTGGAGCAGCTGGACGAGCGGTTCCTGGAGGCATTCCACTCCGGCCGATTCCGCGAGGCGCTCGCGATTCTCGACACGATGATGGCCCGGTTGACCGGCTCGACCTCCGACGACCCGGCTCGCATGAAACGGAGGATGGCGACGGTCGAGCAGAGGCGCGCCGCGACGCTCCGGCGTCTCGGGGCGATCGTCGCGGCAAAATGGAGCGCGGAAAGGGCGATCGGTCTGGCGGACGACCAGCGGGACGTGATGGCGCGTGCGTACATGGTGCTGGTCGCGGCGCATCTTCGCCTCGGAAATCTGCAGCTTGGCATCGACGCGGCGGAGCGCGCGGTCGAGCTCGCGCCCGGTGGCGATGACGCCCTCGCGGGCCAGGTGCTCATCGAGAAGGGGCGAACGCTCCTCATTGCCTCCCGATTCGACGAGGCGTTCCGGGCATTCGCCGAAGGCCGCGACCGGGTGACAAAGGCGGGCGATGCCGTCCACGTCATCACGAGTACCGGGAACATGGGCTGCTGTCTCGCCGGGATGGGGAAGCACTCCGAGGCCGAGGCGCGATTCCGGACCGCGGTCGAGCTGGCCGAGAAGGAGCGCCGACCCGATCTGGAGGCCCGCTGGCTCGTCGAGTGGGGCCGGGTCTCACTCGAGAAGGGCCGCATCGAAGAAGCTTCTCGCCATGGTCAGAAGGCGCTTTCGATCGCCCAGCGGGGCGAACACTGGCAGGTCGTCTTCTCCGCCACCATGCTCTTGCACCGTATTGCCAAGGCGGTTGACCCCGAGACCGAGGACCGGCACAGGGTGGCGTACCTCAAGAAGCTTCGAGGCTGGGTCGAGGAAGACGTGGCCGATCCCGACTTCCGGGAGTTCGTAGCGGAGATGACGGGGCACGGCGCCTCGCCCAGAGGGGAGGCCTGAGATGCGCCGCCGATTCGGACTGCAAACGCTCGCGATCGTGGCGATCGTGTTTGGGCTTCCGTCCGCGACGACCGCGGAGGTGTCGAGGGATTCGGCGAGCCTGAGCGCGATCCTCATGTCGGTCGGCGACGACGCGGACCCGATCTCTCCTCTCGGCTGGAGCCCCTACCGCTCCGGCCAGACGGTGATGATCCTGAATGCCGACGGCGTCGTCCGGGAGGACGGGCGCCCCGACATTGCCTGGCGCGCGGACGGCGCCCCCGTCGTCGTCTGGGCGTGGAACCTCGGCACCGACCACGACATCGCGCTCTCGGAGTGGGACGGGTTCGCGTGGACGGAGCCGGCGTTCCTGACGTCGGGGATCTCGGACGATCTCGACCCGAGGGTGTTCGTCGAGCTCGACGGCACGGTGCACCTGACCTGGTGGACGGACGGGACGCCGAGCGCGGTCTACGTGATGAGTCGGCCCGCGGGGAGCGGCTGGCTCGCGCCGGTGCTCGTGACGGGCCCGGAGGAGTCCGGCAGGCGCCCCTCGGTCGCCGTCTTCGACGGAGCGCTCCTCGTCGCCTACGAGCGAGCTTCGGACGCGCCCGGCATGATTCAGGAGATCGTCGTCGCGACCGAGCAGCCGGGCGGGGACTTCGCGTACGAGGTCGTGGCCGCGACCGCCCGCGCCGACCGGCTCGACGCGGTGCTCCACGCCGAGCGCGGGAAGCTGTGGGTGGACTGGAAGCAGGACGAGGCGCTGATCGGCTACGCGGAGCGGGAAGACGGCGCTTGGGCCGTCGCCTCCCCCCTCGCCTGGACCGACCCGTCCTGGATCGGCGTCGAGCTGGTCCGCCGCGACGTCCGCCTGCGGGTGCTGGTGAACTGACGGGAGGTCCGGTCCTCGGTCGCGGGGCGGCGCCGCGGCTCCGGGCCTCCGGCCCTGGCACCGCACGATCCTCGTTCGCGGGACGGAACCCTACGACCGGGACCGTCGTATCACGGGCGGGCTCCGCTTCGAAGGAGGCACGCATGCGACCGCGCCCGTCCCTTCTCCTCGCCGTCCTGGCCGTCCTGGCCGCCGCCACACTCTCCCCGGCCGAGATCACGAAGACCCTCACGATCGAGCGCGCTCCCGCGGGGGGCGAGAAGGTTCGCATCGAGAACCTCGCCGGGTCCATGCGGGTCGTCGCGGGCGAGGGGGACCGGATCGTCGCCGTCGCGACCCTCCACGCCGAGAGCGAGGAGCTGGCCGCCAAGGTCGACTTCGTCGAGGTCGCGTCCGAGAAGGGGCGCACCGTCCTGCGAGTCCGCTACCCGGTGGAGGAGCACTCGGTCTTCCGGTACCCGCGCGGGGGATCCGAGGCGGTCTCCTTCCTCGGCGTCTCCCTCGGGTCCGATTCGAGCGCCGAGTACGCCGGGCGCCGCGTGAAGGTCAGCGGGAGCCGGGGGGTTCTCCTCTACGCCGACGTCGAGGTGCGGCTCCCCCGGAAGGGGCTCGACGTGACCTTCCGGAACGTGTTCGGCCCGCTCCGCGCGGAGGGCGTCGAGGGAACGCTGACCTTCGACACCGCGGCCGGCGACGTCACGCTCGACCGGCTCGAGGGGCGGATCGTGGCGGACACCGGCTCCGGGGACGTCCGGGCGACGTCCATCGAGGGGAGCTTCGACGCCGACACCGGGAGCGGCGACGTCGCGCTGGACCGCTTCCGCGGCGAGGAGATCCGCTGCGACACCGGCTCCGGGGAGGTCAAGGTGAGCGACGCCTCCGCGCGGCGCATCGAGGTCGACACCGGCTCCGGGGACGTGTCGGTCCTCGCCTCGGACATCGAGGACTGGAGCGCCGAGACCGGCTCCGGGGACGTCCGCCTGGAGGCGGCGGGGTCCCGCGCGCGCGCGATCGAGGCGGATACCGGGAGCGGCGACGTGACGGTCCGGCTCGACCCCGCCGCGAGCTTCGAGGCGGTCGCGGACCAGGGGCACGGCGGAATCGGGAGCGGTTTCCCAGACGCGCAGCCCGTCCTGGAAGGCCGGGAGGTGGTCGGCTACCGCAGGGGCGACGGCGCGATCCGGATCCGGGTCGAAACGGGGAGCGGCGACTTCCGGCTCGAGCCCCTGCGCTGAACCCGCACCGCATTCGTCCGAATTCCCACCCGATTTGCCCGCTGCGGGGTTGCGGCGGTTTCCGGAATTCACTATTGATGTTCCTCACAACGGAGACCCGCCCATGCAAACCCTGCGGATGAAGACGGAGTTTCTCCCTACCCTTCTGCGCGGGCTGAAACCGTGGGGCACGCTCTACGCCCCGGTCGAGCGCGCGCCCGGCGTCTTCTCGATCGAGGAGATCGGAGAGGACACGTCGGCGACGCGGCCCGACGCCGTGCGGACGATCCTGCCGTTCAAGAGCCTCCTCCTGAAGCCGCGCTTCACGATGCTGGCCCGCGGCGAGGGGGGGAGCGACGTCGAGACGCCGGACGGCGATCTCCCGCCGCGCGTGTACTTCGGGGCGCACGCGTGCGACATCCACTCGCTGAAGATCCTGGACCTCATGTACCTGTCGGACTACGCGGACCCGTACTACCGCCGGAACCGGGAAACGCTGACGATCGTCGGCTACGGGTGCATGCCCGACGAGAGGTGCTTCTGCCACTCGGTCGGGACCTCGAACGTGGACGAGGGGTTCGACCTCTTCCTCACGCCGCTCGAGGGGCGCTATCTCGTCACGGTCCGGAGCGCCCGCGGGGACGACATCGTCCGCGCGAACGCCGCGCTCTTCGAGCCCTCGACGCCGCAGGACACGCGCGACTACCTCGACCGCCTGAAGAAGCGCGAGAAGGCGTTCACGCTCTCGATGGACGTCACCGACCTGCCGTACGTGCTCGAGCTGAAGAAGGAGGACCCGGTCTGGGACGAGCTCGGGAAGAAGTGCCTCTGCTGCGGCTCCTGCTCGATGGTCTGCCCGACCTGCACCTGCTTCAACGTCGCGGACGAGATCCCCAAGGAGGGGGAGGCGGTGCGCGTCCGGTTCTGGGACTCCTGCCTCTACCGGGACTACGCGGTCGTCGCCGGAGGGCACAACTTCCGGGGGAGCCGAGCCGACCGGGTCAAGAACCGGTACTACCACAAGCAGGAGGCGTTCGTCCGGGAGTTCGGGATGCCCTCCTGCGTCGGGTGCGGCCGCTGCATCGAGAACTGCCCGACCGGCATCAACGTCGTCGAGGTCTTCTCGTACGTGAGGGGTGAGCTATGACCACTGCGATCCCGGAGCGCCTGCCGGTGCGGAGCGGCCCGAGGCGGCTCCCGACCGGGGCGAATCCCTACGCCACGGCGGCGGCGCGCGTCATGCGGGTGACCGACCTCGTCCCCGACGTCCGCCTCTTCGACTTCCGCTTCACCGATCCCGCGCTCGCGGAGGCGTTCTCGTTCCGCCCCGGCCAGTTCGTCATGCTGTCCGTCCTCGGCGTCGGAGAGGCGCCGTTCTCTCTCCCGTCGTCGCCGACACGACGCGGCTATTTCCAGCTCGGCATCCGCCGGGCGGGGAGCGTGACCGGCTATCTCTTCGACAACGTCCGCGAGGGGGACGTCGTGGGGATCCGAGGCCCGCTCGGAAACGGGTTCCCGGTCGAGAAGTTCGAGAAGCAGGACGTGCTGATGGTCGCCGGGGGTCTCGGGATGGTCCCCCTGCGGGGCCTGCTGCACTACCTGATCGACCTCCGCGACCGGTTCGGCCGCGTGATCCTGCTCTACGGATCCCGGAGCCCGGAGCAGGTCCTGTTCCGGGAGGAGCTCGAGTCGATCGCCCGCCGCGGCGACGCCGAGGTGCTCCTGTCCGTGGACAACGCCTCGGGGCATCCGTGGTCGGGGCGGGTCGGCGTCGTCACGCAGCTCCTCGACGACATCCAGCTCGACGTCTCGCGGACGTACGCGGTCGCGTGCGGCCCGCCGATCTTCTACAAGTTCATGATGGAGAAGCTCGTCGAGCGGCACTTCGCGAAGGACCGGATCTACCTGAGCCTCGAGCGCCGGATGGAGTGCGGCGTCGGGAAGTGCGGGCACTGCGCCGTCGGCTACACGTTCACGTGCCTCCACGGGCCGGTGTTCACGTTCTGGGACGCCATCAACCTTCCCGAGCTGATCTACGAGTAGGGAGAATCCCATGCCCATCGGCAACCAGAAGCCCAAAGTCGGCATCTTCGGCCTCACCGGCTGCGCGGGCGACCAGCTGCAGGTCCTCAACTGCGAGGACGAGCTCCTGCGCCTCGCCGAGCGGATGGACATCGTGGACTGGGTGATGGCCCGCTCGCAGAACGACCACAACGCGCGCCTCGACGTCGCTTTCGTCGAGGGGGTCGTGGCGACCCAGCGCGACCTCCAGAACCTGCGCACGATCCGCGGGCGGTCGAAGGTCCTGGTCGCGATCGGGACCTGCGCCGTCTGGGGCGGCCTGCCGGCGATGCGGAACGAGATCCCGCGGGAGGTCCTGGAGAAGGAGGTGTACAAGAGCGACCGTCCGTTCCTCGACACGGTCGAGGCGCGGCCCGCCACCGACTTCGTCCCCTTCGATCTCATGCTCCCGGGATGCCCGATCGAGCGTCACGAGTTCCTCAGGGTCGCGAACGCGCTCCTCGTCGGCACGACCCCGGAGTTCTTCAAGACGCCGGTTTGCTGGGAGTGCAAGACGAAGGAGAACCTCTGCCGCGTCGTCCACTGCAACGAGGTGTGCTGCGGCGCCATGACGCGCTCCGGCTGCGGCGCCCGCTGCCCGTCGCACGGCGTCGCGTGCTCGGGCTGCCGGGGCCCGGCGGAGGAGACGAACTACGACGCCAACATCACGATGTTCAAGGACCGCAAGATCTCGTGGGTCGAGATCGCCCGCAAGATGGAGAACTTCTCCGCGCCGGTCTGGATGAAGATGGGGCTCGAGGAGGAGGAGGTGCGCGGTGGACGCTAGGACGGTCACGATTCCCCACCTCGGCCGGGTGGAGGGGCACGGCGGCATCTTCGTGAAGATCGTGGGCGACAAGGTCCACGAGGTGAACATGGACATCTACGAGGGGAGCCGCTACTACGAGGCGCTCCTCAAGGGGAAGCACTTCCTCGAGGTGCAGGGGATCATCACCCGCGTCTGCGCGATCTGCTCGGCCAACCACACGGTGGCCGCGCTCACCGCCCTCGAGAAGGCCCTCGGCATCGAGCCCCCCGACCGGATCCACCGGCTGCGGGGTCTCCTGCTCCTCGGGGCGACGATCGAGTCCCACGCGCTGCACGTCTTCGCGCTCGCGCTGCCGGACTTCCTCGGGTTCGACTCGGTCCTCGGCATGGCGGCGAAGTTCCCCGCCGAGGTCGCGTTCGCGCTGAAGCTCAAGCAGCTCGGGAACCGGATCCAGGAGCTGATCGGGGGGCGCGCCGTGCACCCGGTCAACACGCTCGTCGGCGGGTTCGGCAAGCTGCCGAGCAAGGCGGAGCTCGCGAAGGTCCGCGCCGAGCTCCTGGCGACGCTCGACCCGCTCATGGCGACGGTGAGCCTCGTCAAGACGCTCGACGTGCCCGAGTGGGGCCAGCAGCCCACCGTGTACGTCGCCCTCCGGCCCTACGACCGGTCGTTCTTCCGGTTCCGCGGGGTCGCGATCTGCACCTCGAAGGGGGAGGAGTACCCCCTCGAGCAGTACCGCGACGTCATCCGGGAGTTCACGGTCGAGCACTCCCACGCCAAGCACTCGGCCCTCGCCTCGGGCGAGACGTACATGGTCGGGTCGCTCGCCCGGCTCAAGCTCTGGGGCGACCGGCTCGTCGGCCGGGCCAAGGAGGCGTTCGACACCCTCTTCCCGAAGGGGCACGTGGACAACATCCTGACGAACAACTGGGCGCAGCTCGTCGAGCTCGTGCACTGCATCGAGCGTGGCGTCGAGGTCTGCGACCTGCTGCTCGACATGCCGGAGGCGAAGAGCGAGCTGGTGGACTACGAGGTGCGCGCAGGGCGCGGCGTCGGAGCGATCGAGGTGCCCCGCGGCACTCTGTTCCACGAGTACGAGATCGACGACGACGGGCGGGTCGTCATGGCGAACGTGATCACCCCGACCGCGCAGAACCTCGCCAACACGGAGCGCGACCTGCGCTCGGCGGTCGAGTTCCTCATCCGGAGGGACGGGAAGAAGGCCGATCCCGCGAAGCTCCGGACGAGCCTCGAGATGATCGCCCGGGCCTACGACCCGTGCATCTCCTGCTCCGTGCACGTGGTCCGCACGGACGAGTAGGGAGGGGAGGCGTGCCGGCCCGCTCCGCGCCGGCGGTCCTCGTCGTCGGCTTGGGAAACTCCCTGATGGGGGATGACGGGGCGGGGATCGCGGTGGTCGCGCGTCTGCGCGCCGGGACCCTCCCGCAGGGCTGCCGCGCCGAGCCCGGCGACACCGATTCGCTGCGGATCCTCTCTCTGTGGCGGGGGGAGCCCGAGGTCTGGCTCGTGGACGCGCTCCTCAAGCGAAGCGCGCCGGGCACCGTGCACCGGCTCCTCCACGACGAGATCCTTTCGGTGCCGCAGCCCCACGCGGCGGCGCACTTCCTGAGCCTCCCGGAGAACCTCCGGTGGATGGCCCACGCCGAGCCGGCGATGGCGGCGATCCGCTACCGCCTCTGGGGGATCGAGCCGGCGAGGATCGGCGTCGGCGAGGGGCTGACCCACGACGTCGCGCGGGCGGTCGAGCGCGTCGCGGAGGAGATCCGGGAGGCGCTCGCGGGCGCCCGCTAGGGTCGCGTCCCCGGGGTCCTCCTCATTCGACGACCGCCGCGGCGGAGGGCGCCGTCGCGGCCTTGACGAGCCACGACTCGAGCTGCCGCCGGTCGTCCGCCGCCAGGATCTTCCCGCGTGTCGCCTCGTCCACCTCCAGGCTCCGCGCCCGGAGCACCGCCAGGACCGCCTGCGCCACGTGCGCCGCCTTCTCCTTTTCCGCCCTCTCGGCCTCGATCTCGGCCGGGAGCTTCGCGGTCTTGAGGCGTTCGCCCGTCGCCGAGGCGACCATCCTCCGCCATGCCTCGTCTTGCTCCGGGTGCGTCACCCGGCCGCGCGCGTCCTTCACGTTCCCGTCGAGGTACTTGTAGAGCAGGAACTTGGAGAGCTCCTTCCACCGGGCGACGACCTCCGCGCCCGCCTCCGCCGTGTACCGAGTCAGGTAGTCCCGGGCCAGCCGCGGGGCCTGCTCGTAGAGCGCCGCCGCGGCCCGGTCCACTTCCGGCTGCTCCGCGAGGAACTTCCCCTCGAGCTCCTGCTGGACCTTCCGGATGTCCTCGATCTGGTCGCGGTAGCGCGAGTACGCGAAATTCGACACCTGGTTGAAGACCCAGAACGCGGAGTCCCAGGTCACCTCGCGGAACGAGCCGTTCCCGGCCGCCCAGTTCTCGGGGGCCGCGGTGATCCCGGCGTAGACCGGGAAGTAGACGGTGCTGTACGTGTCGTCCACGCCGAACCAGAGCACCCCGCCCACCGGGTCCGGGAGCCACGACCGCGACTGCGCCACGAACGAGAACCCGGTCTGCTGCGTCGACACGGCCCGCTCGTTGAGGTACTCGACGCCGTCGAGCTTCCAGGTCATCGGACGCCAGCGGTACGGGAGGACGTACGGGCCCGCGCCCGGATCCTTCGTCATGTCGAGCTCCGTACCCTCGAAGTGGTCGCGCATGAGCCCCATGACGTCGGCGACGCCGATCTTCCGGTCGGGCTTGACCCACAGCGGCAGCGGCTCGGCCGACTCGTCCCTCCCCTCGGCCCAGGAGGCGGGGATCGCGAGGCTCGGCGCCGCGCGGCGGTACATGCACCAGACCCGCGCGTCGCAGAACCTCCTCGAGCCGAAGTCGGTCGGGCTGTAGACGTCGGCGAACGAGAACTCCTCGTCCTCGCCGTCGAACCACCCCATCTCCCGCGCGAACGAGACCACGTCGGGGGAGTGGAGTGTCTCCCCGGTCTTGTCGTGGAGCGGAAACCGGCGGACGCGCGCGGCGTTTGCGTGGCCGGCGATGTACCCGTCGGGGACGCGCCGGGCGACCCACACGGCCCCCTTGCGTCCCGGCCCCTTGCCGATCATCTCGAGGATCCAGACCTCCTCGGGATCGGAGATCGAGAACGACTCCCCGGTGCTCGCGTACCCGTGCTCGGCGACGAGGCCGGTCATGACACGGATCGCCTCGCGCGCGCTCTTCGCCCTCTGCAGCGCGATGTACATGAGGCTGCCGTAGTCGACGATCCCCTCGGACTCCGCCAGTTCGGGCCTTCCTCCCCAGGTCGTCTCTCCGATCGCCACCTGGTGCTCGTTCATGTTCCCGATCACGGCGTACGTCTCTGGGGCCTCCGGGATTTGCCCGAGGAGCTTCCCGCTGTCCCACTCGACGACGTCGCGCATGGCGCCCGGCGCGTGCTTCGCGGCCGGCCAGTGGTACAGCTCGCCGTACATCTCGTGGGAGTCGGCGGAGTACGTGATCATCGTGGACCCGTCGGCGCTGGCCCCCTTCGAGATCAGGAAGTTGGTGCAGGCCTGCGCCGGCGGGACGGCCGCGGCGGCGGCCAGGAGCGCGAGGAGCGCGGCGGTCGCGAGTCTGTGCATCGGGCCTCCCGGGAAAAGACGGGTAGGGTAGCAGATCCGCGGAGCGCGGGGTGGCGCCGGCCTCAGCGGGCGGCCTTCTCCGGACCCCCGTGGATCTCCTGCAGCGACAGGACGTCGAGCTCCCGCTCGCTCAAGGCGCGGATCGCCTGCACCATGGCGGCGGCGGCGGTCAGCGTCGTGACGACGAGGACGTTGTGGATCGTCGCGTTCTTGCGGATCGCCCCCTCGTCGTAGAACGACTCGCGCCCCAGGGGCGTGTTGAAGACGATGTCGATCCGCCCGTCCTTGATGTGATCGACGACGTTCGGCCTCCCCTCGTGGACCTTGTAGATCTTCTCGGCCGGCACCCCGTGCGCCTCCAGGTACTCGGCGGTGCCGCGCGTCGCGAGGACGTGGAACCCCATCTCGCGGAGCGCCCTCGCGTGAGGCAGCATCCCCGCCTTGTCGTGGTCGTTGACCGACACGAAGATCGTGCCGGAGGTCGGGATCGTGTATCCGGCCGCCTGCTGCGACTTGGCGAATGCGATCCCGAAATCGCTCGAGATCCCCATCACCTCTCCGGTGGACTTCATCTCGGGGCCGAGCAGTATGTCGGCTCCCGGGAACTTCAGGAACGGGAACACCGACTCCTTCACGAAGATGCGCCGGACCTCGAGGTCGCGGGTCAGCCCCTGCTCCGCGAGCGACCGGCCGGCCATGACGCGGGCCGCCGCCTTGGCGAGGGGGACGCCGGTCGCCTTGCTGACGAAGGGGGTCGTGCGCGAGGCGCGCGGGTTCACCTCGAGGACGTGCACGACGTCGTCCTTGATCGCGTACTGGACGTTCATGAGCCCCCGCACGCCGAGGCCGAGCCCCAGCCGCCGCGTGTACTTCCGGATCGTCTCGACGTGCCTCGGCGCGACCTTCCAGGTCGGCAGCACCATCGCCGAGTCGCCGGAGTGGATCCCTGCCTCCTCGATGTGCTGGAGGATGCCGCCGATGACGACGCGCTCCCCGTCGCCCAGCGCGTCGACGTCCACCTCGAAGGCGTCCTCGAGGAACCGGTCGACGAGGATCGGGTGCTCGGGCGAGGCGAGCACGGCCTCCCGGACGTACTCCTCGAGGCGCCCCGCGTCGTAGACGATCGCCATGGCCCGGCCGCCCAGCACGTACGACGGGCGCACCAGGACGGGGTAGCCGATCCGGTCCGCGACCCGCTTCGCCTCCTCGAGCGAGATCGCAGTGCCGCTCTCCGGCTGGGGGATGCCGAGGTCGTCGAGGAGCGCCTTGAACCTCTTGCGGTCCTCGGCGATGTCCGTCGCGTCCGGGCTCGTCCCCAGGATCCGGACGCCGGCCTCGTGGAGGGGGACCGAGAGGCGCAGGGGAGTCTGGCCGCCGAACTGCACGACGACCCCGTCCGGCCTCTCCTTCTCGAGGACGTTCAGGACGTCCTCGAGCGAGAGCGGCTCGAAGTAGAGCCGGTCCGACGTGTCGTAGTCGGTCGAGACCGTCTCCGGGTTGCAGTTGATCATGACGGTCTCGTACCCCTCCTCCCGGAACGCGAAGGAGGCGTGGCAGCAGCAGTAGTCGAACTCGATCCCCTGCCCGATCCGGTTGGGGCCGCTGCCGAGGATGACGACCTTCTTCCGATCGGTCGGATCGGCCTCGCACTCCCGCTCGTACGTCGAGTAGAGGTACGGCGTGTGCGACTCGAACTCCGCCGAGCAGGTGTCCACCCGCTTGTAGACCGGCGCGATCCCCGCCGCTTTCCTCGCGGCCCGGACCCCCGCCTCGTCCCTGCCCGCGAGCTGCCCGAGCCGCGCGTCGGAGAACCCCATCCTCTTGGCCTCCGCGAGCAGCGGAGCGGCGCGTCCCTCCGCCGCCGCGGCCAAGTTCCCCGCGAGACCTCCCGCCAGCTTCGCCTCCAGGTCGACGATCTGCTGGAGCTGCTCGAGGAACCAGGGATCGATCCCGGTCGTGCGGAAGATCTCGTCGTGCGGCCATCCGAGGTCGAGGGCGCGCTTCACGTAGAAGATCCGGTCGGGGTCGGGGACGAGGAGCTTCTCGCGGATCCGGGAGTCGTCGAGGTCGGACCGACTGAAGCCGCTGATGCCGGTCTCGAGGCCCCTGAGCCCCTTCTGCAGCGCCTCCTTGAACGTCCGCCCGATCGCCATGACCTCGCCGACCGACTTCATCTGGGTCCCGAGCGCTGGGCTCGTGTCCTTGAACTTCTCGAACGCCCAGCGGGGGATCTTCACCACCACGTAGTCCACGACCGGCTCGAAGGAGGCCGGGGTCACTCGCGTGATGTCGTTTCGGATCTCGTCGAGGCGGTAGCCGATCGCGAGGAGCGCCGCGATCTTCGCGATCGGGAATCCGGTGGCCTTGCTCGCGAGGGCGGACGACCGCGAGACGCGCGGGTTCATCTCGATCACGGCGAGCCGGCCGGTCCTGGGGTCCACCGCGAACTGGACGTTCGAGCCTCCGGTCTCCACCCCGACCTCCCGGACGATCGCCCGCGCCGCGTTGCGCATGGCCTGGTACTCGCGGTCGGTCAGCGTCTGCGCGGGCGCGACCGTGACCGAGTCCCCGGTGTGGATCCCCATCGGGTCGAAGTTCTCGATGGAGCAGATCACGACGAAGTTGTCCGCCCCGTCGCGCATCACCTCGAGCTCGTACTCCTTCCAACCGAGAACGGACTCCTCGATGAGGATCCGGTGGACGGGCGAGACCTCGATCCCGCGGCTCGCGATCTCCTCGAACTCCTCGAGGTTGTAGGCGATGCCGCCGCCGGTCCCCCCCAAGGTGAACGAGGGGCGGATGACGGCGGGGAGGCCGGTCGTCTCCAGGACCTTCCTCGCCCCGGCGAGGCCCGAGGCGAACCCGCTCCGCGGCACCTCGAGGCCGATCCGGGCCATCGCCTCCTTGAAGAGCTGGCGGTCCTCGCCGACCTCGACCGCGCGGCGGCTCGCTCCGATCAGGCGCACGCCGAGCCGGTCGAGAACGCCCCGCCTCGAGAGATCGACCGCGAGGTTGAGCGCGGTCTGTCCCCCGACGGTCGGCAGCAGTGCGTCCGGCCGCTCCCTCTCGAGGATCCCCTCGACCGCCGACGGCGTGAGCGGCTCCACGTACGTCCGGTCCGCGTACTCCGGGTCGGTCATGATCGTCGCGGGATTCGAGTTGACGAGGGCGACCCTGAGCCCCTCCCTCTTGAGGACCTTGACCGCCTGCGTCCCCGAGTAGTCGAACTCGCACGCCTGCCCGATCACGATCGGGCCGGAGCCGATCACGAGGACGGACCGGATCGAGGGGTCCCGGGGCACGGGCTACCGCTCGCCGCGGCGGGCGCGCATCATCGAGACGAATTCCTCGAAGAGGTAGTGGCTGTCGTGGGGCCCCGGGCTCGCCTCCGGGTGGTACTGGACGGAGAGCACCGGCCGGCCGCGGAGGCGGAAGCCCTCGACCGTCCCGTCGTTCAGGTTGACGTGCGTGAGCTCGTAGTCGGGGCGCTCGAAGAGCCCGGGGTCCACGCAGAAGCCGTGGTTCTGGGACGTGATCTCGACCTGGCCGGTCTTCAGGTTCTTGACCGGGTGGTTGGCGCCGCGGTGGCCGAACTTCAGCTTGAACGTCCGCCCCCCGCAGGCGAGGCCCAGGATCTGGTGGCCGAGGCAGATGCCGAAGGTCGGCAATCGCTCGACGAAGGTTCTCGCCGCCGCGATCGCGTAGGAGCACGGCTCGGGGTCGCCCGGCCCGTTCGAGAGGAAGATCCCTTCCGGGCCGAGAGCCAGGGCGTCGGCGGCGGGCGTCGTCGCGGGGACGACGGTCACGGCGCACCCGGCGGCCGCGAGGTTGCGGAGGATGTTGCGCTTCATGCCGAAGTCGTAGGCGACGACCCGGAACGGCTCCTCCCTCTCGGGGCGGCGCACTCCACCCGCGCCGCGGATCACGGGCGCGAGGTGGGCGGCGGCGCCCTCCCCCTCGGAGCGCGGGTCGAAGGTCCAGGGCCCCTCGCAGGTCACCTCTCGGGCGAGGTCGAGCCCGAGCATCGACCTCGCGGCGCGCGCCTTCGCCACGAGGGACGCCGGGTCGAGGTCGACGGCGGACACGACACCGCGCATCGCCCCGCGCGTCCGCAGGCGGCGGGTGAGGGCCCGCGTGTCGATCCCCTCGATGCCGACGATGCCGTTCTCGTCGAGGTAGCGGTCGAGCGATCCCGAGGCCCGCCAGGACGAGACGACCGTCGAGGCCTCGCGCACGACGAACCCCGCCACCTGCGGCCGGGAGGATTCCACGTCCTCGGGGTTCACGCCGTAGTTCCCGATGTGCGGGCACGTCATCGTGACGATCTGGCCGGCGAAGGAGGGATCGGTCAGGACCTCCTGGTAGCCGCAGAGGGCGGTGTGGAAGACGACCTCTCCCGCCGCCTCGGCCGCCCTTCCGAACGAGCGTCCCTCGAGGACAGTGCCGTCCTCGAGCGCCAGCGCGGCGCACGGGCACTCTCTCCCGTCTCGCTCCCCGGGCCTCTTCGTGGTCATGTCCGCCCCCCAGAGCTTACCCGAATCGCGGCCCGGACAGGGGAGGCGCTCCGAAGGGGCGGCGGGGGGCCCGGGCCTCCCCCCGCAGTTGACGGATCCGGCCGCCGTTGCTACATTCGTGAATTGTCGTGTGCGAGAAGAGTCCACGTCCAGATCGCCCGCAGGAGCCGGGCCCCCTCCGCATGAGAGGGAAGGGGGCCGGCGCCGGGGTCGCGCGCGAGGGCGCTCGGGGGGCCGAGCGCCCTTCGTGTTTTCGGGGGGCGCGCGGGCGGGGAGCCACGGCGGGACGGGAGGTCTGATGCTTCACGCCAAGGAACAGCTACTGCGACTGCTCCGGATCCAGGACCTGGCCCTCGAGATCCGATCGGCCCGCTCCGTCGTCGAGGGGGCCCCGGCCAGGATCGAGGAGATCGAGGGACGCTTTCGCGAGCGGAACGCCGAGTACGTGGCGCTCAAGGAGCGGTTCGACGCGATCGAGAAGGACCGCCGCGACCGCACGGTCGAGCTGGAGGCTCTCGAGGAGAGCCGGAAGAAGTACATGGAATCGCTGATGCAGGTGAAGAACCAGCGCGAGTACTCGGCCGTGCTCAAGGAGATCGACGCGGTCAAGGCCAGGATCGGAGCGCACGAGGAGGCGATCCTCAAGGAGATGGAGGAAGCCGAGAAGCTCAGGGTCGATCTCGACGCCCGCGCGGACCACATCGAGAAGGAGCGGGCGCTCGTCGGGGAGGAGCACGCGCGCGTGGAGGCGGAGGCCGCGACGGCGGCCGAAAGGATCTCGGCCGCGGAGGACGAGCGCGCGGGGCTCGAGACGGAGCTCCCGGGCGACCTGATCGAGAACGTCAGGAGAGTCGAGGAGAGCCGCCAGGGGGTCTTCCTCGCGCGGGCCGACAAGGAGCTGTGCCAGGTCTGCTTCGTGCGCATCCGGCCGCAGGTCTATCAGGAGATCCGGCAGGCGGCGCAGATCCACGTCTGCGGCCACTGCCGGCGCTACCTCTACTACGAGCCGGCGCTAAAGGCGCAGCCCGCGGCGCAGCCCGACGCGGCTCCCGGCGAGGCGTCCGCCTCCGGGATCGGGGCCCTCGGTGGCGGGCCGGCTTAGGGCCGCGGTCGACGGCGGCTCCCGCGGCAACCCCGGTCCGGCCGCGTGGGCGGTCGCCCTTCTTGGCGACGACGGGGGCTACGTCGAGGGGCACGCCGGGGCGATCGGGCGCGCGACGAACAACGTGGCGGAGTACAGGGCCCTCCTGGAAGCTCTCAGGATCGCGGAGGAGCGCGGCGCCGACGACGTCGAGGTTCGGGCCGACTCCGAGCTGATCGTCCGCCAGATCCAGGGGCGCTACCGCGTGCGGCACCCGAGCCTGATCCCCCTTCACGCCGAGGCGGCGCGCCGCATCCGCGCGATCCCGGCGTTCCGGATCGTCCACGTCCCGCGCGAGGCCAACCGCGACGCCGACCGCCTGGTCAACCGGGTTCTCGATCTATGCGAGCGGGACGGCGGGGAAGGGACGCTGAATCTCGTCGAGGTGCCGGACGCGGCGGCGGGCTCCTGACGTGCCGGACGGGGCCGCCCGCGCGCTCGATGCGGTTCGCGGGAGGATCGCCTCCGCCTGCGCCCGCTCGGGCCGCGACCCGGGGGCCGTCGCCCTGGTCGCCGTGTCCAAGACCTTCCCCGCGGAGCGCGTCCGCGAGATGCTCGCGCTCGGCCAGACGGTGTTCGGCGAGAACCGGGTCCAGGAGGCGCTCGACAAGATCCCTCTCGTCGGCGCCGGCGCCTCGTGGCACCTGGTCGGCCACCTCCAGAGCAACAAGGCGAAGCGCGCCGTCGGGACCTTCGACCTGATCCACTCGGTCGACGGCGCCGACCTCGCCCGCGAGATCGACCGGCGTGCCGCCGAGCGGGGCATCGTCCAGCCGGTGCTCGTCCAGGTCAACCTCTCCCGCGAGGCGACGAAGTCCGGGGCGGCCGAGGAGGAAACGGCGGCGCTGCTCGAGGCGCTCGCTTCCCTTCCGCACCTCGATCTCCGAGGGCTGATGACGATTCCCCCTCCCGCCGAGGACGCCGAGGAGGTTCGGCCATGGTTCGCCGCCCTCCGGGAGCTCCGGGATCGCGCGGAGCCCCTCCTCGGACGGAAGCTGCCGGACCTCTCCATGGGGATGACCGACGACTTCGAGGTCGCCGTCGAGGAGGGATCGACGCTGATCCGCGTCGGCCGCGCGCTGTTCGGGGAGCGTTGAATATGGACGGGGGGCCTGCCCCCCGGGCCCCCCGCGACCGCGCGCCGCACGACCCGATGAGGCCGGGCCGTGCCGCGGCGACCACTCGACGAACACCGCCTACCCCCGGAACCGGAGGGACACGCCGTTGGGCAGCGACACTTCCAACGACCAGCTCACTGCAGCAGACTCGGGAGAGGAGGTCGCGACGAGCTCGACGAATCGCCCGGCGGACACCGGCCCCAGTCGCCGACGCCAACGCTGTAAAGAACTGAGCGGCACTCCCTCGCGACGGCAAAGCGGACGCGACGCCTCGCCGCTCGTCTCGAATCGACTGATGATCTCGGCCCATCGCTTCGCGGTGCGTCGCACCCTGCCGGCACGCCTCTTGGGCATCCCGTCCTCCTCGCCGTCGGAAACGTCGCGCCGGACAATCCGGCGCACGCCCATTCGAACCCGACGGGAGGGCGGAAGGGAAGAACGCCGTTTCTTGACCGCTTACCTATCGAGCGAAAACGCCTGGCCCCCTACGGGCGAAACTTGACACTCATCACGGGGCATCAGATAGGATCCGGCTGTCCAGCCGCGTCCGCGCGTCGCACGGCCCGAGAAGACCGGGTCACACGTTGACGATGCGTTGCCGACTCAAGAGGCTGACGCCGAACGCACAAGCGCCGACCAAGAGTAGCGACAGCACGACGAGAATGGTCGCGAACCCAGGCCCGATCGTCAGGACGGGCCTGGCGCTCAGAAAGGAGAACACCCCCATCATCAGGAGAAACATCGCAAAAGAGATCACGAACGTCGCCTGCTGCCAGGCCCAATTGAGGTAGGCGATGAGCGCAACCATTCCCAAGCACGCCGTCGGCATTACGAACAGTGCCATCAGAACCAGACCTGGGGTCAAGGCAATCGACAGCCCGAAATACATTGTCAGAAGACCCAGATCGAGTCCGACGCAAAGTGTCATGGTTGCGTAGCTTGCCGTGAAGGCCGCGATCAGTTTACCCAACCACACCACCCCTGGGTTTACCCCCGTCGAGAACATCGGCGCAAGGACATGCTTGTACCTTTCTTCCATAAAGGACCTCGCCAAGAGGGAGTTGGCGAAGAAGGGCAAGACCAGTGGCCCGATGAACATCAGCGTGCCCGCCGTGGCGGCTGCGAACACCTCCGGATCCGCGAGCATGCTCGCCGCCTTCGACTCTGGCAAACTGGCCGCCATCTTCACTGCGTGCGCATAACTGTGGACGATGAACCACTGCATGAACACGGAGTAGCCGACGGTGAGCCCGAAGGAGATCTTCTGAACCCTCAGATACTCGCGGAACTCTTTCTGTACCACTGCCGCGATCTGCCGCACAAGTCGCCGCCTCAGCATGACGTTCGGTCCCTCTCCGTGACCGAGAAGTACACGTCTTCGAGACTCTGCCTCTCCTCCTCGATTCTATTGAACGACAGGCGGCGATCCAGAATCTTCTTGAGAACTTGCTCGCGCGTCATGCCGCATGCCTGGAGGTCCATCCGGAGGACGCCCTTGGCCTCATCGTACAAGCATCCGGGGAAGACATTCGAGGCTTCTGTGGACGGAACCCGTTCCGACAACTCGATCACGAGAACATCCCGACCCGAATTGGATCGCAACAAAACAGCTGTCTCGCCGCAAGCCACGATGCGTCCCTGGTGAATGATCGCGATGCGATCGCACATACGCTCGATCTCGTGGTGATTATGCGACGTTACGAGAGTCGCGACGCCTCGCTCGGTCGCCAAACCGGGAAGAAGACGCTGGATGACGCGCCGAGTTTCGGCGTCCACCCCGTCGAAAGGCTCATCCAATACGAGCAGCTGCGGTTCCCCGAGCAGGCAGCGCGCGAGGGCTACGCGTTGCTGCATTCCCTTCGAATATGTCTTCAGCCGCGAACGCTCGCGGCCCGTGAGACCAACCGCCACCAGTAGCTCGCGCGCGCGTCGGCGCGCCCCGCGTCGCGACAGACCCAATAAGCCACCGAAGAACTCGAGGTGCTCGGTCGCGGTAAGTGCTCCGTGAAGCCCCGGGTCGTCGAGCATCACCCCGAGACGCGGACCGATGTGGGAGAACTCGGACCACGGATCGGAGCCGAAGACGGAGACGGATCCTGCTTCGGGTCGATGGAGACCCAACAAGACGCGGATCGTCGTGGTCTTGCCGGACCCGTTGGGCCCTATCATGCCGAACACCTCGCCGGGCTTCACGTGGAGATCGATCCCCGCGAGCGCGCGAGTCGCCCCAAAGTGCTTTTCGACCTGACGCAACTCGATCGGGAGGGATGTCACGGCGGAGGCTCCTAGCCCCTGAGAATCTTGACGAACTCGGGCGGACTCCAGGCCCGCTCATGTGTCATTTCATCGGAATCGGGGTCGTACGAGCAGTATGCCTGCTTGACGGCGGGATCTGCTGCGCCGAGGATCTCCACAGTCGCGCAGTCATTGCACGCGAAACGGAGCGCGCAGTTGCTGCACGACTTGACGCTCGACTTGCTCATCGACCACCAACGATCGTACAGCGTCCGTGCCATCAGCGCGCGCCGCAGATCGTCATTCCGGATCTCGCCACACACCTCCGACAGCCCCGGGCAGGGTCGAATGCTGCCGCCCAAATCGATCTCGAACTGGCCGTACAAGCACGGCTTGTTTTGAATCCTCCAGAAGAACTCTCTCGGGGATAACCAAGGCGCCAGGCGCTTTGCCCCTGGCTGTGGGATCACGAAACGCCCTCCCCTCCTGAGCATTTCGTGCTCATAGCATTCCGCGAACTGCGGTGCGGTGCCCCACTGCCGGCGCCACTCGTCCGCGATGTCCTCATGCCGTTCTCGAGTCGCTTCCGTAAGCAGCATTGTGGAGTGGAACGCAAGCCGCCGATCGCGTAGGATCCCAAGCAGCATGCGCTGTCTTTCATGAACGTCGTCATGTCCCGTGACCGTGCGCGTCGTCACGGCGTCCAGACCGAACAAGACGATCAAGAGTCTTACACGCGGGGAGTTCAAAAAGTCAAGGATCTCCTCTGCGGTGCGCGCGAGACCCGGGCTGACGACGACGAGCATGATGCGCGGCCGCCGGAGGACCGCCGCCCGAATCTCCCGGAGGCGGTCCAGCGCCAGAAACGGGTCTCCGCCCCGGACAACGATGGTTTCCACGTTGAGTTTCGCGAGCTGTCCTATCGTTTCTTCGACGTTGGCAATGCAAGGACCGTCCCCGCGGCCTCGATCACGTCGAAGACACGTTAGACAGGTCTGCCATGTTACGGTTCCCTCGGTCCCGCAGAAAGAACAGTCAAGAAGACAACGATTCGTGATGCTCCAGTAGACCATCCGGTAGCGCGGAGCGGGCCCCAGGAAGCCCTTCGGCCGGACGGGAGAACTGGGCAACCACTTGTCGATGAAAGCCGGTGCCGGCTCGAAGGCGCCCAGCCCCTCGCTCTCAAGCTGCGCAAGCAACGCAGCGCCGGTGACACACTCCTTCTCGTCGACACGACCGTTGTTCTCGCAATGCCTGAGAAATCGATATGCCCGTCCGTCCAGAAGGTAAACTCGTTGGTTTCTTACGTCATAGAGAGCGGCACCATTCCCACCCTCAGCAAGGAGGCAATCGGGGCTCAACCGGAAGTAGCTCACGGTTCAGGCACTCAGAACGCGAACAGCATCCTCTTCTCGATCGTGGCGATGTCCGTCTCGATCGAAAAATCAGCCCCAGGATTGAGTTCGAGGATTGAGATATACTGCGAAAGGCGCTCGGGGACGTCTCGATTGATTGCCTCGCAAAGAGTGGGGTTCCGTCGAAATCGTCGCTGCTGCTCGACGTGGCTGAAGCAGATGGTGCAGTGCTTCGTCACCGCGCAGGTGAGGCAATCGGCGAATAGTTGCCGACCGTAGTCATCAAGGAGTCTGCGAATGGCTTCGAAATCGTGGCTACCGTTGTAGCGGCGCGCGGCCACAAAGGTAGCGCGTCCGCCGTCGAGCCCGCGGCACCCCGAGCGACGGCGACGGACGCGGTCTCCCAGGTTGGGGCCGTGCGGCGGACGGTGGGTTCCTTCCTCCGATCCGCGCGAGAGTCGCAGCGGCTCAGTCAGGAGCAGCTCGCCGCGATGACGGGCGGGAACGGTTGGGGCGTGTCGCGCGCCGCGATCGGAGCAGTCGAGCGAGGTCGCAGCCTCCCCAGCCTCGAGGCTCTCGTCACGCTGTCACGAGTCCTGCACTTCGAGCCGATGGAGGTCCTCGAGCGGGTGGATCTGGCGGCCACGGCGCCTCTGGATCTCACGGGGATCTCGCTGGAGCAGCTGGGACGGCTGGCTTACGATTTCTTCTGGGAGAGCGACTTTCGCCGGGCGGCGGCCACCTACGACGTCATGCTCGAGAGACTGGCGCTGGATCCGCCGGCGGACCGAGAGAAGCTCGAGCATCTCCGGGCTGGGATCGAGCTGCGCCGCGCCGCTGCCCTGCGGCGTTGCGGTGCTCTCCTGAGCGCGGAGGCGGCGGCGAAGCGGTCGATCAGCCTGCGCGGCGGGGGTCGAGACGTTCAAGCCCAGGCGTACGCCTTGCTTGCCAAGATCGAGGTCCAGCGTGGGTTCCTGCCGCTCGCGACGGTGCACGCGCGCCGAGCGGTCGAACTCGCAGAGGGTTGCGAGGGCAAGGTGCTCGCGCGTGCGTTGTTGGGAAAGGGGGAGGTGTTGTTCGCGTCCGGCGACTTCGAGGCCGCGAAGAGCGCGTTCCTCGAGGCCCGAGATCTCCTGAGGCGTGCGAGGGACGACAAGCACCTGAGCCACGCGGAGGGGAACATCGGCCTGTGCCACGCGAGGCTCCGCGATCCGGGTAAGGCGAGGACCTGGTTCCGACGGGCGCTCGATCTCGCGCGGGCTCAGCGCTTCCCGAGCCTGGAGGCGCGTTGGCTGACCGAATTGGGGCGGCTTTCGCTCGAGCAGGGCGATCCGGAGGAGGCGGATCGTCAGGCGACCGCGGCCGCGCGCGTTGCCCGGAGCAACGAGGACCCGATCGGCACGTTCCGCGCCGAGTGGGTCCGTCACATGGCGGCGGTCGCACGAGACTCCGGCATCGAGGATCACCAGCGTCTCGGGCTGTTGCGAAGGTTGCTCATCCGAGTCGGCGATCACGTCGGAGAGCGTGAGGTGCAGGAGTTCCTCGCCGAAACCCGCGAAGAGCCGATCGCGAAGAGGGGTCGGCCATGAGACGCCCTCGTCGTCCGCCCTGCGCCGCCGGACTGCTCGGGTTGCTCGTAGTCTTGTTGTCTTCCGGTCTCGCGACGGCCGAGATCTCGACGGATCCCACCGACGCCGGCGTGGTGACGATCCTGATGGGGACGACCGAGGGGCCGGACCCGGTGGACCCCACCGTTTGGCAGCCGGTTCGGCAGATTCCCGCCGGCCGGATCCTCAACGCGGAAGGAGCCCTCCGCGGCGACGGCCGCCCGGACATCGCGTGGCATCCGTCGAGCGGGTGGCCGATCGTCGTGTGGGCGTGGAACGTGGGCGAGGATCGCGACATTGCGTTCTCGGAGTGGGACGGCACCACTTGGAGCGCGGTCGCATTCTTGACGTCGGGCACCACCGACGACCTCGATCCGCGGGTGTTCATCGCGGCCGACGGGGCGGTGACCGTGGTGTGGTGGTCTGCCGGGGCGACCGATGCCGTGTACGCGACGACTCGCGAGGCCGGCATGTCCGGCTGGAGCGCTCCCGTCCAGGTCACCGCGGCCGGGGAGTCGGGCAGACGTCCTTCGGTCGC
>CALMJU010000030.1 GCA_937864465.1 uncultured Acidobacteriota bacterium
CGTTCTTCCTGATGCAGGACCGGAGGCCTCCCGGGCGGCGCCTGGTCGAGGGAGGCGTGCCGGTCGTGACGGCGACGGACTTCAACCCGGGGTCGTCGCCGTGCGAGTCGATGATCGCGGTCCTCGCGTTCACCTGCATGCTGGCCCGCCTCTCCGTGGACGAGGCGATCACGGCGGCGACGCTCAACGCCGCGTGCGCCCTCGGCCGGGCGGACCGCTCCGGGAGCATCGAGCCGGGCAAGCGAGCCGACCTCGTCGTCCACGCCGTCCCGAGCCGCCGGCACCTGGTCTATCGTTTCGGCGTCCCGCGCGTCCGGGCGGTCGTCGCCGCCGGGAAAGTGGTCGTCGAGGACGGGCAGGTCCTCCCGCGCGGCTGATCGGGATCCTTGGCGAAGGGGCGATCAGAAGAGGGGCGCGCGCTCCTTCTGGTGGAAGCGGTACGTGTAGATGGTGAACTTCAGGTCGATCGGCTGCTCGTACGAGGCCGTGATCACCATCTCGTTCGCGGTCCGCTGGATCGTGAGGTTCTTCTTCTGGAGCGGGATCTCCAGCTCGGCCGCTTTGTCGAGGATCCGCTTCGAGACCTGCTCGTCGACGGTCCGCACCGCCGCGTAGCGGCACTCCTGCTGCAGGAAGTCGGAGAACTCGTAAGCGGCGATCCGCACCGGGATGATCTTGACGCCCAGGAAGATCCCGATGCCGAGAACCACGAGGGAAAGGAGGAACCCGATCCGCCCCTCGCCACGCTGACCGGCCGACGGTGCCACCATGCGTCCCCCAACGCGGCGCGAAGCCGCCCCCGGACCCCTTCCGCCCGGGGCGTGGTCGAATATAGGTTTGGGAGGGACGGGAGACAACCCGCGGGAAGGGGGGGGGAAATGGGGGACAGCAACCCATTGGAACGGGGGACAGCAACCGATTCAAATCGGCTGCTGTCTCCCAGTTGGGAGCGAGCATGAAGTCGTGCACCCGTTACCTGACGCTCGAGGTTCCGGCAAGGATGGATTTCGTCGACATCACGGGCGAGGTGCGGTCGGTCGTCCGGGAGAGCGGCATCCGGGAAGGGCTCTGCCTGGTCAACGCGATGCACATCACGGCGAGCGTCTTCATCAACGACGACGAGCCCGGCCTCCACCAGGACTACAAGGACTGGCTCGAGGCGCTGGCGCCCCACGATCCCTCCCGGTACCGGCACAACCGCACCGGCGAGGACAACGGCGACGCCCATCACAAGCGGCAGGTGATGGGACGCGAGGTCGTCGTCGCGGTCACCGAGGGGAAGCTCGACTTCGGTCCCTGGGAGCGGATCTTCTACGGCGAGTTCGACGGCCGCCGCCCGAAGCGGGTGCTCGTCAAGGCTATCGGCGAGTAGGGGAGGCGGCCCGACTCACTTCTTGAAGAGGCTCTCGAAGGCCGACTTCGGGTCCCCGGCGACGTGCGTCCCGGTGCGCCGCCCGGTGGCGTCGAGCACCAGCCTGGGCTCGTAGGAGGGGCAGGCGTTGACCCGTCCCTTGTCGGGCACCCGCTCCGCGATCGGCGCCCGGCACTCCCAGCGCGCGGAGGAGTCGAAGTGCTTGCACGCGCGGCAGCAGTGCAGCCCGGCGCGACAGTGGGGGCAGGTGGTCTCCGCGGTGATCGCCCCGATCGCCTGGATGTTCCTCCCGCAGTCGGGGCAGCGGATGACCTCGTTGGCCTCGCGGTCGAGCGCGTGCCGGAGGGCCCGCTTCTGGGCCCGCTCCTCGGGCGTCAGCGGCTGGCCGGGCGGCGGCCCCTTCCGCGGCTCGCGGTCCCTCTCCCAGTCGGCGTCCTTGTAGCCGTGATGACGGTACTTCTGGGACACGAAGAGACCTCCCGAGACCGGACGAAGACGACGGCGCTCTCGGCTCCTCGAAGCCCGGCGCCGGGCCGGCCGCCTACTCGATCTCCCGGAACACCGCCTCGACGCGCTCGAGCGCCCAGTCCAGCTCCTCGCGGGTGATCACGAGGGGCGGGGCGAAGCGGATGGTGTTCACGTGGGTTTCCTTGCACAGGAGGCCCTTTTTCATGAGGGCCTCGCAGAAGCGGCGCGCTCCCCCGGCCTCGGGCCTGAGCTCGAGCCCGATCCAGAGCCCCTTCCCGCGGACCTCGCGGATGTGGCGGCTCCGGATTGCCCTTAGGCGCTCCAGGAAGTACGCGCCGAGCCGGTCGGAGTTCTCCGCGAGCTTCTCCTCGACGAGAACGGCGAGCGCCTCGCGCGCGACCGCAGCCGCGAGGGGGTTCCCGCCGAAGGTCGAGCCGTGGTCGCCCGGATGGAAAACGCTCATCACCTCGTCGTCGGCGAGGATCGCCGACACCGGATAGAAGCCGCCGCCGAGCGCCTTCCCGATGATGACGACGTCCGGCCGCACTCCCTCGTGCTCGAAGGCGAAGAGCCGGCCGGTGCGGCCGAGGCCCGACTGGATCTCGTCGACCATCAGCAGCGCCCGGTGCTCGCGGCACAGCCTCTCGAGCCCCTTGAGGAACCCCGCGGGCGGGACGACGATGCCGCTCTCGCCCTGGATCGGCTCGACCAGGATCGCGACGACGTCCGGGCCCATCGCGGCGCGCGCGGCGTCGAGGTTTCCGTACGGAAGGATCCGGAACCCCGGCGTGAACGGACCGAACCCCTCCCGGTACTGGGCGTCGTCCGAGAACGAGACGATCGTCGTCGTCCGGCCGTGGAAGTTCCCGGAGAACACGAGGATCTCGGCCCGTCCCTCGGCGACTCCCTTGACCTTGTAGCCCCACTTCCTCGCCGCCTTCACGGCCGTCTCGACCGCCTCCGCTCCCGAGTTCATGGGGAGCATCCGGCGGTAGCCGGTGAGCTTCGAAACCTGCTCGTAGAGGGGACCGAGCTGGTCGTTCCGGAACGCGCGGGAGGTCAGCGTCACGCGCTCCGACTGCTCGATCATCGCCTTGCGGATGCGCGGGTGCGCGTGCCCCTGGTTGACCGCGGAGTACGCCGCCAGGAAGTCGAGATAGCGGTTCCCGTCCACGTCCCAGACCCAGACTCCCTGGGCCCTGTGAACGACGACGTCCAGGGGATGGTAGTTGTGCGCCCCGTACTCGTTCTCGAGGCGGATCAGGTCGCGCGACGATGTCCTGGTGGATTCCATGGTATCCGTTGTCTCCGGGGCTCCGCCGGCGCTCGCGCGCGGGGAGCGGCTGGTTGCATCAAGATAGCACGCGGCATCCGGGAAGGCCACCGGGCGGAATCGGGGACAGCGCCCGATTCAAATCGGTTGCTGTCCCCGATTTCCCTTGATTTCCCGGTCCTTGACGCCCCGGAGAGAGGGCGGAATAATCGCCCCGCCCGCCCGGGTCCTAGAGCGCGCTCCCGGCGTCGCGGCGGAGATCCGGCTGCATGATGTTCCGCAGGAGCCGAGAGAAGAGCGGTGCGCGCAAGCAGCGGTTCCTTCTGAAGATCGAGAGCTTCAGCCGCCGCCGGTACCGGCTCGTCTTCCTGATCGTGCTGCTCGCGGTCACGGCCTCCGCCTTCTTCGGATCGCGCCTCCGTCTCGAGTCCGACTTCCTGCAGCTGTTCCCGAAGGGGAACCGCAGGATCGACACGTTCAAGGCCGCGCTCCGGGACTTCGGCTCCATCGACTACCTGATGGTCTTGCTCGACGCGGGGGCGGGAGAGGGGCCGGACGAGCTGGAGGATTTCGCCGACGTCCTCGTCGAGGAGCTGTCGGCCCGGAGCGACGTCGTCCAGTCGGTCGAGTACCGGTTCCAGCCCGACGCCGAGTTCCTCAAGCTGTTCTCGGAGAACGCGCTCCTCTTCCTTCCCCCTTCCAAGCTCCCGGAGGTGGCGGAGAGGCTGACCGACGAGGCGATCCTCGCGCGCTTCCGGGAGAACCGGCTGGCGCAGGCCTCGCCGACCGCGACGTTCTCGGAGGACCTCGTCCTGCGGGATCCGCTCGGCCTCATGCCGCTCTTCCTGAACCGCCTGCTCGGGCACCGCGGCGCGCTCCAGCTCGACCTCTCCGACGGCTACTATCTCGCGCGCGACGGGCGATCCCTGATCCTGCTCGTCAAGCCGACCGGCCACTCCCAGGACCTCGACTTCGACGCCCGGCTCCTGCGGGCGGTCCGGGAGGCGGAGGAGAAGACGCGGGCCGCGCTCCTCGAGGAGTCGGGGGGACGGGCCCCTGGGATCGGACTCCGGCTGAGCGGCAATCACGCGATCGCCCTCGAGGAGGCGCGGCTCGTGCGGGCGGACGTCGGCCGCAACGCGATCGTGTCGCTCGTCGCGGTGTCGCTCCTCTACTGGCTGTGCTACCGGAGGTTCGCCGCGCTCCTCTACTCCTCCGTCCCGCTCGTCGTCGGGCAGGCGCTGACCTTCGCGGCCGCGTACTTCGCCTTCGGCCGGCTCAACTCCGCCTCGTCGTCGTTCACGGCGCTCCTCATGGGCCTCGGGACCGACTTCACGATCGTCATGTACGCGCGCTACGTGGAGGAGCGGCAGCGGGGGGCCGGCCTCGGCGAGGCGACCGAGACGATGGTGGGGGAGGCGGGCTTGGGCGTCTTCACCGGGGCGGTCACCTCGGCTGGGACCTTCTACGCGCTGTGCATCAGCCGGTTCGGGGGCCTCCTCGACCTCGGCTTCCTGATCGGGACCGGCATCCTCCTCTGCGCCGTCGTGATCGTGTTCCTGCTGCCGGCGATGATCGCCTGGAACGAGGGGGTCAGGAAGCGCAGGACGGACCCGGTCCGGAAGCTCCATCTCCAGTCGTTCGGACTCGAGCGGCTGATCCCCCTGTGCGCGCGGCACCGGCGCGCGGCGCTCGCCCTCGTGGGCGCCCTCGTCGCGGGAGCCGCGCTCCTCGCGACGCGCCTCGACTTCGACGACTCGATCCGGGCGCTCCGGAGCAACCGGTCCCAATCCACGCGCGTGCTCGACGAGATCTCGGATCGGTTCGGCGCGTCGCTCTCCTACATGATGGCGATCGCGGAGGCGCCGACGCTCGACGGCGCGCTGGCCCTGACGCAGAAGGTGGAGGAGCGCCTCCGCCCGCTCCTCGCGGACGGCACGATCGGATCGGCCGAGTCGATCCTCTCCTACCTGCCCCCCGCGGAGCAGCAGGAGGAGATCATCGAGGCGCTCCGGCGGGGCAGGGCGGACGCCTTCGACCCGGTGCGGATCGAGAGGACGTTCCTCCGGGCCCTCGACGAGAACGGGTTCCGCCGCGAGCCGTTCGAGGAGTACCTCGATCGGATGCGCCGGTTCCTGACGCCCGAGCGGCCGGTCACCGTCGAGGACCTCGAGAGCCGCGGGCTCGGCCGGATCGTGGACCGCTACCTCAACCGGGGCGCCGACGGCGTGCGCGTCGTCACCTACTTCTACCCCACCGACCCGCGCTGGAAGCGCGAGCCGCCGCCGGGGGTGGCCGAGGCGCTCTCCGCGGGCGACGAGGGCATCGTCGTCACCGGGACGAACGTCGTGTCCCGCGAGATGCGGAAGATCTTCGTCCGGGACGCGGCACGGGCGGTCGCGCTCGGCCTCGTGGTCGTCTTCCTGCTGCTCCTCGCCGATTTCCGGAGCCTCCGGCTGACAGCGGTCGCGATCGCGCAGCTGATCGCGGGCGTCGTGCTGATGCTCGGGCTCATGAAGGTGGCGGGGCTTCAGGTCAACTACGTCAACGCGTTCGTGGCCACGATGATCCTCGGCGTCGGCATCGACTACAGCATCCATCTCGTCCACCGCATGAGCCGGAACGACGGGCGCGTGGACGAGGGGGTCCTCGAGACGGGGAAGGCCGTCGTGCTCGCGGCGCTCACGAACGTCGCCGGCTTCGGCACCCTGGTTCTGGGGAACTACCCCGCGCTCCGGAGCCTCGGCATCGTCGCCCTGTTCGGCTCGGCGACCTGCCTCCTGACGGCGCTCACCCTGGTCCCGGCGCTCCTGGCGCGAAGCGGGAAGGAGGCCTCCTGATGCCGATGCTCTGGCTCGCGCTCGCGCTGGGCGTCGTCGAGGGGCTGACCGAGTTCCTTCCCGTCTCCTCGACCGGGCACCTGATCCTGGTCTCGCACCTCTTCGGGTTCGAGGGGCGCAGGGCGGAGGCGTTCGAGATCTTCATCCAGCTCGGCGCCATCCTCTCGGTGGCGTGGGAGTACCGGTCGCGCCTGATCCGGGTCGCGGTCGGCCTGCCGCGGAGCCCCGCCGCGCGCGGGTTCGTCCTGAACCTCGCGGTCGGGTTCCTCCCGGCGGCGGTCCTCGGGCTCGCCGTCCACGGCGCGATCTCGGAGCATCTCTTCGGCCCGGTCACCGTCGCCGCCGCGCTCCTCGCCGGGGCGATCGCGATCCTCGTCGTCGAAGCGCTCCCGCTCCGAGCCCGCACGCGGTCGGTGGAGGATGTCGGCTGGAAACAGGCGCTCGCCGTCGGCGTCGCGCAGTGCTTCTCCCTATGGCCGGGCTTCTCGCGGTCCGCGGCGACGATCCTCGGAGGCCTCGTGGGGGGCATGGACCGGCGGACCGCGACCGAGTTCTCGTTCTTCCTGGCCCTCCCCACGATGTTCGCCGCGACCCTGTACGACCTCTTCAAGAACCGGGAGTTCCTCGAACCCGGCGACGCGGGCTGGCTCGCTCTCTCCTTTGCCGTGTCGTTCCTGGTCGCCTGGGCCTCGATCCGCTGGCTGCTGCGCTTCGTCTCGACCCACGACCTGCGCCCCTTCGCCTGGTACCGCCTGGCGCTGGGCATCCTGGTGCTGCTCGTCATGCGAGGGAGATGAGGAAGGGGGGCTAGTCCGGAATGGAGGGGGGGGCACCCCCCCCCACCCCCCCCCCCACCCCCCCCCCCCC
>CALMJU010000031.1 GCA_937864465.1 uncultured Acidobacteriota bacterium
TCCGGAGCTGCGACGCGGACCGGCGATCCCGGCTTGCCGTCCATGTCGATGCTTCCCTTGAAGCGGGCGCCGTCGGCCAGAACGACCCGCGGCGACCGGATGTCGCCTCGCATCGTCCCCGTGGCGGCCACCTCCACCCGCTCCTCCGCGCTGGCGTTCCCCTTCAGCTCGCCGCTGACCAGGATCGACTTGGCCCCGATCTCCGCCGTCACGCGGCCGCTCTGCCCGATCGTCAGGCGGTGGCCGCTCAGCGAGATCTTTCCCTCGACCGTGCCGTCGATCGTCAGGTCCTCGCCCCCGCTCAGCTCGCCCTTGATCTGCAGCGACTTCCCGATGTTGGCCATGGGTCTCGTCTCCGTCCCGTCCGCGCGGCCGCCGGGGGCCGGCGAAACGGCGCCCTGCGCCGCCGCCGCGGCCGGCGAAGCGGGACGCGGGATCTCGGGGTCCGGATTCTGGCTCGTCCATGCCATGTCGGGTCGTCTCCTTCGGGCCGGGGACGAACGGCGCCTGCGCGGGACCCCGGCCCGCGACGCACACGCCGCAGCCCGCGCCGAGCCCACCGGGGTCGGCGCGCGGCCGTGTGCAGGCTACTGCATCGCCGCCGCGTGGGAAAGCAAGAAGCGCACCGTGGGCGGCCGGCCACCGCGGCGCCTTCTTTCCCGCGGGGACGCCGGTCCCATCCGGTAAGAAGGCGTCGCCGCGTAAGGAAGACACGGGGGCGCCGCGCCGTCCGGGGCGTACAATCGGGCCGCGAGGTCGCCGTGTGCGAGTTCTGCCTGCGCCATGGAGAGGGGAAGAAGTGGTACCTGAGGGCCGAGAACTACTCGGCGGACCTCTTGTCCGACGCGAGGCGGAGGAGGTTCGTGGAAAAGTTCTTCGACGGCGGTTCCCTCCGTGCCGCGCCGGAGCGCCTCGAGGCGCTCGACCGCGTTCCCCGTTTCCTCCGGCGCGCCGTCGCCTGGCGGGCCGGCCGCAAGATGAAGAAGTGGCATTTCGGTCAGGTGGTCCCGATCGAGGAGATCGAGGAGATCCTGGGCTTCGTGAACTCGATCGTCCGGGTCGCCTGCGTGTGCCGCCTGACGACCGTCGGAGCCGAGAAGCGATTCTGCTACGGCGTCAGTCTTGGTCCGGGCGCGGGCGGGATCTTCGACCTGCTGAAGGGCCTGGACCGGAGCTTCCTCTCGGGCCCCGACACGGCGGGTTTCGAGACGATGAACCGGGCAGAGGCTCTCGCGGCGATGAAGGCGCTGGAGAAGGAAGGGCTCTGCCACACCGTCTGGACGTTCCGGACCCCGTACATAGGCGGCATCTGCAACTGCGACCGCGCCGACTGCCTCGCGATGCGCGCCACCCTGGGACACGACGTCCCGATGATGTTCCGGGCCGAGTTCGTGGCGGAGATCGACCCCGATTCCTGCACCGGCTGCCGGGAGTGCCGGCGCGTGTGTCCGTTCGGAGCGCTCGAGTGGAGCGTCTCCAGCGGGAAGGCGTCGGTCGACCAGAGGCATTGCTGGGGCTGCGGGGTGTGCCGCTCGGCCTGCCCGCCGAGCGCGATCCGGCTGCTGGACCGGGCGCAGGTCCCGGCGGCCGCAGGGGTCTGGTAGCGAGGCGGGTCCGCTCCGACCCGATCCGCTTGGCGCGCGCCCCCGCCCTCGATTACAGCTTCGTCATCGGGATTACGAAGAGGGGTGATCCCTTGGGAGAGAAAGCGCTTGCCTCCTTCCGATCGAGCGAGGCACGCGCCCTGCAAGGAAAACAGCCGTGTTCGACGGATTTTGCGCCGTTTGCTGCACGCGGCACGGCGACCAGGAGGACTGCCCGGGGGATCTCCGTGCGACGGGGCCGGAGCGTCACGGGTGGTCGGTCGCGGTGGATGCGCCGCGAGGGGTCGAGCTCTATGGCGTGATCCTCGGACCGACCGAGGATCGCTGGCGGGCCAGGATCGTGACCTACCCGCGTGCCCCGTGGACGCTTCCCGGCGGCTGCGGTTCGTTGAAGTTCCTCGGGAACACGGCGGGCGAGGCCGAGACCAAAGCGCTCGAGTTCGTCCTGTCCCGCTGCTCCGAGCAGAAGCGGGTGCCGCACGAGGGCCCCGGCCTCCCGAGCCGCCACGGCGGGGCGGAGTACCGCCGCCCCCCGCCGCGCGCCCGCCGCTCCCTCCCCGTGCGCTACGGAACGGGCGAGAGCATGACGCTCTCCACGACGGTGAACATCTCTCCCACCGGCATGTTCGTGCTCGCCGCGGAGCCGCCGCCCGCGGGCACCGAGCTCGACGTCGAGATCGAGATCTTCGGATGCGTTGCCCGGATGAGGGGGGCCGTGGCGTGGGTTCGCGACCGGCTCGAGCCGGGCAGGCCGCGCGGCATGGGGATCCGGTTCCTCGATCCGCCCCTCGTCTACGAGCTCTTCGTCCGGGGGCTCCGCTAGCCCGATCCCGGCCCGCCGCGATCCGGTCGGCTGTATCATCGCGCCGACGCCATGACGACGCGACGCACCCCCACGATCCTGATCGTCTCCGACGGGAGGGGGGAGACCGCGACGCAGGTCCTCAAGGCCGCCGCCGTGCAGTTCGAGGGGCAGCGCTATCGCACGGTGCGACGGGCGGGTGTGAAGACCCCGGAGGAGGTCGAGACGATCGTTCGCGAGGCCGCGGACTCGGGCGCCGTGATCTTCTACACTCTGGTCGGCCAGGAGACTCGCCGCGCGATGCGCAGGACCTCGGCGCGGCGCCTCGTCCCGACCGTCGACGTCCTGGGGCCGGCCTTCTCCGCGCTCCACGACCAGTTCCGGAAGAAGCGAGGGGAGACGCCCGGGCTGCTGTACGCCCTCGAGAGGGAGCGCTTCGACCGGATGACGGCGTTCGACTACACGCTCACGCACGACGACGGGCAGCGCCCGCACGAGCTGTCCCGCGCCGACGTCGTCCTCGTCGGGGTCTCCCGGGCCTCGAAGAGCTCGACCAGCTTCTTCCTCGCCTTCCAGGGTGTCCGCACGGCGAACGTGCCCCTCGTTCCGGAGATCGAGCCGCCGTCGCAGCTCCTCCGGCTTCCGCGGAATCGCGTCGTGGGGCTCCGCGTGAACGTGGACCGCCTGGTGGCGGTCCGGGAGGCCCGTCGGGAGGACCTCGGCATGCGGGGCGAGGAGAGCTACCTCGACCGTCGCGCCGTCGCGGGGGAGGTCATCTGGGCGGACCGGATCATGGAGGCGAGGGGCTGGCGCAGCGTCGACGTCTCGTACATGGCGATCGAGGAGATCGCCAAGGAGGTCCTGCGCGTCCGGAGACTGCGCGGGACCCCGCGCTGGTGAGAGGGCGGCCCCCGCGGGGAGAAGTCGGTCCCGCTGCGCGTTCGATCGTTCCCCTCCCGTCCCCGCGAGGTTCCCGGACGAGTCCCCGAGGCGGCCCACGGGCTGGGCGCGGCCGGCCCGAGCGGCTACAATGCGCCGCGTGAGCGAGCAGAACCCCTTCCTCCGGGGCCTCCGGAACAAGTTCTTCGCGGGGCTCATCATCCTCATCCCGATCGTGATCACCGCGAAGGCGCTCTGGTGGCTCTTCCTGTACGTGGACGGCCTGGCGCGCCCGCTCGCGAAGACCCTCGCCGGCCACGACATCCCGGGCGTGGGCTTCGCCCTGACCGTGGCCCTCGTGCTCGTCACCGGGATCCTGTTCTCGGGCGGACCGCTCCGGAGGCTCCTGGACGGCCTGGTGGAGGTCCTGGAGAGCGTGCCGGTGATCGGCACCCTGTACGGCACGATCCGGAAGGTCCTCGCGGGGTTCGGCACCCCCGAGAACCGCCAGGCGTTCAAGAAGTTCGTGCTCGCCCGCGTCGCGGGGGTGATGACGCCGGGCTTCCTGACGGGCTCGTTCGTCCTGCGCACGGCGGAAGGGACCGACCGGACCTACCACGTGGTGTTCGTGCCGACGAATCACCTCTACATCGGCAACATGCTGGTGCTCCGGGAAGACGAGGTGGTGCCGACCGACGTTCCCGTCGAGGACGGCATCGGCCTCGTTCTCTCGGCGGGGGCGGCGCTGCCGGCCCGGTGGCCGAGAGTCTCGGGCGGGGGCGCTCTTCCCGGGACCGCCCCTCCCGGGGCCTCGTTCCGGCGATGACCGGATCCCGGCGGACCGGCACGGCGAAAGGACCGCTCCGATGACGGATCCGTCTCCAACGCCCGGAACCCTTCCCCGGTTCCGGTCGAGCCGCGAGGGCTTCGACAACGACCGGTATCTGGAGGCCCAGGCAGCGGCGATCGTCGAGAGGGTGGAGCGATTCTCGGGAAAGCTCTATCTGGAGTTCGGCGGGAAGCTGCTGCACGACATGCACGCGGCGAGAGTCCTCCCCGGCTACGACCCCGACGTGAAGGTCAAGCTGCTGAAGCGGCTCGAGGACATGGTCGAGATCGTCTTCTGCATCCACGCCGGGGACATCGAGAGGGGACGCATCCGGGGGGACTTCGGCCTGACGTACGACGTGGCGTCGCTCAAGACCTTCGACGACATCGAGCGGTTCGGCTTCCGGGTCTCCGCCGTCATCGTCAACCGGTACCGCGGGCAGGCCTCGGCGGACAGGTTCCTCCGCTTCATCGGCTCGCGCGGCATCCCCGTGTACACGCAGCCCGAGATTCAGGGGTATCCGGCGGACGTCGAGCGGATCGTCAGCGAGGAAGGGTACGGGAGGAACCCCTTCGTTCCGACCGGGAAGCCGCTCGTGATCGTCACCGGCGCCGGCCCCGGCAGCGGGAAGATGTCCACCTGCCTCTCGCAGGTGTACCACCACCACCTGCGGGGCGAGCCGGCGGGTTTCGCGAAGTTCGAGACGTTCCCGATCTGGAACCTCCCTCTCGACCACCCGGTGAACCTCGCGTACGAGGCCGCGACGGCGGACCTGCGGGACCGGAACCTCGTGGACCCGTTCCACCTCGCGGCGTACGGCGTCGCGGCGATCAACTACAACCGGGACATCGAGAACTTCAGCATCATGAAGGAGATCATCGCGCGGATCGGGGACGGCGGGTCGTTCCTGAACACCTACCGATCGCCGACGGACATGGGGGTCAACCGGGCCCGGGACGGGATCGTGGACGACTCCGTCGTCCGGGAGGCGGCGAGGCAGGAGATCGTCCGCCGCCACTTCCGCTACGAATGGGAGTGCAAGCGGGGATTCGAGTCGCGCGAGACCGTGGACGTCGTCGAGAAGCTGATGCAGCAGGTCGGCATCAAGCCGACCGACCGGCCGACGGTCCCGGCCGCGCGCGAGGCGGCCGAATCCGCCGAGGCGCTCGGGAAGGGCAACCGCGGCGTCTACTGCGCCGCCGCGATCGAGCTCCCCGGCGGCGAGATCGTGGTGGGGAGGAACACTCCGCTCCTGCACGCGGAATCCGCCGTCGTGCTGAAGGCGATCAAGCGCCTCGGGGGCATCCCGGAAGAGATCGCGCTGCTCCCCGACGGGATCATCGCCAACATCGCCAGGCTCAAGCAGGACATCCTCGGGGGGAAGTCGGCGAGCCTGAACGTCGAGGAGGCGCTCGTCGCCCTCTCGATGAGCGCCGCGACGAACCCGACCAGCGAGCACTGCATGCACAGGCTCGTGCTGCTCGCCGGCTGCGAGATGCACACGACGCACGTCGTCGGGAAGGGGGACGAGAACGGCCTGAGGAAGCTCCGCCTGAACCTGACGACGGACGCGCTCCCCACCTCCCGGGGGTTCTATTACTGAGAACGGGGCTGCGCCCCGTCACGCCTCCGCCGCCGGCCCCGTCCTCGAGCGCGCGCCGGCGCGCGCCGCCGCCGGGCGGCACTCCGATCGGCGGTCCTCTCGCTCGTGGAGCGACTCGCCGCTCCAGCAGTACGTGCAGAGCCGCTCGCGGGGGAGGCCGATCGCCCGGACCATGTCGGGGAGCGTCTGGTAGCGCAGCGTCGTCAGCGCGAGCCTCGCGCGGATCGTCTCCACCATGGCGGCGTACTCCTCGGACCTCGGATCCGTGTACCTCCCTATGCGCGGGCCGGGATCGGGCTCGCGCTCCGCGATCGCCCTGCGTCCCGCCAGGTCGAGCTCCGACCTCGATCGCGAGAAGTTGAGGAAGCGGCAGCCGAAGACGAGGGGGGGGCAGGCGGGCCGCATGTGGACCTCCCGCGCGCCGAGGTCGAAGAGGCGGAGGATCACGTCCCGCAGCTGCGTCCCGCGGACGATCGAGTCCTCGCAGAAGAGCAGCCGCTGCCCCTGGATGTGCTCCCGGATCGGGATGAGCTTCATCCTCGCGATGAGGTCGCGCACGCGCTGGTCCTGTGGCATGAAGCTCCGGGGCCACGTCGGCGTGTACTTGACGAACGGGCGCCGGAAGGGGACGCCGGACTCCGACGCGTAGCCGATCGCGTGGCCGATCCCCGAGTCCGGGATCCCGGCGACGAGGTCGACGTCGACGTCGTCGGCGCGCGCGAGCGCCGCGCCGCATCGGTTCCGGGCCGCCTCGACGTTGATCCCCTCGTAGCTCGAGGCCGGGTAGCCGTAGTAGACCCACAGGAACGCGCAGATCTGCATGCGGTCGCCGGGAGGGGAGAGCCGCTCCACTCCGTCGGCGGTGACGCGCACGATCTCCCCGGGCCCCAGCTCCCGGTCGACCTCGAAGTCGAGATTGGGAAGGGCGCAGGTCTCCATCGTGACGGCTCGGGCGTCCTTCTTGCGGCCGAGGACGACGGGCGTCCTCCCGAGACGGTCCCGCGAGGCGTAGATCCCCTCCCGCGTCAGGAGGAGCGTCGAGCAGGAGCCCTCGACCTTCTCCTGGACGAGCCGCAGGCCGTCGAGGAGCGTCTCTCCCCGGTTGATCAGGCTCGCGACCACCTCCGTCGGGTTGAACGCGTTCCCCTTGATCTCGCTGAAGTGCACGCCGTTGCCGCACAAGGCCTCCGCGGCGAGGGCCTCCAGGTTGCAGACGCGGCCGACCGTGACGATCGCGTAGGTTCCGTGGCGCGAGCCGATCAGCAGGGGCTGGTCCTCGAAGTCGCTGATCACGCCGAGGCCCATCGGGCCGCGGTACTTCGGCAGGTCCTCCTCGAACTTCGTGCGGAAGGGGGTGTTCGAGATGTCGTGGATGTTCCTCTTGAGCCCGTCCCGGTTCCTCACCACCATCCCGCCTCGCGAGGTGCCGAGGTGGGAGTGGTAGTCCGTTCCGTAGAACAGGTCGGCGACGCAGTCGCCCTTCGCCGCCACTCCGAAGAATCCCCCCATGACTCCTCCCCGCCGCGCCCTCTCCGCGGCGAGTCTCTCGCGCGGGGGACCGGAGCGCGAGAATACGTCCGACCCCGAGGGCGGTGTCAAGGCGAGAGGGGAAACCGGCGGGGAACGGCGTATCCTGTCGGGCCCGTCGGCCGCAGGGAGCGGAGCGTGAAGGTGTTCTCGAGACAGGCTCGGGCCCGGCGCAGGATCCGGGAGCCCCTGCCCGGCAAGACGCGGATCGCGATCGGCGCGATCGCCTTGGGGCTGTTCCTCGCCGGGCGCCTGTTCCCCGAGGCGGTCGAGTCGGTCTACGGCCTCCGGGCGTATCCGTGGATCGCCGGGGCGGTCGCCTCGGTTTCGTCGGCGGTGCCGTTCGGGCTCGCCGAGTGGGTCTTCCTCCTGATCCTGCTCTCGATTCTCTGGGCGGTGCCGACGTACGCCAAGAGGATGCGGCGGGCCCTCGAGGGATGGCCGCGCAGCCTGGCGGCGGGGCTCCTCGGGCTCGCGGGCCGCATCGCGTTCTTCTGGACCGCGTTCGTCGTGCTCTGGGGCTTCCACTACGCGAGACCGCCCGCGGAGCGACGCTTCGATCTCGCGCCCCCCCTCACGAATGCGCGCCGCGCGGAGCTCGTGCGGGACGTTGCGCGCGAGGTCGACTCCGCCCGGGCATCGGCGCCGGAGGACGAGGAGAGGGTCGTCGCGGATCCGGAGGAAGGGGAGACCCTCGGCCGCCATCTCCTCGCGGTCCAGGCGGGAGTGCTCCGGGATCTCGGCCTGCCCCCGATCGAGACCGGACGTCCGAAGCGCCCCCTGACGAGCGCGCTCCTCCTCCGCTGGGGGATCTCGGGGTTCTACGGCCCGTTCACCGCGGAGCCCCACGTCGTCACGCCGTCGCCTCCGGGGCTCCTCCCCTTCACGACGGCGCACGAGCTCGCCCACCTCTCCGGCTTCGCGACGGAGGACGCGGCGAGCCTCCTCGCCTTCCTCACCTGCTGGCGCTCGGAGCGCCCCGAGGTGCGCTACTCCGCCTGGCTCCGGCTGTACCTCGACGTCGGCGGGCGTCCGGAAGGCCGCTCCGAAGCCGTCGTCCGCGACCTGCGCGCGATCGCGGAGTTCTTCGCGCGGCACCGCCGCGGCAAGGAGGCCGAGGTCCTCTGGAAGGGGTACGACCGGTTCCTCGAGGCGCACGGAGTGGAGGGCGGGGCGGAGGGGTACGCGCGCGCCCCGGAGCTCGCGCTGCGGTGGATCGCCGGGCACGGGATGCCCCGGAGGCCGCGACCGGCGGGAGGAGCGTGAGCCCGCGCAGCCTCCGTCAGCGCGGGGGCGGAGCCGGCGCAGGTCCGCCGGCCGGTGCGGCGTCCGTGGAGTACTCCACGAAATACTGCTCCGTCAGGAAGTCGTGCGCGCGCAGGACGGTGAAGCCCGCCGCCGCCATCTCCGCGTCGAGGATTTCCCTCGCGACCTGCTGCTCGGGGAGCGGCCCCCAGGGCCTCTCCTCGAACGGCTTGGGGACGTAATCGATCACGACGAGGCGCCCGCCGGGAGCGAGCCCCGCCCGCAGCTTCCTGGCGTACGCGGTCCTGTCCTGGACGTAGTGGATCGTGTCCACCATGAGGATCGTGTCCACCCCCTGCGGGGGGAGCTGCGGGTCGTCCTTCGAGACCTTGACGAGCCGGACGTTCGTCAGCCTCTCCCTCTCGAGACGCTTCGCGATGTGGTCGAGCATCTCCTGGGCGATGTCGATCGCCCAGACGACGCCTCCGGGCCCCACCGCCTTCGCCACGGGGATCGTGAAGTAGCCGGAGCCGGCCCCGATGTCCGCCACGCGCTCGCCGGGCCGCATCGCGAGAGCCTTCATGACCTGGTCCGGCTTCTGGAAGTCGGCGCGCTCCGGCCGCTCGAGCATCGCGAGATAAGCGCGCGCCCAGATCCCGCGGACCAGCGAGCGGAAGCGCTCCTCCTCCAGCAGCTCCCGGAAGGCGGGGTCCTTCCGAATGCGCGAGACGTCGGAGAAGCCGGCATCCGCCGCCCGCTTCAAGGCCTCGTACGACTCGTCGGGACTGCCGAGCATCGCGCGCGCGCGGGCGATGTCGTAGAGCGCGGCGAGGTGCGGCTCCTCGACGATCTCGTTCCGCTTCTCCGCGAGCGCCAGCGCCTTCGCGTAGTCCCCTGCGGCGAAGGCCTCCTCGAACCGCGCGGCGAGGGACGCGGGACCCTCCGCGGGGGCCGGCTCCGCCGACCGTGCGCCGGCCGCCGGGAGAAGGATCAGCAGCGCCGCCAGCAGGCGAGTCCCCAGGGTCATCGGCACCTCCTCATCGCGCCCCGCTTCCTCGGGGCTCCCCGTCGTGCGTTGCATACGACGGCGCGGACGATCCGGTTTCGGCCCGCG
>CALMJU010000032.1 GCA_937864465.1 uncultured Acidobacteriota bacterium
TCCTCGCCCCGCTCCGCGGGGCGGCACCCGGGGGCCATTCAGGTGGGGATGCCGGCCCGCGGGAGGATCCACCGGTTGAGGACGAACCATCCCGCGAGGAACGCGAGCAGGATCCAGATGCCGCCGCTTTCGCCCATCAGTACACCGCCTCGAGGCTCGACACCAGGATCCTCAGGCACGGCTCGACGTCGCAGTGGTCGGTGAACTGCCGGAGCCCGTCCACGACCCGCGGGACGGCGCCGTCCTCGCACGGCACGACGAACATCTCCGCTTCCCAGCGGGGCCAGCGGCCGTGCTCGGCGGCGGCGCCCGGCTTGACGCCTACGGCGCGCGGCACGTGCAGGAACCCCTCGACGCCGGCGCGCACGAGCGTCTCCTGCACGGCGCCCGCGAGATCGGAGCTGCAGAGGATCGTCAGCTGCTTCATCGCGGCCCCCTCAGATCATCCGTTCGACCGGGAGGACCAGGACGCGGATCCCCTCCTCGGGGCTGCACCCGCGGGCCAGCTCGTCGAGGGACGAGATCAGCTCCTCGGCCTTGTCGCTCCCCACGGCGGTCAGGATCACCGCGGAGGTGCCCGGGTACGCGCGGGTGCCGAGGTGGCGCCCCGTCTCCCCGGACCCCAGGACCTCCGGGATCTCCGTGTAGCCGTGGACCTCGTGGGAGTCCACCAGGCGGCGGACCTCCTCGACCTTCGAGCCCGAGCAGAAGATGGTAAGGAGCTTCATGGCAGTTCCTCCCCGGCCGCCGCCGGCCCGGCGGGGGCGCGCTCGAGGCGCCGCCTCGCCGCCATGTAGTAGAGCAGGGGGATCACGACGAGCGTCAGCGCGGTCGCGACGAACACGCCGGTCATCAGGGCCACGGCGAGCCCCTGGAAGATCGGGTCGAGCACCATCACGAGGCCGCCGACGATGACCGCCGCCGCCGTCAGCGCAATCGGACGGAAGCGGACCGCGCCGGCCTCGAGCACGGCCTCGCGGAGCGGGAGGCCCCGCTCGAGCGAGAGCTCGATGAAGTCCACGAGGAGGATCGAGTTCCGCACGATGATCCCGGCGAGCGCGATCATCCCGATCATCGAGGTCGCCGTGAAGAACATCCCGGAGAGCGCGTGGCCCGGCAGGATGCCGACCAGCGTCAGGGGGATCGGCGCCATGATCAGCAGCGGGACGAGGAACGACCGGAACCAGGCGACGACCAGGATGTAGATCAGCACGAGCACCGCTCCGAACGCGATCCCGAGGTCGCGGAACACCTCGTACGTGATCCGCCACTCCCCGTCCCAGACGACCGCCTCCCGGGTACCCTTCCCCGGGTCGTCGACCCAGCGCTCCTCGAGGGCGTACCCCGCGGGGAGGGGGATCGCGCGGATCCGCTCCGACATCTTGAGGATCGCGTACGCGGGCGACTCCTCGGTCCCCGCCACGTCCCCGATCACGTACGTCACCGGGCGCCCGTTCTTCCGGTAGAGGCTGGGCGACGTCTCGCCCGCCTCGAGGCGGGCGACCTCGGAGAGGGGGACGGTCGTACCCGCGGCCGACGCGAGCCGCAGGTCGGAGAGCGACGCCAGGCTCGATCGCTCCGCGCGCGGGAGGCGCACGACGACGGGCACCGGCTCGCGGTCCCCGCTCCGGTGTGCGACCGCGGGGGACATCCCCTCGACGGCGAGGCGGAGCGTCATCGCGATCTGCTCCGGATCCACGCCCGACAGCGACGCCTTCTCCCGGTCCACGACGAACCGGGCCTTCGGCTGCGGCGCCTCGACGTACCAGTCGGTGTCCACGACTCCGTCCGTCGAGTCGAACACCGCGAGGACCTCGCGCGCGATCCGCTCCCGCGCGGCCGGATCCGGGCCGTACACCTCCGCGACGAGCGTCGACAGGACGGGAGGACCGGGAGGGATCTCGGCGACCTTGACGCGCACGCCCCTCCGCCTCGCGATCTCCGTCACGACCGGGCGGAAGCGCGCGGCCATCTCGTGGCTCGAGGCGTCGCGGTCGCCCTTCGGCAGCAGGTTGACCTGGAGGTCGGCCTGGTGCGGGAGGCTCCGCAGGAAGTAGTGGCGGACGAGGCCGTTGAAGTTGAACGGCGCCGACGTCCCGGCGTAGACCTGGATGTCGCGCACCTCGGGCTCGGAGGACAAGCGGTCCGCCATCTCCCGGGCGGCGGCGAGCGTCGCCTCGAGCGTCGTTCCCGCCGGGGCGTCCACGACGACCTGCATCTCGCTCTTGTTGTCGAAGGGGAGCATCTTGACGGTGACGAGCTTGAGAGGGACGAGCGCCAGCGAGACGAAGAGCAGGAGGACGACCCCCGCGAGGGTCCCCCACCGGAGCGCCGGGCTCCCGAGCATCGGCTCCATCAGCCGGCGGTAGAGGCGCGCTCCGGCCCCGTCCGACGACTCCGTTTCCGCGTGACCTCCGCCGTGCCCGCCCCTCCGGAGGAGGCGGAACGCCAGCCAGGGCGACACGATGAACGCGACGAGGAGCGAGATCAGCATCGCGAAGGACGCGCCCATCGGGATCGGCCGCATGTACGGGCCCATCAGCCCCGAGACGAACGCCATCGGCAGGATGGCTGCGATCACGGTGAAGGTCGCCAGGATCGTCGGGTTCCCGACCTCGTCCACCGCGAACACCGACGCCTGCAGCGGCGGAAGCTTCCGGAGGGCGACGTGCCGGGCGATGTTCTCGACCACGACGATCGCGTCGTCCACGAGGATCCCGATCGAGAAGATCAGGGCGAAGAGGGTCACGCGGTTGAGCGTGTAGCCGGCGAGGTAATAGACGAGCAGGGTCAGCGCCAGGGTCACCGGGACCGCGACTGCGACGACGATCGCCTCGCGCCATCCGAGCGCGAGCGCCATGAGCGCGACGACCGAGATCGTGGCGAGGAGCAGGTGGAAGATCAGCTCGTCCGACTTCTCCTGCGCGGTCTCGCCGTAGTCGCGGGTGACGGTGACGGAGACGTCGGAGGGGAGCACCCGACCCCGGACGGCCTCGAGGCGGTCGAGGACCGCCCGGGCGACGACCGTCGCGTTCGCGCCCCGCGCCTTCGCGACCGAGAGCGTGACGGCCGGGACCGTCGGGCGCCCGGGCTCGGCGTGGAAGACGTAGCTCCGCGGCTCCTCGGGGCCGTCCACGATCCGGGCGACGTCGCGGAGCCGCACCGGATTCCCCAGCGGCGCGGCGAGCACCACGGCGCCGACGTCGTCGGCCGTCTCGAGGAAGTCTCCGGTCTCGACGACCGTCTGCCTCCCTTCGGCGCCGAAGCTGCCGGCGGGGAGCGCGAGCCCGGCCCTGCCGAGCGCCATGTGCGCGACCGCGGGGGCGATCCCGCGCGCCGCGAGGCGCTCGGGGTCGATCTCGACCCGGAGCTCCCTCCGCAGCCCGCCCAGGAGGGCCGTCGCGGCGACGTCGGGCACCGCGCGCACCTCCTCCTCGATCTCGGCGGCCATGCGCCGGAGCTGCATCGGATCGTACCGTCCCGAGGAGAAGGTCAGGGCGAGGATCGGCACGTCGTCGATCGACTTCGGCGTGACGGTCGGCGGCAGGGCGCCGGCGGGAAGGCTCGGCATCGCGCTCGCCACCTTCTCGCGGACGTTGACGAGGGCCCGCTCCGGGTCGGAGTTGACGTAGAAGCGGACGATCAGCATCGCGCCCGAGGGCTGCGACGTGGAGTAGACGTACTCGACCTCCCGGATCTCCCGGATCGCACGCTCGAGCGGGACCGCGACGAGGCGCTCGACGTCCGTCGCCTCCGCCCCCGGCCAGCCGGCGACGACGTCGATCATCGGCACGACGATCTGCGGCTCCTCCTCCCGCGGCGTTGCGACGACCGCCATCAGGCCGAGGACGAGCGACGCGACGACGAGCAGGGGGGTGAGCTTGCTGTCGATGAACGCCTGGGCGATGCGCCCCGAGGCCCCGACGCCGGCCATCACCGGACCTCGACCCTGCGGCCGTCCTCGAGCCCGGCGGGGGGAGCGGTAACGAAGCGCTCGCCCTCGGCGAGCCCGGTCAGGACCTCGATCCGCCCGCCCCTCGTCTCCCCGGTCGTGATCCAGCGGAGACGGGCGATCCCCCCCTCGTCCACGACGAAGACCCCGGTCAAGGGGCCGCGGCGGACCAGCGCGTCCTCCGCGACCGCGATCCGATCCTTCGCCTCGCCGGGGAGCCGGAGGCGGGCGAACATGCCGGACCGCAGGGTCCCGTCGGCGTTGTCGAGCACGACCCGCACGGCGAACGTGCGGCTGCGAGGATCGGCGGCGGGAAGGACCTCGGCGAGCGTGCCGGCCCGGGAGGCGACGCCGGCGGCGTCCACGACCACCTCGACGGGGGACCCGGCGGCCAGGCCGCGAAGCGCCGACTCCGGGACCTGCGCCTCGACCTTCATGCGCGACGTGTCCTCGACGACGAACAGCGGCATCCCCGGGGCGGCCGTGTCGCCGACCTCGACCCGCTTTTCCACGACGACGCCGGCGAACGGCGCCGCGACGTCCGCGTACGCGACGTACATCCGCGCCGCGAGGACCCCCTCCTCCGCCGCACGCAGGCCCGCGGCCGCGGCCTCGTACCCGGCCCTGGCGTCGTCGACGTTCTTCTGCGTCGCCGCCTGCCTCTCGAAGAGCCGTTCCATGCGCTCCTTCATCAGGCGGGCGTTCTCCTCCATCGCGCGGGCCGCGGCGACGTTCGCCTCGGCCTGCGCGAGCCGGGCCGCGACCTCCCGGTTCTCCACGCGAGCGAGCGAGGCGCCTGCGCCGACACGGTCCCCCTCCCGGTGGAGCACCTGGTCCACGCGGCCCATGAGGATCGTCCCGGGGGCGGCGCGGCGGAAGGGGTTCACGCTCGCCGTGACCTCGAGCGCCGACGGCCACGGGGCGGCCTGCGCCGTCGCGACCGGCGCCGGCATCGCCGGCCCCTCCGCGCGCCGCTGCGGCTCGTGGCTCCCTCCGCAGGAGGTCAGGGCCAGGAGCGCCACGGCGGCCGCCGCGGCGAGAATCGGTCTCTTGAGATCGGCCGCCCTTCGCATCATCTCGAGCTCCCCCTGCGTGTCCCGACGCATCTCAACGCTCCTCGCGGTCCGCGCCGGGCGCGAGCGGGCGCCCCGACGCCAGGTCGAGCGCCGCGGAGGCCAGCGCGAGGTCGCGCGCCGCCGCGGCGCGATTCCCGAGGGCGGCGGTCCGCGCCGCCTCGGCCCCCAGGAGTTCCACCATCACCGCCATCCCTTCGGAGTACCGCTCGCGGACGATCCGGAGCGCCTCGTCGGCCTGCGCGAGCGCCGACGTCGCGACGGCGAGCCGCTCCGAGGCCGCGGCGCGGTCGGCCCAGGCGGCGCGCGCCTCGAGCCGGATCCCCTCGGCCATCGCCTCGCGGAACGCCCGGACCCGATCGACGTCCGCCGCGGCCCTCGCCACCCGCGCGCCCGTCTCGGTCCCCTCGAAAATGGGGACCCGGACGGAGACCCCCGCGCTCCAGTTATCCCCGTCGGTCCCGAGCAAGCGGTCGCCGTTCCACTCGTAGGCCGCGCCGACCCCGACCTCGGGCAGGTAGCGGCTCTTCGCGATCCTCGTCCCGGTCTCCGCCTGCCGGAGCCTCGCGTCGAGCGCCCTGAGATCGGAGCGCGAGGCGAGAGCCGAGGCGACGGCGCTCTCCGGGTCGCCGGGGGCGGGGGAGGGTTCCATCGCGGGAGGCGCGAGATCAAATTCCCGGTCCTCTCCGAGGCCCAGGGCCTGCCGCAGCGCGGCGCGGGACACCGCCGCCCCCTGCTCGGCGCGGATCCGCATCGCCTGCACCTCGGCGAAGCGTACCTCCGCCGACATCCGGTCCGAGGGGACCGCGATCCCCGCCTCGACGTGCCGGCTCGCGAGCGCGACGTTCGCCCGCGCCGCCTCCTCGCCGGCTCGCGCGACAGCGAGCATCTCGTCGGCGAGGACCGCGTCCCAGAAGGCTCGGATCGCCCCGAAGGCGATCTCGTCCCGGGTCCTCGCCAGCGCCCCTTCCGAGGCCTCGACGCCGTCGGCCGCCGCCTTCCCGTAGAGCCTCGTCCGGCCCGCGTCCCAGACGTTCTGTCGAAGCGTCACGCGCGTGGCCGCGTTCGTGAGCGGGTCGGGGCTGTTGAGCGCGCCGAGATCGAAGTCGGCCATCGCGAACCGCTCCTGTCCGAGCTTCGACGCGAAGACGAACACCGGGTTCGTCGAGCGCATGTAGTCCTCGGTCAGGTCGATCCTGGGAAGCCAGCCGCTCCGGGCGAGCCTCCTGTCCGCCTCGGCCGCCGCCACCTCGCGGTCCGCGGCGCGCACGACCGGGTGGTTCGCGACCGCCAGGGCGACGGCGGACTCGGGAGTCAGCGGCTCGGCCGCCGCCGTCGCCGCGGCGACGATCGCAGCGGCCACATGGGCCGCGGCCAACGCGCGCGGCCTTCCAGCGAGGAATCGCCTCATCGAAACGCTCTCCTGCAGGCCGGCTCCCGGCCGGCCTCCGATGGAGGATGCAACTCCGGCCGTTTCCGATACCGCGAACCGGGGGGACGTCCGGTGATACCATACCGCGCACGGGGAGCGGAGGAGAAGTGGGCTCGAGCGAAGACGCCGCGCTGCTCCGGCGCATCCGGAACGACGAGCCGGGGGCGTTCGAGGACTTCGTCGCGGCCCACGGGGACCGCATCTACGGGTTCGGGCGCCGCGTGTGCGGCCCCAGCGAGGACGCGCGCGACGTCGTGCAGGAGACGCTCCTCCAGGCCTACCTCTCGCTGAAGGACCTCGACCATCCCGAGGCGCTGCGCTCCTGGCTCTACCGCGTCGCGGCGAACGCCTGCTACATGAAGCGGCGCAAGGGGAAGTACGAGCCGGCGCGGGAGCTCTCGCTCGAGGATCTCGCGCCCGAGCCGGGCCGCGGGGCCGCTGCGGAGATCCCCGACCCGTCCGCCCTGCCCGACGAGGAGCTGGAGAGGACGCTGGTGAGGGAACGGGTGCAGGAGGCGATCCGTGACCTGCCCGAGCACTACCGCATCGTACTGGTGATGCGAGACATGGAGCACCTCTCGACGGAGGAGACCTCGGAGGCTCTCTCGCTGCCGATCACGACGGTCAAGATGCGCCTGCATCGGGCGCGCCTCATGGTCCGGAAGCGCCTCGAGGCCGCGGCCGCCGAGGCTTCGAAGCAGGGGAAGCGAGGATGAGCGCCGGCCACGACCACCGCTCCGAAAGCTGCCTCGAGCTGTTCGAGAGACTGTCCGAGTACCTCGACGGGGAGCTCCCCCCCGCGCTCTGCGCGGAGATCGAGGCGCACATGGCCGGCTGCGAGCCGTGCGTCCGCTTCCTTCGCTCGCTGCGCAACACAGTGGCCCAGGTCGGCGCCGTGCCCTCCGCCTCGATGCCGGACGAGTGGAAGCGCGAGTGCGTCGAGGCGTTCGAGAAGCGCTTCCGAGATCGGGGGCGGCAGCCGGTTTAGAAGGGTTGCCGTCCCGGATGGGTTCGCGATTTCGCCTCCTTACTCTTGACTTCTCCGCATCCGCAGCGTACGTAAGAGCCAGGCTCTTACGAAAGGAATCTCCATGTTCAAGACACGATGGTCGCCCGCGCTCGTCGCGGTGGCGACGCTGTGCGTCGCGTCCGCGGTCTCGGCCCGCGATCTGAGCTTCGAGGACCGGGTCCGCGCCCAGGAGGCGATCGAGCGCGTCCATTACTCCCACCAGATCGACGCGAGAAGGACGTTCGAGGAAGCGGTGCCCCGGACGGTCCTCGAGGGGAAGGTCCGGAAGTACCTGAAGCAGAGCGCCGCGCTCGAAGCGTTCTGGGACACTCCCGTGACGGCCGAGATGCTGCGTCGGGAGATGGAGCGTCAGGCGCGGGGGACCCGGATGCCGGAGCGGCTCCGGGAGCTCCACCGGGCGCTCGGCGACGATCCCTGGCTCGTCCAGGAATGCCTGGCACGGCCGGCCCTGGCCGACCGTCTCGCGAGGAACTTCTTCGCCTCGGATCCTACGATCCACGCGCCGCAAAGACAGGCCGGGGAGACGATTCGCGCCGCGCTGGCGAGCGGCGCGATCGATCCGCAGGTCGAACGACCCGACCGGACCGTCGTGACGTATGTCCGCGCCGAGGCGGAGGCCGATCCGTTCGTCCCGGATGCGACGCTCCTCGACGAGACCGACTCCGGCGAGATCCGCAGCGCCCTCGAAGCCGAGGGCTTCGAGCGGATGCAGGTTCGGTTCTCGGGACAGGTGGGGACGATCGGACCCCTGGTCGAGGAGAGGGAAGCGTTCGTCACGCGCGTCGTCCTGCGCGAGTCCGCCGACGAGATCGCCGTGGCGAGCTTCGAGGTCCCGAAGACGACCTGGGACGCGTGGTGGTCGGGCGTCGAGGGGAGCCTCGACGCCGCATCGGTGCCTGCGGTCGCGGACTCGAACGGCACGCTTCCGGAGATCGCCGGAGAGCCGCAGAACCGCGAGGACGCCGGATACGGCCTCCGCGCGAACCACGACGGCGTGGCGGGGTGGGAGAGGGAGAAGCCCTGCGAGCCGGTGGACGAGTGGGAAGAGACCTCGCTCGGCGGGTTGCCCGAGGCGCGCGCGGGGCACACCGCCGTCTGGACCGGGAGCGAGATGATCGTGTGGGGCGGGGCGACCGCTGTCAAGCCGAGCCTCTCGACCGGCGGAAGGTACGACCCGGCCACCGACACCTGGAGGCCGACGTCCAGGCTCGGCGCGCCGGCCGCGCGAACCGGTCATGTCGCCGTATGGACGGGAAG
>CALMJU010000033.1 GCA_937864465.1 uncultured Acidobacteriota bacterium
CCTCGAGCGGCGGTGAGGGAGAAGCGGTCCAGGGAGATGGCGTGGATCGCCCCGGTTCGCACGTACTGCGGCCAGTTTTTCGGGACTCGGATGGGGGATCACTCGTCGGTCGGCGACATTCGAGCCTCCGCAGAAAGCTTCGGATCGGTCGGTGCCGACGGTAAGATGCGTCATTGCCGTGCGAGACGTTGGGGGTGGAGGAGAGGGTTCAAAGAATCGGTGGCGCACGACACCGGTTGGCATCCGCCCGTACCGGCGGTAGGATGCGTGGTCGTCATGCGGGATATCGAGGGTGGGAAGGGGAGGCCCGGAGATTCACGGGAGCGCCACGCCCACGTCGGGGGCCGCCGGATGCCGGCTTCCACGTCCGCCTCGGACTGAAGGTCGGGGTCTGCCGTGAGCCGCCACCTCTCGCCACACGAGCTCGCGTACTGCGGCCTCTTCGGAGCGGCGGCGCTCCTATTGCCGCTGCTGTTCCACCTGCTGCATCTCGGGCACGTCTTCATGCCGATGTACCTGCCGCTGTGCACGCTGCCGTTCTTCGTGCGGCCGCTGCCGGCCGCGGTCACCGCGGCGCTGGTTCCGATCCTCTCCGGAGCCCTGACCGGGATGCCGCCGTTCTATCCTCCGGTCGCCGTCTTCATGGCGATCGAGCTGGCGGCGATGGCGGGCATCCTCGCTTTCTGCATGCGCCTCCGGCCGGAGGCGAACGAGTGGCTGGTGCTGATCCCGGTGCTCCTGCTCGGCCGCGTGCTGTACGTCGCCCTGGCCTACACCTTCTCGCTCGTCATCCGTCTGCCCGCGGGGTTCATGGCGGGCCTCTCGCTCCTGAGCGGCTGGCCGGGCATCGTCCTCATGGCGGTCGTGGTGCCGCCCGTGGCGAGAGCGGGACGCGGAACCGCGCGCCTCGGCGCGGCCCGGGAAGGGAGTAGGGAATGACCGCGGACCAGAGAGCCGTCTTCTTCGACGGCATCGCCGAGAAGTGGGACGGATGGGAGGACCTCGCTCGGCTCTCGCAGAAGCTGGCGGACGGGCTCGCCGAGCTGGGCGTGCGCCCGGACGAGAAGGTCCTCGACGTCGGCTGCGGCACGGGCAACCTCACGCGGGCGCTCCTGGCGAAGCTCTCTCCCGCGGGCCGCGTGGTCGCGGTCGACATCTCGCCGCGCATGGTCGAGGTCGCGAGGAGCAAGATCTCCGATCCGCGGGTCTCGTGGCATTCGGAGGATGCGCGGTTGCTTCCGCTCTCGGACGGCGCCGTGGATCGGGTCCTCTGCTACTCGGTGTGGCCGCACTTCGAGGACCGCAAGGCGGTCGCGGCGGAGCTCGGCAGGGTTCTGAGGCCGGGCGGCTCGCTCCACGTCTGGCACCTGGCCTCCAGGCACAAGATCAACGAGATCCACGCGGGCGCGGGGGAGGCGATCCGCCGGGACACGCTGCCGCCCGTCCGGGAGACGGCCGACCTGCTGGCGGACGCCGGCTTCCGGATCGCGACGGCCCGGGAGTCCGACGCCGGATACCTCGTCACGGCGGTCAAGCCGGAGCGATAGCCGAGCATGCGGAAGCCGATCCACGACCTCTGGGGATGCGGGCACGGGCCGGTCCGGCACGCGGCGCCCCAGACCCGCCTCGTCGCGGCGGCGGCCGTCTTCGCCGCGTGCATGACGTCGACCGGAGCGACGCTCGCCGGCTCCCTGTGCGCGGCCTCGGCCGGCGTCGTCTGGCTCTTGGCGTGCGGGCCTCCGTGGAAGGTGCTGCGCATGTTCCTCGTGCTCGGCCTGGCGCTGTTCCTGCCGTACTTCCTGCTGCTGCCCCTGCTCCCGGATGCTCCCTCCGCGAACGCCGGGAGCTGGCGGGATGCGCTCGTCGTGCCGTGGACCATCCTGCTGCGGGGGTTGTGCGGGATGCTGGTCTGTGCGGCCACCGTCACGTCGTTGACCGCGTCCGACCTGCGCGAGGCGCTCCTCCGGCTCCCCGTGCCCGGCATCGTCTCGGCGATCCTGCTGCAGATCGTCCACCAGACCGCGACCCTGTTCTACGAAACCCGGCGCGTGGCGGCCGCCATGGCGGTGCGCGGCGCTTCGTCCGGGGGGATCGCGGCCTGGCGCGTCCTCTTCTCCCTCCCGCGCGTGTGGCTTCCGCGGGTCATCGTTCGCGCGGAGCGGGTCGGCGCGGCGATGGAGCTGCGCGGGTACTGCGACGCGAGCCTCGAGCCGTTCCGCGCGACGGCGCTCGGCCTCGCCGACCTCGGCACGCTGGGTCTCGCGGCCGTTCTGCTGGGCGCGGCCGTTGCCGTGCGCGTCCTGGGGGTGCCATGAGCGGCCCCGCGCTCGAGTTCCGGCAGGTCACGGTCCGGTACGAGCCCGACGATTCGCCGGCCATTGCCGCCGTGTCGTTCGCGATCGGGCCCGGCGAGCGTGTCGCGCTGGTCGGACTCAACGGATCCGGGAAGACGACGCTGCTCGCCGCCGCCGTGGGGCTCGTCCCGCACGACGGGGAGATCCGCTTCGCGGAGGAGCGGCTGACCCGTGGCTCGCTCGCCGCCGTGCGCGAGCGGATCGGGTTCCTCTTCAACGTGCCCGAGGACCAGCTCCTGTTCCCGAGGGTCCTCGACGACGTGGCCTTCGGCCTGCGGCGGCGGGGCGTGCCCGCGCCCGAGGCCGCCGAGCGAGCACGGAAGGCGCTCGACGCGCTCGGCATCGAGCGCCTCGCCGACTCGCCGCTGCATCACCTCTCGCATGGCCAGAAACAGCGCGTGGCTCTCGCAGGGGCGCTCGTGACCGGGCCGTCGCTGCTGCTCCTTGACGAGCCCTCGGCGGGGCTCGACCCGCCGGGGAAGCGTGCGCTGGCCGCGCTCCTAGACCGGCTCGACGCGACGATGATCCTCGCCACGCACGACCTCGACTTCGCCGCGAGCCTCTGCACGCGCTTCCTGATGCTCGTCGAGGGCCGGATCGCGTTCGACGGGAAGGATGCGGCCGAGGTGAAGCGCCGCTGGGAGCTTTAGGGGCGGTCGCAGCTTCTCGTCGGACGGCGCGCCGCATCGGAGAGACCCCCCTCCGTTTCTTTTTTCCCTTGACTCCTGGGGGCGCCGGGAGTACACCCAGAGCATCCGCGGCTCCTGTCGCCTGTCGTTCCGGGTCAGTAGCCGGCTGTTTCCGACGGCGGCCAGAACCCGGTGACGCCGCCGACGACGCTACCCGCCACGAGGGGCGCTCGGTCGCGAGGCGGAGGCGGCGCCATGCGCGGATCTCGTGTCTTCCACCGTTCCCGGCTCCCGTTCGCGGTCCTGGCGGTCGCGCTCGCGTCCTGCGCCTTCACGGACGCGGCGGCTTCCCGGGTCCGTCCGATGAACCTCGAGGAGATGACGGCGCGGGCGGGGCGCATCTTCCGGGGAACCTGCACCGCGGTCGAGACGGCGCGCGACCCCGACTCCGCGCTCGACATCGCCCGGGTGACCTTTCGGGTCGAGCGGCTGGTCAAGGGCGAGGCCGGCGAGTCGCTGACCGTCCGGATGCTCGCCGATCCGGACGGCGCC
>CALMJU010000034.1 GCA_937864465.1 uncultured Acidobacteriota bacterium
GGAGCCCGCTGCGTCGGGAGAGGACGGGGGCCGCGCGGCGCCCCCGCGCCGCAAGCGGCGCCGCCGCGCGCGCCGCCGCAGGCCCGGGGGCGCGCCCCCGCCGGCGCCCCCCGCGGAGTGACGGTCCCGCCCCTCGCGGCGGAGCGCGGCGCTACTCGGCCCTGGCGGCCTGCCTCCGTCCCTTGGGATGGACCTTCGAGCCCGCGCCGCCCCGGGTGGCGCGCCGGCCTCCTCCCGTCCCCGTCGCGCGCGCCTTCCCGGCGGCCGCGGGAGCGAGGGCGGCCTTCGCCGTCAGCACCCCCCAGACCGCGCGCACGTGGGCGGTGCATCCGCGCGGCTCGTGAGGCTCGTCGCCGTCGAACAGCTCCGCGACGTCGCCGGCGCCCGTTCCGGCGACGTGCCTCCCGATCGCCTCGAGGGCGTCCCGGACCCGGCCCTTCGAGGCCGCCGTCCCGAACCTCGCGGAGGCGACGGCCCACGGTCCCAGGAGCCAGGGGAACACGCTCCCCTGGTGATACGCCCCGTCGCGGGCGAACACGTCCCCCTCGTAGCGCCCGCGGTAGGCCGGGTCCCCGGGCGCGAGAGAGCGGAGGCCGAACGGGGTCGCGAGCCGCTCCTCCACGGCGGCGAGGACGCGCTTCGCCTTCGCCGGGCCGAGGAGCGGGAACGGCAGCGAGAGGGCCAGGATCTGGTTCGGGCGGAGGGACGAGTCCGTCTCGTCGTCGCGGACGACGTCGTGGAGGCGCCCCGCCTCCTCGCTCCAGAACGCCTTCTCGAACGCGGCGCGCGTGCGCTTCGCGCGAGCTTCCAGGCGCTTCGCCTCGGCCTCGTCTCCGAACCTCCGGCACAGCGACGCCAGGATCGAGCGGGCGTTGTACCAGAGCGCCTGCAGCTCGACCGGTCTCCCGTCCCGCGGCGTGACGACCCAGTCGCCGGCCTTCGCGTCCATCCAGGTCAGCGGCGTCGCCGGGGAGGAGGCGCGGAGGAGCCCCTGCTCGTCCTCGCGGATCCCGTGGCGCGTGCCGCGCTCGTGCCACGCGACGATGTCCCGCAGGAGCGGCAGGATCTCCGCCTTCACGAACGCCGGGTCCCCGCCCGCCTCGACGTACTCGTGCGTCGCGACGAAGAGCCAGAGCGCGGCATCCGCGGCCTCGAAGGCCGGGTCGGCGCCCGGGAGATCCGGGAAGCGGCTGGGGATCATCCCCTGGCTCTCGGCGCGCGCGTACGTCCTGAGGATCCTCTTCGCGTCGTCGAGCCGCCCGGTGGCCAGGCAGACGCCGGGCAGGGCCAGCAGCGTGTCCCGCCCCCACTCCGCGAGCCACGGGTACCCGGCGACGAGCGTCCTCTGGTCCTCCCCCCGGCGCACGACGAACCGGTCGGCCGCGAGAGCGAGACGACGGGCGAGGTCGTCGCCTTCGCGAACGCCGGCGACCAGCTTCGCCCGGCGGCGCCGCTCCTGCTCGAGGAGCTTCGCCGCGTCCCGGCCCGCGGGGCTGCCGGTGGAGACGATCACTCCGAGCTTGCGCCCGGCCTCCATCGCGACGCGGAAGACGCCGTGGGAAAACAGGTCCTCGTGGACGTCGAGCCCGCGCTCGATCTCGCGGGCGTACTCGAACCTGCGGTACCAGGTAGGCGCCGACTCGAGCTCGGCCCCGGGGACGGACAGGTAGAGGTCGGGTACTCCTTCGTACGGGCGGGCGCGGAAGATCCCGTCCTCGAACGTCGCCTCGGAGGCGTCGAACGTCTCGTTGGCCTGCGCGAGGCGGTGGTGGTCCCGGAACGCGACGAACGGCCGCAGCTCGAGGACGAAGGGCCTCTCGGCCCCGAGCGCCTCCCAGAAGACGATCGTTGTGTTCTCGCCGTGCACGCAGGCGATCGTCTTCCGGAGCCGCACGCCGCCCGCCTCGTACTCGAACACCGGGAACAGGTCGCGGCGGAACGACGCGAGATGGTCCGCCCCGCGGGGATGGATCGCGCCCGGGAAGCGGTTGCAGCCGAGGTCGTACCGCTCCCCGTCGACGACGATCGTCTCGTCGAGCTTCGACAGCAGGACCATCCGCCCCGCCGGCGGCCTCGTCGCCGCGACGAGGAGCCCGTGGTAGCGGCGGGAGTGCGCCCCCGCGACGGTCGACGACGCGTAGCCGCCCAGACCGTTCGCCTCGAGCCACTCGGTTCGAAACGTTTCCTCGGGATCCGCGCCCGAGGCGCGATCGTAGAGGATCGACATGGCTTCGTCTCCTTGCGGTGTCTCGCCCGGATCCGAGCGCCGGGCGGCGGCCGCGGTTGCCCCCGTCTCGCGGCCTCCGCGCGCAGAATACCAGCATCGGACCGCCCGGGGAATGCTACCGCGGCGATGCGGCCTCCGAGCGCAAACTCTCTAAATCTTCTAGTTCGAGGCCGGGCGGAGGGGAGAAGGACGACGGCGTTCCAGGGCCTGCCCGGCGTGTGGAAGTGAGAGGATGGAGCGGCGCAAGGGCTTGCGCTCGGGCCCGGTTTGCCTTTTGATTGCGGAGGAGGCGCCCGCGATCCGGGCTTGCGGGGAGCGGCCATGAAGCTCAGCGTAAAGAGCCTGACCAAGGGGCTGCAGTTCCACGACGAGGTGCAGGGAAAGCGGCAGCGCTACTACATCCTCTCGAGCCGGCGGCACTACTTCATCCTGTCCATGTCGAGGAGCAAGCGGTCGGCCGGGAACTTCAACCTGGTGAGCAAGTCCGCGGTCGAGAAGCTGAGGCGGCGCCTGCGCGGACAGCAGGGGCTGACCGCCAAGCTCGTCTTCTCCCGGACGCGGAACCGCCGGCTCGTGCCGACGCACCTGGCGGCCCTCAACATGCTCTACGTCCTCGTCGCCCTGGGGCGCGCGACGATCGACATGCGCCACAGGACCCGCCAGCTCTTCTTCAACGTGAAGCGCGGCTGATCCGGGGCAAGGTCGTGCGCCGGCTCGTCAGGACGACGTACCTCGAGATGCGCGAGCCGTCCGAGCTGCGCCCGGCGCCCCCCGCGGGGGTCCCGTTCGATCTCGTCCGCGCGGAGATCCCCTGCCCGGAGCTGAACCGGTTCCTCTACACCGCGGTCGGCTCGGACTGGGTCTGGTACGGCCGCCTGCCGTGGAGCCGCGCGCGATGGCTCGCCTGGCTCGACCGCCCCGAGGTCGAGACGTGGGTCGCGTACGTCTCGGGCACTCCCTCAGGCTACTTCGAGCTCGAGCGGCAGGACGCGGGGCAGGTGGAGATCGTGTACTTCGGCCTGCTCCCCGCGTTCGTCGGCCGCGGGCTCGGAGGCGCCCTCCTGACCGCCGCGATCCGCCGAGCGTGGGAGCCGGGGGCGGCGCGGGTGTGGGTGCACACCTGCGATCTCGACCACCCGCGCGCCCTGCGGAACTACGAGGCCCGCGGGTTCCGCGTGTACAGGACCGAAGAGGCTCACGAGGAGATCCCCGACGGCCCGCTCGAGCCGTGGCCGGGGGCGAGCGCTCCTCCGGGAGGATGACATGGCCGCCGGCTTCCCTCCGTTCGTCCGCGCCCTTCCCGAGGCCGACCTGCCGGTCGCCGGCCTCCGAGGCTGGCTGCTCACCGGCGACGCCGGGCAGGTCCTGTTCCTCGAGGCCCGGGAGGATGTCGTCGTTCCCGAGCACGCGCACGGAGACCAGTGGGGGATCGTCGTCGAGGGGCGCATCGACCTGACGATCGGCGGGAAGACGTCGAAGCTCGAGGCCGGAGCCTCGTACACGATCCCGGCGGGGACGCCGCACGGGGCGCGCCTCTTCGCAGGCTGCCGGGCGGTCGACTGCTTCGCGGATCGGGACCGCTACCGGGCCCGCCGGCGCGAGGGCGTGTAGCCGGATCGAGGCATCCCTCCCCGTTCCCGGCTCGCAACCGGGATCGCGCCCCGGCATTCCCTACTTCCCGCGGATGGTGGCCTAATGCGGCCCCGCCGACTCGACGTCCCGGCCTCGGCGCGATCGAGCCTCTTCCGGAGGATGGAACGATGAGAGGGTTCTCGAAGCGGATGGTGTTCCTCGTGTCTCCGCTCGCCGTGCTCGCGGCGCACGCGGCCTTCGCGGGCCAGGTGACGTTCGTCGCCTCGACCGATTTCGCGGCCGGCGTCGGATCCGCGATCGTCCGGGACTCGACCGGCGCCGTCGTCGCGTCGGAGATCTGGAACCAGGGGCTGCCCGTGGGCCACGACGCCGAGACCGGCGGCGCCTACTTGCCGGTGCGCGTCCTCGCGGGCCTTCGCGACGACGTCCAAGAGGGCTCGTCTCCCGACCGCGAGCGGATCCTCGGGGCGATCGGCTCGATGCTCGGCTCGCACCGATCGACGCCGATCACCGACGTCCCGTCCTCGCTCTTGGCCGAGGCGATCTACTTCGCCGTGAAGTCGTTCTACTGCGGCGAGTACGTGCACTCGCTGACCCACGAGTGCATGGGATCGTGCATCTCCACGTGCGGCGTGGGGAAGGAGAAGTGCTGCGGGTGCGCTTGCTACGGGGAGGCGGAGCTGCTCTAGGACGCCTCTCTCCGGATCGGATCCGCCGGGGCGGAACGGCGTCGCTTCCGCCCCGGCGGCAGGAGGTCACGATGCGAAGATTCCTGACGGCGGCTCTCCTCCTTCTCGCGGGCGCGCCTGCGGCCGCCGGCGAGTCCCCGCTGGAGAGCCCGTGGCTCGACCACGCCGCAGGCGTCCGGCGGTCGGCGGAAAGCGGCCTGCCGCTCCTCGTAGTCTTCGGCCGGGCGGGGTGCGCGTTCACGGCGCCGGCGAAGGCGTTCCTCGAAGGCCGGGAGTTCCAGGCCGAGTTCGGGGAGCGCGTGGTCTTGGCGTACGTGGACGGGGCGTCCGACGAGGGCCGGCCGCTCGTGGAGAAGCACCGGGTCGAGTCGTGGCCCCTCGCGGTGATCTTCTCCCCGTCGGGCGAGGAGCTGTGGCGCACCGTAGCTCCCTACGACGCGGCGACGGCCCGCAAGGAGATCCCCCGCGTCCTGGACGGGTCGCTGAGCTGGAGAGCGCAGGCCGCGCTGCTCCACGCCGGCGCCCTCGACGCCTGGGGCACGCTCGCCCTCGCGACGGCCCACCGGCGCAGGGGGGAGAAGGACGAGGCGATCGGGCTCTTCCGGGCCGTCGCGGATCGCGAGGAGGCCGAGACGGAGGCACGGAGGCTGGCGAGCGCGGAGATCGTCCAGCTGCTCGATCGCTCCGAGCGGCTGCCCGCCCTCGAGGCGCACGCGAGGGAGTTTCCCCTCGATCTCGATGCGGCGCTCAACCTCTCGTTCGAGATGGTCCGCGACCCGGAGGTCGAGCCGGTCCGGAGGGAGCGGCAGCTGGTCGCCACGGTGGCGGCGCTGCGCGAGCGCGAGGAGGAGTTCCCGGAGCCCTTCGTCCGGAGCGGCTACCGCCTCGCGCGGCAGTACGCCCTGTACGGGGAGCCCGGGATGGCAGCGTGGGCGACGCCGTACGTGGAGCGCGCGCTCGAGCTGCGCTACTCCGACGACCTGCTCGTCGAACTCCTGGCCCTCGACCTCCTCGCCGGCCGGGATTCCCTGCTCCCCCATCACTTGAAGCTTCGCCCGCGGGAGTCGGGCGCCGCCGACGCGGACATGCTCTCCCGGGCGAGGGCCCTCCTGGCCGAGGCGGCCGAGGAGCGAGAAGGGCGGAGGGGGTTCGGAGGGGGGGGCGCGGCGGCCCCCGGCCCGCCCCCCGAAGGGCGCTGAGGACCCGGAGCAGGCCCGATCTCTTCCCTTCCGTGCTAGACTGCGCGGTCCGCTACGGGTCGGTTCTTCGAGCGGATTCCAATTGCCCGGGAGGTGTCCATGGCCGGCATCGTCGGATACGGAGCCTACATTCCGCGCTACCGCATCAAGTCCGAGGAGATCGCGCGACAGTGGGGGAAGGACGCCGGCGCGATCCAGAGGGGCCTGCTTCTCGAGGAGAAGTCGGTCCCGGGCCTCGACGAGGACACGATCACGATCTCGGTCGCCGCGGGGCGCTCGGCGCTCGCCCGCGCGAGGATCGAGCCGCGCCGCATCGGCGCCGTGTACATCGGGTCCGAGTCGCACCCGTACGCCGTCAAGCCGAGCGGCACCGTTCTCGTGGACGCCCTGGGGATCGCCCCCGAGGTCCACGTCGCCGACTTCGAGTTCGCGTGCAAGGCGGGGACCGAGGCGATGTTCGTCGCCCTCGGCCTCGTCGAGTCGGGCCGCGTCGAGTACGCGATGGGGATCGGCGCCGACACCTCCCAGGGGGCGCCGAACGACGCGCTCGAGTTCTCCGCCTCGGCGGGGGGCGCGGCCTACATCTTCGGGAAGGAGGACCTCCTCGCGGAGGTGCTCGAGACGTACAGCTACACCTCCGACACCCCGGACTTCTGGCGGCGCGAGGGGGAGTTCTACCCGCGTCACGGGGGGCGATTCACCGGTGAGCCGGCCTACTTCAAGCACGTCCTGAGCGCGACGCGCGGGATCCTGAAGAAGACCGGCCTCGGGCCTGCCGACTTCCGCTACGCGGTCTTCCACATGCCGAACGGGAAGTTCCCGCTCCAGGCGGCGAAGGAGCTCGGGTTCAAGAAGGAGCAGACCGAGACCGGCTGGATCGTCAACAAGATGGGGAACACGTACTCCGGCTCGTCGCCGACCGGCCTCGCGGCGATCCTCGACGTCGCCTCGCCGGGGGACAAGATCCTGATCACCTCGTTCGGCTCGGGCGCGGGATCGGACTCGTTCGTCCTCCGGGCGACGAAGGCGCTGCCCGAGCGCCGCGGCCTCGCGCCGACGGTGCGCTCGATGCTCGACGGGCCGCGGCACTACCTGACGTACGGCGAGTACGCCAAGTTCCGGGGAAAGATCATCCTCGGCTCCGAGCGGTGAGGAGGGAGAGCATGCGCGAGGTAGCCATCGTCGCTGCGGGCATGACCCGGTTCGGCGAGCTCTGGGAGTCGAGCCTTCGGGATCTCTTCGCCGAGGCCGCGTCCGAGGCGCTGACCTCGGCCAAGGCCGACCGCCTGGACTCGATCTACGTCGGCAACATGGCCGCCGGCCAGTTCGTGGGCCAAGAGCACCTGGGACCGCTGATGGCCGACCATCTCGGGATGGCGGGCGTCGCCTCGGTGCGCGTCGAGTGCGCGTGCGCCTCGGGAGGCGCCGCGCTCCGGTCGGCCTTCCTCGAGGTCGCCTCGGGGGCGAGCGACCTGGTCCTCGCGGCCGGCGTCGAGAAGATGACCGACGGCGCCGACGCGACCGAGGTCCTCGCGACCGCGGCCGACCAGGAGCTGGAGGCCTACCACGGCATCACGTTCCCGGGCCTCTACGCGATGATCGCCCGGGCGCACGCGAAGGCCCACGGGACCACCGACGAGGACATGGCGTGGGTGTCGGTCAAGAACCACAAGCACGGGGCGCTGAACCCGAAGGCGCAGTTCCGGCGCGAGGTGACGGTCGCCGAGGTCCTCGGGTCCTCGATGGTGGCCGACCCGCTCCGGCTCCTGCAGTGCTCCCCGGTCAGCGACGGCGCCGCGGCCGTGCTCCTGTGCCCCCTCGACCAGGCGAAGAAGTACACCGACCGCCCGGTCAAGATCCGCGCGAGCGTCCTCGCGACGAGCACGATGGCCCTCGCCGACCGGAAGGACCCGTCGTTCCTCGACGCCGTCAAGCTGTCGGCCGACCGGGCCTACAAGGCGGCGGACCTCAAGCCCTCGGACGTCCACGTCGTCGAGGTGCACGACTGCTTCGCGATCGCCGAGATCTGCTGCATCGAGGCGCTCGGCCTCGTCGAGGTCGGCAAGGGCCGCCACGCGGCGCGGGAGGGGCTGACGGCGCTCGGCGGGAAGATCCCGGTGAACACCAGCGGCGGCCTGAAGTCGAAGGGGCACCCGGTCGGCGCCACCGGGATCGCGCAGGCGATCGAGATCTTCGAGCAGCTCCGGGGAGAGGCCGGCGCGCGCCAGGTGAAGAACGCGCGGATCGGCCTCGCGCAGAACATGGGCGGCTCCGGGGCGAGCTCCGTCGTCCACATCCTCGAGAGGGTCTGACCATGCCGAGCCCGAGATACTGGCGAGAGGTCCCGAACCGGTTCCGCCTCGAGGCCGCCAAGTGCCGCGCCTGCGGCAAGGTGGTCTTCCCGGCGCGGAGGATCTGCCCGGCCTGCCGCAAGAGCGACTTCGAGCCGACGGCGCTCTCCTGGAGGGGGAAGGTCGTCACCTCCACGTCCGTCGTGGTCGCGCCGACCGACTTCGCGCAGCAGGCCCCGTACGCGGTCGCGGTGATCGAGACCCCCGAGGGGGCGCGCCTCATGGCGCAGGTCGTGGACTGCGACCCCGCGACCGTCGTCCCCGGGACGGACGTCCGCCTGATGTTCCGGAAGATCACCCAGGAAGGCCACGGCGGGATCCTCTGCTACGGCTTCAAGGGGGTCCCGGCGGCGTAGG
>CALMJU010000035.1 GCA_937864465.1 uncultured Acidobacteriota bacterium
GCGGGCGCCTTCGCCGCCTCGCGGGCGGCGAAGCTCGGCTGGGGGGCGCTCCGGCTGCTGGCGATCCTGCCGGTGCTCCACGCCGGATACGGCCTGGGCTTCCTCCGCGGCGCGATCGAGATCCGGGCGCCGCGCGGACCGTTCCGGCGCGAGCCGTGAGCGACCGGCTCGAGGCGCGGCTGCTCCTCGCCGTCCTCCGCGAGGACTGGTCCGCGGCGGAGCGCCTCGCGGCTTCGCGCCCGCCGGACCCCGGCGTCTTCGTCCGCCTCTGCCGCCGGTGCGACGTGCACCCCTCGGTCCACGCGGCGCTCGCGCGCGCGGGCAAGCTCTCCCTCGTGGGAGAGCGCGCCGCGGAGGAGCTCGCGGAGGCGCGGCGGAAGTGCAGGCTGGACAACCTCCTCCTGCTCGCGCGGGTCGAGACGGCGCTCGACGCCCTGCGCGCGGCGGGGATCGTTCCGGTCGTCCTCAAGGGGCTCGACGTCCTCCACCGCTTCGGCGTCGGGTTCGACGAGCGCACGCTCGACGACGCCGATCTCCTCGTCGCCCCCGCCGACTTCCCCCGCGCGCTCGAGACGCTCGAGGCCGCGGGGTGGAGCGGCCCGGACGAGCCCGAGCGGACCCACTGGCTCCGAAGCAGCCACGAGATGCCGCTCAAGAGCCCCGGCCCCGTCGAGGTCGCGTTCGAGCTCCACTGGGACCTCGGGCAGGAGAAGCGGTACCGGATCCCGGTGAACGAGGTGCTCGCGCGCGCCGTTCCGCTCCGCGTCGCCGGCCGCGAGGCGCTCCGGCTCGAGAACCACGACGCGGCGGCGCACCTGCTCCTCCACCACCTCCAGCACTACTTCGACCGCCGCCTCAAGTGGGCGCCCGATCTCGGGCGGATCGCGGCCGAGCCCGGGTTCCGGTGGGACGTCGTCGCGTCCCGGCTGGCGCACTGGGGCGGCCTGGCGGCGGCGGGGCTCTCCCGCCTCCACCTCGACAGGCTCTTCCCGGGGCTCCTGCCGGAAGAGGCGGCCCGGGCACTGCCGGCGGCCGCGTGGCGCCGGCTCGCCATCCTGCCCCTGCGCTCCTCCCATCCCCTCGACCTCGTCCGGGGATCCCGCCGCCGCATCGTGCAGCTCTGGCTCGCCGCGGCGGCGTTCGAGCGCCCGGGGGCGCTCCCGGCGTATCTTCTCCACCGCGGCTCGCGCGACCGGCGGGCCTCGCGAGGAGGCGACCGATGAAGGAACGGGTTCTCGTGACCGGAGGCGCGGGATTCCTCGGGTCGCACCTCTGCGACCGCCTGCTCCAGGAGGGGTTCGCCGTCCTGGCGATGGACAACCTGCTGACCGGGACGACGGACAACCTCGCGCACCTCCTCGGGAACCGGGACTTCGAGTTCGCCTTCCACGACGTCACGAACTACATCTACGTCGAGGGGCCCCTCTTCGCGGTGCTCCACTTCGCGAGCCCCGCGAGCCCGAGGGACTACGCCGAGCTCCCGATCCAGACGCTCAAGGTCGGCTCCTTGGGGACGCACAAGGCGCTCGGGCTGGCGAAGGCGAAGGGGGCCCGCTTCCTGCTGGCCTCGACCTCCGAGGTGTACGGCGACCCCCTGCTCCACCCGCAGCCCGAGTCGTACTGGGGGAACGTCAACCCGGTCGGCCCCCGCGGCGTGTACGACGAGGCGAAGCGGTTCGCCGAGGCGCTGACCATGGCCTACCACCGCTACCACGGGGTGGACACGAAGATCGCGAGGATCTTCAACACGTTCGGCCCGAGGATGCGGCTCGAGGACGGCCGGGCCATCCCCAACTTCATCCTGCAGGCGCTCCGGGGCGAGCCGATCACCGTGTACGGCGACGGGACCCAGACGCGGTCGTTCTGCTTCGTGTCGGACCTGGTCGAGGGAATCTACCGCCTGCTCCGGTCCGACCTCCACGAGCCGGTCAACGTCGGGAACCCCGAGGAGTGGACCGTGCTCCGGATGGCCGAGACGGTCCGGGATCTCACGGGCGCCTCCGCCCCGATCGTCCACGAGCCGCTCCCGGTCGACGATCCCAGGGTCCGGCAGCCCAACATCGCGCTCGCGAGGGAGCGGCTCGGCTGGCGGCCCGTCGTGGACATCCGGGAGGGGATCCGGAAGACGATCGAGGATTTCCGGAGGAGGGTGCCGGCGCAGTGACGCCGGACGGCGTGGAGCCGCCTTGAAGATCCTGTACGTCAGCCAGTACTACCCGCCGGAGATGGGAGCGCCCGCCGCGCGCGTCTCCGCCTTCGCCCGGCGCTGGGCCGCGGCGGGACATGCGGTCACCGTGCTGACGACGTTCCCGAACCATCCGACGGGGGTGATCCCGCCGGAGTACAGGGGGCTCGTCCGGCTCGAGGAGAGCGACGGCGGGGTGCGCGTCGTCCGGACCTACATCCACGCGGCGCCGAACAAGGGAGTGCTGTGGAGGAGCCTCTGCTACGCCTCCTTCGCGATGTCCTCGGTGCTCCAGGGATTCGGGCCGGCGGGCAGGCCGGATCTCGTCCTGGCCACGTCGCCGCAGTTCCTCGTCAGCCTCTCGGGCTGGGCGCTGTCTCGGCTCAAGGGGGTGCCGTACGTCCTGGAGATCCGCGACCTCTGGCCCGACTCGATCGTAGCGGTGGGCGCCCTGTCGCCCGGGTCCCCCGCGATCCGCGCGCTTCGCGGCCTCGAGCGGTTCGTTTACGGCCAGTCGGATCTCGCGGTCTCGGTGACGAGGTCCTTCGTGCGCCATCTCGAGGCACAAGGGGCGCGGCGGATCGCGGTCGTTCCGAACGGCGCGGATCCAGGCGTCTTCCGGCCCCTCGAGGACCGGGAGCAGGTCCGGCGCGGCCTCGGCATCGACGGGCGCTTCGTCGCGTCGTTCGTCGGGACCCTCGGCATGGCGCACGGCCTGGAGACCGTGCTGGACGCCGCCGAGATCCTCCGGGACGAGGCCGCCTACCTCTTCTGGCTGATCGGCGAGGGAGCGCGAAGATCCGAGCTCGAGGAGGCGGCGAGACGCCGCGGCCTGACCAACCTGCGGTTCGAGGGCCAGGTGCCGCGGAGCAAGGTCCCCGTCCTGCTCGCGGCCTCCGACGCCGCGCTCGTCCTGCTGCGTCCCGACCCGCTGTTCGAGACCGTCCTGCCCTCCAAGATGTTCGAGGCGATGGCGGCGGCCCGGCCGGTCGTTCTCGGAGTCGGGGGCGAGGCCCGAGAGCTGCTCCTCGAGAGCGGCGGCGGGATCGCGATCCCGCCGGGGGACGCCCCAGCGCTCGCGGCGGCGCTGCGGACCCTTCGAGGCAAGCCGGCGACCGCGGACGCGCTCGGACGCAGCGGCCGCGACTTCGTCGTGCGGCGCTTCTCGCACGACGCCCTCGCGGCGGCGTACGTCCGGGAGCTTCAGTCCCTCCTGGACACGAAGAGGCGGTAGGAGAACCGGACCGGAAGGTCTCCGTCCCTCTCCATCCGCACGACCGTCGCCCGCTCCTTCCGGCCGAATCGCGGGAAGTACACCCCCTCCTCGAGCGCGAGCGGCGTGCCCTCGCCGGCGAGGAGCCGGCAGGAGACCCGCTCGCCGACCGCTTCGACCTCGCCGGGCCCGACGAGCCGCACCTCGAGCGCCGGATGGAACCGCACCCTTCCGACTGCCCGGTGGCGGCCGCGCCCCTCGACCCGGTCCTCGACGGCGAACCCCTCCCGAAGGACCTGGACGCGCCTCCGGTGGAGCGGTTTCCCAGGGAGCCGCGCGTAGCCGTCGTGCACGGCCTCGATCGTCTCGCGCCCCTCGGGGCCGGACCGGGAGATCTCGACGACCGAAGCCAGGCGCCCGGCTCGGAACGAGCCCCACAGCTCGCTCTGATCGGCCCCGTCCACCTCGACCGTGTTGTGCGCCGCGGTGCTCCGGGCGTACCGGCGCTCCTCCGAGGACTCGTAGTCGTGAACCCCGGCGTCCACGATCACCCGGTCGCGCCCGCACGACACCTCGAAGGAGAAGGTGTCCGCGTGCGCATGTCCCGGCTGCTCGCGGCAGGCCGTGTCCCCCGCGTCGATCAGCAGGACGCGGTCGCCCGAAGCCAGCCGGTGCAGGCCGGCCGCGACGGCGCCCCTCGGGTCCGCCCGGAATCCTCCGACGCCCGCCGTCCGCTCGGCGGCGGCGGCGAGGAGATCCGCCGCCGCGGGCGCCTGCCCGAAGGCGGAGTCGTTGAAGAGCGGGATCTCGCCGTCGCCGTGCACGACGGACGCCAGCGCTCCCGCCGAGGCGGCGAGGGCCGACAGCGCGCGTCGCGAGAGATCCTCCCTCGCGCCGTCGGTCGCCCCGAGGAGCGCCGTCAGGCGGAGCAGGTCCTCGACGAACACCGCGTGGTAGCCGGGCGTTCGCTCGAAGTGGAACCCGTCGGGAAGGACGTGCCCATCGAGCGCGTCCCGGACGATCCCGTCCCCCTTCCGGCGCCAGCGCCCGGAGTCCCGGGACTCGAGAAGGCGCCCCGCCCACGCGAGGGCCAGCCCGTTCTTCCAGAGATGATTGGCACCCAGGTCCCGCTCGAGGAGCGCCTCGAGCCACCAGGCCTGCAGCGCGAGCGATCGGACCGCCTCGGGAGAGCCGCCGCCCGACGAGGAGAGGATCTCGAGCGCGTTGACCAGCCGCAGGGAGAGCGGGAACGGCTCCCAGCCCGGGCGGGAGCCGAAGGGGTTCCCCCGGATCCATGCCTCCAGCAGTCCGGCTCCTTCCTCCGTCGACCGATCCCGCTGTCTCAGGACATCGAGGTAATGGAGGTGGTACCCCCACAACCTCGAGGGGGCCGTGCTCCAGTCGGGAGGATCGCCGAGATCCCGCTCGACCTCGAGAAAGCGGAACCGGAACGTGCCGGTCCAGGCATTCTCGAGCGCCGGGGCCGGGGCGAGGGAGAGGTTCCGGAGCGACGCCGCCCCGGGCCCCGCCCCCAGGCGCCGCGCCGTCCCTCGAAGGGCTCCTCGCCAGCGACGGAGCGCGCGGAGCGCGGCGCGGCGCGCCCCGACCGACCTCAGCGTGCGCAAGACGACGCCGACGTGCATGTGCGAGGCCGGGGCTCCCCGCCGGCGCGGAGGCCGGACGTCAGGCGCCGGTCATCGTGCCGGCGCTCGATTCCCCGGGGCGGGCCCCCCCGGAGCGGCGGCGCTTCTTCTTCCGATCCGCGCCGTAGTAGTAGTAGCCGGCGTAGTAGTAGTCGCCCTTGTACGCCTTCTCGATGTCCACGTTGTTCAGGACCGCGCCGACGAGGTTCGCTCCGACGTTGCGGAACTGGGCCACGCTCCTCGAGACGAGGTCCCGATCGGCCTTGTTGTGCTGGATCACCAGCAGCACCATCTCCACCCGCGTCGCCAGGACCGAGGCGTCGGCCAGCGACATCGCGGGCGGCGAGTCCAGGACGACCCAGTCGTACTTCTCGTGGAGGGCGGCCAGGAGCGCCGCGAACCTCTCGCTCCCCAGCAGCTCGGGGGGGTTGGGAGGGATCGGGCCGCAGGTGATCGCGTCGAGGTTCTCCGGACCGACCTGCTTCACGTACGACTGCCAGTCGTGCGACTCCTTCGGCGCCGCGAGGTAGTTCGTCAGGCCGTGCTCCCGGTTGAGGCCGAGATGCACGTGCTGCGTCGGCCGCCTCAGGTCGCAGTCCACGACGACGACGCGGTCGCCCGCGCTCGCCAGCGACCGGGCGAGCTGCGCGGTCGTCGAGGATTTCCCCTCCTGCGGCCCGCTGCTCGTCACGAGGAGGATCCGCCGCTCTCGGTTCCGGCTCAGGAAGATCAGGGCCGTGCGGAGGGTCTGGTAGGCCTCCTTGACCGCGTGCGAGTTCACGTCCCCGTCCAGGATGCGCGGGACGACGGCGAGCGTGTTGAGCCTGAGGTGCTGCTCGATGTCCTCGGGAGTGCGGAACGTGTTGTCGAGGTAGTCGAGGAAGAACACCGTCGCGAGCCCCAGGAAAACGCCCATGATCCCGCTCAGCGCGAGGTTGAGGCGCTTCTGCGGCTTGATCGGCCGGAGCGGCGGGATCGCGTGGTCCAGCACCGACACGTTGTTCGCCAGGAGGTCCGACGCGACCGTCACCTCGTTCAGCGTCTTGGTGATGGCGTCGTAGAGCTGCTTCCGCGTGTCCGCGTCGGTCTCGACCAGCGAATACTGCGAGGCTGCCACACCGACCTGGTAGGACTGCTCCTCGGCCTTCCGGATCTCGCCCCGGAGGTACGCCTCCTTGTTCGAGGCGAGATCGTAATCGTCCTGGATCGTCCCGAGGATCAGCGAGACCCGGTCGCGGATCCTCTGCTGCACCTTTCCGAGCTGCGTCGCCTTCTCCTGGTACGCCGGGTGGCCCGGCCGGTACAGGACCTTCGCGCTCTCGACCTCCCGCTCCAGGGAGACCTTCTGCCGGTTGTAGTCCTGCAGCTCGACGTCCTTCGCGAGGTCCGGAAGGATCATCGGGTTCCCGTCCTTCTGCAGGATCTCGCGGATCTTCGCCAGGAGGGACCGGAGCCCCCCCAGCTTGACCTCCGTCTCCGACAGCTCCTCGTTCAGCCGCGTCAGGCGCTGGCGGACGATGGCCTGCTGGTTCTCCGGGTTGTAGATCTGCTTCTCCCGGAGCACCTCGAACCGGCTGCGCTCCGCGTCGGAGAGCTTCTCCTTCAGCGGCTGCATCAGGTTCTCGATGGCGGCCACCGCGTTGCGCGTGTTCTCCCGGGCGCGCTCGATGTTCCGGTCCACGTAGGTGTCCGCGACGGCGTTCGCCCAGCGGGCGATCTCCTCGCGGTCCGGGCCCTCGATGCTGATCTCGATCAGGCCCGTCTCGCGGCGCGGCTCGACCTTCATCCGCCCGATGAAGGCCGCGACGGGGTCGGCGAGCCCCTCGAACCTCGGGTCCCTCCGGAGCCCCAGGACCGCGAACGCCCGCTCGCCGATCACCCGGCTCTTGATGATCTCGATCTGCGTGTTCTGGTAGCGCTCCTCGGCGAACCAGCCGTAGCTCGCGACGCCCAGGCCGGAGACGTCCTGCCCCGGGCCCACCCGCCGCGCCTGGGGCTGGACCTCGACGACCGCCGTCGCCCGGTAGATCGGGGTCTGGAGGAACGTCCACGCCATCGCCGCGGCGACGATCGCCCCGAACACCGCCGCGACGGTCCAGCGTCCCTGCCAGGCGATCTTCCAGTAGTCGCGAAGATGGACCTCCCGCGAGGGGGCCGCGACCGGCTCCGCCTGCAACGCGCTCATGCCGCCTCCAGAACCCCGGGCCGGCGCGGACCCGCCCGGACCCCACGGCTCGACCCGTTCAATATAGTGGGCGCGGGGCGGGCCATCAACAAACGACCGGGCCCGCGCTAGAGGATGCGCCGGCGGACCACCACCGTGTCGCCGCCCCGGAGCGCCGGGTCCTCGATCTTCCGCCGCTCGATGTCCTTGACGTCGTACTCCGCGGCCGGCGCGTCCGGATTCTCCGGAAGGACCTGGACCTCCCTCTTGTTGGCCCACTCCGTGAGCCCCCCGACGATCGCGAGGGCCTTGAGGAGGGTCAGCCCCGGCTCGAGCAGGACCCGCCCGGGAGCGCGCACCTCCCCGTGCACGTAAACGTAGGCCTTGCGGGCGACATTGATGATGTCCCCCGACTGCACCTCGGGGTTGGCCTCCCCGTGCTCGAAGGCGTCTCGCGGAACGAGGATCGACTCCGTCGAGGTCCCGCTCCCGGCCTGCCTCGAGATCGTGATGGAGATGCCGGCGTCCGACGTCAGGCCGCCCGCGTCCACCACGACGTCCTTGAGCGTGCTGGCCGCCCGGAGGGGCACGCGTCCCGGGACGCGGACCTCGCCGGTGACCATCACCCACTTGCTGCGGTACTCGACGACCTCGACGTCCACCTGCGGATCCACCAGGTAGTCGCGGGCGAGGAGCTCGGTCACCTTGACCGCGAGCTCTCGCGGGGACAGCCCCTCGGCCGTCACCTCGCCGACGAGCGGGGCCGCGATCGTGCCGTTGGCGCCGACGACGACCTGGCGCGAGAGATCGGGGAAACCGGTCACCGTCAGGAGGATCTTGTCCTCGGGGCCGATCGTGTAGCGCGCGGTGGCGTCGTCGTCCTCGGCCGCCGAGGTCACGCGCCGCCGGAACTTCAGGACGACCGCGCCCTCCTCGTGGACGACCGACTCCAGAAGGCCCGCCGCGAGCCTCAGGTCGAGCACGAGGCGGTCATCGCCTCCGTCCCGGATCTCCGCGTTCCGGACCAGGCCGCCGCTCGCCGCCTGGAAATCGATCGGGAAGGCGCTTCCTCTCGGCAGGTCGAGCCGGACTCCTCCCTCTCCGAGCGTCACCGCGAGCGGCAGCGCGCGCCCCTCGGGCAGCCCGATCCGCACCACGCCGACCTCGGTCGCCGCATCCTGCCGCGGGACGCCCTCCTGGGCGACCGCGGCCCCGGCCGCCGCCAGCAACACGCACGCCGCGAGGACGCCGGTCCGCCTACTCGTACCAGCCGAGGAGAATGCCAACAAAGTAGACCCTCTTGCGGTACTCCGCGTATTCGAAATTCGACGTTCTCCTGTCGTCGTCCACCGACAACCGGATCCCGAACCTCTCGTGGACCATCAAGTTAGCATAAACCCGGATACGGACGGTCCGGTCCGCGCGCACGATCCCTTCCCCGGCGAACCCCTCGGGGACCGGCTCGGTGTAGGTGGCGCGCGACCAGCGCCCTTCGGCCCCGAGCCGCGATTGCCGGAGCCACCGGCGCTCGAGGCGGGCGGACGCCGTCTCGTTCACGTAGAAGTTCCCCTCGAGGAAGAACGAGGGCCACGGGCGCCTCGACGCGCGGACCTCGAGGGACGTGGCGGCGCCCCATCGCGTGACGAGCGCGCCGTCCGCGGTCCATCCCCGGTAGGTCGACGTCGACGCCCCCGTCAGGCCGAAATCGGCCAGCCCTACGACGACCTGATACGGCCTGCCCGTGCCCAGGAGCCCCTGCAGCCCGGCCCGGAACAGCTTGCTCCGCTCCTGCCAGGTCGGCTCGCGGTCCGGGTCGGTGTCCGCCGCGTCGTATTCGTCGAACCACCGGCCCGTCCAGTCGGCGACGAGCCACATCTTCGGGGACAGCGGCTCCCGGTAAAGAGCTGTCGCCTCGAGCCCCTCGTAGTCGAAGAACGTCGCGTCAGGGTCGTCGGAGTAGTCGAGGACGCTCCGGGTCACGTAGACGTCCCACCCCCGCTTCCCCGGGACCCTCCGCGAGATCCCGACGGTCTGCTCGTCGAAGTCGTAGGGCAGCCCCCGGAAGACCGCCTCCCCGCCGGGATCGAAGACCTGCGTGTCGGTCGACCCGAGCGTCCGGGAGGCGGAGGCCTCGAGCCGATCGTACGAGGAGAAGACGAGCGAGAGGGTCGCTCCGAACTCCTGGGAGAGGGACCGGGCGAGCACGACCTCGTCGTAGTCGCTCTTCGTGGCGCGATAGGCGAGATCGAACCGGCTGTTCCGGAACGGCAGCGTCGCCCGGAGGGAAGGGGATGCGGCGCGCAGCGGGTCCGAGACCGGACCCATCGAGGGGGGCTCGTAGAACACGTTCGAGTCGCTGGAGTACCCCGCGAGGAGCGCCGGCGCGAGGATCCAGGGACCGGCCGGGAGGCCCTCGGGAGGCTCCTCGACCTGCGCCCGGAGCGCGGGCGCGAGCAGTGCCGACGTGGCGAGGACGGCGGCCGCCGCCGTCCGCCTCGCTCCGATCGCGCAGCGATGGGCTCGCATCACGCTCCTAGGCTATCCCATCCGTGTCTTGGGAGGTTGTGGCCGCTCAGTGCCGCCCGATCGCGTGCTCCGGCACCGCGGCGACGTCCCCGGTCCCTCGCGCCGGCCGGCGCGCGCCGCGCCGGCGGAGACGAAGCAACGCCAGGAGCATCGCGGCGGCGGAGAACGCGAGGGCGCTGACGAGGACGATCGCGACCCACACGTTGTTGAGGACGACGATGGTGAGGGCCAGGAACCCGAGCGCGATCATCACCACGTACAGGACGAGGACCGCGGCCCGGTGGCCCAGGCCGAGATCGAGCAGCTGGTGGTGCACGTGCCCCCGATCCGGCCGGAACATCACGTCGAGGTTCCGGATCGCCCACCCCGCCCCGTTCCCCGACCTCGCCGTCTCGCTCCCCAGGCGGTAGAGCCGCCGCGCGACGGCGAGCGCGGTGTCGAGGATCGGAAGGCCGAGGACGAGGAGGGGCGCGATCGTCGCGACCGCGGCGGGCCCCTTAGCGCTGCCGTGGATCGAGATCACGGCGAGCACGAAGCCGAGGAACAGGCTCCCGGAGTCGCCCAGGAAGATCCTCGCCGGGTTGAAGTTGTAGCGGAGGAAGCCGATCAGGCTCCCGACGAGCGCGACCCCGATCGCGGTCACCGCCACGCGGCCTCCGTGCGCGGCGATGATCGCGATCGTCGTCGTCGTGATCAGGGCGCATCCCGCCGCCAGGCCGTCGAGCCCGTCGAGAAGGTTGATCGCGTTCGTGATCCCCACGATCCAGAGCACCGTCACCGGGAGCGACAGCCACCCGAGCTCGATCCGGTGCCCGTCGAGCGGGTGCGTCAGCAGGGCGATCCGGAACCCTGCGGTCCAGACCACCAGGGAGGCGAGAATCTGGACGGCGAACTTGCCGCGGAACGACACGCCGACGACGTCGTCCACGAGGCCGAGCAGGAGCATCCCGACGGCGCCGGCGGCGAGGGCGCCCCAGTAGCCGGTGCGCGCGGGGAGCAGGTTCGCGTAGCCGGTCGTGAAAACCGCCGCCGCGAGACCGCAGGCGAAGCCGCCGAAGATCGCCAGCCCCCCGATCCGCGGGATCGGCGCCCTGTGGATCTTCCTCGGCCCCGGCCGGTCCACGATGTCGAACCGGCGCGCGATCCGGATGGCGACCGGCGTCAGGGCGAAGCTGGCGAGCGCCGACACGACGAGCGTCAGGAGCCCCGTCAGGCCCATGGATACAGGCGATCCCGCCAAGTCAACGAGCCCCATGTTCCGTTAGATATACCGCGTTTTCCCCTCACCGCAACGCCGCCAAGGCCGCCATCCTATAAAACCAGTGTCAGGGGGCGGGGCCCGCGCCGGCCAGATCCCTTTCCAAAGTCAGCACTTCCGGCGACCTTCCGACCGCCTCCCGCATCTCCCCGAGCGCCCGGGCGGCGCCGCGCCGGTCTCCCGCGGCGAGGAGCGTGCGAACGAGGTCCGCTCTCGGCCGGCCGTCCTCGGGAGCGACGAGGATCGCCCAGCGCAGCGTCTCCTCCGCGGTCTTCCACTCCCCGAGGCCCCGCGCCGCTCTCGCGCACTCGAGCGCGAGGAAGACGTTCCGGGGCTCGAGGCGAAGGGCTTCTTCGAAGAGGTCGAGGGCCTCTCGCGCGCGCCCCTCGGCCTCCTCCATTCGCCCGCGCTGGTACGCGATCGACGATCGGAAGACCGGCCCCTGGGAGGCCAGCTCGAACGCCTTCCTTGCTCCGCAAAAGTCCCCCTTCGACTTGCGGACGAGGCCGAGATGGTACGCCTGCTCCGCCCGCCGCAGGCCGTCGGCCGGCTGGAGCATCGCCCTCTCGAGGTGCGCCTCCGCGTCGTCGAGGCGGCCGAGCCGGAGCTCGAGCTGCGCGAGCGACAGCAGGTGCCGCTCGAGCGGGAGCATCGGCGCCTTCCCGAGCACCTCCCGCGACCCCTCGGCGAACGCCTCGAGCATCGAAGGCGGCAGGTTCCTAAAGGAGAGGCCCGCGTGGACCCAGTGCCCCGGCTGGACCCTCGCGCTCTCCCGCATCGCGGTTTCGGCCTCTCTCTCGAGCCCCAGGCGGAGGCAGAGGAGCACGAGGGCGTCGCGGTGCGCGAACACCATCGGCTCTCTCTCGATCGCCTCCCTCATGAGCCCGACCGCCACGCGCCCTTCTTTCCCGACGCGCTTCCAGGCGGGGCCGGCGAGCGCCCCGAGATCGGTGGCCCGGCGCGCGCGGGCCGCCGTCTCGATCCTTCCGTAGAGCTCCGCGAGCCCGCTCCACGGCCAGGCGCTCGCGGGGTTCCCCGAGGCCGCCAGAAGGTAGGCCCGCGACGCGCGGGCTACCGTCTCGAAGCCCCTCTCCCCGAGCCTCTCCGCGGGGCGCAGCGCGTCCCACACCCGCACGCCGGCCTCCCCCGCGTACCAGAGGGCGGTGTTCCGGTCGAACCCCACGGCGCCGCGCTCGAAGAGGGAGATCGCCCGCGTCTCGAGCCCCGACCTGTTGAGCTTCACCGCCCGCTCGTACGCGAGGCCCGCGGGAATCCCCCGGGCGGCGCGGACGAGATACACCGCCGCCACGGCGATCCCGAGGATCGCCGGAACGCGCCCGCGCATGCCGCTCAGTCCCGGGCCCATCGCGCGAGGATCTCCGCGATCCGGACGGCGGCGCGGCCGTCCCAGAGAGGCACCGGCTCCGGCCGGGCCGCGGGAGCATCGAGGGCTCCGGCGATCGCTCTCCGGATCCCCTCGGGCTTCGTGCCCCCGAGGCGGTTGGTGCCGCGGGTCAGCGTGATCGGCCTCTCCGTGTTGTCCCGGAGCGTCACGCAGGGGACGCCGAGGATCGTCGTCTCCTCCTGGATCCCGCCGCTGTCGGTCGCTACGATCCTCGCGTCCATCATGAGGCGGAGAAAGTCGAGGTAGCCGAGCGGCTCGACGAGAACGAGGCCGGAGGACGGCTCCGGAGCCCATCCGGCGCGCGCGAGGGCCTCCCGGGACCTCGGGTGGACCGGGAAGACCACGGGGATCCGCCCCGCGAGCTCGACGATCGGCTCGAGGACGCCGCGAAGCGATTCCGGATCGTCCACGTTCGCCGGCCGGTGGACGGTGAGGACCGCGTACCTCCCGGGCTCGAGACCGAGATCCTCGAGGACCCGGCTGGAGCGGGCCCGCTCCCGGTGGGCGAGGAGCGTGTCGATCATGACGTTCCCGACGAGGTGCACCTTCGCGGGATCCGCCCCCTCGCGCGCCAGGTTCTCGACCCCGCTCGGCTCGCTGACGAACAGGAGGTCGGAGATCGCGTCGGTGAGGATCCGGTTGATCTCCTCCGGCATCGTCCGGTCGAAGCTCCGGAGGCCGGCCTCGACGTGCGCGACCGGGATCCCGAGCTTGACCGCCGCGAGACCGCAGGCGATCGTCGAGTTGACGTCGCCGACGACGACGACGAGGTCGGGGCGCCTCTCGAGGAGGACGGGCTCGAAACGCTCGAGGATCATCGCGGTCTGCCGGGCGTGGCTCGCGCTGCCCACCTCGAGATCGACGTCGGGACGGGGGATCCCCAGCTCGTCGAAGAAGAGCCGCGACATCCTCTCGTCGTAGTGCTGGCCCGTGTGGACGAGGATGGAGCGGAGAGTGGGGTGCCGGCCGCAGGCCTCGAGGACCGGGGCGATCTTCATGAAGTTCGGGCGGGCCCCGACGACGTGGACGATCCTCCGCTCCCTCATGACGGCTCCCGCTCCCCCGCCTCCCCGCCCCGCGTCGCGAGCGCGGCCGTGACGACGAACAGGAGCGCGTTGGCGGGGATCTGGTGGTTGAAGTCCACGACGGCGTGGAGGCCGAGCGCGCCGAGGCCGACGAGGAGGCCGAGGCGCGCGGTCCGCTCCCCCTTCCGGGCGCGCCGCCATCCCCGGACCGCCCGGACGGAGAACCCGGCGGCGAGCAGGACGACGAGGACCCCCGCGGGGATCCCCCCCTCGATGACGACCTCGAGGTAATCGTTGTGGAGCCGGTCCCAGTACCCGGTCTCTCCGGGCCGGAGATAGCGGGGGAACACGTCGCGGAAGGCTCCCATCCCGACACCGGCGAGAGGGAAATCCGCGACCATCGGGACCGCCGACCGCCACGCCTCGATCCGGCTGTACCCGCCGATCCCCTCCCTCGACTCCGCGAGGAACGACCAGGCGCGCCCCCCCATCCCTGTCTCCACCAGCAGCGCCCCGGCGGCGATCCAGCCGGCGAGCGCGGCCGCGGCCGCCGCGAGGCGGCGGCCGCGCCGGACCATCCCGAAGACGACGACGATCGACACGCCCGCCGCGATCAGCGCCGCCCCTGCCTTGCTCTCCGAGGCAATCCCGGCCGCCGCGGTCCCGGCGGCCCCCGCCCATGCCAGGAGCGTCGCCGGGTCGCGCAAGGCGCCTCGTCCGAGCCGCCGCGTGCGCGACCAGGCCCAGCCGAGAAGCCACGGCGCGGCGAGCTCCATGACCCCCGCGAAGTGCACGCAGTTCACGTACGGCCCGAACGGCCTCGCCGATTCGACGGCAGGGCCGATCCAGAACATCCTCCCGTTCCACGAGATCCTCTGCGCGATCCCGAAGAGGGCGAGGGCGACGAAGAGGCAGAACAGGGCCCCGCGGTGCAGCCGGAAGGCCTCGGACTCCCGGGCCCGGGCGCGGACGACCAGGAACGCCAGCAGGAGCGCCCCGTACCAGAAGAGCCGCTCCACCGTCGCGTCCGGGTGGAGCGACAGCGGCCGCCAGCCGTCCCACCGGCCCGCCGCCTTGGCGCGAGGCAGCGCCCCGGCCGCCGCCGGAGCCTCGAAGCTTCTCGCGTCGGGCACGCGGTCGAGCGCGCGGCTCTCGATGGCCGCGATCAGGTCCGGCGGCGCCTCGCCCGGATACCCCGGGAAGTTCGCACGCAGGATCTCGTCGGTCTTCGGGCTCGCGGCCCGGAGGAGCGGCGGGGGGAGCGGCAGGAGCTGGAGGGCGGCCAGGACCCCGAGGAGCGCCGCCGGGGCGAGCCAGGCCCGGTCCCGGTCGAGCCCGAGCCCGGCGAACCCCTCCCGCGCGAGCGCGGCCGCGGCCGCGAGGGCGAGAAGGAGCGAGGCCGAGCGCGCGACCCAGATCTCCACTCCCCCGAAGAGCCAGGGGAGCAGGAGAACGGCCGCGAGCAGGGGGAGATCCTCGGCCCGGACCGCCTCGCGCGCCCGCCGGAAAACACTCAAAGGAGATCCTCTCGGCCGCGCGCTCGGAGCGCCTCCACCACGGCCCGCACCTTCTCCGAAGCCCGGCGCGACACGACGAGAAGGGCGTCCTGCGTGTCCACCACGACCACCCCGGGCACGTCCACGACGGCGACGACGCGCCCTCCCTCGCCGAACACCGCGCTGCCGGCGGAGTCGACGAGGATCGCGCCGCGCGGAGCCTTCCCCTCCTCCTCGCGGATCCTCGCGGCGGCGTCCCACGAGCCGACGTCGTCCCACCCGGCGTCGAGGGGGACGACCCGGACCCCCTCGGCCCTCTCCATGACCGCGTAATCCACCGAGATCTTCCGCGCGCGGTCCCAGGCGCCGCGGCAACCCGCGCGGTGAGCCTCGACCGCCTCGCGGATGCCGGGCTCGGTCCGCCGCAGCTCGTCGAGAAAGCGCGCGGCCCCCCAGACGAACATGCCGCCGTTCCAGAGGTAGCGCCCCGAGCGGAGGAACCGCCTCGCCCGCGCGGCGTCCGGCTTCTCGACGAAGCGCTCGACCTCGACCGTCCGCTCCCCCGACGGCCTCGTGCGGCACCGCAGGTAGCCGAACCCGGTCGCCGGCCGGTCGGGCCGGATCCCGAGACAGACGAGCGCTCCCCGCTCCGCCTCGCCGATCGCCTTCCGCACTGCCCGCGAGAAGGCCGCCGCGTCCCGGATCACATGATCGGTCGGAAACACGCCGACGACGGCTCCGGGATCGGCCGCCGCCACCGCGGCGCAGGCGAGCGCGATCGCGGGAGCCGTGTCCCGCGGCGAGGGCTCGACGATCAGGCGGTCGGGCCGGAGCCGGGGGAGCATCCGCCGCACGTCGCGGACCAGCGCTCGGGGCGCCACGACCCACACGCGCGCGGGCGGCGCGATCCGGAGAACTCGATTCCAGGTCGCGAGGAGCAGCGGATCCGCCCCCCCGAGGGGAAGGAGCTGCTTGGGGCGGCCGGAGCGGCTCAGCGGCCAGAACCGCGTCCCACTCCCCCCGGCGAGGAGCACCGCGTGGAACCGCGCTCGCCTCCTCACGGCGCGAGCCTCTCCCAGGTCCGGCGAAGCCCCTCGGCGAGATCGACCGACGGCCGGTAGCCGAGCCGCGCCGCGGCGAGATCGATCGCCGCGAGCGAGTGCCGGATGTCCCCGGGCCGCGCCTCCTCGTGGCGCGCCCGGACCGGCCGTCCGGCGAGCGACCCGACGGCGCCCAGGAGATCGTTCAGGCTGATCCGGGCGCCGCAGGCCACGTTGTAGGCTCCGCCGAGCGCCCCCTCCGACGCCTCGGACGCGAGGAGGTTCGCCCGGACGACGTTCTCGACGTAGGTGAAGTCCCGGCTCTGCTCCCCGTCGCCGTACACGACCGGAGTGGCGCCGGTCCGCGCCGCGGCCAGGAACCTCGGCACGACGGCCGCGTACTCGCTGGCCGGATCCTGCCGCGGCCCGAAGACGTTGAAGTACCGGAGCGCGATCGCCGGAAACCCGTAGAGCCGGTGGAACAGGCGGCAGTAGGTCTCCGCCGCGAGCTTCTGGAGGCCGTAGGGAGAGATCGGCACCGGGGGCATCGTCTCCACCTTCGGCAGCGCCGGGCTCTCTCCGTAGACCGAGGACGAGGACGCGAACACGAAGCGCCGGACCGACGCGTCGCGGGAGGCGACGAGCAGGTGGAGCGTTCCCGCGACGTTGACCGCGTTCGTCGCGACCGGATCCCGGACCGAGCGCGGCACCGACGGGATCGCCGCCTGATGCAGGACCGCGTCCACCCCCTCGACAGCGCGCCTGCAGGTCGCGAGGTCCCGGATGTCCCCCTCGATCAGCTCGAACGATCCGCCGCCGCGCTTCGCCCATCCGCTCGCCTCCGCGAGGTTCTCGCGGCGGCCGGTCGAGAAGTCGTCGAGGACGCGGACCGCGTCCCCCCGTCCGAGGAGAGCCTCGACGAGGTTCGATCCGATGAACCCCGCCCCTCCCGTCACCAGGAGCCGCATCCGCTCACCTCCCCACGCAGGTGTACCGGAAGCCGCGCGCCCGCATCGCGCCGGGCTCGTACACGTTCCGGAGGTCCACGACGACCGGCTCCCGGAGGAGGGTCCGGATCCGCTCCGTGTCGAGCCCGCGGAACTGGTTCCACTCGGTCGCGACGACGAGCGCGTCGGCCCCGCGGGCGGCGTCGTACTCGTCCTCGCAGTAGACGACCCCCTCGAGGGACCGCCCCCTCGCCGCGTCCATCGCGACCGGGTCGTAGGCGCGGACGCGCGCCCCTTCGGCCAGGAGCGCCTCCAGGATCCGGATCGCCGGCGACTCCCGCAGATCGTCCGTGTTCGGCTTGAACGCGAGCCCCAGGAGCGCGATCGTCTTCCCCGCGAGCTTCCCTTCGACCTCCGCGCGGATCTTCGCGAGGGAGGCCGGGATCCTGCTCTCGTTGACGTCGATCGCCGCGCCGACGATCCGGAGGTCCATCCCCCGCTCCCGCGCGACCTCGAGGATCGCCCGGGTGTCCTTCGGGAAGCAGGATCCCCCGTAGCCCGGACCGGGGTGCAGGAACTTCGGCCCGATCCTGTGGTCGAGCCCCATGCCGCGGGCGACGCCGTGCACGTCGGCCCCCACCCGCTCGCACAGGTCCGCCATCTCGTTGATGAACGAGATCTTCGTCGCGAGGAAGGCGTTGCTCGCGTACTTGATCATCTCCGCCGTCACGACGCTCGTGATCAGGATCGGGGTCTCGATCAGGTACAGCGGCCGGTACAGGTCCCTGAGGATGGCGGCCGCGGCCTCGTCCTCGGCGCCGATCACGACGCGGTTCGGCCGGAGGAAGTCCTCGATCGCGGATCCCTCGCGGAGGAACTCGGGGTTCGAGGCGACGCTGAACGGGTGGTCCTCCTTCCGGTGCTTCTCGATCAGCTCCCGGATCATCCGGCCGGTGCCGGCCGGGACCGTGCTCTTCGTCACGACGACCTTGTACGAGTTCAAATTCTCGGCGACCGCGACCGCGACCTCCCGCACGAACGACAGGTCGGCCCGGCCGTCGTTCCCCTGAGGCGTCCCCACCGCGATGAAGACGACGAGGGAGTCGCGGATCGCCGAGGGGAGGTCGGTCGTGAAGCGGAGGCGGCCCGCCTTGACGTTGCGCTCGACGACGGCCTCGAGGCCCGGCTCGAAGATCGGGATCCCCCCCCGCTCGAGGACCGCGATCTTCTCTGGGTCCTTGTCCACGCAGACGACGTGCGTGCCGAACTCCGCGAAGCAGGCTCCCGTGACGAGCCCGACGTATCCCGTTCCGACGACCGTGATGTTCATTCGACTCTCCTCAGAGGGCGCGATGGGGCTGCCGGCGGAACCACTCGAGGAACCGTTCCAGCCCCCGGTCGATCCCCGTCCGCGGCTCCCAGCCGAGAGCCTCCTTCGCCGCCCCGACGTCGGCCCAGGTCCGCTCGACGTCCCCGGGCTGCGGCGGGAGGATGCGGACCCGCGCCTCGACGCCGAGCCCCGCCGCGATCTTCGCGATCAGCTCGCGGAGGGCGGTCGTCCGCGAGCCCCCGAGGTTGAGCACGCGGTACCCCCGGCAGCGGTCGAGCGCGAGGACCACGCCGTCCACGATGTCCGAGACGTACGTGTAGTCCCTCGCCGACGACCCGTCGCCGTACTGCTCGACCTCGCGCCCCTGCGACAGGAGCCTCGCGAACTTGTGGATCGCCATCTCCGGCCGCTGCCGAGGTCCGTAGACGGTGAAGAACCGCAGGCACGTCACGTCCATCCCGAACAGGTGGTGGTACGTGTACGCCAGGAGCTCCCCCGCCTTCTTGGTCGCCGCGTACGGCGAGACCGGATGGTCCACCGGGTCCGACTCCGAGAACGGGACCTTCTCGTTGTTCCCGTACACCGACGACGAGGATCCGAACAGGAAGCGCGGCACGCCGCTTCGCCGGCAGGCCTCGAGGAGGCGCGTCGTGCCGTCGAGGTTGACGGAGGCGTAGAGCTCGGGATCCTCGATCGAGGGACGCACCCCCGCCCGCGCGGCCAGGTGCACGACCGCGTCGAGCGGCTCCGCGCCGAGGATGCCGTCGAGGACGCCGCGGTCCCGGATGTCCCCCTCCACCAGGCGGAAGGACGGGTGCCGGGAGGCGGCCTCGAGGTTCGCGCGCTTGACCGAAGGGTCGTAGAACGAGTCGAAGTTGTCGAGGACGACGACGCGGCGCCCCTCCCCGAGGAGCCGCTCGACGAGGTGCGAGCCGATGAAGCCCGCTCCGCCGGTGACCAGGATCCGCTGCATCGTCCTCCCCCGCGCCCCGCGACCCGAGCGGGAGACGGCTCAGAGCCGGCGGATCTTCCCCCGGCCCGAGCGGACCTTCTTCGTCGCGTTGCGCGTGTCGAGCACCATCCTCGCGTTGCGGACGACCCAGTCGTAGTCGTACGCGGAGTGGTCCGTCACGACGATCACGAGATCGGAGCGGCGCAGGGCCTCCGCCCGCAGCGGCGTTACCTTCTTGACCGAGCCCCCGTCGAGGCGCACCTGCTTCGCGTACGGGTCGTGGAACGAGACCTTCGCCCCCCGCTCGTGGAGGAGGCGCATCACGTCGAGCGCCGGGGACTCCCGGAGGTCCCCGATGTCCCTCTTGTACGCCGCTCCCAGCACGAAGATCCGCGAGCCCGCGACGCTCTTCTTCCGCTCGTTGAGCGCCTGCGCCGCGCGCCGGACGACGACCGCGGGCATGTTGCCGTTGATCTCGGCGGCCAGCTCGATGAACTTCGCGTAGTAGTTCAGCGTCTTGAGCTTCCACGAGAGGTAGTGCGGGTCCAGCGGGATGCAGTGCCCCCCGATGCCGGGACCGGGGTAGAAGCGCATGAACCCGAACGGCTTCGTGGCGGCGCCGTCGATCACCTCCCACACGTCGAGGCCCAGGACCTCGCACATCAGCGCGATCTCGTTGACGAGCCCGATGTTGACCGCGCGGAAGGTGTTCTCGAGGAGCTTGATCATCTCGGCCGCCTCGGTCGAGGAGACCGTGTGGACCTTCTCGATCGCCTGGCGGTAGAGGAGGGCGGCGATCCTCGCGCAGGCGGGGGTCGAGCCGCCGACGATCTTCGGCGTCGTGCGCGTCGTGTAGACGGCGTTCCCCGGGTCCACGCGCTCGGGCGAGAACGCCAGGAAGAAGTCCTTCCCCGCCCGGAGCCCGCGGGACTCGAGCTTCGGCCGGAGGACCTCCTCGGTCGTGCCCGGGTAGGTCGTGGACTCGAGGATCACGAGCTGGCCCGGCCGGATCTCCCTCGCGATCTCCTCGAGCGCGGCGACGATGTAGGAGACGTCCGGGTCCTTCGTCTTCCTGAGCGGCGTCGGGACCGCGATGACGATCGCGTCGAGCTTCCCGCAGCCCCGGTAGTGGTCCTGCGCCGCGAGCTTCCGGCCGCGGACCAGGCGGCGCACCGCCGACGCCGGCACGTCCTCCACGTGGGACCGGCCGGCCCGGACGTTCGCGACCTTCGCGGGGTCCACGTCGATCCCGAGGACCCGGAAGCCGGCGTTCCCGAACTCGACGGCGAGCGGGAGCCCGACGTATCCGAGCCCGACGATTCCGATCCTCGCCTCGCGCGAGGCGATCCTTCTCTCGAGTCGGTCCAGGTGCTCGCTCATCTCCGAGGGGGCTCCTCTCCACGGCGCCGCGCGGGCGGCTTCCCGGGCCGGGAAGGGCAGAATGTAGCCGACTTCCGGGATCCCGCCAAGGCGGCCCGGCTACTCGGGCTCCGCCTCGATCCCCTTCTTCTGGTAGTGGCGGAGGAGCCAGCGCGCGAAGTCGCTGTCGCCGACTCCCGCGACGACGTCCTCCATCGAGTCGTGGAGAACCCTCTCGTTGACGAGCGCCCCCAGGGTTCCCTTGCCGGAGTTGATCTTCCCGGTGATCTCCGCGAGGTTCCCGAGCGTCGTCCCGAGATCCCGGGCGACCCGCTCCGAGTACTCGGGATCGTTGAGCAGCCTCCCGAAGAGCCCCTCCTTCGACTCGAGGCGCTCCGCGGTGCGGCGCAGCGAGGCGGCCGCGTCCCGCGCCTCGACGATCGCCTGCTCCCCGGACCCTCCCTTCGCCGTCAGAGCCCCCAGGGCGCCCTCGCCGCGCGCGAGCGCGTCGAGGAACCGAGACAGGTCGCGGATCGCCTTCGTCAGGTCGTCCACGCTCTGGCCGACCGCCGGGTCGTTGACGAGCCTCCCCGCGAGCCCCTGCCCCTTCCGGATCCGGTCGGTGATCGCCTCGAGGTTCTCGAGCGTCGTCTTCATGTACGCGAGGCTCTCCTTCCCGAACTCCGGGTCGTGGATCATCTCCCCGAGGAGCCCCTTCCCCTCCTGGAGCGGGGCCAGGATGTCCTTGAGGGCCGCCGTGATCTCGTTCAGGTTCTCCGCGATGTCCGCCCCCTGCTGCAGGATCTGCGTCTCCTGCAGGACCGGGATCACCGAGCCCGGCGGGAGCGCGGGGATCGCCGGGTCTCCGGGGGTGACCTCGACGTACTTCTCCCCCGAGAGCCACTGCAGGTAGCGGAGCGCCGTCCGCGAGTTCTCCCGCACGCGCCCCTCGTACGCGGTCTCGACGCCCAGCTCGGCCTCGATCCCCGGCGCCTCGGGCGCCGTCGGGAGGCGGATCGCCGTCACGGTCCCGACCTGGACCCCCGCGATCTTGACCGGGGAGCCGACGCGCAGCCCCTCGGTGTTGGGGAAGACCGCGCGGTAGTGGGCCTTGCTCGAGAACAGGCGCGACTGGCCCCCCACCGACATGACGGTGATCGCCAGGATCAGCAGCGCGAGCGTCGCGAGGGCGCCGACCGAGAGGTCCCTCGCCTTGCGCTTAGGCATAGCCTCCTCCCTGCAGGAAGTCGCGGAGCAACGGCTCCCGGCCCTCCCGGGCCTCGGCCACCGTGCCGTGGAAGCGGATCCGCCCGTCGTGGAGGAACGCGATCCGGTCCCCCACCGTGAAGGCGGAGTGGATGTCGTGGGTGACGACGATCGAGGTCACGCCGAGCCGGCTCTGGGCGCTGCGGATCAGCGCGTTGATCGTGTTGGCGGTGATCGGGTCGAGCCCCGTCGTCGGCTCGTCGTAGAGGAGGGCGCGCGGGGCGAGCGCGACGGCCCGGGCCAGGGCGACGCGCTTGCGCATCCCGCCGGAGAGGTCGGAGGGCATCAGCGCCCCGACCTCCGGCTCGAGGTCCACGAGGCCCAGCACCTCCTCGACCCGCTCCCGAACCCTCTCCTCGTCCCAGCCGGTGTGCTCCCGGAGCGCGAAGGCGACGTTGTCCTCGACCGTCATCGAGTCGAAGAGCGCTCCCGCCTGGAACAGCATCCCGACCTTCTTGCGCGTCTCGATCAGGTCGTCCTCGTCGAGCCCCGTGATCTCGGCTCCGTCCACCCAGACCTCCCCCCGGTCCGGCCGGTGGAGGCCGATCGTGTGCCGCAGGAGCACCGACTTCCCCGACCCCGATCCCCCGAGGACGACGACCGTCTCCCCCTCCTCGACGTCGAGGTCCACGCCGCGGAGCACGGCGTTCGCCCCGAACGCCTTGTGCACTCCGACGTAGCGGATGAACGGCGCCACGCGCTCCCCTCTCCCGGCCTCAGAACCAGAGGAAGATCTTCGTCAGGAAGAAGTCCGAGATGATCACGGCGATGGAGCCCGCGACCACCGTGTTCGTCGTCGCCTTCCCCACGCCGTCCGCCCCGCCCGACGCGTGGAGGCCGTTGTAGCACGCGATCACCCCGATCAGCGCGGCGAAGAAGAACGTCTTCCCGACGCCGCTCGCGATGTCCTGCACGAGGAGCGCCGAGAGGACGTGGTTCATGAAGTACTCGCGCGTCTGCCCGATCTCGTAGATCCCCATCAGGAGCCCCCCGAAGATCCCGATGGCGTCCGCGAGGATCGTCAGGAGCGGCAGCACGAGGACCAGCGCCCCGACCCTCGGCACGACGAGCTTCTTCACCGGGCTCGCCGCGAGCGCGCGGAGCGCGTCGACCTGCTCGGTCACCGCCATGGATCCCAGCTCGGCGGTGATCCCGGCCCCGACCCGGCCGGCGACCATCAGCGCCGTCAGCACCGGGCCGAGCTCCCGCACGATCGAGAGCGAGATGATGTCCCCGACGAACGGCTTCCCGCCGTAGGCGCCGAGCGAGTAGGCGGACTGCAGCGCCAGCACCATCCCGGTGAACAGCAGCGTGACGTTCGTGATCGTCAGCGAGCGCACTCCGAGCTGGAAGAGCTGCTCGAGCCAGAGCTCCCGCTCGAACGGTCTCCGGAAGAGCTGCCGCAGCGTCTGCCCCCCGAGGAGCACCAGCCCCCCGAGCTCCTCGAGGAAAGCGCGCACGATGCCGTCCATGGCGTCGGGCAAAGCATAGGGACCGCCGCGGGAAGGGTCAAGCGGAGCGGGAGGCGCTGCTATACTTCGGCGGGATCGGGAGCGTCATGCTGCGAGGCCTGTTCACCTGCTGCGCCTTCGTCCTGGCGACGGCGATCTTCGGAAGCCTGGTGATCGTCTTGGGCCTCCTCCTGCCGGGCAGCGACGTCACGATGCGCATGGCCCGGTTGTGGTCCCGGACCTGCCTGCGCGCGGCCGGGATCCGGCCGGTCCACGAGAACCGGGAGCACGCGGCCTCGCGGCTGCCCTGCATCTTCATCGCGAACCACCAGTCGATCCTCGACATCTGGGCGCTGATCCCCGCGCTCCCCCTCTCCACCCGCTTCGTCGCCAAGAAGTCGCTTTTCTGGATCCCGGTCTTCGGCTGGGCGATCGCCGCCGCCGGCTTCGTCCCGATCGACCGGAAGAACCGCACCGCCGCGATGCGGAGCCTCTCGCGCGCCGCCGAGAAGGTGCGCGGGGGACGCTCCCTGCTCCTGTTCGCCGAGGGGACGAGGAGCCGCGACGGCCGGCTCGCTCCGTTCAAGCGCGGGGCCTTCCACCTCGCGATCGAGGCCGGAGTTCCGGTCGTGCCCGTCGCGATCTCGGGCTCAGGCCGGGTGCTCCCTCCGGGCTTTCTGTTCCGGATCGCGCCGGGAGAGGTGCGCCTCGCGTTCTCCGCACCGATCGACGTCGGGCCGTACGCCGGGAACGGCGGCATCGACGCCCTGGTGCGGGACGTGCGCGCGCGGATCGTCGCGCGCCTCGATCCGTGCGAGCTGGGCCCCGGCGACGCGGTCCCGGCGGGGACCCGTTGACCCGCGAGGCGCTCGAGCGGCGCCTCGGCCGGCTCGTCTCCCGGGATCCCGACCTCCGCGCGGTCCGCCGCGAGGCGGCCGCGGCCGGCGTTCCGGCGTGGCTCGTCGGCGGGATGGTCCGCGACGCCGCCCTCGGGAAGCAGGGAGGCGACGCCGACCTCGCCGCGGGACCCGGCGCCGCGCGCCTCGTCTCCGCCCTCGGGCGCGCGTGGGGCCGGCGCGGGTTCCAGTTCCGGAAGCGCGGCGTCACGACCTGGCGGTTCGACCTCGAGGGCCGCCGGGTGGACGTCGTGGACGCCTCGACGCGCGGCCTCGCGCGCGATCTCGCCCGCCGCGAGCTCACGATCAACGCAATCGCGTACGACCTCCTCGCGGGGCGGGTCGAGGACCCGCACGGGGGGCTCCGGGACCTCCGGGCCCGCGTGCTGCGGCTCCCGAGGGCGGGAGTCGTCCGCGAGGACCCGGTGCGCGCCCTGCGCGCGGCGAGGTTCCTGGCGGAGCTTCCCGGCTTCCGGCTGCATCGAGAGGCCGAGACGGAGATCCGGGCGGCCGCGAGGGCGCTTCGCCGGGCCTCGGTCGAGCGGGTCCGCGACGAGATCGAGAAGCTCCTCCTCGCGGGCGACCCTGCCCGCGGGCTCCTGGCGGTCGAGCGCCTCGGCCTCCTCTCGTCGGTCCTCCCGGAGCTCGCGCCGCTCCGCGGCTGCGTCGCGGGCGCCGGACGGCCGGACGTCTGGCGACACACGATCGACGCCATCGCCCTCGCCGCCCGAGGCGGGCGCTACCCCGGGGCCCGGGCGATCCGCGGGACGGACGAGGCGCGCCTCGTCCGCCTCGCGCTCCTCGTCCACGACGTCTCGAAGCCCGACACGCTCGCCGCGCGCGAGGACGGCCGCCCGACCTTCCACGGCCACGAGGTCTCGGGCGCCCGCCGCGCCGACGCCCTGCTCCGGCGCCTGCGCTTCCCGTCGGCGCTCCGGAAGCGGGTCGCGCGGCTCGCCCTCTTCCACCTGCGGCCCCATCACCTCGCCGACGCCGGGCCGACGCCGCGCGGCCTCCGGCGTCTCGTCCGGGACGCGGGGGACGAACTGCCGGCCCTCGTCGCCCACGCCGCCTGCGACGCGCTGGCCTCGGGGTCCCCCGACGCCCGCACCCGCTGGCGGCGCCTCAGGCCGGTCCTGGTCGAGCTCCTGCGGCTCCACGAGGCCGCGAAGGCCGAGCCCCTCCCGGCGCTGATCGACGGGCGCGACGTCATGCGCGTCCTCGGGATCGGGCCGGGCCCCGCGGTCGGGGAGGCGCTCTCTCGGATCCGCGA
>CALMJU010000036.1 GCA_937864465.1 uncultured Acidobacteriota bacterium
ACGGCGGCGGACCGTCTCCCGATCTCCGCGGCCGCCGCCGCGACGAGCGCGCGCACGGCGCGCGCGATGCGCCCCGAGCGCTCCGCGTGCGCCCGCCTCTCGTCCTCGACCGAGCGGGCCGCCGCCTCGAGGATCGAGCGGGCGGCTTCCTCCGTTCGCTCGATCGAGGCGCGCACCCGCTCGACGAGGAAGGCTGCGGCCGCGGTCGGGGTCTTGCACCTCCATCCGACCGAGTCGAGCACCGACACGTCCTGCTCGTGGCCGATCCCGACGACGACCGGGATCGGGAAGAGCGCGGCGGCTTGGCCGAGCGCCTCCGAGTCGAACCATGCGAGATCGGTCCGCGACCCGCCCCCGCGGCAGATCAGCACGACGTCGATCTCTCCGATCCGGGCGCGGAACCAGTCGAGCGCGTTCAGGACGGAGGGCTCGGTCGAGCGCCCCTGGACCCGGGCTCCGTGGACGATCACGCGGAAGGCGAACCCGGATTCCTCGAGGGTGCGAAGGACGTCGCGGCAGGCGTCCGAGCCGAGACTCGTCACGAGCCCGACCCGGAGCGGCACGTCGGGGAAGGCGAGCGACGTGTTGCGCCCCAGGAGCCCCTGCTCGACGAGCCTCCGGACGATCTCCTCCCGCCGCCTCGCCGCCTCGCCGAGGGTGTAGCCCGGGTCGAGCTCCGTCACCCGGAAGCGGAACTGCCCCCAGGGCTCGTACAGCTCCACGAGCCCGCGGACCCGGACCCGGATCTCGTCCTCCAGCCGGAACGGGGAGCCGGCCAGCTCGAGCGCGGCCTCGATCTCGCGGCGCGCCTCCTCGAAGAGCACCGCGTTCACCTCGGCGAGGGACTTCCCGCTCTCGTCCCGCTCGACCAGGTGGAAGCCGACGATTCGCTTGTGCGCGCTCTTGCCGTAGCCGCTGATCTCGCCGACGAGCCACAGCGGCTGGGGGAAGGCCTCCGCGAGCGCGCGCCGCACCTCGGCGTTGAGCTTCGAGACGGTGAGGTCGCCGGGCGCGCCGGACCCCGCGGGCGGGGACGGGTCCTCGACCGCACCCTCGAGGGGAAGGAGGGGGCGAGGGGACTCGTCGCCCGCGGCCGCCGGAAGCGCCGACGGGCTGCCGCCCCGGGCGAGGTAGAGGCGGCGCGTCTCCCGATCGAAGTCGAACCCCTCGGAGGCGAGGAGGCTCACGAGCGCGACGACGTGCCGGTCGGGGACGACCCAGTACTTGCCGTCCGAGCGCCAGCGCCTCTCGGGCAGCTGCTTGACGAGGTCGACCAGCCTGCGGTCGTAAGCGAACCGCACCCGCAGGGCGTCGCGACCGTCGTGGAGAACCTGGCGGCTCATCCGGGCGGGATCCTCTTCGTGCCGGGACCGATCGGCCGGCGTACTGTAGCAGTTTCGGGCGGGGCGCGGGGGGCCGAGACGGGACAAACGCTCTCCTCGCGGCCGGTCCGGGGGCTTGACCTGGGTCGCAAGGCCGGGTTTCGCGCGAGGCGCGGCTACGATATGTTGGTCGTCCGCTTCCCGGTCGGCCGGCGGGGGAGGCGGAGGGCGTCATCCGGCGGCCGAAGAAGAGGAGAACGTTCCATGGCGATGAAGATCAACGACGAGTGCATCAACTGCGGCGCGTGCGAGCCCGAGTGCCCCCGCGAGGCGATCTCCGAGGGGGAGGAGCGCTACGTGATCGACGAGAAGAAGTGCACCGAGTGCGTCGAGGAGGGCGGGAGCAAGTGCGTTCCCGTCTGCCCGGTCGACTGCATCGTGAAGGCCTAGCGGCGCGGCACTCGTTCGAGACGGAGAAGCGGTCGAGGGCGGGGGTCGTCCCCGCCCTCGGCGTCTTCACCCGCACGGTCCTCCCGCCGGGGGCGGCGGCGTCCCGCGGACGGCTTCCGCGATCCGGTCCGCGGCGCGCTCGACCTCGTCGATCGTCGTCGAGCGGCCGGTGCTCAGGCGCAGGGTCGAGCGAGCGGCCTCCTCGCCGATCCCCATCGCCAGGAGAACGCGCGAAGGCTCCGTGCCCCCCGAGTGGCAGGCGGCTCCGGCCGAGGCCGCGACCCCCTCGATCCGCGCCAGAAGCAGGTTCGCGTCCGCGCCGGGGATCGCGACGGACAGCGTGTTCGGCAGCCGCTCCGCGCCGGCGCCGTGCACGACGATCCCCGGGCTCCGCTCCTTAAGGGCCCGCTCGAGCCGGTCGCGCGTCGCGCGGAGCCGCTCGAGGCGCGTCCCGGACTCCTCGAGCGCGAGCGCGCACGCGGCTCCGAGCGCGGCGATCCCCGGGATGTTCTCGGTCCCCGCGCGCCGCCCCCCCTCCTGTCCTCCTCCGACGAGGAGCGGCTCGAAGGGCGTGCCGCTGCGGACGTAGAGGGCTCCCACTCCCTTGGGGGCGTAGAGCTTGTGGCCGGCCAGGGTCAGGAGGTCCACGCCGAGATCGTCGACCCGGACGGGGATCTTCCCGGCCGATTGCGCGGCGTCCGTGTGCACGACGATCCCCCGCGCGCGGGCGAGGCGCGCCGCCTCCCGCACCGGCTGGATCACGCCGGTCTCGTTGTTCGCGTGCATGATCGAGAGGAGCACCGCGTCCCGCCCGAGCGCGCGCTCGAGCTCGTCGAGCCGGACACGGCCCGAGCCGTCCACGCGGACCCGGACCGCCGTGAATCCCTCCCTCTCGAGCCTGGCGGCGGCGGCTTCCACCGCGGGGTGCTCGATCGCGGTGATCACGATCGTGCGCCCTCGCGCCCGCATCGCCGCGGCCACGCCGAGCACCGCGGCGTTGTCGGATTCGGTCCCCCCGCCGGTGAACACGACGTCGCCGGGCGGCGCCCCAAGGAGCGCCGCGACCCGCTCTCGCGCCTTCTCCACGATCCTCCGGGCGCGGACGCCGAGGGCGTGCGCCGACGACGGATTCCCCCACGCGGAGCGGGCGGCCTCGTCCATCGCGAGGCGCGCTTCCTCCGCGATCGGCGTCGTGGCGTTGAAGTCCAGGTAGATCGGCTCGGTCATCGGCTTCGGCTCCGGCCCCTCCGTGCCGCGGCGGCTCGATTATGGACCGGGCGAGCCCCTTCTCGCCGGGGCGGGTTCGAACTAGACTCGCCGTCCCGTCCTTTCTCCCCGAGGAGGTCCGCGTGAAGGACGTCGAACGCCTCGAGGTCCGCCCGATTCACGAGGGCCGCGTCGTCCGCCTCTTCGTCGAGCGGGTGCGCCTGCCGAACGGGAGCGCCTGCGAGCTGGAGATCGTCCGGCACCCCGGGGCGGCGGCCGTGGTGCCGGTGGATTCGGAGGGGCGCGTCCTGCTGGTCCGCCAGTACCGGCACGCGACCGGGGGGTTCCTGCTGGAGGTGCCGGCCGGAAAGCTCGATGCCGGGGAGCCGCCCGACGAGTGCGCCCGGCGCGAGGTCGAGGAGGAGACCGGCCACAGGGCGGGCCGGCTCGAGCCGCTCGGATGGATCTTCACGACCCCCGGCTTCAGCGACGAGAGGATCTGGCTCTTCCTCGCGACCGACCTCGAGCCGACCCGGCAGAGCCTCGGGCCGGACGAGGTCCTCACGGTCGAGCGGATGACCGTCCCGGAGGCCTTGGGGATGGCTCTCGCCGGCGGCATCGTGGACGCAAAATCGGTCTGCGCGCTCGCGCGGGCGGCGTCGAGGCTAGGCATCCGGTCCTCCTGAGACAAAGCGGCCCGCTCCACCGGGGGAGAGGAGCGGGCCCTCGACAGGAGGAAGAGGCCGAGGAGCTGGGATCGGCACTCGCCACGAAGAGCAGCAACGCGTGTGCCATCTTCCGACCTCGGAATTGCTGCGAGACGGCCCCGAATCCGGACGATCTCGTCCCTCGCGAGAGGATGCGCCGACACGACGTGTCAGCGCCGGCGCCCCATTTGGGCACGGGCGGCGACGGGCCGGTCAGACCAGATGGGGGAGGACGTCTCGAAGGTCCGCCGAGCGGACGACCGCTCCCGCGATCGCCTCGATCTCGGCGCATTTCGGGTTGAACGCGACCGTGAGCCCGGCGATCCGGGCCGCGGAGAGGTCGTTCGAGTGATCTCCCACGAACGCGCAGCGCGAGAGAGGGACCCCCTCGCGCGACGCGATGGCGCGCAGCGCCTCCGCCTTCCCCTCCATGTCGAACGGCGTGGCGCACCAGGATTCGATGCGGCCTTCGGAATCGAACTCGATCCGGTTCGTGTAGACCTCGTCGAACGGGTGGTCGGGGAACAGTGTGTCGAGGAGGAGATCGAGCGTGCCCGAGATCACCGCGAGACGGACCCCTCGCCGCTTCAGGCAGGCGGTCGTCTCCGCGGCCCCCCGCACGAGGCGGAGCGGCTCGAACGCGCGGACCAGATCGTCCCGGCGTGCGCCCGCCTCGCGCCAGGACCCGATGTCCAGGGCGACCCAGTCGGCGTAGGAGAGCCTCCCCGCCCGGTACGAGGCGAGCCGCTCCCGGTTCTGGTCGTCGCTGCCGGTGAACCTCTCATTGAGCACCTGCCAGACGGTCTTGTCCTCCGGGTGCTCGACGAGCGTCCCATCCACGTCGAAGGCGACCAGGTCGAATCGGCGCAACGTCCCACCTCGGAAGTCATGGAAGAGACTGAGTTTATCACCCGCCGACCGGAGCGGCGGTTTCCGGCGGGCCCGGCGGCCGGCCGCGACGTATACTCGGAGGGAAGACTCCGCACGATCCTTGGCAAGACGATCCCATTCTCCCCGGCGTCGCGGCTCGCGCGGCGGCTCCGGGACCTGTCGCAAGGAGGTGGCGCCATGGCCGCGGTCTTCGACCCCGAGACCCTGGAACGGCTTCGCACCATGACCCCTCGGCAGGCGTTCGCGACCGCGAGGGAGTCGGTCTTCCGGTCCGGTCCCGTCAGCTCGGAGGATTTCCTGGACGTGTACGAGCAGCTCGTCGAAGAGGGGATCCTCACCTGGGACCAGATGGAGGAGTTCGAGAGCTGACCCCTGGGTCCCGCGGAGCCGCCGCTCCACGGGACCGCCCGGCTTCGTCAGCGGCTCCGGCGCAGCAGGATGGTGCGGCCGCGCTCTTCCTCGAGGGCTGCGAGGAGCGCGCGGAGCGCGGGGTAATCCCGCGGATCGACCACGCGGAGCGCGAGCGCGACCTCCGTCCGCACCGTCAGCCTGCGCCCCTCGAGCGTGACGGTCCGCTCGAGCGAGCCCGCGGTGTTCCTCATCGCGGCGGGGGGAGGGACGAACGCGGCCTCGACCCCCTCCGGGAGATCGAGAGCCAGCTCGACCGACTCCCGGGCGGGCGCCGCCAGCACGAGCGGAAGCGTCCGGCGCTCCCGCCACAGCTGCAGCTCGCGGCCCCCGACGGCGCCGGGCACCCTCGGGATCGAGATCCGCGCGAGGCCGCTCGGCGGGACCTCGAGAGAGGCGCCGGCGAACGTCGCCCGCAGTGCGGTCAGGTCCTCGCTCCGGTGCGCCGGGATCACCTCCCGCACCTCCGCCCCCTCGAACGCGGAGACCGCCCGGGAGGCCAGCTCCTTCCAACGATCCTTGGTCCGATCGAAACCGACGAAGGGGTTGTAGCGCCCTCCGAGATCGAGATCCGCCGTGCCCCCGATCTTCAGCGAGCCCTTCTCGTCCTCGACGCGGACCTCGATCCTCATCTCCGCGCGGTTGGTGGAGGGGTCCGGATCGGGAAACTCCGCGAGGGACGCCGTCTCCCCGTCGAGCACGAGGCCCCGGTATCCGGCGAGGTGCGAGCGGTTCCTGCGGTCGAGCGGTGCGCACGGGTCGAGCCAGACGTCGCGGGCGCCGAGCCTCGCGCGCACCCAGACCTCGTGCAGCTGGGGAGGACAGGCGATCCCCGGGGCGACGAGGCTCGCGGGAGCCGCGAGCGCCACCCGCGCCTCGAAGCCCGAGGATCGGAGCAGCGCGGCCAGGAGCACCGCCTTGTCGAGCCGGTGCCCGACGCTCGACCGCAGCACCTCGGACGCCGGCCTCGCGGCGTAGTCGAAGGCCGCGATCGGCCACTCGACGGTCCGGACGCCGTCGACCACGAAGGCGTGGATCTTCGAGAGCCGCTCGGCGTCCAGGCCGCCCGCCCCCGCGATCTTCTCGGCCCGGGCACGGATCTCCGGCGTCGGCGAGGCCGCCGGCTCGATCCTCTCCTCGAGCCAGGAGCGCGCCGAGGCCCAGTCCCCGAGCGTCGAGAAGACGAGACGAGGTGCTCCCTCGCGGCTCGCGGAGATCTCCGCGCCGAGGATCGGCGGGACGTCCCGGCGCCGGAACGCCAGGCCCCCTCCGTCCGGACGGGGCGGTTCCGGCTCGAGCGCGGCTCCGACCGCCTCCCATCGAACGACGACGTTCCGCGGGGTCTCGATCTCGATCCGGTCGTCGAGGATCGGCAGCTCGGCCGCGAGAGCGAGGACGCCCCACAGAGGCGCGCCGCTCGGACGACGGTCGGCCACCTCGTGCGCCAGGACGGACGTGGAGCCGTGCTCCACGCCGACGTGCGCGACGACCATCTGCCGCATGTGCGCGTACGGGACGGCCCACTCGAGCTCCGGGGCGGTGTTCGGAACCAGGCTGTTCTCGCGCGCCTCGACGACGGTGCCGTCCGCCATGTACGTGCGCGCCGCCGTGACGCGCATCTCGGAGCGCGCGTCGTTCCAGTCGATGCGCGGATCCAGAAGACCGTGCCCCGAGACCCACTCCTCGAGCATCTTGACCGCGGTTTCCTCGCTCCGGGTCACCCTGCCGGTCGCATCGAGAGTCAGGCGGACGTGCCGGCGAACCAGGAGGCCGTCCTCCTCGGGGAAGGCGTCCCCGCCGGGGGCCTCCCGCACCCAGGACGGGGCGGTCTCGGCCGCGGGAGCCGCGGAGATCGCGGCGGCCATCAGGGCGACGACGAGCGTGCGCATGCTAGTTCCCCCTCTCGAGGACGACCAGGTCGTCGGCGAGCGCCTTCGCTTCCCGCAACACTTCCCGGAACCCCGTGTACGCCCCGACCGGCACCTCCCGGCGCTTGACGGCCAGGCGGCAGACGTGACGGATCCTCCCGTCCGGCGTCTCGGAGCGCGTCGTGAGCGACGCCGCGGGGAGGTCGAGGCTCCGGTCTCTCGGCATCGAGGCCACCCGGAACCCCCTGGGGATCTCGAGCGTCTCCGTGACGTCGCCCATTCTCGGCGCCCCGACCTGCATCGGCTGCGTCCGCTCGTCCGCTTCCACGGCGCTCAGGTAGGGGACGAGCGCGGCCGCCGCGAGGAGGTGCCGCGCGGCGGGGAGGGGGAAGGCCAGCGATCCCTCCCGGACGAGCGCGAATCCGGGGACTCGGTAGCGGACCTCGAAGCGGACGGGCGTGCGGACGTCCCGGAGCTTCGCGTAGTCCACCTGGACTTTCTCGACGGTCGCTCCGGGCCCGAGCCGCGAGACCAGGTCCTCGAACCAGGACTGCCGGTCGCGCGCCGCGACGGACGAGACCAGCTCCCTCCGGAGCCGCTGCTCGGCATAGCCGAGGGCCGAGACGGCGAGCGTCCCCTGGAGGTCTCCGCGCTCGTCGAGCCGCGCGCTCGACTCGATCCGGAACCGGTTCCGCTCGGGGTCGAAGGCCGGCGTCTTCTCCAGCTCCTGCCCCTCGGGCGACCCGACGACGTAGTTCTGTTCCCCCTCGGCGCTCGACCAGAGCTCGGGCGAGAAGGGCACCCAGGTCGGGTCCAGGAGCTCGAAGCGGCGGCCGTCCGTCCTCCGGGCGACGACGCAGTGGTTGAACTGGTCGGCCGGGATCCGCTCGACGCGCGCGCCGGCCATCGTCATCGCGGGGTAGGCCTCGTAGCCCGCGGCGCGGAGCATCGTGATCGCCATCCCCGCCTTGTCCTTGCAGACCCCGGAGCGGTCCCGGAAGATCATGGCGCCGGGGTGGAGCGTGTACCCCTCGCCCTTCCCCATCGAGATCCCCGAGTAGCGGATGTTGTCGGCCGTCCAGTGGACGATCGCGGCGACCCGGTCCTCGTCTCGCGCCAGGCCTCGGGTGATCTCGGCGACCTTCGCGCGGATCTCGTCGTCGGCCGCGAACTGCGGCTCGTTGATCTGGGCGAACCATCGGGACTTCTCCGGCCACGAGGGGACCGTGGCCAGCACGACCTTCGGCTGCACGTCCGACGCCGCCGACGCCCGTGGCTCCGCGTGGAAGGCGGGAAGGTTCTCCTTCCAGAAGCTGTAGACGAGGCGATCGTCGTCGAAGGAGACGAAGCTCCGGACCTCGCCGCCGTACGTCTCGAACTGCAACGGCTTGTCCCGTGGGGTCGTCACCGTGTAGTGGCGGAGCCGGACCGGCCACGAGTCCTGGAAGGTCACCACGTCGTAGAAGTGCCCGCGCATCGGCGGGACGTAGCGCTCGTCGCCCGCTTCCCCGCCGGCGCCGCCGGCCCCCTCCTCCATCTCGTCCAGGTACGCGATCAGGAACCCCTTCACGTAGGTCTCGACCTCGACGGCGTCGCCCACGCCGAGCCTGGGGACCGGCGCGAGCTTCATCCTCGCTCCCCAGTAGATCCCGCTCTGCGGCTGCGGCAGGTCCACCACCGCCTCGGGGGGGATCGTCTCCGTCGCGCCGTCCGCGCGCAGAACCCGCAGGGTCCGGATCTCGACGAGGTTCGACGTGGGGTCCCAGTCGAAGCGGAGCCGGGCGAGATCCGCCGCCCCCTTCTCGCTCAGGCACTTCAGGAGCTGCCGGTCGCGGATGTGCGCCAGCCCCGACTCCTCGACGTCCACCCGGGTCCGCTTGAACACGACGACGACGTCCGCCCCTCCGTGATCCTTCGAGTCGCCCGCCCCGGCGACCAGGGCGCGGAGGTCCTCGTCGCAGGCCGGGGCGGGAGGCTCCTGGGCGGCGAGCGGCGCGAGCGCGACGAGGAAGAGGGACAGGAGGACGGGAGCGAAGCGCGCGATTCTCATGGCGGTTCTCCTCGGCGGGCCTTGCATCGTGCGGTTCCCCGGAGCGCCGGGCGGCGCGTACTCAGCGCGTCGTCAGGTACGCGTACAGGTTCGCGGTCACCGACTTCGCGGTCGTGTTGTACAGGAGAACGCGGTACCGTGTGAAGCCGATCGGGTAGCTCGGCTGATTCGACGCGAAGAACGGCGACGGGCCCTGGGGCGAGGGGGCCTCCACCTGGAGCTGGAAGTGCATCTCGCCCCGCTCCGCGAACGCCCTTCGCACCGGGTCCTCGTCGGGGAGAAGGATCGCGCCCACCGTGCCGGTCTTGAGGTTCTCGCCCCGGATCTGGCCGGCCAGGCTCAGCACGATCTGCGAGCACCCCTTGGTGTCGAGGGTGCCGGCGTCCACGAGGCGCTGCGTGTCGCTCGGATCGACCGGCGGGACGACGATGTCCTCGAGCCGGACCTGGACGCCCTGGGGGATCGGGCCGCGCACCGAGACCTCGCCCTGGATCGCCATGACGTCGGGCCAGTTCGTCACGAAGACCTGCCGGAGCTCCTGCGAGACCGCCTGCCCCGCGGGCAGGAGGAGCGCCCCGGCCGCGGCGGAGAGGACGCAGAGCAGACCGACGACGCCTTTTCTCGACATGCTAACCTCCCCCGCGCGGGGGCTCCGATCGTCCCGCGGCGGATCTCCTATGGTACGGAAACTCGGCCTCTCGTTCTACGAGCGCGGCACGCTCGAGGTCGCCCGCGACCTTCTCGGGCGGACGCTGTGCCGGAGGGTCCCGGGCGGGGCGGTCCTGAGGGGCCGGATCCTCGAGGCCGAGGCGTACGACGGGCCCGAGGACCGCGCGAGCCACGCATCCCGCGGCCCCACGGCGAGGAACGCCCCGATGTTCGAGGCCGGAGGGATCGCCTACGTGTACCTGGTCTACGGCGTGCACCACTGCCTGAACGTCGTGACCGGCCCCCGCGGCTATCCGGCGGCCGTCCTCCTGCGGGGCGCGGAGTCCCCGGACGGGGCGGCCTCCGCCGTCGGGCCGGGACGGCTGACGCGGGCCTTTCGCGTGGACCGCGGGCTGGACGGGGCCTCGCTCCTCGGCCCCCACCTCTGGCTCGAGGAAGGGGAGCCGGTGCCGGACCGGATCGTCCGGCGCACGCCGAGGATCGGCGTCGACTACGCGGGGGCATGGGCTCGGAAGCGCTACCGCTTCATGGTCGTCGGCTGAGCGGACGGGGCTGCCGGACCGCCCCCCGTCTCGTCATCGCGATTGCGGTCCCGTCATCGCTCGACCGGCGCCCTCCGGCCGGGCCCCGTCCCGCGGGCCCCTTCGGGGCCCCGGGCAGCGGGCCGTTCCGGCCTCGTTCTTGCCTGCCATCCGGGGCGAAAGGGAGGAATTCGCCATGCGCCGAAGAGGGGTGCTCGCGATCCTGTCCGCCCTCCTGCTGGCGGCGGCCCCGGGGATCGCCGGTGGGCCGGAGAAGGTCGAGAAGACGTGGACGCTTTCCATCCCCGCGTCCCGAAGCTCGACGCTCCGGGTCGGCAACCTTCTCGGGTCGATCCGGATCCGCGGCACGAGCGAGCAGGGGGCCGCGAGTCTCGCCGTTCGCGTCGTCGCTTCCGCGAGGACCGCCGACGAGGCCGCGAAGCTGGCCGGGTCCGTCACCGTCGACGTCGTGCGGGACGGCTCCGCGACCGGCGTCCGGGTGGGGCTGCCTCCCGAGGGGGCCTCTCCGGTCCGGCTCCTCGAGGAGGACGACGGCGCGCTCCTCCGCCGGATCGTCTCGCTCTTCGGCCGGGGCGACGAGGGGATCGACGCGGAGTACGGCGGAAGGACGTTCCGCATCGTGGACGATCGCAAGGCGCCGGGCCTCGCCGTGCACCTCGACGTCGCCGTCCCCTTCGACGTGCCGATCGCGGTCCGTCAGGAGTTCGGCTCGATCCGGGTCGAGGTCGTCCGCTCCGACGTGCGCGCCGAGGCGAGGGGGGGGAGCATCGAGATCTCCCGCGGCTTCGGGTCGGTCGCGGTGGACGGAGGAGAGGCGACCGTCCGTGTGTCGTCGCTGCAGGGGATCTCGCTCGAGGTCGCCACCGGCGGCGGTGCGGTCGAGCTCCTCGACGTGCGCGCGAAGCGCACCGCGGTCCGGACCGGGAGCGGCGCGATCCTCGTCCGCGACTCCGGGCCGGACGACCTGACGATCGAGAGCGCGAGCGGCTCGATCGTCCTCTCGGGGATCGAGCCCGTTCGCGCCGAGATCCGGACCTCCTCCGGGAACGTCGATTACGCCTCGTACCTGAAGCGGACCCGGCGCGCCGTCGTGCGCTCGGACTCCGGCGACGTCGTGCTGAGGCTCGGCGAGGTGATCGGCTTCGACCTCGCGGCCGAGACCCCCGCGAAGGAGATGAGGGCGCTCGGCATGGAGATGACCTCCGTCGGCCGGGACGGCGGCGTCGCGCGGTACCGGCGCGGGGCAGGCGGGCCGGACCTCGAGGTCGTTGCCGCCGCGGGGAGCCTGACCGTGCGTCCTTACGGCGCGTCGCGGCTCGATCTCCTCGTCCGGAAGTCCGGGGAGTAAGGGGCTCCCGGCTCACCCGGCCGCGACGAGCGCGCCGGAGCGAAGGAGCCACAGCTCCGCGCGCGGCACGGAGCCGAGACCGAGGGAGCGGCCGACCGCCTCCGCGTAGACCGAGAGCTGCGGGCCGTAGCGCTCGCGCGCCTCGTCCGGCGACAGGCTGCGGTCGGTCTTGAAATCGGCCACGACCACGGTCCCGTCGGCCTCGCGGTACAGGAGGTCGAGGATCCCGCTCGACGCCGTGCCGTCCCCGTGCCGCAGGAGGACCGGCACCTCGCGGCCGATCACCTCGACGGAGGCGAGCTTCTGGGCCAGCGAGGAGGAGGCGAAGGCCGCGAGGACCTCCCGGAGCTCGCGCTCGACCGCCTCGGGCTCCGCCGAGGTCTCCCGCGCGGCGCGCGCCGCGGCCGACCGCACGAGCGGCTCCGGGACGGGGCCCGCGACCGGGCTCCACCGCTCGAGAATCTCGTGGGTCGCGATCCCCGCGGCCCGGCCGACGTCCCGGTCCCGCGCCTCCCCCGAGGCCCCGGCGTCTTCGGAGGCCTCCCGCGCGCCGTCGAGGGACTCCGGCGGCCCGCTCGGACGCCTCAGAGGCGGGCGGGCCGCCTCCTCGTAGCGGCGAACGGCGGCGCGGAAGGATTCGACCGCCTCGGCCGGCTCCCGCACGGCGCCCCGCGGCTCCTCGGGGGCCTTCCATCCGGCGGTGGAGACTCGGTGCAGAACCCTTCCCTCCGCGATCGTCCGCCCGTCGGCGGGCGGGTCGGCGACCGAGTAGCCCCATGGGGCGAGGGCGCCGGCCCAGGCCGACTTCTCGCCGGCGCCCGTGAGGAGGATCAGCCTCTCCCGCGCGCGGGTCGCGGCGACGTAGAGGAGGCGGAGCCTCTCCGCCGCCTCGTGCTCCTCCTCCTCGAGATCGCGGAGCGCGCGCGCCGAGCCGAACACGCCTCCGACCGCGAGCCCGAGCGCCTTCCCGCGTCCGGGAAGGTCCGCGACCTCGACCGGGCGGAGCGACCGGCCCCCGTGCGCATCGCGGCGCGCGAGATCGACCACGAAGACGACCTTGCTCTCGAGCCCCTTGGCCTTGTGGACGGTGAGGACGCGGACGGCGTTCACGCGCTCGTCCGCGAGAGGGGAGTCCCCCTCGACGTCCGACGCGCGCTCGTTCTCGATCTCGTCGAGGACGTCGTTGAGCGACAGCCTCCCATCGCGCGCGAGCTGGGCGGCGGCGGCCGCGAGCTTGCCGAGGTTCGCGACCCGCTGCGCCCCCTCGTGCGCGAACCCGCCGAGGACGAGCGATCCGGTCCGCGCCATCGCGCGCCGGACGACCGCGTCGGCCGGAAGATCCGCCGTCTCGTCCCGGAGCGCGCGGAGCCCGGCGAGGGCCCGGGCGAGCGCGGGAAGGCGCTCGGCGTCCACCTCCTCCCGCAGCTTCCAGGATCCTCCCGCTGCGGCGTGCGCCGCGAGCTCGGTGTCGGGGACCGCTCCCGCGGGCGACCGCAGGTAGGCGAGCAGCGCCACCGGGTCCGACGGTCTCGCGAGGGCCCTGAGCACCGCCATCAGGTGCCGGACCTCGGGGCGGTCGAGGAAGAGCCGCCCGCCGTCGACGACGAACGGGATCCCGGCGTCCCGAAGCGGTCTTGCATATTGATGGACGACGGTGAACGCGCGGAGCAGGACGAAGACGTCGCGCCGCTCGTAACCCTCGGTTTCGACGAGGTGCCGGATGCGCTCCGCGACGAGCGCGCCCTCGAGGTCCCGGCGCTCGACGGCGTTCCGGCTCTCGACCGTCCAGACCTCGACCCGCGGCGACGGCGGCGCGTCGGCCCGGACGGGCTCGATCGGGACGTACCCCGGCTGCCGCGGCGACGCCCTCCAGGAGCCGCGGAAGAGGTCGTTCACCGGACCCAGGATTGCCGGGACGCTCCGGAAGTTCGCGACGAGGTCGAGCTCGAGCCCCCCCTCCGCGACGACCCGGTCGACCGCGCGCCGGAACGCCGCGTAGTCCGCCCCCCGGAACCGGTAGATCGACTGCTTCGGGTCGCCGACGATGAACAGGCGTCCCGGCTCGAGCGGGACCGCATAGGCGTCCTTCTCACGCTCCCCGACCCGGCCCGCGAGGTACAGGACGATCTCGTATTGCAGCGGGTCGGTGTCCTGGAACTCGTCGACGAGGAGCATCCGGTAGCGCCTTCTCGCCTCCTCCCGCACCGCGGGGCGGTCGCGCAGGAGGTCGCGCGCGAGGGAGAGGAGCGCGTCGAAGGAGACGGCGCCCCCGGCGAGGAGCCGTCTCCTGGCGTCGAGGGCGAACGGAGCCGCGGCCTCGAGGAGGATCTCGGCGAGCCGGTCGTCGATCGTGGCCAGGAGCCCGGCCAGACGGCGGGCGTCCCGGGCGACTCCCTCGAGCTCTTCGGGCGCCACGACGCTCAGCGCGGCGTTGCGCTTCGGGGGAGCCTTGCGCAGCGCCTCCCTCAGGTCCTCGTCGCTCCGGATCGCGTCCCGAAGCGCGTCGGGTCCCCGGTCGGAGAAGAGCGCGAGCGCCTTCTTGTACTCGCCGAGCTTCCCGAGGGCATTCCTCGTCATCCCTTTCTGTCGCGTGACGACCGAGTCGATCGCCGCGATCCGGCGGAGCGCCTCGGCGCGGAGCGCCGGGCGCGCGTCCTCGCCGGTCCGTGCGCCCCGGAGAAGGCTCGCCGGAACGTCGAACCTCGCCAGGGCGAGCGCCGCCTCCCGGACGGCCCCCGTGTCCGCCGCCGACAGGAGACGCTTCCAGATCTCTCCCCGGGCGGCGCCCGGCCCCAGCTCGACGCGAAGGAACTCCTCCCACGCCTCTTCGAGCAGCGCCGCGTAGAGCGGCCCCTCGTCCACCCGGAACGCAGGGTCCACACCGGCCTCGACCGGGTGGGACCGGAGGAGGTCCGAGCAGAAGGAGTGGATCGTGAGGACCGCGGCTCGGTCGAGGTTCACGAGGGCCGACAGGGAGCGCCGCTCGAGGTCGGCGGGGGCGACCGCCCGCTCTCCCGTGAGGTGGGCGAACGCCCGCCCCGAGGCCTTCTCCGGGCGAGGCGCGGCGCCGCGCGCGAAGGCGCGGAGCTCCTCGAGCCCGGCGGCGAGGCGATCCCGCATCTCTGCCGCGGCCTTCTCCGTGAACGTGATCGCGGCAAAGCCCGCGGCGTCGACGAGACCGGCGCCCAGGGCGACGAGGAGGCGCTCGACGAGGAGGCTCGTCTTGCCGGTGCCCGCGCCCGCCTCGACGACGAGGTTCCGGTCGAAGACCGTCGTCGCGGTGCGACGCGCATCCCGGTCGGGCAGAGCGGTGTCGCTCACTCCTCCTCCCCGCCGCGCGCTCCCGCGGCCCTCACCTCGGCGAGGGTGCGGAGCTTGGACGTCTTCCCGGCCACGACGTCGAAGTAATCCGCCGCGTCGGGAGCGTTCGCCTCCCGGAACAGGGTCGGCGGGTGCGTCCTCCGGCAGGCGCGGTCGTACGGGCACCACCCGCAGTGGTCCCCCTCCCGGAGGGGGAACCGCCCTGCCTCGACGAGCGCGAGGAGGACGCGGATCGTGTCGTCGAAGCCGGCCGCGAGCTCGGCGGAGGCGGACCTCTCGAAGACCTCCCGCCCCGTCTCCTCCTCGAGGCCGGGCCCGGACTCGAACGAGGGTCCCACCCCGAGGAACTCGACCCGGGCGCCTCCCGCGAGCCTCGAGTAGAGCGGGGCCTGCATCTCCTGCCCCCGGAGCACCCGAGTCTCGCGGACCCGGTTCTTGAGGTCGCCGGAGGTCTTGTAGTCCGAGACCACGACCTCGCCCCCGGCGTCCAGGACCCGGTCGAGCCTTCCCTCGATCTCCGCTTCCTTCCCCTCCCCGAAGGAGATCCGCGTCCGGACCGTGCGCTCCAGATCGCGCGGCGCGGCGCCCTCGGACGAGATCCGGGCGAGATCGTCCCGCAGGAACTCGAGAAGGGAGGATCGCCAGCGCCCGGTCACCGTCTCCCACAGGACGGGCAGGCGCGTCCCGGCGCGCTCGCCGAGGTCGGAGAAGGCGCGGTTCCATTCCTCGCCGAGGATCGCCTCCGCGCGGCGAAGGAGGCGGGCCCCCCGGTCTCGCCCGAAGAGCTCCTCGTCGCGGAGCCGGGCGTAGAGCGCTTGGAGCAGGGCGTGCACCCGCCCGCCCATCTCGGCCGCGGGGATCTCGAAGTGCGAGGGGGCCTCCTCCAGCTCGTAGGCGCGGAGGACGTGGCGGAAGAAGAACTGGAGGGGACAGCGCCCGAGGCGCTCGAGCGACGTGACGGTCATCCGCGCGGGCGGGGACGCCGCGGCGCCGACGCGGGCGTCCCACCCGGTCGGGGCGGGAGCGAACGATTCGGTCGCGAGGAGCATCGACAGTCCGCCGGCGATCGAGGGGGCCACCTCGGCGAGCCGCTTCGCGACGTTCTCCCGTCCCGGGCCTCGAAGCGCGAGGAGGAGGGCTCCCTCCTCGGGGCTGAGGAGACCGGGATCGGCCTCCATCGCCTCGAGCCTATCGAGGGGATGGGACGGGAACGACTCCGGCGCGGGCCGGACGGCGTCGAGATCCGGCCTGCCCGACGCGAGCCGCGCGATCTCCCGCAAGGCGATCGAGGCCGCCTTCGCCCTCCCCGTCTCGTCGGCCCGCTGCCAGGAGACCTCGAGCCGCTCGCGCGCCGAGCCGAGCACGAGCGCGAGGAGGAGCCGCTCCTCCGACGCGCCCTCGCGCTTCACGGGCAGCGGCTTCCCGGTGGCCGCGCGCAGCCTCTCCCTCGCCTCGTCCCGCAGGAACGGGTCCTCGCGCGCGACGCGCGGGAAGACGCCCGAGTTCATCCCCAGCAGGAACACGCGGTCGAACGTCATGCCGCGCCCCTGCATCGCGTCGAGGAGGCGGATCCCCCCGCCGTCGGCGCGGCGAGGGGCGAGCGAGGCGCCGTCGGCCGCGCGCTCGAGCCAGGAGACCATTTCCTCGAACGGCACCTCGCGGGAGTCGCCGAGGAGCGCCGGGAGCGCCCGCATGTCGTCGAGGAGGCCGGCGAGCGTCTCGAGCGGGGACCCTGGGCGGCCCTCCGCGGGGGGGGCGAACGCGCGGCGGGCGAGGTCTTCGACCAGATCGGCGTGGCCCGGCCAGGTCCTCGGCCGCGCCCCCCCGCAGGCGTCCCGCAGCGCGAGGACCGCGTCCGCGATCCTTCGGGCCTCGGCGACCCGAGCGCGGGCCCGCGCCTTCTCCGCCTCGCGCTCCCCCTCGGTCGCCTCCTCGCCGCCCTCGGCGCTCCCGGCCCACCGGACGAGGTCGTCCGCCCATGCCTCGACTCCCCCGACGATTCCCGCGCGGCGGCTCCACGCCTCGGCGAGGTCGCCCGGAGGAGCGGCCTCGATCCCCAGGGCCCGCCACCGCACTCGCGGCGACGCCAGGATCTCGGCCGTCGCGGCTCGCGGGAAGGAGGCGGCGGCCGCGCGCAGCAGCAGCAGCAGATCGCGGACCTCGGGCTCGCGGCGCAGCGGCGACGCCAGGGAGGAGGAGTACGCGAGGGGCCCGTCCTCCAGAATCTCGTGAGCCCCGGCGACGAAGGGCTCGAGGCTCCGCGCGACGATGGCGATCTCTCGCGGGCGCGTTCCCGCGTCCGCGGAGGCCAGCGCGCGCCGCACGGCGGCGAGGATCTCCGCCCGGGCGCCCTGGGCGTGCCGGAACCGCACGGCGCCTTCGGGGAGCGGGGCGGGCTCGCTCGGCTCGTCGTAGAGCGCTCCGAGGCGGTCCCCGAGGAGGCCGGCCCCCGGACGGGAGATCCTCTCGATCTCCCCCCCCTCCCCGAGGAGGTGCCGCGACGCGAACCGCTCCGCGTAGGCCGAGACCTCCGATCCCGGCTGCGCCGGGAGGAGGAACGTCACCTCGCGCCCGCGGTCGAGCCCGAGGACGAGATCGAGATGGACGCCGATGAGCTCGTACGCTCCGTGGTGGAGGATCGCGCGGTACCGGGCGGCGCGGGCCGGGGCCAGGGCCGCCGCGTCGCGGACGAGCGCGACGTCGTCCGCGAAACCGGCGCCGCGTCGCTCCTCGAGGGCCGACGAGAACGCCCGGTACACCGACGCGAGCGCTCGCTCGCCGGCGGTTCTCGCCCCGGTCTCGACCTCCTCGGGCCCGATGCCGGCCTCGCGGAGCTCGCGCAGCGTCCCCAGCAGCGCGCCGACCGTGCCGGGCAGGTCCCGCGCGTGGCGGGAGAGGGGGTTCGAATCGAGCCGCGAGAGCACGCCGGCGAGGAGGCTTTCCTCGAGGATCCGCGACGCGGCCCGCGGGCGCGGGCCTCCCTCCCGATCGAGGATCGAGAGCGCCAGCGAGCGGTGGTGGGCCACCTCGACCGCGAGGCAGGCGCCGAGCCGCTCGGCTAGGCGTAGGCGCACGTGCCGCGCGAGGAAGACGGTCGGGACGACGACCAGCACCGGCGCGAGCGGGTCGTCCCGCTTCACCGCGGCCACGCGGTCGAGGAGCTCCGCCTCGAGGACGAACGGGTCGAGATGGGCGAGGACCTTCACGGGCGAAGCGTACCCGAATCGGGGGGAGGGGAGGGAGGCCGGCCCGGGCCGGCGGTTTCCCCTTGACCGCGGGACCCCTCCGAGACGACATTCACCGGGACGACGGAGGGGCGGTCATGTTCGAGACGGCGAGGCCGTTCCTGCTGGCCCTGGCGATCGGCCTCCTCATCGGCATCGAGCGCGAGCGGGCGCACGCCGACCGCAAGGTGCAGGACCCTCTCGGCTCGAGGACGTTCACGCTCCTCGCGCTCCTCGGAGCCGTCGCCGCCTACGTCGAGAACGTCGCCTTCGCGGTCGCCCTCGCCGCCTTCGCGGGCGCGATCGTGCTCGCGGGCTACCTGAGGACGCACCTGGGGCCGGAGGGGTCGGGCGTCGGCGCGACGACCGAGGTCGCGGCGATGGTGACCTTCACGCTCGGCTACCTCGCGCGGTTCCAGGCCGCGCTGACGGTCATGCTGGCGGTGATCGTCCTCGTCGTCCTCGCGCTCAAGCCGCGGATCCATCGGTTCGCCCAGGCCGGGCTCTCGCAGAAGGAGGTCACGGCCGCGCTCACGTTCCTGGTGATCGCCTTCGTCGTGCTCCCCCTCCTCCCGAACCGCGCGCTCGACCGCTGGGAGCTCTTCAACCCCTTCCGGCTCTGGCTGATCTACGCGCTGATCACCGGGATCGGGTTCGCGGGGTATTTCGCGGTCCGGATGCTCGGTCCCGAGAGGGGGTTCGCCGTCTCCGGGCTGTTCGCGGGGTTCGTCTCCTCGACGGCCGCGACGCTCTCGCTCTCGCAGAGGGCGCGCGACGAGGGGGCGCGCGCGAGCGTCCTCGCGACCGGCATCGTCCTCGCGAACGCGGCGTCCGCGGCGGCCCAGATCGTCGTGGTGGCCGTGGCGAACCCGGATCTGGTCTCCTCCGTCCTCCCCGTCGTGGGAGCCCCGGTCGCGGTCGGCGCGCTCTGGGCCGCGTTCTCCGCTCGCTGGCTCGAGCGGCGCGAGGAGGCCGCGAGCGGTCCCGCCTTCTCGATCGAGAGCCCGATCGCGCTCCGGTCCTCGGCGGGATTCGCCGCCGCTCTCGCGATCGTGCTCGTCGCGGCGTCGGCGGCGAGCCGGTGGTTCGGGTCGGCCGGCGTGCTGGCGACGGCGGTCGTCGGGGGCGCCGGCGACGTGCACGCGGTCACCCTCGCCGTCTCGACGCTCGAGGCGGCCCGGACGATCGCGGCGCGCGAGGCGGTGCTGGCGATCCTCGCGGGATTCCTCGCAAACATGGTGGTCAAGCTCTCGCTGACGGGCTGGGCCGGGGGACGGAGGCTCCTCGCGGCCGTCGCCCCGCCGCTCGTCGCGATGATGGCCGCCGCCGCCGCCGCGTTCCTGGCGGCGGCGCCGCGGTAGGACGGGCATGTCCGCGGGGGGCAGAAGGCTCGCCGCAGCGCCGGCGCTCGCGATCCTGGCGGCCGCGGCGTGCGGGGGAGGAGAGATGCCGGCCGGGCCGACGAGCGATCCCCAGGTGCCCCGGCCGCTCCGCCCGGTCGAGTGGGTCGACGGTCCGGCGGGACGCCTTCGCGTCGACGACGGAGGCGCCGGCGGCGTCCCGGTCGTGTTCCTCCACGGCCTGGCGGGCGACCGCACGGTCTGGAAGGAGCAGCTCGAGAGCCTCCGCGCGACGCGACGGGCGATCGCGATCGACCTCAGGGGCCACGGGGAGTCTTCCCCCTCGGCCTCGGGGGACTACTCGATCCCCGCGTTCGTGGCCGACGTCGTCGCGGCCGTGAACGCGCTGGAGCTCGACCGCTTCGTTCTCGTGGGGCACAGCCTCGGGGGGGCGGTGGCCGCCGGCTACGCGGGGGCGAGCCCGGAGCGGGTAGCGGGGATCCTCCTGGCGGATCCGTCGGGGGTCGGGACGAGAGTGCCCAGGGGCGAGGCCGAGGCGATGCTGCGGCAGATGGCCCCCGCCACGTACGGGCGGTTCATCACCCGGTACTTCGGGGCGCTCCTCGAGGGGGCGGACCCGGAGGTGAGGGACCGCGTGCTCCGATCCCTGCGCCTGACGCGCAGGGAGGTTGTCGTCGGCGCCTTCCGCGGCAGCCTCTCCTGGAACCCGGTCCCTTCGCTCGATCGGTACCCCGGGCCGAAGCTAGCCGTCGTGTCGGCCGTCCCGCGCTCGCCGTGGGGCCTGACGCAGGCCATGCCGTCCCTTGCGACCCGCAGGATCGCCGGCACGAGTCACTGGCCGATGCTCGACCGGCCGCAGGAGTTCCACCGCATCCTCTCGGATTTCCTTTCAGGGACGGCAACCGATGTCCCCGGGGGCGGCGGAGGGTAACCTGCCGATTCGGGGCGCCGCGCGGGGCTCCGGCGAGGGTCCTCGAAATCGGTTGCTGTCCCCGAATTAGAATGGGGCGATGGATCGAGGACCGTTCGATTCCGCCGATCTCGCGCGGCTCGAGGAGCGCGGGATCCCCGTGGCCGAGGCGCTGCGCCAGCTCCGGCTGATCGCTGAGCCGCCTCCGGCGCTCCGGCTCGACCGCCCTTGCACGGTCGGCGACGGTATCGAGACGGTCGAGGAGGCGGAGGTTCCCGGCCTGCTCGAGCGGCACGAGACGGCCGCCCGCGCCGGCCGCATCGCCAAGTTCGTCCCGGCCTCCGGCGCGGCGACCCGGATGTTCCAGGATCTCCTGGGCCCCCCCGGGGGGCGGGTCGAGGCGGCCGCCCGGCGGGTCCTTCAGGAGATCCGGAGCTTCCCCTTCGCCGCCGAGCTCGACGTGGCCCTCGGGCTGCGGGGCGACAGCCTGAACCGTGTCGTGGTCGACGCGGACGCGGCCGCCCTCGTCGAGGCGCTGGTCGGTCGCGAAGGGCTCGCGTACGCCGACAGGCCCAAGGGGCTGCTGCCGTTCCATCGCTACGGCGACGGCTTCCGGACCGCATTCGAGGAGCACCTCGTCGAGGGGGCCGGGACGGTCCGCGATGCCGGCGGCGTCTGCCGCGTGCATCTCACCGTCTCCCCGGAGCACCTCGAGCCGTTCCGGGCGCTCGCGGATCGGGTGCGGGGCGTCTGGGAGCGGCACCTCTCCGCCCGCTTCGAGATCTCGTTCTCGGTGCAGAAGCCCTCGACCGAAACGCTCGCCGGGGACCCGGGCGGGGGGCCGTTCCGGGACGAGGATGGGCGGCTCGTCTTCCGCCCCGCCGGTCACGGGGCGCTCCTCGACAACCTCGCCGACCTCGGCGCCGACGTCGTCCTGATCAAGAACGTGGACAACGTGCAGCCCGACCGGCTTCGCGACGCCACGATCCTCTGGAAGCGGCTCCTCGCGGGCCGGCTCCTCGAGCTCGAGGAGCGCGCCCACGAATACGTACGAAGGCTCGAGGCGGGCGAGGCCGGCGGCGCTCCGCTGGCCGAGACGGCCGCCTTCGCCTCGGAGCGGCTCCACCTCCAGGTCCCGCCGGCGAGCGCCCCGGCCGAGGAGCTGCGGGCCGGCCTCCTCGAGGCGCTCGACCGTCCGATCCGCGTCGCGGGCGTCGTGCGCAACACGGGCGAGCCGGGCGGCGGCCCGTTCTGGGTCGCGGAGGCGGGGGGGCGCGCGAGCCCGCAGATCGTCGAGACCGCCGAGATCGATCTCTCCGCGCCCGACCAGGTCCGGGCCCTCGCCGCGGCGACCCACTTCAACCCCGTGGACCTCGCCTGCTCCCTCCGGGACGCCCGGGGACGCCCGTTCGACCCGAGGCGCTTCGCGAACCCGGACGCCGTGATCGTCGCGAGAAAGTCCTCCGGGGGACGCGAGCTCCTGGCGCTCGAGCGCCCGGGTCTGTGGAACGGCTCGATGGCTCGCTGGGCGACGGTCTTCGTCGAGGTCCCGATCGCCACGTTCTCCCCGGTGAAGACGCTGTTCGACCTGCTGCGCCCCGAGCACCAGCCGGAGTGAGGAGCCCGTCGTGCCGGCGAACCTCCCCCCCGCCTACCACGCCGCCGAGGCGCGGTTCCGGCAGGCCCGCACCGTCGACGAGAAGATCGCGGCCCTCGAGGAGATGTACGCGATCATGCCCAAGCACAAGGGGACGGATCGCCTCCAGGGGGACATCAAGGCCCGGATCGCGAAGCTCCGGAAGCAGGACGGGAAGAGGGGCGGGAAGAAGGGGTTCAGCTACATGGTCCGGAGCGAGGGGGCGGGACAGGTCGCCCTCGTCGGCCCGGCGAACACCGGCAAGTCCTCGCTCGTCCGGAAGCTGACGAAGGCCCGCCCCGACGTCGCGGACTATCCGTTCACGACGCGCGAGCCGATGCCGGGGATGATGCCGTTCGAGAACGTCTCCATCCAGCTCGTCGACCTCCCGCCGCTGGCGGAGGAGCACCTCGAGCACTGGCTGTGGGACGTCATCCGCGCCGCGGACCTTTTCTGGCTCGTCGTCGGCGCGGAGAACGGGTACGACCAGATGGAGCGGACGAGGGAGCTCCTCGGCCGGGGCCGGATCGTGGCGTATCCGGCGGGCGCCGAGCCGGCCGCGACGGAGCCCGGCTGGCGGGCGCGGCCGGCCCTCGTCGTGGTGACGGGGCTCGACCGGCGCGGGGGCGCCGCGGACGCGGGCGTGCTCGACGAGCTCCTCGAGCGGCGGTGGCCGCTCGTGGGAGTGTCGGCGGAGACCGGGGTGGGGCTCGAGGACCTGCGCGTCCGGACCTGGACCGCCCTCGGCCGCATCCGCGTCTACACGAAGCAGCCCGGCAGGCCGCCCGACCGGAACGAGCCGTTCGCGATGCCGCGGGGGGCCACGGTGGGCGACCTCGCGGAGAGGATCCACAAGGACGTCCTCGCCGGGATGCGCTTCGCGAGGATCTGGGGCCGGCTCGTCTTCGACGGCCAGACCGTGCAGCGGGACCACGTGCTCGAGGAAGGGGACGTCGTCGAGATCCACTCGTGAAGGGGGCGAGGCCCCTCCGTCTCAGGACTTCTCCTCGATGACGACGAAGCTCATCGAGCCGATCGAGAACGCCCGGTGGACGGTGCCGCGCGCCCGGACCTCCTTCCCCTCCTTCGGGAGCGTCCGCTCCGTGACGACGCGGATCTCTCCGGTCCCGTCGTCCAGGACGTAGAACTTCACGACGGCGAGGTTGGTCGCGCTCTTGACCTCGCCCTTGACGGTCACCGTCTTGCCGTCGTACTTCTCCGGGTTCTCCCGGATGTCGCCGATCTTCGTCGTCAAGAAGCCGCACGAGACGAGCAGCGCGACGAGCGCGAGCAGCGTCGCGAGCCGAATGCGAGCCATCGCGACCTCCTCTCCTCGATGGGCCGAGCGGGCGATTGTAACCCCGGATGCGCCCGTCCGTTCCCCGGGGCGGGGGGCGCCCCCCGTCCTGCGCTACTATATCCGGCTCGGGCTCCGAAGCTCGCGATTCCCAGGAGGTTCTCATGCTCCGTACCGCTCTCTACGTTTCGCTCCTCTTCCTCCCGGCCGTCGCCCTGGCGGCGACGGGCCCGAAGGACACCCACCCGTTCTCGGTCCACGACATGCTCGCGATGGACCGGATCCAGGATCAGCGGGTCTCCCCGGACGGCACGCGCGTCGCGTTCGCGCTGAGCCGCACGGACCTCGAGGAGAACAAGCGCAGGACCGACCTCTGGATCTGCGGGACGGACGGGACCGGCCTCAGGAGGCTCACGTCCCACGAAGCGGCGGACTCGAGCCCCCAGTTCGCGCCGGACGGGCGCTCCGTCTACTTCCTCTCGACGCGCTCGGGGTCCTCCCAGGTCTGGAAGATCGCGCTGGACGGAGGAGAGGCCGAGCAGGTGACCCGGCTCGCGCTCGACGTGGACGCATTCCTGCCGTCGCCCGACGGGAAGCACCTCGCCCTGGCGGTCTCGGTCTTCCCGGACGAGACGATCGAGGGGACGAAGAAGCGCCTCGACGAGATCGAGGCCCGGAAGGCGACGGGCAGGACCTACGACCGGCTCTTCGTCCGGCACTGGGACCAGTGGGTGGACGGGCGGCGCTCGCACCTCTTCGCCCTGGCCCTCGGCGGCGGAAATCCGGTGGACGTGATGAAGGCGATGGACGCCGATTGCCCGAGCAAGCCGTTCGGCGGGATGGAGGAGGTGGCGTTCGCCCCCGACGGGAAGAGCCTCGTGTTCGCCGCCCGCGACGCGGGCCGCGAGGAGGCATGGTCCACGAACTTCGACCTCTACGCCGCGCCGCTCGACGGCTCCGCGCCGCCGCGGAACCTCACGGGCGACAACGAGGCGTGGGACACGCAGCCCTCGTTCTCTCCCGACGGGAAGACCCTCGCGTGGCTCGCGATGCGGGAGCCGGGCTACGAGGCGGACCGCTTCCGGATCGTGCTCCGGAGCTGGCCCGACGGAGCCCCGCGCACGCTCACCGAGTCCTGGGACCGATCGCCGCGCGAGATCGTCTGGGCCCCCGACGGGAAGACGATCTACGCGGTCGCGGAGAACGTCGGCCAGGTCGCGCTGTTCGCCGTGGAGGTCGCGACCGGAAAGGCCCGCGCCGTCGTCGGGCGGGGGACCGTCGGAGGCGTCGGCGCCTCGGGCGACCGGATCGTGTACGGCCTCAACCACCTCCAGTCCCCCGTCGAGCTGTGGTCGGTCCGCCCCGACGGCTCCGACGCCCGGCAGATCACGCGCATCAACGCCGAGAAGGTCGCCGAGGTGCGGATGGGCGAGCCGGAGCAGTTCTCCTTCGAGGGGTGGAACCGCGAGACCGTGCACGGATACGTCGTGAAGCCGGTGGACTTCGACCCGGCGCGGAAGTACCCGGTCGCGTTCCTGATCCACGGCGGCCCGCAGGGGGCCTTCGGCAACGACTTCCACTACCGCTGGAACCCGCAGGCGTACGCGGGGGCCGGCTACGCGGTCGTGATGGTGGACTTCCACGGATCGACCGGATACGGCCAGAAGTTCACCGACTCGATCCAGGGGGACTGGGGCGGGAAGCCGCTCGAGGACCTGCAGAAGGGGCTGGCAGCCGCCCTCGCCCGGTACCCGTGGATGGACGGGGACCGCGTCGCGGCCCTCGGCGCCTCGTTCGGCGGCTACATGATCAACTGGATCGCCGGGAGGTGGCCGGACCGATTCCGCTGCCTCGTCGTCCACGACGGGAACCTGGACGAGCGCGCCGCCTACTTCGACACCGAGGAGCTGTGGTTCCCGGAGCGGGACCACATGGGAACGCCGTGGTCCAACCCCGACGGGTACGGCAAGCAGAACCCCGTGGACCTCGTCCAGAACTGGAAAACGCCGATTCTCGTGATCCACGGCGGCAAGGATTACCGGGTCGTGGACACGCAGGGGATCATGACGTTCACGGCGGCGCAGCGCCTCGGGATTCCGAGCCGTTTCCTGCATTTTCCCGACGAGAACCACTGGGTTCTGAAGCCGGCGAACAGCATCCTGTGGCACGACACGGTGCTCGGATGGCTCGACCGGTGGACGAAGGGAGAGGGGAAGTAGCGGCGCGGGCGGGAACGCTGGCGCGGGCATTGCAATCCTCCAGGTAGAGCCGCGGCCCCGCGACGGCCGGGCCGCGGCGGAGGAAGTGCGATGCGCTCCCACCACCTCCGGCTCGCGGTCGTTCCGGCGATCGTCGCACTGGCCTCGGTGCCGTCGTTTGCGGCCCTTTCGATCTATCTCTCGCCCGAGGACCTCGCGCGGACCTCCCCGATCGTCGTCGAGGGGACCGTCTCGAGCGTCGCCTGCGGTTACGATCCCGAAACCGGAGCGCTGGCAACCTACGTCACCATCGCTGTCGAAACGGTGCACCGCGGGCCCGGAACCTTGGGCGAAATCGTACTCCGGGAGCCCGGAGGACGCCTCGGCGACCTGGTCCACGACCTGGACGCGGTCCCGGTCTACGAGCCGGAGGAGCGGGTCCTCGTATTCGTGGAGATGCAGCACAGCTCCCCCAGGACTTCGGGGCTGTTCTTCGGGAAGTTCACGATCGTCGAGGGGGCGACGCCGGACTCCGACCGGGCCGTGCGCGATCTGTCGGGGCAGGGGCTGATCCTGCGCCGTCCCGATCTCGAGACGGAGGATCTGCCGCTCGCCGACCTCGTGGCCGTGATCGCGAACAACGCGTATCGCGGGTCCGGCTCGGTGAG
>CALMJU010000037.1 GCA_937864465.1 uncultured Acidobacteriota bacterium
GGGGCGGACGGGCGCGGGGCCGACGCGCCCCGGAACCGGGGGGTGCCCCAGGACGGGCGGGCGGCCTGGTGCGACGCGGCCGGTCGCCGACGCGCGCGGGACCGTGGCGCCGCGGGGGAGTCCCCGGAGCGTCGTCTTCGCCGCGACCGCGGCGCGGATCGCCTCGATGTTCGGCAGCCGCTTCGCGGCGAAGACCCTCCGCCCGGGGACGGAGGGGGTCGCGGGACCCGGCTGGGGCTCCCCGGCCGCTCCCGGCGCCGGCGGGGCGGGGGGCTCGGCCGCCCTCGGCTCGGGCTCCGCCTGCGCGGTCTCGGCCGGGGCCTGGCCCGCGGCCGCGAGCGGGACGATCTCCGTCTCGGGGGCGGGGACGACGGCGGGCGCCTCCTCGGGCTCCGCCGCCTCCTCTTCCTTCGCCGGTTGCTCGGCCTCCGCCGCGGGCGCCTCGGCCTGGGCCGCCTCGACGGGCTCCTCGACGGGGGCCGGCGCGGCCTCGTGTTCCGCCGTCTCCTCGGCGGCCCGCCGCTCCTCGGCCAGCCGTTTCTTCTCCTCGGCGATCGCGGCGACGAGGCGCCGGCGCACCAGCTCCGCGGTGTCCGGGTCGATCGAGCTCAGGTCGGACTTCACCTCTTTCCCGAGGCGGTCGAGCAGCTCGAGGATGAGCGCGCTCTGGACCTTGAGTTCCTTCGCGAGCTGATAGACCCTGACGCCAGGCATCCCGACTCCCGTTCTAGGCAGGCTCGCCGGAGGAAGGGGCGGAGGGCGCGCCGCCCTCCTCCTCCCCGGCGGTGGCTTCCTCGTCGATCGGCTCCGCGGCGTCGGCTTCCTCGACGCCTTCGGTCTCCTCGGCGGCGTCGGCCTCCTCTGCGGCCTCTGCGGCCTCGGCCTCCTCCGCCATCCGCGCCTCGAGCGCCTCCTCGGCGGCGTCGTGGATCGCGATCGCCTCGTCCTCGCTGATCCCCTCGATGCTCGTCAGATCGTCGAGGGAGGCGAGGAGGATCTCCTCGATGTTGCGGAACCCCGCGTCGAGCAGCCTCGACGCCACTGCGGGGCCGACGCCTGGCAAGCTCGACAGCTCCCGGCTCGCGGCGGCCATCCGCTCCATCTCCGCCTCGACCTCCGCCTTCTTCTCCGCCTCGCTCTTGATGTCGAGCCTCCAGCCGACGAGCTTCGTCGCGAGCCGGACGTTCTGCCCGCGCTTGCCGATCGCGAGGGAGAGCTGGTCCTCGGAGACGATGACCTCCATCTCGCGGCTCTCGTAGTCGCGGACGGTCACGCGGTTGATCGTCGCCGGGCTCAGGGCGCTCCTCACGTACTGGGCGGAGTCGTCGTCGTACTGGACGATGTCGATCTTCTCCCCGCGAAGCTCCCGGATCACCGCCTGCACGCGGGAGCCCTTCATCCCGACGCACGCGCCGACCGGGTCGACGTCGCGCTCCTTCGAGCGGACCGCGACCTTGCTTCGCTCGCCGGCGTCGCGGGCGACGCTGACGATGCTGACCGTTCCGTCGTAGATCTCGGGGACCTCCATCTCGAAGAGCTTCCGGACGAGCATCTCGCTCGCCCTCGAGAGGGTGAGCTGCGGCCCCTTCCCCTGGCGCTCGACGTTGACGAGGACCGCCCGGATCCGGTCGCCGGGGTTGTAGTGCTCGGCGCGGGACTGCTCGCGGCGGGGGATGACCGCCTCGGTCCTGCCGAGGTCCACGATCATGTCGCCGCGGTCGAACCGCTTGGCCTGCCCGGTCAGGAGATCGCCGATCCGGTCGCCGTACTCCCGCCAGACCAGCTCCCTCTCGGCCTCCTTGACCTTCTGGTAGATGACCTGCTTCGCCGCCTGGGCGGCGATCCGAGTGAGGGGGGCGGCCGCGTCTTCCTTGACGGTCTCGAACACCGTCCCGACCTCGGCGTCCGGCTTGAGCTTCCGGCCCTCCTCGAGGGTGAGCTGCGTGATCGGGTCCTCGTAGTCCTCTTCGCCGACGACCGTCTGGCGGGAGAAGACGACGAACTGCCCGCTCTCGCGGTCGAAGCGCGCCCCGAAATCCTCCTTGCTGTGGTAGTACTTTCGGGACGCCGCCGCGTACGCCTCCTCGACGGCCTGGATGATGGTCTCGGGGTCGATCCCCTTCTCCCGGCCGATCTGCTCAATCGTGTGGAAGAGTTCGCTGCTCATCGAATCCCGGCTCCCGTGTTCGCACCTTCCCCACTCGCGCGATCCGGCGGCGCCCCCGGCCGCTTCCCACGCTCCCCGCGTCCGTCCGTGCTGTTCGGAGCGGACACGCGCTGCCCCGGACCGCGCGTCCCGATGATTCTGGGCGAATGCCTTCCCACTATACCATGCCCGCGCCGCGCTCCGGCCCGGCCGGCCCGCGGCGAGAAACGCGGAGGTCCGCCTCCGCATCCTGCTTCGCGCGCGAGACCCTCTCGCGCGGGATCGCGATCTCCTCCCCGTCCTCCTCGACGACGCGCACCGCGCCGTCCCCGCGCCACGCGAGGACGCCCCGGAACCGGCTGCGGCCCGCTACGGGCTCCGTCGTCTCGACGACGACGCGGCGGCCGGCGTTGCGCCGGAAGTCGTCGTCGCTCCGGAGCGGGCGCTCGACGCCGGGGGACGAGACCTGGAGGTCGTACGCGCCGCGGACGAGGTCCGCCTCGTCGAGCCGCGGCTCGAGGTCCCGGCTCACCCGCTCGCAGTCGGCGAGGCTCGCGCCCGCCGCGCCGGGGCGGTCCACGTCGATCCTAAGGAGCGTGTGCTTGCCCTGCGGCCGGTAGACGACCTCGACGACCTCGAGACCGAGGGGGCGCGCCACCTCCTCCGCCATCCGGCGGGCCTCCGTCACGACCCTTTCGACCGTCGAGCCCACGGGACACTCCTCGACCCACAACAAAAAAGGTGGGCCTGAGCCCACCTTTCACAGCGGTCCAGCGA
>CALMJU010000038.1 GCA_937864465.1 uncultured Acidobacteriota bacterium
GCGACGATCGCCGCGGCCGCGGCCGCCTACGTGACGGCCGCCTCGGCGGTGTTCCCCGCGATCGACCCCGCGCGCTCCGCGCGCGCGCTGGCGGAGGCCGTCCGCGACGAGACGGCGGCGTTCCGGGCCCGAGGCGGGCGCGTGCTCGCCTTCGGAGTCGGGAACCTTCCGGAGGCGATCGCGCTCTACTCCGGGGGCGTCTATCTCCGCGAGGTCGCAGGCGCGGCCGAGCTCGAGCGGGCCCTCGGGGAGGAAGCCGGGGCGTGGGTCGTCGCCGAGCGCTCGAAGCTCGAATCCCTCCCCCGGTCGGTCTCGGCCTGCCTCCGGGTCGTCCGCTCCGCCGAGATCTCGCGGCGCACGATCTCGCTCGCCGTCGAGGTCCGCGAGGGAGGGGACCGGGCCGGCTACTTTCCGTAGCCCGCCAGCATGGAGAGGCTGAACGCAGTGCAGAGCTTGGCGTCCCGCGCCGCGTTCCAGGCCAGCGCGAGCGGGTTGATCCGGAAGATCCTTCCTCGCCGGAGCTTGCGCCAGGTCTGCGCCCAGTACGCGTCGAGGTGGGCGCGCGTCGGGGTCCTCACGGCGAGGAGGTTGATCCGCCGGAGCGCGCGGCCTCGAGCGTCCCCGTACCTCTTTCGGAGCCCCTCCAGGCCGGCGTGGAAGCGCGCGCGCCCCCGGGTCGCGAGCCAGACCTCCTGCAGCTCGAAGTAGAGGCGAGCCACCCCCCGCACCCACGCGCGCAGGTCGCGCGCCCGCCGCCGCCAGTGCGACCAGAGCGGCTCGACCGCGAAGCCGGGCCGTCGGTCCTTCCGGTCCTTGATCCGGAGGAACCCGCAGATCATCGGGGCGGTGTCCTCGACCCCGAACGCATACTTGTACCAGGCGAAGTTCTTGAAGAGCCCCCAGTAGCTACGGGCGTTCGCCCGGGAGAGGATCGACTTCATCCCGTCCACGCTGTAGAAGTCGGTCCAGGTCCGTCGGAAGGCCCCGATCCACTCCGCCGCCGTCATCCTGGGATGGCGCGTCGTCGGATGGCAGGAGTCGTATCGGTTGAGGTCGTCGTCCATCCATTCCCCGCGCCGCTGCATCTCCGCGTGGTCGCGGGAGCCGGGTAGGGGAGTGAGCATGAAGAACGACGCCTGATCGACCTCGATCTCGTCGCGCAGGCGCAGCGTCGCTTCCCTCACCGTCTCCGGCGTGTCGAAGGGGAAGCCGACGATGTAGCCGGCGTGGCAGGCGATCCCCGCGGCGTGCCAGGCCGCCACCATCTCCCGGTAGTCCTCGACGCGGTTCTGTTTCTTCCCGGAGGCCGGGAGGTTCTCGGGATTCATCGTCTCGACGCCGACGAACACCTGCGTGCAGCCGGCCTCCTCGGCCTTGGCGACGAACCCCGGGATGCGGTGCGCGAGCACGTCGACCTGCATCATGAACGAGATCGAGATCCCCTCGCGGCGCCGCAGATCGGCCAGAGCGTCGAGCACCCCCTTCCACTCGGGGTTGCGCGCGAAGTTGTCGTCGGTGAAGAAGTAATAGTCGATCCCCTGCGCCGCGTTCCTCCGGACCCGGTCCAGGATCGCCCCCGCGGTGCGGCAGCGCATCCGGTGCCCCTGGACGTGGATGATCGTGCAGAAGCTGCAGCGGAACGGGCAGCCGCGCCCCGCGTCGATCGTGCCCATCCGCGGGTAGGCGAACCGTCGCATGAGCTCGGGGTCCACCGAGGGGAGCCGGGCGCTCGCGAGGTCCGGCGGCTCGACGACGTCGTAGAAGCTTCGAAGGGAACCGTGGAGGGCGTCGCGGAGGAGATCCTCCCAGCATTCCTCCACCTCCCCCTTGACCAGTGCGATCCCCTCGTCCGCCAGGGCCCGGCACTCAGGCGGCATGCCCTTCGTCGAGAGCGCGATGGAGCCCGAGACGTGGAAGCCGCCGATCATCACCTGGAAGCCGGCGGCGTGGAAGCGTCGCGCGAGGTCGGCGGCCCTCGGGAACTGGTTGGTCTGCACGCCGCAGAGGGCGACGACGGCCCGCGTCCGGCAGCCGATGTGCTCGCGCGCGAGCGACGGGACGTCGATCTTCTGGACCAGCTCGTCGAGCACGCGGCACTCGATCTCCACCCGGCCGAGCGCGCCGCGCTCCGCGACCTCCCTGGTCAGGCCGGCGAGGACGCCGAGGGTGTTCGTGGGAAGCACCCCTCGCACGAAGCGCAGGACGTAGCCGTCGTCGTCGTACTTGCTCGGGTGGACGAGGAGCACGCGAAGGCGACGCACCCCCTCGGGGGCCGGCGTCCCTCTCGGCACGAGCCCGATTCCCGGAAACGAGCTCTCGGCGGACGGCTCTCCCATCGCGTTTCCCCTCCTCGTGCCCGAGGTGCCTCGTCGCGGCGACCGCAAGACGGGAGTCCACTCCAGCACATCCGGGGCGATCGCACAACCCGCCGCGCGATTTGCGCCCGAACCGCTCCGTTCCTATCCTGGTCGCATGGACGACCTCGATCGGATCGCGATCGGATTCCAGGAAGCGAAGATCCTCCTCGCGGCGGCGGAGCTTCGCGTGTTCGACCTGCTCAAGGGAGAGGGGGCCTCGCTCCCGGCGCTGCTCGCGAAGACCGGATGGGACCCCCGCGGAGCGCGGATCCTCCTCGACGCCCTCGTCGCGATCGGGCTCCTCGACAAGCGCGAGGGGGTTTACCGCAACCGGCCCGAGCTCGAGCCGCGCCTGTTGGAGGAGGATCCCGACCATTTCTCCTGGATGCTCCGCCACCGGAACCTGATGTTCCGGAAGTGGGCCTCGATCGAGGACCGGGTCCGCGGCGTCGCGCCGTCCGAGCCGCGTCCCCAGATCGGCGAGGCCGCGGCCAACGAGAACTTCATCCGCGCGATGCTCTCCGCGAGCGGCCGCACTGCGCCCGCGGTCGCGGACGCGGTCCCCCTCGAGGGGGTGCGCACCCTCGCGGACATCGGCGGCGGGCCCGGGCACTACCTCGACGCGTTCGCGCGCAGGAAGCCCGATCTCGAGCCGTACCTCGTCGACCTCCCGATCACGCTCGGCGTCGCCCGGAAGCTCCTCGCCCGGAGCCCCGCCTTCGAGCGCTTCCGGTTCGTCGCGTGGGACGCGTACGCCGAGCCGGTTCCCGGCGTTCTGCCGGCGCTCGACGTCGCGTTCCTGTCGCAGCTCGTGCACTCGGAGTCGCCCGAGGCCAACCGGGGGCTGTTCGCCAAGCTCGCGCCGCGCATCTCGCCGGGAGGCCGGATCGTCGTGCACGAGAACGTCCTCGACCCCGGCCGCTCCTCGCCGCGGGCTGCGGCCGTCTTCGCGGTGAACATGCTCGCGATGACCCCGGGGGGGAGCACGTACACCGAGGCCGAGATCGTCTCGTGGGGGGAGGACGCGGGGCTCGAGCGGGAGAGCGGGGCGCGTCTCGGGGAGCGCTCGTATCTGGTGGTCCTCCGCAAGCCGCGCTGAGGCGCGGCGGGCGCCGGATCGCTGCGGCGGCGGGCCACGGACTGGTACACTAGCCGTCGGGCGGTGCGGGCGCCGCGATCCGGCGGGGCCCGTCGCGCCGCGTGGGTTTCTTTCATGGCAAAGGCCCGGCCCCGCTCCGTCGTCTCCGCCCTCGTCGTGGCGCTGCCCCTCCTCGTGGTCGTCGCCGTCGTCGTCCGTGGAGCGCTCCGTCCCTCGGACGGATCCCGCGCGCAGGCCGAGGCGCCGGTCGCCGGACCGCTCGCGGGGTACGCGGCGCCCCAGGCCGACCTCCCGGCCGAGCGCCTGCACGAGAGGGTGGACGGAGCGGAGGAGTACCTCCGCTCGCAGGGGTGCTCGCGCCTGCTCGCGTGGGACCTCGCGGATCCGGCGGCGACCCTCGAGGTGCTGCTCTTCGAGGACCCGGAAGGGGCGGCCCGGGTCCTCTCCCGCGACGCCGGCCCGTCGAGGACCGCCGGGCCGGGCGACGAGGCCTCGGCCGATGCCCAGTCGGTCCTCTTCCGGCGCGGCAAGGTCTACGCGAGGCTCGTCGCCGATCCCGACTCGCCCGCCGATCCGGAGCGCCTCCTCGCGGAGGCGCGAAAGGTGGACCGGATGATCCTGGACGATCTGGGGAGAGAGATGTGAGCGGCGCGCATCCCGATCGTCGCCGTGTCCTGAAGCGGATCTTGGCCGCGGGGGCGGTGCTCGGCGGGGCCGGGCTCGCCGCGGGCGTCGCGGTCCTGTCGCGCGGCCGGTGGCGCGAGCCCCGCGTCGCGGCCCTTCCCAAGGCGCGGGGGGTCGAGCCGGACCCCCGGTTCCCGGCCGTTGCGGTCGCGCGGGGCGGTCCCGAGGCGTCGGTCCGCGCCGCCGTCGCCGCCGTCGGCGGGATCGCCCGCTTCGTCCGGCCGGGCGAGACGGTGCTCGTCAAGCCGAACATGGGCTGGGACAGGACGCCCGCGCAGGGAGCCAACACGGATCCTCGCGTCGTCGCGGAGGTGGTGCGCCTGTGTCTCGAGGAGGCCCGGGCGGCCCGCGTCGTCGTCGCGGACGTTCCGGTCCACGACGCGGAGCGGTCCCGGGAGCGCTCCGGCATCGGCGAGGCCGCCCGGGGGGCCGGCGCGGAGGTCCTGGTGCCGCCGGGGCCCGGCTTCGTGCTGGCGAGGCTCGGCGGCGTCGTCCTCGACACGTGGGAGGTGTTCGCGCCGATGATGGGCGCCGACAGGCTCATCAACGTGCCGGTGGTCAAGGACCACGCCCTCACGCGGCTCACGTGCGGCCTCAAGAACGGCTACGGGCTTCTCGGAGGCACGCGGGCCCGGCTCCACCAGCAGATCAACCAGTCGATCGTGGACATCGCGACCGCGTTCCGCCCGACGCTCACGGTCGTGGACGCGACGCGAGTGATGATGCGGAACGGTCCCACCGGCGGCCGCCTCGACGACGTGGCTCCCGTCGGCGCCGTCGCCGCCGGGACCGACGTCGTCGCTCTCGACGCCTGGGGAGCGACGCTCCTCGGCGCCGATCCGGAGCGGATCCCGCACGTCTCGCTCGCCGAGTCCCGCGGTCTCGGGAGGATCCGGGAGGGGACGGCCCCGCGCGAGGAGATCCATGCGGGGCCGTGACGGGACTCCGGCGAGCGGGCACGAGCGTCCCGCGGCGGGCTCCCGCTACGCGCCGCGATGGGTCCGGATCGCCTACCAGGCCTTCTTCCTCCTGCTGTTCCTGGCAAGCTTCCTCGCGATGACCGACGAGGGGGTGCGCCGTCTCCCGGTGCGCTGGCTGTTCCACCTCGACCCGCTCACCGCCCTCGGGATGATGCTGTCCTCGTGGACGCTGACGCCCGCTCTCCTGTGGGCGCTCGCGATCGTCGGGCTGACCGTCGTGTCTGGTCGTTCCTTCTGCGGATGGGTCTGTCCGGTCGGCACGCTGCACCACGTCGTCTCCCGGGCGACGCGGAGGATGCGTCGAGGGCCGCCGGCGAGGATCAACCGGTGGCGCCCGCACTTCCGGCTCAAGTACCTCCTGCTGGTCGCGCTGGCGGTGGCCGCCCTCGCGGGGACGCTGCTGTCCGGGCTTCTCGATCCGATCTCGCTGGCGACCCGCTCGCTCGGCTCGTCCCTGGGAGCCGCGCTCGCGACCGCGCTCCCCGACGGGGGGTTCCGGCCCCGGCTGTTCCGCGCGGCGTGGGCCACCGGCGCGATCTTCGTCGGGCTCCTCGCGGTGAACCGCTGGATCGTGCGCTGGTGGTGCCGCGCGATCTGCCCGCTCGGGGCCCTTCTCGGATGGGCCGCCCGCGTCTCCGTGTACCGGATCCACGTGGATCCGGAGCTCTGCACGCACTGCAACCTCTGCGCGGCCGATTGCCAGGGGGCGGACGAGCCGTTCGCGAAGCACCGCGTGTCGGAGTGCCACGTCTGCCTGAACTGCGTCGCCGCGTGCCCGGAGGGGGCGGTCTCGTTCCGTCCCTTCGCGCCGCCGGCCCTCCCGGCGGGAGGCGTCGACCTCGGAAGGCGGCAGGTCGTCGGGGCGGGGCTCGCCGGGGCGGCCCTCCTCCCGCTCGCCCGCGCCAGCGCGGGATCGGCGTCGTCGCCGGGACCGCTTGCGATCCGGCCTCCCGGCGCGCGGCGGGAGGAGGAGTTCCTCGCCCGCTGCGTTCGCTGCGGCGCATGCGTCCACGCCTGCCCGACCTCCGCGCTGCAGCCCGCGATGGGGGAGGCGGGCCCGGAGGGCCTCTACACGCCCATCCTCGTCCCGCGCCGGGGCTGGTGCGAGCCGAGCTGCACGCTGTGCGGCTACGTCTGCCCGACGGGAGCGATCCGTCCGCTCCTGCCCGAGGAGAAGGGCTGGACCCGGCCGGAGGCCGAGGGGATCCGGATCGGAACCGCCTTCTTCGATCTCGGACGCTGCCTCCCGTGGGGGCCCGCCATCCCGTGCATCGTCTGCCAGGAGGTCTGCCCGACGAGCCCGAAGGCGATCTGGCTCGAGCCGGTCGAGGTCCCGGCCCGGGACGGCCGCCTCGTCCGGCTGCAGCGGCCGCACATGGACCCCGCCCGCTGCGTGGGCTGCGGCCTCTGCGAGGCGAAATGCCCCGTCAGCGACCTCGCCGCCGTGCGCGTGACGCGCGTCGGGGAGTCGCGGGCGCGGGAATCGTCGCTGACGCTTCCCCTAGGGAGGACCCTCTCGTGAAGGCTCATCTCTTCGTCTCCCTCGGTTTCGCGCTGTGCTTCGCGGCGTGCGCCGCCGCCGCGTTCTCCTCGGGGAAGGTCCGCTCGTCGGCGATCGCCGGATCGTGGTACCCGCAGGAGATCTCCCTGGTCTACGCGGAGGTGGACCAGTTCCTGGCCGACGCCTCGCCGGCCCCGGCCCTCGCCGGGAAGCCGCTCGCGCTGATCGTGCCCCACGCCGGATGGCGCTTCTCGGGCGTCGCGGCCGCCGCCGCGTTCCGGCTGCTGAAGCCCGGGGACTTCGATCGCGTCGTCGTCGTCGCGCCGTCCCACACGGCGTCGTTCCCGGGCTTCGCGACCACCGAGGCGGTCTCCTACCGGACCCCGCTCGGGGACGTTCCGGTCGCCGCCGCCGAGGCGGCGGCGCTCCGGGAGGGGGGGCTGGTGCGGACGGCGGCCGGCGCCGAGGACCGGGAGCACGCGATCGAGATCGAGCTCCCATTCCTGCAGAGGCGGCTCCGGACGTTCCGGCTCCTCCCGATCCTGGCGGGCGAGACCTCGCCCGAGGACGAGCGGGCCCTCGCCGCGCGGCTCGCGAAGCTCGCCGACGGCAGGACGCTCTTCGTCGTCTCGACGGACTTCACGCACTACGGGCCGCGCTACGGGTACGCCCCCTTCGGGAGGTCGGCCGTGGCCGCGCGCGACAGGGTGAGGAAGCAGAACGACGAGGCGATCGGCCTGCTCCTGCGGAAGGACGCCGCCGGGTTCCGGGCGTTCCTCGACCGGACCGACGACACGATCTGCGGGCGGAGCGGGCTCGGCGTGCTGCTCGAGCTCCTGCCGCTCGTCGCCCCGGGCCCCGAGGCGTCGCTGCTCGCGCGGTATTCCTCGATCGACGTCCCCGGGTTCGAGGACGAGAACTCCGTGACCTACGCCTCCATCGCCTTCGCCTCGGCGCGCGCCGAAGGCAGGCCGCTCGAGGCGCCGCCGGCTCGCGAGACGCTCCCGGCCGATGCGCCGCCGCTCGACGAGAGGCTCGGGAAGAGGCTGCTCGCCCTGGCTCGGGCGACGATCGAGACGGAGCTTCGGGGAACCGACGCGCTCCCCCGGGCGCTCGACGACCTTCTGCCCTCCCGGCCCGAGCTCGACCGGTTGCAGGGGGTTTTCGTGACGCTTGAGCGCACCGATCCCGCGGAGATCGCGAGGGAAGGGAGGCTGCGGGGATGCATCGGCCAGATCTTCCCGGCGCTCCCGCTCCGGGAGGCGGTGATCCACGCGGCGATGAGCGCGGCCCTCCGGGACACCCGCTTCCGTCCGGTGGAGGCGAGCGAGCTGCCCCGGCTCGAGGTGGAGATCACGGCGCTCTCCCTTCCGAGGCCCGTCGCGTCCTGGCGCGAGATCGTGCTCGGAACGCACGGGATCGTGATCTCGAAGGGGGGGCGGAAGGCGGTGTTCCTCCCGCAGGTTCCGATCGAGGAGGGTTGGACCGTCGAGGAGACGCTCTCGCACCTGTCCCGCAAGGCGGGGCTGCCGTCCGACGCCTGGAGGGAGGGGGCGAGCTTCGAGGTGTTCCGCGGACAGATCTTCCGCGAGGCGGAGGAATCGCACGGCGCGGCGAGGTGAGGGCCCGGCCCGACCGCCCGCCCATTCGTCGGACGAGGAGGCGAACGTGATCGACACGGCGAGCGTGGCAGCGAGGATCGAGGAGGCGATCCTGAAGGCCTCGATCCTGATTCCGAAGGACGTGGAGGACGCGCTGGCGCGGGCGCTCCAGCGGGAGGAGACGGAGGTCGCGCGGTCCCAGCTCCGCGCGGTCCTCGAGGACGTGAGGATCGCGCGCGAGGAGCGCCGTCCGATCTGCCAGGACACCGGGATCGTCTCCTTCTACGTGACCGCGGGGTACGACTTCCCGCACACCGGCGGGATCGTCCGGCAGATCGAGCGCGCCCTCGTCGGCGCGACGAAGGGGATTCCGCTGCGGCCGAACACCGCGCACCCGCTGACCGGAGCGAACCCCGGGGACAACACGGGCCCCAACATGCCGATGACCGACGTCCGGTTCGTTGCCGGGGACACGCTGACGATCGACGTGCTCCCGAAGGGAGGGGGGAGCGAGAACCAGTCGTTCCTGTTCATGCTCACTCCCGCGGAGGGGATCCGGGGGTTCCGGAAGCGTCTCGTGGACCACGTCCAGAAGGCCTCGGGGAAGCCTTGTCCCCCGCTCGTCCTCGGCATCGGTCTGGGCTCGCCCGCCGACCTGGCGATGCGGCTCGCGAAGCGGGCGCTCGCGCGGCCGCTCGGCAGCCACCACGCGGAGAAGGAGATCTCGGACCTCGAGAAGGCGATTCTCGAGGATCTGAACGAGCTCGGAGTCGGGCCGCTGGGGCTCGGCGGGAAGACGACGATCCTCGACGTCCACGTCGAGTACACGTATCGCCACCCCGCTTCCTACCCCGTGGCGCTCGCGGTCCAGTGCTGGGCCGACCGGCGCTCGAGGGTGACCGTCACGCGGGATCTCGACGTCCGCGTCGAGCAGTGAGGGAGGGAACATGGAATACACGCTCAAGACGCCGATCCGCGACGAGGAGATCGAGAGGCTCCGGGCCGGCGACGTCCTGTATCTCGAGGGCACGCTCTTCACCGCCCGCGACGAGGCCCACATGCACCTGCTCGATCACGGGCAGGTCGGAGGGTTCGATCCGCACGGCCTCGCCCTGTACCACTGCGGTCCGGTGATGCGCAGGACCGCGGGAGGAGGGTGGGAGGCCGTGGCGGCCGGGCCGACGACCAGCGCGAGGATGGATTCCCTCGAGGCGCGCTTCCTGGAGAAGTTCGGGCCGAAGGTGATCGTCGGCAAGGGCGGCATGGGGGCGAAGACCCAGGAGGGACTCATCCGGCACAAGGCGGTCTTCACGAACTTCACCGGCGGGGCCGGCGCGCTCGCCGCGAAGTCGTTGCCGCGGGTGAAGGCCGTGCACCTCCTCGAGGAGCTGGGGATGGCCGAGGCGGTGTGGGTGTTCGAGACGGACCGCTTCGGCCCGCTGATCGTGACGATGGACGCGCACGGGCGCTCGCTCCACGACGAGGTGGACGCGGCGACGAAGGCGAGCGCGGAGAGGATCAAGGCGAGGATCTGAGGCCGCGTTCCCGGCGGCCGGGAGCCTCGTGCCCGGCGCGCGAAAGGGGGATCGACCGTGGACCGAGACCGGCGGAGGGTCGTGCGGGACCTCCTGCTCGGCGCCGCAGGCGTCGCGGCCGGAGGGACGAGGGCGCGGGCGTCGGGACCGGCCGCGGGGTCC
>CALMJU010000039.1 GCA_937864465.1 uncultured Acidobacteriota bacterium
TAGATCGTGGCGCGCTTGGCGGTGCTCATGCCGGCAATGTAGCGTCATGACGTCATGACGTCAAGGGATTTCACGATCTCCTGTCGGTCCCGGGAGGTTCGCAACCCGATGGGCGCCCGGCGTTCCGGGGATCGGCGCGAGGTTGACCGAACGAGGGCGTCGGATGTACCTTCAGACGTACTTCCGGAGGACACGCCGATGCCCAAGGTCCCGAACATCATCCCCGTCACCGACCTGCGGCAGGACGCGGCGGCCGCGCTCAAGCGCCTTCGCGCCACGAGGCAGCCGGTCGTGATCACGCAGCGAGGGCGCGCTGCCGCCGTCCTGTTGAGCATGGACGAGTACGAGCGCGGCGAGAACGAGCGGCAACTCCTCCGGATCATCGCGCGCGGCGAGCGGGAGATCGCGGCGGGAAAGGGGTTCGACCTCGACGCCGTCCTGGCGGAGGCCGACGCTCTTCTCGATCCGGGAACGCCGTGAAGGTACGCTTCACCCCTTCGGCTCGCCTGCAGTTCCTCGGAGCGATCGCGTACATCCGGAGGGACGATCCCGGGGCCGCGGCGAGATTCCGTGACCGCGCGGAGAAGGCGCTGCGACGCCTCGCTCGCTTTCCGGAGTCGGGTCGTCTGATCCCGGAGTTCCCCGATCTGCCGTTTCGCGAGGTCCTCGTGCCTCCCTACCGGTTCTTCCACCGTCGCGAGGGAAGCGTGATATGGGTCGCTGCGGCTTGGCATGGCGCACAGCTGCCGACCGTGCCCGGACGGAAGGCCGGGCGCAGGTCCAAGCGCTCGTGAGGTAAAATGATGATCTTCCCCCCGAAGCAGCAGGGCCCTCCCGACCCCCTCCCCCTCGGCATCGCGGTGGGCGTCGCCATCGGAGCGGGGGTCGGCGTCGCGCTCCACAACATCGCGGTCGGGGTCGGCGCCGGGATCGCGATCGGGGCGGCGCTGGGGTTGGCGTGGCGCCGCCGCGCGCAGAAGCGCGGGGACGACGACCGGGGACCGGTCTGACGGGTGCCGGTGCTTGCGGGGGAGCTCGATGCGGTCGATGCCATGGACGATCGTCAGCGGCTGGTTCTTCACATTCGGTCGCTTGCGACCGACCCGCGCCCTCCCGGGCGCAAGCATCTCTCGGGCAACGCAAGACGCGGATCCCAGGATCGATCCTTCCCGCGATCCGCACTCGGACCCGGACGATCCCGGCCCCGGGTGCGGCGCCGAAGGATTCGATCCCATGGAGCCGGCGGACCTGCGCCGGCGGGCCGAGGCCGAGCCCGGCAATTGGGCCTGGTGGTTCCGCCTGGGGGTCCGTTGCGATGTCTGCGGCTACGACCGGCTAGCCGTCCAGGCGTTCAAACGTTGCCTCTTGATCGCCCCGCGCAACGGGCTCGCCCGTTACGAGCTCGCGAAGATGCTGGTGGGGACGGACCGAGAAGAGGAGGCGGAGGTCCAGCTCGAGGAGGCCACGCGGGTTCGCCCGGATCTTTGGGAAGCATGGGTGCTGCTCGGTTACCTCAGGACGGACTGGGGGCGATGGGAGGAGGCGCTGCCGGCCTTGAGGCGCGCGGTGGAGCTGCGGCCGGACGGCGACGTGTTCTGGGAGATCGCCAAGTGCCTGTGGCAGACGGAGCGATACGCCGAGGGAGATCGCGCCCTCGAGGCTTGCCTCCGCTGGAAGCCGAATCACGTGCCGGCCCGCGAGCTCTATCTCTCTCTTGCCACCGGCAGGTAAATCGGGGACGGCAACCGAATTCCCATCCTCCGGGACGCGAGAACGGAACCCGGATCGTTACCGGGCGTAACATCCGGACGGAAGCGCTCCGCGCTTCAGGAGAGACGAAGATGGCGCTGTTCGAGAGCAAGGCGCCCGAGAGGGTGCAGGTCGCCGGGCTCGATCTCCACTGCGAGATCTGCAAGCGGGACATGTTCTGGCACAGGAGGGCGCAGCTGAACACCGCGGTCGCGACGTTCTTCAGCTTCGACTGGGCGAACGCGACGGCGGACTGCTACGTCTGCGACGGCTGCGGGTACGTCCACTGGTTCCTGCCCAAGCGGTAGGAGGGCGCCTCCGCCGGTCGCGTGCTCGCGGTCCGTCGCGCGCAGGCCGCTTGACGGGGGATCGCCTCCCTGGAACCATGGGCCAGGAGGTGGGGATCATGAAGATCCTGGTCCACGCGTTCCATCCCGACCTGCAACGGTCCCGCGTCAACGCGCGCTGGGTCGAGGAGCTCCGGAAGGACCCGGCGATCACGGTGAGCCTTCCGTACGAGCGGTACCCCGACTGGCGGATCGACGTGGAGCGGGAGCAGAGGCTCCTTTCGGAGCACGACCGCATCGTGTTCCAGCATCCGTTCCAGTGGTACTCGGTGCCTCCCCTGATGAAGAAGTGGCTCGACGACGTGCTGACCTACGGGTGGGCGTACGGGCCGGGGGGCACGGCGCTCCGGGGGAAGGAGTGGGTCTCGGCGATCTCGACCGGCGGTCCCGCGGAGGCGTACCAGGCGGGGGGGGCCAACCAATACTCGATGAGCGAGCTGCTCAAGCCGCTCCAGCAGACCGCGAACCTCGTGGGGATGGTCTTCCTGCCGGCATTCGTGTTCCACGGCGCCGCCGCGGCGAAGCCGGAGGACGTGGCGGCGTCGGCGTCGAGATACCTGGCCCACATCCGCGACCCGAAGCTCGATCCCGGGGCCCGATCGCGGTAGCTCCCCCGGCGGGGGAGCGAGGAGGACGTCGTGATCAAGCGGATCTTCGCGGCCGGTCTGCTCGGCTGCCTGGTGCTCATGGCGTGGGCGTTCGTCGCGAACGGCTTCTTCGGCCTCACGGTGAGGATCGCGATGAACCGGGTCGCCGACGAGCCGGCGACGTACCGGGTCCTGAAGGAGAACGTCACGGCGCCGGGGGGCTACATGGTCAACCCCCCGCTGAACGAGGACGGGGTCTTCCCTCCCGGCGAGCCGGTGTTCGGCATCCGCTACGGAGGCGTGGGGCACGAGGCGGCGGGAGGGGGAGTCTGGCTGCACCTCGCCCTCGCCTTCGTCACGGCGACGCTGGCGGCGTCCCTGCTGTCGGCCGCCTCGGAGCGCGTCCTCCGAGGGTTCTGGCGCAAGGTGGCGTTCGTCGCGGGGCTCGGCCTCCTGATGGCGCTCGCCTGCGACGTTCCGCAGCACGGGATCGGAGGGTACCCGATGACCTCCGCGCTCGCGCTCGCGGCCAACCGGCTGCTCTCGTGGACGGCGGCCGGGTGCGCGATGGCGTGGCGGATCGGGGTTCCCGCGCGAGGCGCGCGTGCGTAGAGCCGGCGCCGCAGCCGGCGCCGTCCTGCTCCTGTTGCCGTTTTGCGCCGGCGCCGAGCGGAAGAGCGCGCCCCTCGCCGAGATCCCGATCCGGATCGACCGCCACAAGGTCATCGTCCCGGCGACGGTGGGACAGTCGGGCCCGCTCCGCCTCATCCTGGACACCGGCATGCCGGACGACGGCATCCTCCTCTTCCACGCCGACAAGGTCGACCGGGAGGCGCTCGACGGCCTGGCCGAGGTCCGGATCGCCGGCGCGGGACGGGGAGGCGCGGCGCGGGCGCTGCGGGACGAGGACGCGGCGTTCTCCGTCGGGTCCAGGACGTTCGAGGGGGAGCGCGTCACGATCCTCGACTCGAACCTCTACAAGGGGTTCCCGACGGACGGCGTCATCGGGCATTCCCTCCTGGGGCACTTCGCCGTGGAGGTGGATCCCGACGAGCGGCGGATGCTGCTCTACGAGCCGACGGAGTTCTCCCCCGAGGCCGGATGGGAGTCGATCGACATCTACTTCAAGAACAACCGGATCCCCTGGACGAACGTCCGGATGTCGACCGCGGGGGAGGAGGCGGTCGAGGTCGCCGCGTACATCGACTCGGCCTCGAGCGAGGCGCTGGAGCTCCTGGCGCGGGAGACCAACGCATACCGGATGCCCGAGACGAGCACGAGGAGGCTCGCGGGCCGCGGGCTGAGCGGGGACGTGTACGGAAGGGCCGGCCGCGTGTCGAAGCTGGGCGTCGGCCCGTTCGTCCTCGAGAACGTGGGCGTGCTGGTCGTGCCGGCGGAGGTGCGGTCCCGGCAGGAGGGGGCGGACGTCGTGATCGGCGGCGACGTCCTGCGCAGGTTCCGCGTGATCTACGATTACGCCCACGGGAAGATCCATCTCCGACCGAGCCGGAGCTTCACCGAGCGCTTCCCCTGACGGGCGCGCCCGGTCAGCGGAAGTCCCGGCTCTCGACGCTCGCGGCGGCGAGCGCGCCCCTCGGGGCCCAGAAGCTCTCGGCGACGAGGTGGACGACGCCGTCCTCGGCCTGGATCCGCCCCGCCACCCCCAGGAAGCTCGAGGTCTTCACCAGGACCTTGTGCCGCTCGTACACGTCGCTCCGGGCGACGACGTTGACGAAGCCGGTCTCGTCCTCGAGGGTCAGGAAGACGACCCCCGACGCGGTCCCCGGCCGCTGGCGGCAGATGACGAGCCCGGCGTAACGGGTCCGCCGCCCGTGCGGGAGGGCCGAGACGGCTCTCGCGTCGGGGAACCCCTTCGCCCGGAGCTTCCCGCGGAGCGGCGCGAGCGGGTGCGCGCGCGGGCTGTGGCCCGAGGCGCGGTAGTCCCACGCGACGGTCTCGAAGGCGTCGAGGCGGGCGAAGGAGGGCTTCCGCTCGTCGCGCGCGAGGCGCATCGCCGTGCGCGGGGCGCGCGCCGCCCCCTTCGCGGCCCAGAGGGCGCTGCGCCTTCCGCGCTCGAGGGAGGCGAGCGCCCCGGCCTCGGCCAGCCGCGAGAGCGCCCCCTCGTCGAGCCCCGTCCGGCGCGCGAGGTCCTCGACCGACGAGAACGCCCGCGCGGCGCGCGCCGCCTCGATCCTCCCCCGGTCCCCCTCGCCCAGCCCCTTGACGTAGCGGAGCCCCATGCGGAGCGCGAGAAACGGGGGATCCCCCGCGCGCGCCGAGGAGCCGCCCTGCTCCTCGCCGCGCCGGGGGAGCTCCGGCATCTCCAGCGTGCAATCCCAGGCGCTCCTCGCGACGTCCGCGGGGAGGATCGGGACGCCGTGGCGCTTCGCGTCCTCGACGATCGTCGCGGGGGAGTAGAACCCCATCGGCTGCGCGTTCAGGAGGGCGCAGGCGAAGGCGGCCGGGTGATGCCGCTTGAGCCACGCCGTCGCGTACGCGATCAGCGCGAAGCTGGCGGCGTGGCTCTCCGGGAAGCCGTACTCGCCGAAGCCGCGGATCTGCTCGAACACGCGCTCGGCGAACTCGGGCTCGATCCCCTTCTCCGTCATCCGCCGCACGAGCCTCTCGTGGTGGCGCTCGATGCGGCCGGTCCTCCGCCACGCCGCCATGTCGCGCCGGAGCTGGTCGGCCTCGCCCGGCGTGTAGTCGGCGGCGGCCATCGCGAGGCGGATCACCTGCTCCTGGAAGAGCGGCACGCCGAGCGTCTTCGCGAGCACCGGCTCGAGCGACGGGTGCGCGTAGACGACCGGCTCCTCCCCGGCGCGGCGCCGGAGGTACGGGTGCACCATGCCGCCCGTGATCGGACCGGGGCGCACGATGCTGACCTCGATCACCAGGTCGTAGTAGGTGCGGGGCCGGAGGCGCGGGAGCATCGCCATCTGCGCCCGGCTCTCGATCTGGAAGACGCCGACCGTGTCGGCCCTGCGGATCATCTCGAAGGTCGCGGGGTCGTCGGGAGGGATCGCCGCCATCGAGAGGGAGGGCCCCCCGTGCCGCGCGAGGAGGTCGAACGCCCGGTGGAGGTGGTGCAGCGCGCCGAGGCCGAGGAGGTCCACCTTGAAGAGCCCCAGCTCCTCGATCATGTCCTTGTCCCACTGGATCACGGTGCGATCGGCCATCGCCGCGTTCTCGACCGGGACGAGGGTCGAGACCGGCTCGTGGCCGAGGAGGAACCCGCCCGGGTGGATCGAGAGGTGGCGCGGGAAGTCGAGGAGCTCCGAGGCGAGCCGGATCGCGAGGCGGTGCGCGGGGCGCTCGGGGTCGAGCCCCGCCTGCGCGAACGCCTCGGGCGAGACGTCGCCGTGGTGCGGCAGGAGCTTCGAGACCCGGTCGAGCGCGGTCTCGGCGATCCCGAGGGCCTTCCCGACGTCGCGGACGGCCGAGCGCGGCCGGTACCGGATCACGTTCGCGACCATTGCCGCGTGCGAGCGGCCGTACCTCGCGTAGACGTGCTGGATCACCTCCTCCCGCCGGTCGTGCTCGATGTCGAGGTCGATGTCGGGGGGCTCGGCGCGCTCGCGGGAGAGGAACCGCTCGAAGAGGAGGCCCATGCGCACCGGATCCACCGCCGTGATGCCGAGGCAGTAGCAGACCGCCGAGTTCGCCGCCGAGCCGCGCCCCTGGCAGAGGATGCCGCGCTCCCGGCAGAAGCCGACGATCTCCCGCATCGTCAGGAAGTAGCCGCAGTAGTCGAGCTCGACGACGAGGTCGAGCTCCCGCTCGAGCTGGCGGACGACCTCGTCGGGGAGCGCGTCCGGATAGCGCTCGCGCGCGCCGAGGAAGGTCAGCTCCCGGAGCCTCTCGGCCGAGGTCGTCCCCGAGGGGAGCCGCTCGGATGGGTAGCGGTAGCGGATCTCGGCGAGCGAGAACGAGCAGCGGGCCGCGACCTCGCGCGTGCGGGCGACCGCGGCCGCGTCGTCCTCGAAGAGACGCCGGAAGGCGTGCGGGGGCTTGAGCGCGTGCTCGTGGTTCGGCTTCAGGAGCGTCCCGGCGCCGGCGAGGCGGACGCGGCTCCGGATCGCGGCGAGGACGTCCTGGAGCATGCGCCGCTGCGGCCTGTGGTAGAGCACCTCGTGGCCGGCGACGACCGGGATCCGGTACCTCTCCGCGCGGAGCCTGAGCCTCGCCTCGGCCCGCGGCTCCTCGGCCCGGCGGTGGCGCGCGGCGAGCGCATGGAGGCGGTCGCCGAACGCTTCCTTGAGGCCGTGCGCGACGAAGAGCGGGTCCGCCTCCCCCGCCAGCAGGCTCCGGCCGCCTCCCCAGAGAGCGATCAGGCCGGGGGCCCGATCGCACACCTCCCGCCAGCCCACCCGGCTCGCGCCCTTCTCCGACCGGAGCCGCCCGGCCGTGATCAGCCCGCAGAGATTCCCGTACCCCTCGCGGTCCGCCGCGAGGAGGACGAGGGTCGAGCCGTCGTCGATCGTGATCTCGGATCCGACGATCAGCCGGATGCCCCGCTCCCTCGCCGCCACGTGCGCCTCGACGATCCCGTACACGCCGTCGCGGTCGGTGAGCGCGAGCGTCTCGATGCCGTGGGCGGCCGCGGCCTCGACCAGCTCCTCGGGGTGCGACGCCCCCTCGAGGAACGAGAAGCAGGACTTGCACCAGAGGGGAACGTAGGACGTCATCCCGAAATGCGGGCAATTCATTCCACCCTTCCCTGCAGGAACCACCGCCGCACCCCCCGGTCGTAGAACACCCACAGGATCTCGCCGTCCCTCGTCTCGGCGAAGTGGT
>CALMJU010000040.1 GCA_937864465.1 uncultured Acidobacteriota bacterium
CGAACGCGAGGATTCGCATGGCTTCGAGATGCTCCTCACGCCTCCTGCGGAAGGATCTCTGTCGGCCGGAAACTCGCGACGGCTCCTCCGCCCGCCTGGCTCAGGCCGCGGTGCCGGCGGGAGCCCCCCCGTCCGGAGCCACGGCTTCGACCAGACCCAGGCGCCTGAGCACCCACACGAGCACGGCAAAGGCGATCAGCGTCTTGACGGTGGAACCCAGTAGCGGAGCGACGTTCGCTTCGAGTCTCGGGATGCCGCACAGGAGCGTGATGTAGAACGCGGTGCGCACCGGCTCGTTGCGGTCGCTCTTCCCGAATCTCCTGTAGATCCAGTGGTAGCCGGCCCCGAGCAAGAACATGCCCACGAGGACGCCCGGAACGTGGAAGTTCCAGTAGAACTCTCCCACGGCGGTCAGGGCGATGCGGGTCTCGGTATCCATGGGCAGAACGAGGTCGAAGCTTTCGGCGAACTCACGCCCCACGGTGATGCTCGGCTTTCCAGGCCAGAGGAGGCGAGGGATGAAGAGCGAGATCGGGGCCAGAAAGATCGTCTCCCCGTGACGATAGTCCACCCATCGGCCGGTGTACCTGAGGATCGCGGCGACGGACGAGACGACGCCGAGCCGCTTGACGGCGGCCCACGCTGTGTTCCTCTGATATTCGCCGGCATCCCACTTCCCGGCCAAGACGAGCGTCTTTCCGAGGCGCTCTGCGGTCCCTCCGTCCCTGTAGTAGTTCTTGAAGACGTTGTAGATCGGGAACACGACGAAGACCACGAGGAGCACGAGAGCGAGGATCGCCTTCACGGGGAGCTTTTTCCGGGAATACCAGAACGCGATCGCCGGAATCCCCATGACCATGGTGACGTACGCTTTTCCTCCTATCGTGAGGAAAACGAGCAGGAAGACGGCCAGGCCGAGGACGGCCACGGGCAGGGCCGCGCGCCGACTCCGCTCCCGGCGCTGGAAGTACACGAGCCAGGCGAGCGCCCACGCGAAGAGGAACAGCGGCGCCAGCTGCTGGACGAGGGACAGGGAGCCTGAGACGTACTTCCTCGACCGCACGAAGGACCCTTGCAGGACCGTCGCCAGGGCGCCCGCGAATCCGACGGCCCCCGCGACGTAGATCGCGCGCGCGTCCTTCACGCGGAGCCAGCGCGTCGGCGAGGGAGGAAGGCTACGGAACATCGTCAGATAACCGAGCGTGAACGCCAGGTAGCCCACGACTCCGAGAACGAGCGCGGGCTCCAGAAAGGGGAAGAGAGAGATGTGCGGCAGCTCCTTCGGGAAGAGTGTCAGGTAGATCGTGCCCACGCCGAAATGGAAAAACAGGAGGGCGGTGATCGGGAAGAAGGCCTCGAACCAGTCGAAGGAGCCGGAGCGAAGACGGATCGTCGCGACCGAGATCCCTACTCCGACGAACACCAGAGACAGCGCGACGATTCGCGTTTCCGGGATGAAAGGCAGGATAGCCGCCGCCGCGGCGAGCATCGCGAAGCCCGCGGCGACGCTCAAGGAGTTTCTGCCGAAGCGTCCGGCCGGGGCGATCTGGGGGGCTGCGATCCTCTCCACGTTCCGGCCTCGTGCGGGGCGTCATGCGCGTCGTTGCCGCGCCACCTCGGCTCGGCCGCGCCTTTCCACTTTTGCATCGAACAAGATACGGAACCGGCGGGAGCCGGTCAAGGAGGGGCCGGACTCGCCGGCCGCCGTCGGGCGGTTTGACAGCCTTCCGTGCGATGGCGAACAATTCGAGCGCTCCCCGCGCCCCGGGAGACGCAGGTGAAGCCGGTGACGGGAACGAACGTTTGAGCCCAGGAACCTCCAGAGACGACGACCTCCTCCCGAAGACCGACGGCCGGGCCCGGGAGCACCTCGGGTTCTCTCGTGCGTCGTGGATGCGCGCGGGACGAGAAGGCGCGGTCGTCGCCGCCGGCCAGCTCGCGGTGGCGGTGGCAGGGCTCGTCGGTATCCGTCTCCTTACCGAGTTGGCCCCGCGGGAGGTCTTCGGCGAGGCGAACCTCCTTCTCGGAGTGGTCCAACTCGGGCGGTTGATCCTCGTCGCCCCTTTCATCAGTGCGCAGGTCCGATTCCACCCGGAGTACGTCATCCGAGGGCAGGCCCGATGGTTCACGCGGGAGATCTCGAGACTGACCTGGCTCGGCTCGGCGCTCTTCGCGCTGCTCGGCCTCGTGGCCTACTCGACCTGGCGGTGGAACGACGGCGGCGGCTACCGGCCGATGATGCTCGCGGCTCTCGCGGCCTATTTCTTCGTGGACACCGCGCGCGCCATCAAGATCAACCGGCTGGTGGCGGAGAGACGCCGGGCTTTGACGGCATGGTGGCAGGGAACGGAACACTGGCTGACGGTCTTCGTGCCGGCCACGGCGCTTCTCCTCACTGCGACGACGACGTCGTATCTCGTCGGCTTCGCCGTCGGGACGGCGCTGGTTTACCCGGTCTTCGGCGGATGGCTCGATCCTCCCCTCGTGGATCGCGAGGACGGAACGCCCGAGCCGAGGAAGGAGTTCTCCCGGCGCATGTTCCGCTACGGCTTGCCCTTCGTCCCTCTGGCGCTCTGCGGCTGGCTCTCCAGTCTGGCGGATCGCTACGTGATCGCAGGGTTCCTGGGCACGGCGGACGCCGGCCTCTACGTGGCGGCCTACTCCGTCGCGAGTCGGCCGTTTCTGATGGTCGGCGCCGTGTTCACGAACTTTGCGCGTCCGATCCTATTCCAGGCCGAGAGCTCAGGGGACGCGCGCAGGGGCAGGCAGGTCTTCGCGCTGTGGCTGGCGACCACGGCGACCGTGTGCGCTCTGGGTGTGCTGGGCTTCGCCTTCCTCGGAGATTGGGTCGCGAAGCTCCTCCTGGCCCCGGCCTATCGGGAGGGCTCGGTGGCGCTCTTCGTCTGGATCGGCCTGGGACATGCGATGTACGTGATCGTGCAGGTGATCGAGAGCCGCCTGATGTCCCTGGAGCGAAGCCGGCGCCTCGTCGTGCCTTCCGTTTCGGCGGCGGTCGCGAACCTCGGTGTGAGCATCGCGCTGGTGCCCGCGCTGGGAGCGTTGGGATCCGGAATCACGAAGGCGATCGCTTTCGGGATGCACCTGCTGTTCATCAGCGTGGCGCTCCTTAGGGCCAGGCGAGGTTCTCCGGGCGGCCCCGCGTCGGGGGCGAGGTTCGGCCAGCAGAACCATGTGGTCGAGAAGGAGTTCCCGGGCGCGGGGAGCGACGTAGACTGAAGAGCCCGACGTTCGGCTGGACGCGCGCCTCGTCACGCAGGGCGGAAGAACGCCGTATGGTAAGCTAACGGCCTTCGAGCGGCCGGAGCGGGGGCGCCGTCTTCATGCTCGACGTCGCGGGCGCCGGCCGATTCTCGGACCGATCGAGTAGGCTCCCCGGCGAAGGACGAGAGACGCGTCCGGTCGCCGGAGAAGGGGGAATCATGAGCCTCGTCGAGACGATCGAGCACGAGGGCCGGCTGCTGGCCTACGTCATCCCCTCTACTGCGCGGCCCGAGCGGACCACTTCCCTCACCCCTCCCGAGGACCGGCAGCAGGTCGGGTTCGTGGTCTGCCCGTCGAGGGAGGCGATCCGGAGGCACTTTCACAAGGTCGTACGGCGGGAGACCCGCGGGACCTCCGAGGTCCTGCTCGTCCGGAGCGGACGGTGCGAGGTGGACCTGTGCGACACGCGCGGCGGCGACGGTAAGCTCGTGACGACGCGGACGCTGGCGGCCGGGGACGTGCTCGTGCCGGTCGGCGGCGGCCACGGCTTCCGCGCCAGGGAGGACACGGTGTTCCTGGAAGTGAAGCAGGGTCCCTACCTCGGAGTGGACGACAAGGGGGCGTTCTGACCTTGCGGCGCACGATCCCCGTCTGCGAGCCGCTCGTCGAAGCGGCGGAGATCTCCAACGTTCTCGAGTGCATGAAGACCGGCTGGATCTCCTCCGCCGGCCACTACCTCGAGGAGTTCGAATCGCGCTGGGCGGCGTACTGCGGGATGCCCCACGGGATCGCCGTGAGCAACGGCACCGTCGCTCTCGAGGTGGCGGTTCGATGCCTGGACCTGGAGCCGGGAGACGAGGTCATCCTGCCGGCCTTCACGATCATCTCCTGCGCCCAGGCGATCGTGTACGGGGGCGGCATTCCTGTCCTGGTGGACTCGGATCCCCGAACCTGGACGATGGACGTCGGGCAGATCGAGTCGCGGGTCACGGACAGGACGCGGGCGATCATGCCGGTCCACATCTTCGGTCACCCGGTGAACATGGCGCCGGTGTGGGAGCTGGCGCGAAAGCACGGCCTCAGGATCGTCGAGGACGCGGCCGAGGCTCACGGCGCCGAGTGCCACGGCAGGAGATGCGGTGGCCTCGGCGACATCTCGTGCTTCAGCTTCTACGCCAACAAGATCGTCACGACCGGCGAAGGCGGCATGGTGCTCACGAGGTCGGAGGCCTGGGCGGAGAGGTCGCGATCCCTCCGCAACCTGTGCTTCCGGAGCGACCGCCGCTTCTTGCATACGGAGCTCGGGCACAACTACCGTCTGACGAACCTCCAGGCGGCGATCGGCGCGGCGCAGGTCGAGAGGATCGAGGCCCTCGTCGAGATCAAGCGGGCGATGGCTCAGAGGTACACGGACGGGCTGCGGGATTGCCCCGGGCTCACGCTTCCGGTGGAGGAATCCTGGGCGAGGAACGTCTATTGGATGTACGGCCTCGTGCTCGACGAGAGCCTCGGCTTCAACGCGCGCGCCTTCGCGGACCGTCTCCGGGAGAGGGGAGTGGAAACGAGACCTTTCTTCCTCCCGATGAACGTGCAGCCCGCCCTCCACGACCTGGGCCTCTGCAAGAGCGCCGAACCCTTCCCCGTCGCGGAGCGGCTCGGGGAATACGGCCTCTATCTGCCGTCCGGGCTCGGCCTGACCGAGGAGGAGATCGCGTACGTCTGCGAGGTCGTCCGGTCGGAGGTGGCCCGTGCCCCGCTCACCCGCTGAGCTTATCCGGCGCACCACCGAGGTTGTCCGAAGCGACGGACTCGCCGGCGTGGTGTCGAAGACCGTCGCCTGGATCGGACGGCTCTTCTATGCCAGGAGCGACTACCTGGTCTTCGAGCACGACCTGCGGCCGACCCAATTCACGCCGCGAGCGACGGACCTGACCGTGACCACCGTAGGATCTCCCGCCGAGCTCGCGAGGCTCCCCGAGGAGGCGCGCGGCGCGCTCGAGGCGCACGGCGCCCGTCTGACAAGTCACCTGGAGTCCGGCGGGATGGTATTCTGCGTAGTGGTGGACGGGAGGCTTGCCCACCAGTGCTGGGTCGGCACCCGACGTTCTCCCGTGATCGACCCGATCGCCGCGCTGATCGACTACGATCGAATCGCGTACCTGGGCGCCGGCGAGACGGCGCCCGAGTTCCGGGGGCAAGGGATGCTGCCGCTCGCGCTCTGCCGCATCTGCGACGTGCTGAGGGCTCGAGGCTTTGCGCGAGCAGTGGCAACTGTCTCGCCCGATAATGGCTCGTCGATTCGCGGGATCACCAAGGCGGGGTTCCAGCCGGCCGGGAGGGGGATGCTAGTCCGATGCCTCGGCCGGTACTCCTGGATATTCGATTCCCCTGCTGGGCACAAGGAGCGGTGAGTGTCGGGGGACTGCGCGAGCACTCCTCTCTTCCCGCGCGGGATCGTGGTGTTCCACGAGTGGCTCATCGGCGCCGGGGGCGCGGAGCGGCTCGCCGTGGAGGAGTACCGTCACATCGCGAGCCGCGGGATCCCGGTCCGGCTGCTGACGTTCTCGGCGTCGCCTCCCGCCCTGTTTGGGCTCGACCCGGCGTGCGTGGAGGTTCTCCCCAGGACGAGCGTTCTCGACGGGATCCTGCGTCTGAGGCGCCGCCTGCTCGAGATCCGCCCCGGCGTGGTGATCGTCGCGGGCGGCCTGATCGAGCTCTACCTCGCAACCTTCCGCACGAACGTTCCGTACGTCCTCCACCAACACGAAGCCCCCTACAAGGTCATCCTCCAGTACGGGAACGTGCTGGCGCCGCTCCTGCGCCGCCGCGCGGTCCGGGAGATCCGGGGCACCGCGTTCGGCTACCGGGAGCCCCCCGTCCCGCCTCCGGTTTCGTTCTCGCAGCGCGTGCGGCTCGAGGTCCTCTCCATTCTGCGTGCGCTCGCGATCCGGAAGGCCTCGGCGGTCCTCTCGCTTTCTCGAAGGGCGGCGCGGGAGGTCGAACTGCTGTACGGACGGGAGGCCGTCGCGCTCTGCGGCTGCTTCCACCCGGAGATCTTCGCGCATCGCCCGAGTCGGAGCTTGGCCGACAGGCTCGGCCTTGAGAACGCCAGGATCCTGCTGAGCGTTTCCCGGCTCGACGCCAGGAAGCGGATCCACACGATCCTCCGGGCCTTCGCCCTCCTCGCGCCGAGACGGACCGACGCGGTTCTCGTCATCGGCGGCACAGGACCGGAGGAAGGGAGTCTCAAGGATCTGGCGGAGAGCCTCGGCCTCGCTCGCAGGGTGTTCTTTCTCGGTTTCGTGCCCGACGAGGATCTGTGGGACGTCATCGCCGCGTCCGACGCGTTCCTCTGCGCCGACTGGACCGATTTCGACATCGCTCCGTACGAGGCGCTGGCGCTCGGAAGGCGGGTCGTCTGGACCTCCGAGATCGAGACCGACGAGCAGCTCCTGAAAAAGGGCGCCGTGTTCGTCGGGGACCCGACGCCGGAAGGGCTCGCGGGTGCCATGGAGCGCGCGCTGGGATCGCCGGAGGTCCCGCGCGAGAGTCTGGACGGGTTTCTCCGGGGGCTCACCTGGGAGAGCTATTTCCGGAAGGTGCTAGATCTGGCGGCGAGAGCCGTCCGCGGGAGCGCCGGCTGACGGACGCCTGGGCTGGGACCGGGGGGGCACGATGCGATACCTGTACACCGGACAGCTTTCGCCTTCGGGATGGGACACGGCTCGCCTCCGGATCCTCGAGAGCATGGGCCGGTCGGTGCGCACTGTCGGGTACCGCCAGCACGTGTTCGCCTTCGGAAGGAGAGTCGGGAACCTCCAGTGCAAGCTCGGCGTCGGGCCGGGTATCTGGCAATACAATCGGGATCTCCTCTCCGCCGCCGCCGCGCATCGGCCCCAGGTCTTCTGGGTGGACAAGGGGGACCTGGTCCAGGCGAGCACCCTCCGCGCGGTCAAGAAGATGACGGGAGCCGTCCTCGTCAACTTCAACACCGATTATCTCGCCTGCGGGGCGCACCCCTGGCGGCTGCACATGCAAGGGATTCCCGAATACGACTTCTACTTCACGAGCAACGTCTTCGACGTGGACTTCCTCAAAGCGAAGGGCGTGAGAAACGTCGTCGTCGTGCCGCTCGGGTATTACGCGAAGGTCTTCACGAGACCGCAGCTGACCAAGGAGGAAGAGGAGCGCCTTGGCGCTTCGATCGGATTCATCGGCCACTGGGAGCCAGCGACCGAGGTTCTGATCCTGGAACTGCTCGACCGCGGACTGCCCGTGAGAGTCCGCGGGAACTCGTGGCAGCATGCCCGGAACAAACGCCGTCTCGCGGGGGTCGTCGAGACGGGGTTGGTTCCGCAGGCGGACTACGAGAAGAGCATCCGCGCGACCAAGATCAACCTCGGGATCAACTCGACCATGAACCGGAACCAGACCTCCGGCCGCTCGTACGAGATCCCGGCGGCGGGAGGGTTCCTGTTGGCCCCCCGAACGGCCGAGCACCTGGAGATGTACGTCGAGGGAGAGGAAGCCGAGTTCTACGGCTCGGTGGACGAGCTCGAGGAGAAGGCGCGCTACTACCTCGAGCACGAGGACGAGCGGCGACGGATCGCCGCGGCCGGCCGGAGACGCTGCCTGTCGAGCGGCACGTCGTTCGAGGAGATCATGGCGAGGCTCGTCGAGACCGTGGAGGCCGCGGAGCGCGGGGCCCGGTGATGCCACGGCGGCTTCGTGATCGCGCAACCGGCGAGGCGCACTCGGTTCGCGAATTCTCCCAGGAGGACCGCGCGCGTGTCGGCCTCGACCCGCAGGGGCTCGACGACATCGATGCGTACGATTTCCGGCCGACAGAGGTGGACCACCTGCTCGGCGACGCTTCGAAGGCGCGGAAGCAGCTCGGCTGGGCACCCCGCGTCGGCTTCAAGGATCTGGTCCGTATGATGGTGGACCACGATCAGGAGCTGGCGCGCCGGGAGAAGACCCTCCGCGACGCCGGACACCGGATCGCGGCGCGGGGGGAGGGCGGCGCGTAGAGGCGCCGGGAGCCGCTCCGCCGCGCCGGTACGCGGCGGGAGAAGATGGTATCCTCTCGCGGCGATGCGACAACTCTTCCAGGACCCCAAGGCAGGCACCGTCCAGGTCGTCGACGTTCCCGAGCCCGCGCTCCGGCCGGGCACGCTCCTCGTCCGCAACGTTCGGTCGGTGATCTCTCCCGGGACCGAGCGGGCGGCGGTCGAGACCGCGAGGAGCTCCTACCTCAAGACCGCGCGGAACCGCCCCGACCTCGTTCGCAAGGTGATGGACAGCATCCGGAGGGAGGGGTTGCTCGCGGCCTACCGGAAGGTCCAGACGAAGCTCGCGGAGCCTCAGGCCCTCGGCTACTCGTCGGCCGGCGTGGTCGTCGCGGTCGGGCCGGGGGCCGGCGATCGCTTCCGGGTCGGCGACCGGGTCGCCTGCGCCGGAGCCGGGATCGCCAGCCATGCGGAGACGATCTGCGTGCCGGTCAACCTCGCGGCGCGGATCCCGGACGGCGTCTCCTTCGACTTGGCGGCGTTCGCGACGCTCGGCGCGATCGCCCTGCACGGGGTTCGGCAGATGGAGCCCCGCCTGGGCGACCGTCACGCCGTGATCGGCCTGGGGATCCTCGGGCTGGTGTCGGTGCAGCTCCTCAGGGCGCACGGCGCGAGGGTCGCAGGGTTCGATCTCGCGCCCGATCTCGTCGAGCGAGCGCGGTCCCTGGGCATCGACGTGGCAGCCGTCGGCTCGACCGACGACCAGGTGCAGACGGCGCTCGCGTGGACCGGGGGTGTCGGGGTGGACGGCGTGGTCGTGACCGCGGCGAGTCCGTCCGACGCTCCGATGGTCGCGGCGGCGGGGATGTGCCGCGAGAGGGGCCGGGTCGTCGCGGTGGGGCTCGTGCCGTTCGGGCTGCCCCGGGAGACCGCCTATCCCAAGGAGCTGGAGCTCCGGATCGCGCGCTCGTACGGGCCGGGCCGCTACGACGCCGGCTACGAGGAGAAGGGGCTCGATTACCCGATCGGCTACGTGCGCTGGACCGAGACCCGGAATCTGGAGGCGTTCCTGGAGTGCCTCGGGTCGGGGCAGGTCGAGATCGGCTCCCTGATCACGCACCGCTACCGGATCGAGGACGCGCCGGCGGCGTACGACGAGCTGGTCGCCGGCGGCGGTCCGCGGCCGCTCGGCATGGTGATCGAATACCCGGAGCCGTCTCCGGAGGCGGAGACGAAGCCGGTTGCGCGCCCGAGCCCCGGAGCGGTCGCCGCGGTTTCGAAGCCGATCGAAGGGGATCTCGGCGTCGCGTTCGTCGGCGCCGGGGCCTTCGCGCGCTCCGTGCTCCTCCCGGCCTTCCGGGGACGGCCGGGCGTGAGGCTTCGGCGCGTCGTCGAGGCGCAGGGACTCCTCGCGTACGACGCGCAGAGGAAGTTCGGCTTCGAGGAGATCGGGACCGATCTCGACGAGGCGCTGGCGGACGACGCGGTCCACCTGGTCTGCGTCCTGACCCGCCACGACCAGCACGGGCCGATCGTCGCGAAGGCGCTGCGCGCCGGAAAGCACGTGTTCGTCGAGAAGCCGCTGGCGCTGTCGGAGGAGCACCTCCGCGAGGTCGAGGAGGCCGCGGCCTCGGCTCCGGGCCTCGTTCTCGTCGGCTTCAACCGGCGCTTCTCGCCGATGGCGAAGGCGATCCGGGAAGCGATGGCGACGCGCGGGCCTCTCCTCATGGCCTACCGCGTGAACGCGGGCGCGCTCCCGCCGGGGCATTGGACGACCGATCCGGAGATCGGCGGGGGCAGGATCGTCGGCGAGGGTTGTCACTTCATCGACCTGCTGTCGTTTCTCACCGGCGACGCGGGGATCGTGTCGGTCGAGGCCGCGTGCGCGGGGAGGCCGGAAGGGCTGACCGAGGACGCGGCGATCCAGCTCGCGTTCGCGGACGGGAGCGTAGGGCAGATCCTCTACACGGCGAGCGGGGAGCCCTCGATCGGCAAGGAGCGGCTCGAGGTCCACGCCGGCGGGGCCTCGGCGGTCCTCGAGGACTACAGGACCTGCACGATCCACCGCGGGCGCAAGGGGACGAAGGTGGGCGGGGCGGGCAAGGGGCACGCCGAGGAGGTGGCCGCGCTCGTCGAGGCCGCCCGGCGCGGAGGGCCGTCGCCGATCCCGCTGCGCGTTCTCGTCGAGGTTACCCGCACAACCTTCGAGTTCCATCGGCGTCTGGCGGGGGGGCGAAATCTCCCTCTTGAAGCTCGCGCCTCCGGCAGGAACTGACGGCGCCTTCGTCGAGTTCTCTCGACCGACCGGTTCCCGCCGGAGTTCCGGGTCCCGGTTCGTTTGACAGTCCGCCGCGCGCTGTCGAAGAATGCGAGGGCCGGCACCCATCCGAGAAGGCGGGCGCGAGGACCGGGGACAAAGGAACAAAGGTTTGAACCGACGAGATCTCTTCGGTCGTCGATCCGCCTCCGCGGTCGACGGGGGAGCTTCGGAGCACCTCGGGTCTTCCCGCGCATCGTGGGCGCGCGTACGGCGGGAAGGTGCGACGGTGCTCGGCGGGCGACTCGCTGCGGGGAACCTCCCCTTCGTCAAGGTCGGCTCGGTGTTCACGAATCTCACCCGCCCCATCCTTTTCCGAGCCGAGAGACCGGGAGAGTCGCGCGAGGCGAGAAGGGGCTTCGCACTTGGGCCGGCGTCGACGGCGGGAGCCCTCCGGGCAGGCGTGACGGAGGCGTTCGCGCGCACCGGTCGCGAGGCGCGGCGTGGGAGTCTTCCATGACGGCTCGACGGCCAGGCTGTACGTCGCCGAACGGAGGCCGCGCTCCCGCGGTTCGACAGCGGGTCGAGAGCGCTGTCAAGCGGGTTCGCATCCTCTCGTGGCTGCACGCGGGGATCCGCGCGAAGGAGCAGGAACTGCGGGCCGCGGGAATCGGACTCATGTATCGGCTGCGCGCGAGTGTTGGCGCCGGATCCATGACGGAGGAAGAGGTCCGTCGCGCGCTGCGGTCTCGTCTCGCGAGCCGGGGTTCGGCGCCGACTCCGAAGCGCCGGGGAGATCTCCACGTCTTTCTCGCGTACCGACTGGCAAACTGGGAAGCCGTGCTGCCGCGGGAGCTTCGCCGGTTCGGGCGGGTGACGGAATTCGAGTGGGGTTCCCTCGGATTCGACCATCGCGTCGGGAACTGGATCGAACAGAGGCCGGTCATGAACCGGGCGATGCTGGAGCGCTTTCGCTCCGCCCACGCCGAGCAACCCGTGGATTGCGTGGTCGGCTACCTCTCAGGGCACGCCGTGTCTCCGGAGATGGTGGGCACCATGGCGCGAGCGGGCACCGCGGTCTTCAACTTCTGCTGGGACGACAAGCTCCGCTTCCGCGGCCCACGCGTCGGGGGCTGGCGTACCGGGCCGGCGGCGATTGCGCGATGCGTGGATCTGAATCTCACGAATGCCCCTTCGAGCGTCCTGCGATATCGGGTCGAGGGTAGCCTCGCTCTCTTCTGGCCCGAAGGTGCGAGCCCGGAGGTGCATCGCCCGTACGAAGGCGACTTCGAGTTCGACGTGTCCTTCGTTGGGAAGCGTTACGGCTGGCGTCCCGCGTTCCTCAGCAAGCTAGAGAGAGCTGGGATCCGGGTCGAAGCGTTCGGCAGTGGCTGGCCGAACGGCCCGCTCGACGACGCGGAGATGGTCCGGCTCTACTCGAGAAGCCGCATCAATCTCGGATTCGGAGGGATAGGCTACTCGCGGAGGCTTCTCTGTCTCAAGGGGCGCGACTTCGAGGTGCCGATGTCCGGGGGGCTCTATCTGACCCAGGAGAATCCCGAACTCTCCCTGGTCTACGACGTCGGCCGCGAGATCGTGACCTACCAGGACGAGGCGGATTGCGCAGAGAAGATCCGTTGCCTCCTCAACACGCCGCGCGAGGCAGCTGAGATCAGGGCCCGGGGGCGTTCGCGAGCGCTGCGAGATCACACCTGGGAAGCGCGATTCGCGAAGTTGTTCGAGCTGGCCGGCCTGCTCGCCGAGTGACCTCGGGAGGGCCCTTCCCTCCGGCGGCTCCCCCGCTGGCAAGACCGGAGCCGTGGGTTGAGGGACATGCCGCATCCGTCCGCCCTCGACCGAGATTCCGACGTCGGATTCCTTCCGTCCGATCCGATGGCGGATCTCGACGTGAGGTCGGCCGTCTCCGGGTTCTTAGGCGTCCTGTGGTAAGCTGGCGCTCTTCAGATGCCGACGCCTCGGTAAGCGGATTCCGACAGGGGTCGGTCGCCGATTCCGGCGGGATGCCGGAGCGGTAGAGGGGCTGGCGGACGAGGGACGAGCCCCGCCCCGCCGTCATAGTGAGGAACTCAATGAATCTCATCGAGAAGATCGAACACGGGGGTCGAGTGCTGGCTTACATCATTCCCTCCTTGGCCCGACCGGAGCGAACCACCTTCCTGACGCCCCCCGAGGACAGGCAGCAAGTCGGGTTCGTCGTTTACCCCGCGGGGGGAACGATCCGGAGGCACTACCACAAGCCATTCAAGCGGGAGATCCAGGGCACTTCCGAGGTCCTGCTGGTCCGACATGGGCGGTGCGAGGTCGATCTCTACGATACGCGCGGCGACGACAAGCGGCTCGTGGTCACCCGGAGTCTCGCGACCGGCGACGTGCTAGTGCTCGTGAGCGGCGGGCACGGCTTCCGCGTTCAGGAAGACACGGTCTTCCTTGAGGTGAAACAGGGCCCCTATCTCGGGATCGACGACAAGGAGGCGTTCTGATCTTGCGTGAGATGATCCCCGTCAACGAGCCGATCGCGAGAGAGGCGGAGATTGCCAACGGTCTCCGTTTGACGAACCTCCAGCCAGCGATCGGGACGGCCCAGGAGGGGAAGATCGAGGATCTCGTAGCGATCGAGCGCACGATGGCGGCGAAGATATTTCCACGGTCTCAGGGACTGCCCGGGGCTGACTCTTCCGGTGGAGGAGCCTCGGACGCGGAACGTCCACTGGATGTACGGCGTCGTGCTGGACGAGGAACTCGGCTTCAGCGCGCGTATCTTTACGGACCGCCTATGGGGAAGGGAGGTTGACACGCGCCCCTTCTTCCTTCCCATGAACGTCCAGCCGGCCCTTCACGAGCCAGGTTTGTTCACCGACGGCGAGCCCTTCCCCGTCGCGGAGCGGCTCGGGGAGTGCGCCCTCTATCTTCCGTCGGGACTCGCGCTGACAGAGGAGGAGATCGACTACATCTGCGAGGTCGTCCGATCCGAGGTGGCCCGTGCCCCGCTCAGCCGCCGAGCCGTCTAGGCGCGCGGCGGGCGTGCCGTGTCGCGCAGGCCTCGCGGGAGCGGCTTCGAAGATCCTCGCGTGGCTCGGCCGGCACACGGGCGAGCATCTCGCCCGTTACGAGGAGGGAAGAAAGGCCAAGTCCTATGCTCCGTCGACGAACTGGTGGAGGAGGCCCGCCACGACCTCGAGCACGAGGAGGAGCGGAAGCGGATCGCCGCGGGCGGCCGGAGGCGGTGTCTGACGAGCGGCGAGTAGTTCGAGGAGATCGTGCCGAACCCGCTGGAAACGGTCGAGGACGCCGTGCGCCGGAGGGCCTGGGGCGCCAGAGGTGCAGAGACACAGGCCGAGCCTTGGGTTTCAGCGTATCTTAACGCCTTCAAACGCTCGATGCGGGGGATCTCAAGATGAAAAAGGCACTCATCACGGGGATCACGGGGCAGGACGGGTCGTACCTGGCCGAGCTGCTGATCGCAAAGGGATACGAGGTGCACGGCATCATCCGTCGCGCCAGCACCTTCAACACCGACCGGATCGACCACATCTACCACGACCCGCACGACGCGGGGAGCCGCATGTTCCTGTACTACGGCGACCTGACGGACGGCACCGGGCTGCGTCGCGTCCTCGAGAAGGTGCAGCCGGATGAGGCTTACAACCTGGGGGCACAGTCCCACGTAAAGGTCAGCTTCGAGGCGCCACTCTACACCGGCGACGTCGTCGGTCTCGGCACGCTGCGCCTCCTTGAGGCGTTACGAGACCACATGAGCGGAACGGGCAGGCAGGTCAGGATCTACCAGGCCGGCTCGTCGGAGATGTTCGGCGCGATGCCGCCGCCACAGAGCGAGAGAACGCCCTTCTACCCTCGCAGCCCCTACGCGGTGAGCAAGGTCGCCGGCCACTGGTACGGCGTCAACTACCGCGAGGCGTACGGGATGTTCATCGCGAACGGCATCCTGTTCAATCACGAGTCACCCCGCCGCGGCGAGACGTTCGTGACGCGGAAGATCACCCGCGCGCTCGGCCGGATCAAGATGGGTTTGCAGAAGAAGCTCTATCTGGGGAACCTCGAGGCGAGACGCGACTGGGGCTTCGCCGGGGATTACGTCGAAGCGATGTGGCGGATGCTGCAGCAGGACTCTCCGGACGACTACGTCGTCGCCACCGGGGAAGCGCACTCGGTACGAGAGTTCCTTGAGGAGGCATGTGCCGATCTCGAACTCGATCCCAAGGGGCTCGTGGAGGTGGACCCGCGGTACTTCCGGCCGACTGAGGTGGACCATCTCTTGGGCGACGCCTCCAAAGCGCGCGCGAAGCTCGGCTGGGCGCCGAGCGTGGGCTTCCGGGAGCTGGTCCGGATGATGGTGGACCACGACCTGGAGCAGGCGCGCCAGGAGAGGACCCTGCGCGAGGCCGGGCACCGCGTTGTCGCGAGGGGGGAACGAGTTGAATAAGGCGGCGAAGATCTACATCGCTGGACACACAGGCCTGGTCGGCTCCGCGATCATGCGGCGCCTCCGGGCGGACGGCTTCGAGAACCTCGTCGCGCGCGAGCTCGACGAACTCGACCTGACGCGGCAGGAGCCCACCGAGAGGTTCTTCGGCGAGCAGCGTCCCGAGTTCGTGTTCCTGGCGGCCGCGCGAGTTGGCGGGATCCTCGCGAACGATGCCCTCCCCGCGGACTTTATCCGGGACAACCTACTGATCCAGACGAACGTGATCGACGCCGCGTGGCGGAACGGCGCGCGGAAGCTACTCTTCCTCGGTTCCTCGTGCATCTATCCGAAGCACGCGCCTCAGCCGATGCGGGAGGAAGCCCTCCTGACGGGGCCGCTCGAGGCGACGAATGACGCCTACGCGTTGGCGAAGATCGCCGGCATCAAGATGTGCCAGTCGTACCGGCGGCAGCACGGATTCGGCGCGATCTGTCTGATGCCGACGAATCTCTATGGCCCCGGGGACAACTTTCATCGCGAGCGTTCGCACGTGGTCCCGGCGCTCATTCGAAGGTTCCACGAGGCGAAGATGGCCGGGGCGCCGAGCGTGACGGTCTGGGGAACGGGGAAGCCCCGGCGGGAGTTCCTGCACGTCGACGACCTGGCGGACGCCTGCGTCTTCCTAATGGAACGATACGACGCGGCGGAGATCCTCAACGTCGGCTGCGGGGAGGACGGGACGATCGCGGAGTTGGTCGATCTGATCCGGGACGTGGTCGGCTATTCCGGCGAGATCGCGTACGACGCGTC
>CALMJU010000041.1 GCA_937864465.1 uncultured Acidobacteriota bacterium
CTCTGCAGCGCCTCCGCCTTGGCGGAGAGGTCCCCCGACCGCTCCGCCGCCTCGAGGGCGCGCTCGAAGTGGGGGAGAGCCTCCCGCTCGTGGCCGCTGCGGGCGAGCACGATCCCGAGGACGCGCGCGGCGCGGACCTCGGTGACCGCCTCGCCGGCCTCGCGGGCGAGGGGCAGCGCCTCCTCCGCGAGCCGGCGCGCGAGATCGAGATTTCCCGCCACCGACAGGGCGTACGCCCGGCGGCTCAGGAGGTCCGCTCGCGCCGCCCGCGTCGCCGCGCCCCGCGCCGCCCCCGCGTACGCCCGCGCCGCCGCCCGGTAGAGCGTCGCCGTCATCAGCGCCTCGGCCTGCGCCAGGCGCAGCTCCGCGCGCGCCGGATCCCGCCTCCCCGCATGGCTCGCCGCGAACGCGTACCGCTCCGCCGCCGCCAGGGGATCGTGACGCTCCGCCGCGTCCTGTCCCGCGCGACGCGCGTACTCGATCGCCCGCTCCCGGTCGCCCGCCCGGGAACGAAGGCGCGCGAGGCGCCACGGGTCGGCGTCCTTCCCCTCGATCTCCTCGACGATCTCGGCGGCCTTACGGGCCGACTCGCGCCGCGTTGCCTCGTCCATCCCCGACACCAGCCGCTCGGCCAGGGAGCGAGGATCCGCCGTCCAGGCGCCGTCCCTCTGGCGCGCGAGGCCCGCGGCCGCGGCCTCCGCCGCCGCCTCCGCGGATCCTTCCTCGTCCTGCCCCGCGAGCCTCGCGATCGTCGCGTCGCTCGCCCGCTCCCCGAGCACCGCGAGCGCCTCGAGCCACCTCCTCGCCCCGGCGCTCAGGAGATCGAGCCTCCCGTCCGACCTCCGGTCCATCGGCAGGACCTTCCTCGTCCTGCCCCCCCTCTCCCACGCCCCCTCGACGAGGAGCGCCTCCGCCAGCGCCGGGCTCCCGTCCGACGCCTCGAGCAGCCACTTGACCCGGGCCTCCGAGATCACCCCGCTCCCCGTCGCCCGCTCCGCCACCGCCCGGATCCCCGAAGCCTCGAACGGGTCGAGGTCCACCCGCGCGAGCGTCGGCACGATCCCCGTGTCCGACAGGAGCTTCCTGAGCCCCGGGTGCCTCAGCTCTCCGTGCCGCACCGCCGCGACGACCTTGAGCGGGGGGGCCTTCCCCTCCCGCGCGACCCGCTCCAGGACCTCCGCGATCCTCCCCGTCGCGCGCTCGACCTCGTCCACGAGGAGAAGAAGAGGATGCCTCGTCGCTCGCTCGCGAAGCGCCGCGAGACGCTCCGCGACCGGGGCATCCCCCGCGAGCTCCGACTCGGCGTACGCCACGTCGTGGTCCCGTCCGACCGCGTCCGACGCCAGCCAGCGCAGGATCCTCGTCTTCCCGCTCCCGGGATTTCCGCACAGCCAGACCAGGCGCGGCTTGTCGGCCGGTGTTGCGAGCTGCTCCCAGATCGCCGCGATCTCCCGCTCCCGCCCCGGAGGGCTCCCCGAGCCGAGCCGCGCCGCGCGCACCGCCGGCGTCGCGATCGAATAGCTCACCCCGCAGCCGGCGTTCAGCCGCGCGAGCGCCTCCGAAGCCTCCGCAGGCCGCTCCGCCGCGTCCGGGCTCAGCAGGTTGTCGAGCCAGGAGCCGAAGCCGGACGGCATGCCCTCGGGCACGGACGGCCTCGCGCGCTTGCCCGTCCGCACCGCGTCCACGAAGCCCGCGAGGTCCCCGGGCCTCGGCGCGAACGGAGGCTTCCCGTGCGCCGCCTCGAACAGCACCGCGCCGAGCGCGTAGAGATCGCTCCTCCGATCCGCCGCCGCGCCGTCGAGGACCTCCGGCGCCAGGTACGCGAGCGTCCCCGCGGGGCCGCCTGCCTGCCCCTCTCCTCGGAGAGCGAGCCCGAAATCCAGCGCGACGAGGCGGGACCCGAGGCGCGGCCTGTCCCGGACGAGGAGATTCCCCGGCTTCAGATCCCGGTGGATCAATCCGAAGTCGTGCAGGAACGACAGCGCGCGGAGGGCCTCCGCTGCGAGGTCGAGGAGAATGCCGACTCCTTCCTCCCGCACCGCAGACACGATGTCCTTCCCCTCGATCCACTCCATCGTGAAGCGGGGAAGGCCCGATTCGGGATCGCGATCGAGCTCGAAGACTTCGACCAGATTCGGGTGCCGGAGCGAAGCCAGCGTCGCGAACTCCCGGCGGAGCTCCGAGGCGCGCGCCGGGTCCGACCCGAGGATCTCCTTCAGCGCCACCGGCGACCCCGGCCTCAGCCGGTCCCGAGCCAGCCACACCCGCCCCGCTCCCCCCTCGCCGAGAAGACGGTCGCGCAAATACCGCTCCGAGGAGCGCGGGCCCTCGCTCATGGGCGAAATATACCGCAGCCCGTGTTCGACTTGCGCGAAAAAGTCTCACGCTGAGACGCAGGGGCCGCGGCCGGATCCGGGGGGCTCGTGGAAAACCCGGACAGATGCGAATAGCGCCTCCGCCCGGGCGCGAACCGGGACGGCTACCGCCGCGCGAGCGGCTATGATGTCCCGTCGCTCGCGACGCCCGCGTCGCCCGGAGGCCCCGATGAAGCGCCTGGACCCCGCGAAACTCACGCTCCGCCCGTTCGAGATCCTCGACGTGGAGTGGGCCCTCCTCGTCGCGGGGAGCGAGAGGCCGAACCCGATGACCGTCTCCTGGGGCGGCCTCGGCACCCTGTGGAACCGTCCCGTCGCGACCGTGTACGTGCGCCCTACGCGGCACACGTTCTCGCTGCTCGCGGAGGAGCCGTCGTTCACGCTGAACTTCCTCCCGGAGCCGCTTCGCGGCGCGCTCGATCTGTGCGGGTCGCGGTCGGGACGGGACCTCGACAAGTGGAAGGCGACCGGCCTCGGCCGCGAGGCGTCGGCGACGGTGCCGGTGCCGCGCGTCGCCGGGGCCGACCTCTCGCTCGAGTGCCGCGTCCTCGCGACCGTGGACCTCGACCCCGCGCGGTTCCTCGACCCGGAGATCCACGGCCTCTACCCCGCGCGCGACTATCACCGCGCGTTCCTCGGCGAGGTCCTGGCGGTGTGGGCCTCCGAGCGCTTCGCGGGGAGGTGAGGAAGGAGCGGGGGGGGGAATCGGCTCCCCGTCAGCGCGGCCCCGTCCCTTCCATCTCCCGCGCGGCGCGGATTTCCCGCTCCCCGGCCTCGCGCTCGCCGAGCCGGACGAGGGCGGCCCCCAGGTTCCGGCGGGCCCTCGCGTGGCGAGGGTTGAGGCGGAGCGTCTCCTCGAACCTTCGGGCGGCCTCCGCGTAGCGCCCCGCCGCCGCGAGCGCGGTCCCCCAGTTGTAGAGGAGGCCGGCGTCGCCGGGGCGCCGGCGCGCGGCCTCCTCGAAGTGCGGGAGCGACTCCTCGATCCTCCCCGCGAGCGCCAGGTTGAGCGCCAGCGCGGCGCGCGCCTCGAGGCGGCGCCCGTCGAGGCGGACCGCTTCTTCGAGCTGGCGGATCGCCTCGTCGCGCCGGCCCGCGAGGCCGAGCTGCTCCCCGAGCGCGCTCCGCGCGATCGGGTGGTCGGGGCGGAGCCGGACCGCTTCTTCGAGCTGGCGGATCGCCTCGTCGCGCCGGCCCGCCGCCGCGTGCGCGAGGCCGAGGTTGAGGTGCGCGACGTGGTTCCCCCGGGTGACGGCGAGGGCGTGCTCGAAGAGGGTGAAGGAATCTTTCCAGACCGCCGCCTGCCCGCGCGCCAGGAGGGCGAGAACGACGACGACGGCCGCGGCGGCGGCCGCCGCGAGGCGCACCCCCCCGCGCTCCGTCCCGAACTTCTTTCCGGCCCACGCCGCGAGGTCCCGGCCTCCCCACGCCGCCGCGACGAAGATCCCCGCCAGCGGCAGATAGGTGTAGCGGTCGGCGGACGCCTGCTCGCCGACCTGCACGAGGCCGATCACGGGGAGGAGCGAGACGACGTACCAGAGCCAGCCGAAGAGGAGGTAGGGGAAGCGCCGCCGGAGCCGGATCGCGGCCGCGGTGGCCGCCGCGAGGAGGAGGGCCGACGCCGCGACCTTCCACGCCGGGACCCCGTCCGCCGGGTACGGGTAGAAGACTGCGAGGCCGCGCGGCCATACGGTCCGGGCGAGGTAGTCGGCGTACGAGGCGACGGCGTTGGCGGCGCGGAGCCCGAGCGGGTATTGCTCGATCGATCCGGTGGCGAGCCCCGAGCGCTGCGCCAGGAGCGTCGCCGCCCCCGCCGCGGCCGCGAGGGCGAGCAGGGGGACCTTCTCCGCGAGGAGCCTCCGGATCGGGAGGCGCCTCTCGAGGGGCCACGCGTCGGCGAGGAGGAGCAGGAAGGGGAGCGTCACGAGCATCGGCTTCGCGAGAAGGCCGAGCGCGAGCGCCGCCGCCGTCGCGAGATAGGCGGAGAGCCGGGGCGACCGCGCGTACCGGAGGTACGCGAGGAGAGCGAGCATCGCGAGGAGGCCGCTCAGGACGTCCTTGCGCTCCGCGATCCACGCGACGGACTCGACGTGCAGCGGGTGGACGCCGAAGAGCGCCGCTGCGAGCGCGCTCCTAAAGACCGACCCGGTCGAGCCCCGCAGGAACCCGAAGAACGCCAGCGTGCCCGCGACGTGCAGCAGGAGGCTCGTCCCATGGTGGCCCGCGGGGCTCTCCCCGAAGAGCCGCCAGTCGAGCATGTGCGAGAGCCAGGTCAGGGGGTGCCAGTTGGCGGCGCGGCCGGTCGTGAAGGCCCATCGGGCCCCCTCCATCGTCGGCCCTCCCCGGACTTCCTGGTTCTCGGTCACATAGAGATCGTCGTCGTAGTTGACGAAGCCGTTCCCGACGACCGGCGCGAGCGCGGCGAGGACGACGCCCGCGAGGAGGGCGCCCGCGAACAGGGCCTCGGGCCGTCGCCTCGCCCTCACGCGGGCGGGACCCGGACGGGAGAGTCGCCGCCCGGCGCCGGGCCCCACAGGATCTCCCGGGCCGCGCCCGCAAGGCGCCGGAATTCCTCCTCGTCGTTGTAGGCCTGCGCCGCGACGCGAAGGACCGTGCTCCCGGCGCGCGGCCAGTCGTAGAGCCAGGTCTCGATCCGGTATCGGTCGAAGAAGAGATCGGTGAGCGCGTCGGGATCGAGCCCCGCGGCGTCCGAGCGCTCCGGGATCGCGGGGAGCGGGACCGAGGCCATCGCGCCGATCATCCCCGCCGGGCAGGGGACTGGCACGCCCAGCGCCTCGCACAGGAGTCGGCGCGCCTCGAGGGTGAGCGCGCGGTTGCGCGCCATCAGCCCCGGCATGCCGCCCGGGAAGAGCCCGCGGAGGAACCGGACCGCCTCGGGGATCGAGAGACACGCGGTCGGATCGCACGTGCCTGTCCAGTCGAACTCGAGCCGGAACCTCGACCGCCCGGGCCGGACGGCGTCGTAGCCGTGGCTGATCGTGAGGGGGTGGAACCCATCCTGCCGGTCACGCCGGACGTGGAGGAACGCCGCCCCCTTCGGCGCGCAGAGCCACTTGTGGGCGTTCCCCGCGTAGTAGGCCGCTCCGATGCGGTCGAGATCCAGCGGGACCATGCCGGGGGCGTGGGCGCCGTCCACGACCGTCTCGACCCCCGCGGAGCGGAGGTGGGCGACGAGCTTCGCGATCGGGAAGACGAGCGCGGTCGCGCTGGTCACGTGGTCGAGGAGGGCGAGACGCGTCCGGCCGGTCGCCTCGGCGAAAACCGCCTCGACGATCTCCTCCTCGTCCGCGAGCGGGAACGGGACGCGTGCGGTGACGATCCGGGCGCCGGTCCGGACGGCCGTGAACTCGAGCGCCGCGCGGCAGGCGTTGTAGGCGTGGTCGGTCGTCAGGATCTCGTCGCCGGGGCCGAGCTCCAGCCCGCGGAGAACCGTGTTGATCCCGGTCGTGGCGTTCGGCACGAAGGCGAGATCGTCGGCCGCCGCCCCGAGGAGCGCCGCGATCTCCTCCCGCGCGCCGTCGAGGAGCTTCTCGAGGTCCCGGGCGAAGAAGCGGAACGGCTCGCGCTCGATCCGCCTCCGGAGCTCCGCCTGGAAATCGAGCACTGCGGAGGGACAGGCGCCGAACGAGCCGTGATTGAGGTAGACGACGTCCGGGTCGAAGCTCCAGAGGGACGAGAGCGCGTTCACGCCCGAAGTCTATCGCGGAACCCCGCCGCCGGGCACCCCGACCCGTTCAGCGATACGCGACCGCCGCGCCTCGGCTCACGGCGCGGCGATTCCGAGCCGGCGTCCGCGGCCCGCGGGCGCCGGCCCTCGTTTACGGACTAAGGCATGGGTGAGCAGCAGGGGACCAGTTGCGTCTTGCACTGGATGCCGTTCGGGTAGTAGCAGCACTCCTTGCCCATGCATGTCTCGTAGTTGCATATCACGAAGCAGTCCTTCGGCTTGGCCTCGACCGTCGTCGTCGCGACGATCCCGATCACGAACGACGCCATCAGGAATCCGACCAGAGCCAGGCGCAGCGAGTTCTTCATGGGGAACTCCTCCCGAAGCGCCCTCGCGGGCGCGAGACCGCCGCCCGACGACGAAAGAACCACACCGGCCCCGGCCGCCGGACGTGACCGCGGTTCGCCTTGTCCTACGGCCGCGGCGTGCCGATTTCAATCCCCTGTCTCGAGGTCTTGCGGGGACGGATCGCCGCGGCCGCGGTCCTCAGCCGTGCATCCGGGAGCCGAACGACTCCTCGACCTCCCTCGCCTCCTCCTCGGTGTCGATGTCGAGGGCGAGGGAGAGGCCGTCGACGAACGGCATCCGGACCCGGCGCTCGGGGTACCGGTCGCGGTGCTCGCGCCGGACGAAGATGCCGCGGACCGCGTCCTCGATCTCGGCGACCGGAGCGTTCCCCCGTCCGAGGCGCATGGCGCCGGCCGAACCGGAGAGGAGGATGTCGCGGACGCGCGTCGGGCGCCGTCCTCGGACGATCCTCCCGAGATCATGCGCGACGATCGTCGCGAGGAAGGTCCCGAACAGCAGCGCCAGGCGGTAGAGGACCGACCGGTTCCTGCACCGGTATCCGGCGCCCATGAGCCGGAAGACGAAGTCGAGCCGGAGCGCCTCCGGGTCCACGACGATCAGGTGGCTCGGCAGGATCTCGACCTGCTCCCGGCCGGGCGCCTCCCGGAACCGGTACCGGGGCTTCCAGGCCGAGGCCCCGAGGAGGCTCCGGTCGGCGGGGACGCGGACGAGCGGGAACCAGAGGTCGTACGGCTCCCCCTGCCGGAACTCCCGCATCGCGGCGTCGAGGTCCCGGGCCTCGGGCAGGATGTCGCAGGTCGTGAAGGCGATCGCGGAGCCGGGGCGTGCGGCCGAAGCGGCCTCGAGGGCGGCCCCGATGTTGACGCCGAAGCTGGAGTTCGTGTCGATGAGGCGCGCCTCGAGCCCGGCGGCGCGGTACGCCTCCGCGGGGCCGGCGACGAAGATCGGGTCGAAGGAGCCGCAGGCGCGCATCCGCTCGAGGACCAGCTCGATCAGGCGGCGCCCGCCGATCCGCAGGTCCAGACCCTTGTAACCGGTCAGCGGGTGCTTGCCGCGGCCCTCGGCGGGCAGCCGCACCGGACGGCGGTCGCCGCCGCCCAGGATCACCAGAGGAACCGGGTTCGCCGCCATCCGACTCCTTGCCCCCTCGCGCGCGGCGCATCAATATACACGCGAATGCTCCCGGCGCCGAAGCGGCGGAGGATCGCGTGCTCTTCCGGGTCGTGACGTGGAACATCCACCGCGCGATCGGGGTGGACCGGCGCTTTCGCCCGGACCGGGTCGTCGAGATCCTCGCCTACCACGCTCCGGACGTCGCGCTCCTCCAGGAGGTGGACGACGGGGTCCCGCGCTCGGCGCGCCTCAACCTCGCGGTCGAGATCGCGCAGGCGCTCGACTTCCCGCACCTCGCGGTCGGGCACAACGTCCGGCTCCGGCGGGGCCGGTACGGGAACGCCACGCTGAGCCGGTGGCCGATCGCGAGGGAGCGGAACCTCGACCTGACGGTCGGCGACCGGAGGCCCCGCGGCTGCCAGCACACGACGCTCCGGGTCGGGAGGGGCGCGGCGCGCGCGCACGAGGTGGACGTCTTCAACCTGCACCTCGGCCTGACGGCGGGCGAGCGCGAGCGGCAGGTCGGGACGCTGTCGCGCTCCCACGATCTCTCCTCGGTCCCCGCGGGGCGCCCGTGCGTCGTCGGGGGGGACTTCAACGACTGGCGGAACCTCCTCGCCCCCATCTTCCGGGAGATCCTGGGATTCCGGTGCGCGACCGAGCGGCGCCCGGACCGGAGGGGGTGCCTGCGCACGTTCCCGGCGTTCTCGCCGACCGGAGCGCTCGACCGGATCTATTACCGGGGCCCGCTCCACGTGCTCGGCGCGCGCGTCTGCCGGCTCCGGCTGTCCCGGGTGGCGAGCGACCACCGCCCGGTCATCGCCGACTTCGAGCTCCGCTGAGGGGGCGGGGAGACGTCTCCCGTCAGTCCGCCCTCGTCTTGAAGTCCCTGCCGAGCCAGTCGCGCGCGAGGACGAGGAGGACGGTGGAGCCCATCGCGATGCAGCCGTAGATCAGCCACATCGACTCGGTTCTCGTCGCCCCCTCCGCGGGGCAGAAGTTCTCCAGGAACCACCCGGAGTAGAGGCTCGTCACCACCTTGGTCAGGAACCACGGGAACTGCGCGACCCCCATGTAGGCGCCGGTGCGCCCCTCGGGGGCGATCTCGGCCGCGTACTGGAGGAACCTCGGCTGCCACATCGCCTCGCCGACGGTCATCAGGATAAGGTAGCCGAAGAGCGTCCAGGGGGAGGGGCCGATCGCGAGCAGGAAGGTGGGCGCGCCCATGACGGCGGTGCCCACGATCATCATGTTGTAGACCTTCCGCTTCTGCGTGAGCGCCGCGACGATCGGGACGAGGACGAAGACGAGGAGCGGGTTGAAGTTGACCGCGACCTCGAAGTGGTCGCCGGTCCAGGTGCCGCGGTAGGCGCGCTCCACGTACATCGGGAGGGTCAGCCAGTTGTGGGCGAAGAGCGTCTGCACCGGCATCAGCGCGAAGATGAAGAAGGAGAACTTCGGGTCCGCCATCGGGTGGTTGCGGAGCCAACGGAGGATCGAGAACGGCTCCTTGGGCTTCGCCTCCTTCGGCTTCTCGGGCTCCGCCTTCCCCGATTCGGCCCGGGCGCGCGCGATTGCCTCCCCGACCGTCCGCTTCGAGAGGATGAGGAGCGTCGCGACCAGGGCGACCGCCGTGATGGCCGCGTAGACCCAGATCGCTCCCGCGATCCCGACCGCGCGGCGGATCGGGGCGAAGAAGGAGGGAAGCCAGCCGCCGAGGTTCATCAGCGCGTACAGCATCGCGAACCCCATGCCGGCGGTCGCAGGGGTCGTGAACTGCCGGACGGCGGCGTAGGCGGCGGGCTGGTACATCCCGTAGCCGAGGACGACGAGGAGGATTCCCGCCATCGCGACGAGGTGCGAGGCGGAGAAGAGCCCGCCCGGCGGGAGCCCGGCGGTCGGCCCCGCGGCGAGAACGACGCGCCCCGCGAGGAGGAGGACGAAGGCGGCGAGGAGCGCGAACCGCACCCCCCGCCGGTCGGCGATGCCGCCGAAGAAGAACATCGAGAGCGTGATGCCCCACGTCAGCGTGCCGACCATGACGCCGGCGCCCCGGTCGGAGAGCCCGACGTACTGGTTGAAGTACATGGCGAGGTAGCCGACGACGCCGAAGTAGACCATCCCCTCGAGGACGTAGCCGAGGTTGACGCCCCACAGGGCGCGCGGCGCCCGCACGACGTCCACGAACGGCTGCACGATCTCCCGGAGCGGGTTCTTCCGAGCGGCCTCGGCCGGTGCGCCCATGCGAGCCTCCGCGGGGCGGAGCGCCCCGAAGGCGCAAAGCCTACAACAGGGAGGCCGCGGTATGATGCGAAATCGTGGAGCCGCGAGGGCAGGAGGGGACGCGCGGCGGGGCCGGCGCCGGGACCCGGCGGACGGGCGCGGCGCTCCTCCTCGTCGCGATAGGCCTGGCGTTCGCCGCCGGCCTCGTCCTCGAGCCGCGAGAGGCGGACGGGGATTGGACGCTCCGGCTCGGGCCGTTCCGCGTCCCCGACACTTGCTGGTTCCGCGCGGCGACCGGCATCCCGTGCGCGTCGTGCGGAATCACCCGCTCGATCGTCCTGCTGCTGCACGGCCGGGTCCGGGACTCGTGGGAGTCGCACCCCTTCGGCTGGCTCCTCGTCGCGCTCGCCCTCCTGCAGATCCCTCCCCGCGCCGCCGTGGCGGCCGGGCGCGAGGGGCGGTGGGTGCGGCGGTGGGACCGGGCATGGGTCTGGTCGGCGCTGGCGACGCTCGCGGCGCTCCTCGCCTGGTGGGGCTTGCGGCTCGGCCTGGCCTGGTGCTCCTCGGGGCGGCTCGG
>CALMJU010000042.1 GCA_937864465.1 uncultured Acidobacteriota bacterium
ACGCGGGGCTGTTCGGGACGGCCGCCGACGTGGCCGCGCTCGCGCGCGCCGTGGTCGGGCCGAGCCTCCCGGGCCTCGACGCCTCGGCGGCCCGGCGCCTCCTGGAGCCGGTCGCGGGGGAGGGGAGCCGCCCGTTCGGCTTCACCCTCGCCGCGCTGTCGGACGCCGCCCGGGGCGTTCTGCCGGAGTCCTCGCCGGGCCACAACGGGTTCACGGGCACTTCCGTGTGGATCGAGCCCCGGCTCGGTGCGGTCTACGTGCTGCTCACGAACCGGGTCCACCCGCGCGTGCCGGCCGCCGACTTTCAGCCGGTCCGCCGGGAGTTCCTGAGGATCGCGGCGGCGGTGGCGGGGGTGGGCGCCCGGTGACACACTGCGGGTCCACAGGACGTCTCCCCCGCGGAGCACGGAATCGCGCCGTGTCGAGATCGGCGCCGGGGTGCGACCGTTGACCGACTTCGCACGGGACCTCGTACGCGACGACGGGGAAAAGACGGGTCTCGGCTGGTCGTTCACGGTCTCGACGTGGATCCACGTGGGGCTCCTCGTCGCGCTCCTGTTCCTTCCTGCGGCTCGGCGCGACGAGGAGGAGGAGAAGCAGGTTCCCGTCGATCTGCAGCGACAGGCGCCCCAGCAGCAGCGGCCGAGGGAGGAGATCGCACCCCTCCGCAGGCTCCGACCGGAGAGACCGGCGCCTTCCGCACCTCGGGTCCCGAGCGCGGAGCGCCCTCAGACGCCCACAGCGCCGGTCCCCGTCCCTCCCGCCGGGCCGGCGGTGCGCGAGCCGGTGCCGAACCGGCCCGGAAACAGCTCGCGCTCCTCGGGGCCGGTGCCGCCGGCGGCTCCGCCTCCCGGTTCCGGGGGAGGCTCGTCGTCCGGGGAGCCCCCTCCCGGTCCCGGCCGGGGGACGGGGATGGAGGAACCCCCCAGGGACCTCAGGAACGCGCTCAGCGAGTTCCGCCGCGCGATCGCGCAGGGGCCGGCCGGCGGCGGCGGCTCGGGCACCGGCGGCTCGGGAGGCAAGGGCGGGGGGATCTCGGTCTCCGGTCTCACGCCGAGCGGGTTCGGCGTCGGGAACCTCTGGTTCGACAGCCGCGACTACGACTGGACCCCCTACGAGATGCAGATCTACTGGGCGATCCTCCGCGCCTGGTACGTGCGCCTGTACGCGATGACGGAGCTGTTCGAGAAGTGGGCGTTCGCGCGAGGCGACTGGATGATCGATCACCAGAACCAGGTGCGATTCACGATCCTCCGGACCGGGGAGATCGTGGACATCGCGATCGAGGCGCCGGCCGACTGTCCGCCTCTCGACGAGTCGTCGGCGGACGCGCTCCGCGAGGTCGTGCTGCCGCCCCTTCCCTCCGACTCGCCCCGCCCCGCGGAGACCGTCCACGTCCGCTTCCTCGTCCGGGGAGACATCCACCACATGCGGAACGACCCGCTCCTGCGCTCGGCGTACTACGGCCGCTGAGGCCGCCGCCCGCGCGCCGCGTGCTACTATCCGCTCGATGCCCACGGATTTCGAGAGTTTCGGGCTGCGGCCTGAGCTGGGACGCGCCCTCGCCGAGGCCGGCTACGTCGAGCCGACCCCGATCCAGGAGCGGGCGATCCCGGCCCTCCTCTCGGGACGGGACCTCATCGGCGTGGCGCAGACCGGCACGGGCAAGACGCTCGCGTTCCTCCTCCCGATCTTCCATCGGATGGCGGTCGGGGGCGGCGACCCGCAGGCGGTCGTCATCTGCCCGACGCGCGAGCTGGCGCTCCAGGTCGCGGGGGAGGCCGAGCGGTTCGGGAGGGGCGTCGGCGCGAGGACGGTCGTCGCCTACGGAGGCACCTCCAGCGGCGACCAGAAGCAGGCGCTCGCGCGCGGCTGCGACCTCCTGGTGGCGACCCCGGGGAGGCTCCTCGACTTCGTGACGTCCGCGTGGCTCTCCTTTCGCAAGGTCCGCTGGCTCGTGCTGGACGAGGCCGACCGGATGCTCGACATGGGGTTCATCCGCGACATCGACGCGATCCTCAGGAAGGCGCCGATGAGCCGGCAGACGATGCTGTTCTCGGCGACCTTCGAGGGGGAGGTCAAGGAGCTCGCAGGCCGTTACCTGTTCGATCCGGAGACCGTGCGGATCGACGCGGGCGCGCGCGTCAAGGAGTCGGTGGAGCACGCGATCTACCCGGTCCCCGAGCGGAGGAAGGTGGACCTGCTGCTCCGGATCCTCGACCTCGATCGGCCGTCCAAGACGCTGATCTTCTCGGCGACGCGGGAGGGGACGTCCGAGCTGGCGCGGCGCCTGCGGTCGGGAGGGCACGAGGTCGCCTCGCTCTCGAGCCTGCTCTCGCAGGCGAACCGCGAGCGGGCCCTCGCGGCGTTCCGGCGGGGCGAGTTCGACGTGCTGGTCGCCACCGACGTCGCGGCCAGGGGCCTCGACATCACCGACATCGACCTCGTCGTCAACTTCGACGTGCCGATGCACCCCGAGGACTACGTGCACCGGATCGGACGCACCGGCCGCGCCGCGCGGGCCGGGAAGGCGGTCACCCTTGCGACCCCCGACGACGGCCGGCGCCTGGCGAGGATCGACCACCTCCTCGGCCACCGGGTCCCGCGGGCCGAGGTCGAGGGGTTCGACTACGGGACGGCGCACGGGAGGCGCGGCGCGGGGGCGGCATCGGGGGCGCCCGAGGCGTCGGCCGGGGACGGAGCCGCGCGCCCGGCCCGGCGGCGGCGCGGTTCGCGCGGGAAGGGCCCGCGGGGGAAGCCGGGTCGCTCCTCTCGCGGCTCCGGCCGGCGCTGAGCCCCGTCCCTTGGGCAGGATCCGGATCGGCGCCGGGACCCTCAAGGGACGGAAGATCCTCGTCCCCGCGGCGCCGGGCCTGAGGCCGACCCCCGACCGGGCCCGGGAGGCTCTCTTCGACATCCTCGGCCAGGATCTCTCGGGGCTGCGGGTCCTCGATGCCTTCGCCGGCAGCGGAGCCCTCGGATTCGAGGCTCTCAGCCGGGGAGCGGAGCGAGTCGTCTTCCTCGAGTCCGACCGCGCCTGCGCCGCCGCGATCCGGGATGCCGCGCGGGCGCTCGGGGTCGAGGGGCGCTGCGCCGTGGTTGTCGGCCGGGCGGAGAGGGAGATCGCCGGGGGAGTCCAGGGGGGGCCGTTCGACCTGGTCCTAGCCGACCCGCCGTATGCGGACTCGGCGGCGCGGGAGGAGTTCGTCCTGGCCGTCGCGAGGGCGAGGGAGGCCGTCCCGCAAGGGGCCAGGGTGGCCGTGGAGCGGGAATCGCGGGTCCCCCCCGTCCCGTCGCCCCCGGGCCTCCGGCACACGCGAACGGCCCGTTACGGGCGAACGAGCTTCGACTTCTATCTCGCCGTGCAAAAATCGTAATCGCAGCCGTCGTCGCGGTCCGGCGGTCCGGGGTTTGATTTCCGCGTTGTCGGCCTTATATTTGCCGGCGGTTCGCAGGATGCCTCCGGATCGGTGGCCATTGACCTAGGAGTGGCTCATGAGACGAGTGGGTGTGATCGCTGCAGTCACCCTTGCAGGCGCCGTCCTGGTCGCCTCCGCGGCCTGGGCCGCCGAGGTTTCCGCGACGACCTCGACCCAGCCCCCGAAGAACCTCAAGAAGGTCGGGGACCACTGGACGCCCTGGGACCCGCCGGCCCCCGGGCCGGACTCCTACATCATCGTGAAGGACGACACCTTGTGGGATCTGGCCGGGAAGTGGCTCGGGAATCCCCACCTCTGGCCGCAGATCTGGGACCAGAACCGCTACATCCTCGACAGCCACTGGATCTACCCGGGAGACCCGCTCGGCGTCCCCGGAAAGCCGACCGTCGTGCCTCCCGAGGGACCGCCTCCGGCGGAGGAGGCGGCGGAGACTCCGGCCGCCGTCCCGCCGGCCGCGCCGCCCGAGGGGACCACCGCCCCGAGCCCCGCTCCGGTGGCGCCGCTGATCCCGCTCGGCGATCCTTCCGACGTGTACTGCTCCGGCGTGATCGAGGCCTCTCTCGAGGCGCCGACCCTGGTCATCGCCGGCAAGGAATCCGAGAGGGAGCACTTCGCGGAAGGCGACGTCGTGTACCTGTCGCTCGGGCGCGCCCAGGGGGTCCGGGCGGGGGCCGAGTACGCGATCCGGCGCCCCGAGGGGACGGTCGTGCACCCGAAGACGCAGGCCGTGCTCGGAACCTACGTGAGGAGGCTCGGCAAGATCCGCGTGCTCGTCCCGCAGGAGAACACCGCGACCGCGGTCGTCGTGCAGTCCTGCGCCGAGATGGCGATCGGCGACGGGGCGTGGCCGTGGGCGGAGATCCCGATCCCGAGCGCCTCGTCCCTGCCCGAGTTCGACCGCTGGGACGCGGAGCCGTCGGGCGGCCCCGAGGGGTACGTCGTCGCGACGAAGGACAGCATCACGCACACGGGGACCGGCCACGTCGTCTACACCGACCTGGGAGCTTCGCTGGGCGTGCGCCCCGGCTCGGTTCTGTCCGTGTACCGCGATCAGTCCCAGGGGCTCCCCCGCATCATGCTCGGCCAGGCGGTGGTCCTGGAGACGCGCGAGGGGACCTCCACGGTGAAGATCGTCAAGGCCGTCAAGGAAATCGAGATCGGAGACCGCGTGGAGCTCGAGCGATAAAACGGGTCGAGAGCTTCGGCGACGACGAGGGGCAGGCTTCGGCCTGCCCCTCGTCGTTTTCGGGTCAGATCCCTCGGAGCTTGTTGCGGAGGAGCAGGATCTCGAACGCCAGCCCCGCCTTCGCGGCCGCTCTCCGCATGAGCGGGATGTCGGGCCGGGTCATCGCGCGGTCCCCGTCGTCGAGGTAGAGGAGCGCCACGGTCCGATCCTTGACCGCGATCGGGACGACGAGCGCCATCGCGGGCAAGCGGCCTCCGAGAAGCGAGTAGAGGTCGCGGTTGGGCGGGAGCGCCGGCACGACCCCGAAGTGGAAATCGCGGCTCCTCCGCGCCGCGTCGAGGATCGTCGAGCCGTCGGGGGGGAGGACGATCTTGCGGACGCGGTCGGCGTCCATCCCCGGCCCCCGCCCCGCGATGCCGCGGATCCCCTCCCGGCCGACGGCGAAGAGCGCCGCCCGGCTCGCGCGCGTCGCGCAGAAGTCGAGGAGGCCCTCCGCGAGCGCGTCGCGGTCGGCCGCGGCGGCGAGCGACGCGTCGAGCCTCGCGATCGGATCGGAGGGCGCGACCGGCCCCGTGGCCTCCTCTCGCGCCGACAGATCGGAGAGCTGCGCCATCGTCGCGTACATCTCCCAGTCCAGGGAGGCGTCCGCGTCGAGCGGGCGCCCGTCCAGGCCCAGCGCGGGCTGGGGCTCCTCGCGGGGCTCCGGGGCGGGCGGGGGGTCGGGCGACGGGTCCGCCGTGCCCGCCGCGGGGACCGCGAGCGAGGCCTTCGGGTGGGCCGCGCGCCGCACACGGTAGTGGCGATCGAGCGCCTGGTCGAGCCGGTGCTCCGTCGTGACCCAGGGCTCCACCCGGAAGCCGGAGGTCTCCTGGATCTCCGCGACGGCCCTCGCGTCCCGCGGGTCGAGCATCGCGACGCGGAGCCTGCGGTTCTCGATCTGGAAGGGGACCAGGGCCAGACGGCCGGCGACCTCCGGGGCGACGGCTGCGAGGGCCTCGACCGGAATCGTGCGGAGCTTCTCGGACGATGCGAACGGGACTCCGAAGACGTCGGTCAGCGCCTCGCCGACGGTCGCCTCGTCCACGAATCCGAGCTTGAGCAGGTACGACTCGACGCGGCCCCCGAAGAACGACCGGGTTCGCTCGGCCTCCTCGAGCTGCCTGGGCGTGACCCGGCCCCGGTCGAGAAGGTGGCGAGCGACCCGATCCCCGCGCACGACGGCCTCCCGCGGCTCGATCTCAGGGGTTGCGGTCCCGGCCGCCGCCGCCCGGACCCCGGCCCCGGCCGCCCCCGTGGCCGCCGTGCGGTCCGCCGCCTTCCCTCCGCGGCCCCGACGGGTGCCTCGGCCGGCCCGGCCCGCCGCCGTGCCCGTCGTGCGGGCGCGGCTCCGGCTCCTCGGGCGGCTCGCCGCGCTGCTCTCTGAGGACGGCCTTCCGGGACAGGCGCACGCGACCCTGGCCGTCGATGTCGATCACCTTGACGAGCGTCTCGTCTCCCTCGTCGAGCTCGTCCCGCACCTCGGCGATCCGCTGCTCGGCGATCTCCGAGATGTGGAGCAGCCCCTCGACGCCGGGCAGGATCTCGACGAAGGCCCCGAACGGAACAACGCGCACGACCTTGCCGAGGTAGGTCTTCCCCAGCTCGGCCTCCGCGGTCAGCTCCCGGATGATGTCGACCGCCTTCTTCGCGGCCTCCTCGTCGGAGGAGGCGATGTCCACGCGCCCGTCGTCGTTCACCTCGATCTTGCAGCCGGTCCGCTCGACGATCGACCGGATCATCTTCCCTCCGGGCCCGATCACCTCGCGGATCTTGTCCTTGGAGATCGTGATCGTCAGGATCCGCGGGGCGTACTGCGAGATGTCCGCCCGCGGCGAGGCGAGCGCGCGATCCATGATCTCGAGGATCGCGAGGCGGGCGTCGCGCGCCTGGGACAGCGCGCGGGCCATGATGTCCCGCGTGATCCCCGTGATCTTGATGTCCATCTGCAGGCCGGTGATCCCGGCGCGGGAGCCCGCGACCTTGAAGTCCATGTCGCCGTGGTGGTCCTCGGCGCCGGCGATGTCCGTCAGCACGGCGAAGCGATCGCCCTCCTTCACCAGCCCCATCGCGATCCCGGCGATCGGGGAGCGCATCGGAACTCCGGCGTCCATGAGCGCGAGCGAGCCGCCGCAGATCGTCGCCATCGAGGACGATCCGTTCGACTCCAGGATGTCCGAGACGATCCGGATCGTGTACGGCCAGGCGTCCTCCTTCGGCATCAGCGGCAGGATGGATCGCTCCGCCAGGGCGCCGTGCCCGATCTCGCGCCGGCCGGGCCCGCGGAGGAACTTCACCTCACCTACGGAGAACGGCGGGAAGTTGTAGTGGAGCATGAAGCGCTTGAACGACTCTCCCTCGATCCAGTCGAGCCGCTGGGCGTCGGCCGATGTTCCGAGCGTGACCGTCACGAGGGCCTGCGTCTCCCCGCGTGTGAAGAGCGCGGAGCCGTGGGTCCGCGGCAGCACGCCGACCTCGCAGCGGATGTCGCGGATCCGGTCGAAGGCGCGGCCGTCGAGGCGCGTCCCGCGGCGGAGGATCTCCTCGTGCAGGATCCTGTCCTGCATCTCGTTCCAGAAGCGGGAGGCGAAGGCCCTCTTGGCCTCCTCCCCCTCCCCGAAGCCCGCCAGCATCTCCTCCTTGAGGGCGCCGACCGCGGCGTAGCTGTCGAGCTTGCCGCGGATGCGCATGGCCTCGGCCAGGCGGTCCCTGTACTCGCGCAGGAGCCGGTCCCGCTCCCCCTCGGGCTCGGCCTGCCTCGGGATCTCGCGCTTGGGCTTGCCGATCTCGGCGGCCAGCTCCTTCTCGAGCGCGACGATCCCGCGGATCGCCTCGTGGCCGCGCTCGATCGCCTCGAGCATCTCCTCCTCGGAAACCTCGGAGGCCCCGGCCTCGACCATGACGACCGCCTCCTGGGAGCCCGCGACCACGAGGTCCAGCCGGCTCGTCTCCAGCTGCTGGAACGTCGGGTTGACGAGGTACTCGCCGTCGGCGGTGAGGCCGACGCGCACCGCCGCGATCGGGACGGGGAACGGGATGTCCGAGACGGCGAGGGCGAACGACGCGCCCGTGATGGCGAGGACGTCCGAGTCGTTCGCCTGGTCCGCGGACAGCACCAGGCCTATGACCTGCGTCTCGCACGCCCACCCCTCCGGGAAGAGCGGCCGCAGCGGCCGGTCGATCATCCGCGAGGTCAGGACCTCCTTCTCGTTCGGGCGGCCCTCCCGGCGAAAGAACCCGCCCGGGATCTTGCCGGCGGCGTACGTGTTCTCCCTGTAGTCCACCGTCAACGGGAGGAAGTCGACCCCCTCGCGGGGCTTCTTCGCCGCGCAGGCGGTGACGAGCACCACGGTGTCGCCGTAACGGACGGTGACGGCGCCGTCGGCCTGCCGGGCGACGTCCCCGGTTTCGATGATGAGAGTCTGGCCCCCGATCTCGATCTGCTTCTTCACGGACAACGTCGTGACCTCCAGGCGGCGAGCCCGCCGAATTCTAGCCGAGCCCCGGGTTCGGGAGGAGACCGCTCCCGTGCGGGCACACGTCGCCCCGCTTCGCGGCATGGCGTCGCGAGCGGAGAGGCGAGGGGCTACTTGCGGATGCCGAGCCGGTTGAGGATTCGCTGGTAGCGTTCAAAGTCCTTGCGTTTCAGATAGTCCAGCAGACGGCGCCGCTTGCCGACCATCTTGAGGAGGCCCTGACGGGAGTGGTGATCCTTTGCGTGGGCCTTGAAGTGCTCGGTCAGCTGCTCGATCCGCTTGGTGAGAAGGGCGATCTGGACCTCGGGAGAGCCGGTGTCCGCGTCCTTCGTGCGATAGGAGGAGATGATCTCTGCTTTTCCGTCTCGGGTCAGCGGCACCGCGTGTCCTCCTCCGGAGCCGCCGGCAGACGCGGACGGCCCAGATTTCGGGCGAAACCGATCGAACGAACCACCTCAGCCGTCGAACGTTAGCACAGCGGCCGGATCCGGGCAACCGGCGCCCCGCGCCGTCAGGACCGGGCCTCCCGCGGCGCGAGGACCACCTTCGGCCGCACGACGCCTCCCCCCGCCGATCCGATCCCGAGCATCTCGCCCGCCGGAGAGACGACGGCGACGATCCCCTCGTCCGGCGCGCCGGGGGGGGAGGGGACCGCGATTCCCGCGCGGAACCGCGCGCAAGCCGCGTCCCCCTCGAGGGCGACGGCCGGCGCCTCGAGCGGCATCCGGTCCAGCGGGACGACCGCGCGCTCGAGCCCCTCCCTCCCCGAGGACTCGAGGCCCTCGAGGGAGATCGCGCTCTCCACGCGAAGGGGCCCGATCGCAATCCTCCGCAGCGACGCCACGGCGGCCCCGCAGCCGAGCGCGGCGCCGAGGTCCCGGGCGAGGGCGCGCACGTAGGTGCCGGCGGAGACCTCGGCGACGAAGCGCCACGTGAGGTCGTCGGCCTCGCGCGACAGGTCGAAGCGGAGCACCTCGATCTCGGCGGGGGGCGCGTCCACCTTGGCCCCGCGCCGCGCCAGCCGGTACAGGCGCTGGCCTCCGACCCTGCGGGCCGAGACCCCCGGCGGGATCTGGAGCATCCGGCCCCGGAAGCCGGACGCGGCTCGCAGGACCTCCTCCGCGGAGGGGGGCGCCCCCTCGTGCCGCGCGAGCGGCTTCCCCTCGAGATCGTCGGTCGTCGTCGAGATCCCGAGGCGCAGCGTTCCCTCGTACGCCTTCGGGGAGGCCGGCAGGAAGCGGATCAGGCGGGTGGCCCGGCCGAGCGCGACCGGGAGCAGGCCGGTGGCGGCGGGATCGAGCGTCCCCGCGTGCCCGACGCGGCGCTCGCCGGAGACCCTTCGGACGCGATCGACGACGTCGTGGCTCGTCGGTCCGGACGGCTTGTCGACGAGGAGGAGCCCCTCGATCGGCCCGGTCACGCCTCCTCCCCGCCTCCGGCCCCGGGCTCCCGCTCGGAGGAGATCTCGCGCAGGAGGGCATCCACCCTGGACCCGCTCTCGAGCGACGCGTCCTCCTCGAACCGGATCTCCGGCACGCGCCGGAGCCGGGCCTCCTGCGCGAGGCGTCTCCGGAGGAACGGGGCGGCGTGGTTGAGCGCGCGGGCGGTCGCCTCCCGCGACGCCGCGTCCCCGAGGATCGAGAAGTAGACGCGCGCGAGCGTGAGGTCGGGGGTCACCTCCGCGCCCGTCAGCGTCACGAAGCCGATCCGCGGGTCCCGCAGCTCCTCCCGGAGCACGCGGGCGAGCACCTCGACGACGAGGTCTCCGATCTTCCGCGTCCGGTGGGCCGTCATCGGTAGTCCGCCTCCCAGCCGCCGGGGCCCCCGTCCGACGCCTCGAGGAAGTCGGCCCCCGTCTCGATCATCTCGCCCGGGATCTCGCTCTCTGCCTCGCGCCGGATCGACTCGAACAGCCGCTCGAGCGCATCCCTTCCCGACGCGACGGAGACGACGACGAGCCCGGCGCGCTGCCTCAGGTCCGAGTACTCTCCGGTCTCGGCGACGGCGACGTTGTGGCGGGCCCGCAGCCGGTCCTTGAGCCGCCTCAGGACCTGGCGCTTGTCCTTGAGCGAGCGGGAGCCGCCGAGGTGGATCTCGAAGGTGTAGATGCCGACGGTCATGGCCTTCGACCGGACGCGGCCGCGCGGCCCGCGACGGGGATCAGAGGGTCTGGGCGGCGACCTTCTCGACGACGAAGAACTCGATGACGTCGCCTTCCTTCAGGTCGTTGAAGTTCGCGATCCCGATTCCGCACTCGAACCCCTGCTTCACCTCGGAGACGTCGTCCTTGAACCGCTTGAGGCTCGCGAGCTTGCCCGTGTAGATCACGACGTTGTCGCGGATCAGGCGGGCCTCGGCGGTGCGCGCGGCCCGCCCCTCGGTCAGAAGACACCCGGCGACCGTCCCGACCTTCGAGATCCGGAAGATCTGCCGGACCTCCGCCTGGCCGAGGACGATCTCCTTGAGCGTCGGCTCGAGCAGTCCGACCATCGCCTGCCGGATGTCGGTGATCAGCTCGTAGATGATCGTGTAGAGCCGGATCTCGACCTCCTCCTGCTTGGCGAGATCGGCGGTCGCCCGGTCGGGGCGCACGTTGAATCCGACGATGATCGCGTTGGAGGCGGCGGCGAGGAGGACGTCGGCCTGCGTGATCGCCCCCGTGGACGCCCTCAGGACCGAAACCCGGATCTTGTCGGACGGCAGCTCGCCGATCGACTTCTGCAGCGCTTCGAGCGATCCCTGGACGTCCGCCTTCAGCAGGATCGGGAGCTCCTTCGTCTCCCCCTCCGCGATCTCGCGCGACAGGCTCTCGAGCGTCCGGCGGGAGCTCTTGGCGAGCGCCGCGACGCGGGCCTTCTCCATCCGGAACGACGCGATCTGCCGCGCCTTCCACTCGTCGGCGACCGCCTGGAAGGTGTCGCCGGCCGTCGGCTCGGAGGCGAATCCCATCACCTCGACCGGCGTCGAGGGGCCGGCCGCCTCGGCGCGGCGGCCGTTCTCGTCCGTCATCGCGCGGACCTTGCCGAAGGCGCTCCCGGCGATGAACGGGTCCCCGACCCGGAACGTTCCCTGCTGGACGAGGAGCGTCGCGACGATCCCGCGGGCGCGGTCGAGCCTCGCCTCGAGCACGACGCCCGTCGCGAGCTTGTCCGCATCGGCCTTGAGGTCCTGCATGTCCGCGACCAGGAGGATCATCTCGAGGAGCTCCTCGATCCCCTGGCGCTTCTTCGCCGAGACCTGGCAGGCGACCGTCTGGCCGCCGTACGCCTCGACGAGGAGGTCGCGGTCGGCCAGCTGCTGCATCACGCGGTCGGGGCGGGCCTCGGGCTTGTCGATCTTGTTCACGGCCACGACGATCGGAACGCCGGCCGCCCTCGCGTGGTCGATCGCCTCGATCGTCTGCGGCTTGACGCCGTCGTCCGCCGCGACGACCAGGACGACGATGTCGGTGACGCGGGCGCCCCGCGCGCGCATCATCGTGAACGCCTCGTGGCCGGGCGTGTCGAGGAACGTGATCTTCCGGCCCTTCTCCTCGACCTGGTAGGCGCCGATGTGCTGCGTGATCCCCCCGTGCTCGGTGCTCACGACGTTCGTCGCGCGGATCGCGTCGAGGAGCGAGGTCTTGCCGTGGTCGACGTGCCCCATGACCGTGACGACCGGAGGCCTCGGCGCGAGCTTCCCCGCGGCCTCCGCGGGCGCCTCCTGGTCGGCCGCGGCCGCGGGGGGGGCCTGCTGCACCTCCTCCTCGAACGTGACGATCGACGCCTCGGAGCCGAACTCCTTGGCGACCTCGATCGCCGTCGCCGGGTCGAGCGGCTGGTTGATGTTGGCCAGCACGCCTCGCGTGATCAGCTTCGCGATGACGTCCTTCGACTTCCGGTTCAGCTTCTCGGCCAGCTCCTTGACGGTCACCGCCTCGGACAGCGTGATCTTCTCCGGGACCGCCGGCAGGTCCGGCTTCTGGCGCTGCGTGGGGGGCGGGGGAACCGCCTCCTGCGTCTTCTTCCTCCGCTCCTTCGGCGCGGGGACGCCGCGCGGTGCGGCCGGGCCGGCCGGGCGGCCCGGGCCGGCCGGGCCGGGGCGGACGGGCGCGGGGCCGACGCG
>CALMJU010000043.1 GCA_937864465.1 uncultured Acidobacteriota bacterium
CACGTCAACCGGGAGCGCCTCAAGCGGCTGTACCAGAGCCATCATCCCCGCGCGTGAGCGGCGCGGGCGGTTGAGTTCGCGGGGGGCGGGGGGTAGGCTCTGGGCATGATCCTGGTCACGACGCACGAGACGGCCGATTTCGATTGCGCGGCCGGCATGCTCGCTGCGTCGCTGCTCCATCCCGGGGCGGTCGTGTCCTTTCCGGGGGCGAAATCGCCCGGAGTCAAGGCGTACCTCGACGCCGAGCTTGGTCTCCTCGAGGAAGTGCGGCCTCGGGACGTCCCCCTCGCGGAGGTGCGCACGCTGGTCCTCGTGGACACGGTGTCCGGCGACCGGATCGGAGGTTTTCGCGATCTGCTGGAGCCCGGGAGGGGCGTCGACATCGTCTGCTACGACCACCACCCGGGAAGCGCGCCCCCTCCCGGGGCCGAGGTCCACTTCCGCAGGACGGGAGCCGTCAGCTCCCTCATGAGCCTCCTGCTCCGCGAGCGCTCCATCGTCCCCTCGCCCTCCCAGGCGACGTTTCTCCTGCTCGGCGTCTACGAGGACACGGGAGGGTTCCTCCACGCGGGAACGAGCGCCGAGGACTTCGAGGCGGCTTCCTGGCTCCTCGAGCGGGGGGCGAGCCTCGGCCGTGTCTCGAAGGCCCTCGCCCGGGGCCTGACGCCCGACCAGGTCGACCTGTACCACGCCCTCCTGCACGACGCGCGGCCCCACCGGGTGCGCGGGCAGGAGGTGGTGCTCGCTGCGGCGACGACGGACCGGTTCGTTCCCGACGCCTCCGTCGTCGTCCAGCAAGTGGTGCAGACGCTGGGCGCCGACCGGGCCGCTGCGCTCGTCTCGATGGACGACCGGATCGTCCTGATCGTGCGCAGCCGCACCGAGGACCTCGATGCCTCCCGGGTCGCGGCATCGCTGGGGGGCGGGGGACATCCCGCCGCTGCGTCGGCCATCCTTCGCGGCCGGACCCTGATCGAGGCCAGGGACGAGCTGCTGGAGGTCCTCCGGGAGACCGTCGTCCCGACGGTCCGAGCGCTCGACCTCGCAACTCCCGTCCTCTGCGCGGCGCCCGCCGATGCGACGGTGCGGGAGGCGGTGCAGCTCATGAACCGGCATCACGTCGATGCCCTTCCGGTCCTGGAGCGGGGAGCGGTCGTGGGGACGATCTCGCGGCAGATCGCCGACGCGGCCCTCCATCACGGACTCTCGGAGCGGAGCGTGCGGGATCTCGTGTCGGCCGGGGTGGAGATCGTGCCGCCCGAAGCCGATCTCGAGACGCTCGAGCGCCGTCTCCTCGCACGCAACGTCCGGTTCGTTCTCGTCGGGGACGGACCCTCCCAGATCTCGGGGGTCGTCACCCGCGCCGCTCTCCTGCGCCGGCTCTACGAGGGACGGACCGGAGCCCTTCGCGCGGACTCCCCGCGGGGAGCGGAGGGGGGGGTGGACCTCGCTCCGGCGATCGAGAAGCGCCTCCCGGGGCCGGCCGTGAGCGTGCTGCGGGCTCTCTCGGAGTCCGCCCTCGCGGCGGGAACGCGTGCGTATCTGGTCGGCGGCGTAGTGCGCGATCTCCTGCTGCGGCGTGAGAACCACGATCTCGACGTGGTCGTGGAGGGCGACGCATGCGCGCTCGCGAGGAGCCTCCACGAGCGGCTCGGCGGCCGGCTCCGCGTCCACGAGGCATTCCAGACCGCGGTGCTGTTACTGGAGAACGGGCTGCGCGTCGATCTCGCAACGGCGCGCACCGAGCATTACGAGCGCCCCGGAGCGTTGCCCGAGGTGTCTCCCGGGGGCCTCCGGCAGGACCTGTTCCGGCGTGACTTCACCGTGAACGCGCTCGCGATCGGGCTCACGGGGAGCGATTTCGGGAGGCTCACGGATTTTTTCGGGGGCAGGAAAGATCTCCTCGAGGGGAAGATCCGGGTGCTCCACGGGCTCTCGTTCATCGAGGATCCCACGCGCGCGCTGCGTGCCGTGCGCTTCGCGGTGCGACTGGATTTCGAGATCGCGCGCGAGACAGCGCATCTCATCCAGGTGGCGGTCCGGGAGAAGGTGTTCGACCGGCTCTCGCCGCTGCGGCTCCGGCGCGAGATCGAGCAGATGCTGGGCGAGCGGCGGCTCGTGCAGACGGTGCGGATGCTCGTGCAGTTCCGCCTCGTGCCGTTGCTGCATCCCGACCTCCGGGTCGCGCGGCGCACCTATGCGAGGCTCGCCCGGGCCGAGGAGGCGCTGGCCTGGTACCGTCTTCTGTACCGCGAGGAGAAGTGCCTGGAGTGGACCGTCGCCCTCGGCGTGCTCGCCGAGGACTTGGCGGGCGAAGCGCGGACGGCTCTCCTCGATCGCCTCAGGCCGGGGCGCCGCGCGCGCGCGCTTCTCGAGGACGCGACGGAGCGGGTCCGATCGATCTGCTCGCGCCTGGCCCGCAGGACGAGGCCTGCGAGCGCCGTGCACGATGCGTGCCGCGGACAGCCGGTGGAGATCCTCCTCCTCGCCATGGCCCTGACCGGGCGGGAGGAGACGCATCGGGCGCTGTCGCACTTCCTCGCGAAGCTTCGGGACGTGCGCCCAGACATCGGGGGCGGAGATCTCCTCGGGGCGGGGGTCCCGCGCGGGCCGGACGTGGCCAGGGGGCTCGAAGCGGCGCTGCGGGCGAAGATCGACGGGACCGCGCCAGGGCGGGAGGAGCAGCTGGCCGTCGCCCTGCGGGCCCTCCGCGCTTGACATCGACGACGGGAGTCGTCTATTTGTGAGGGCCGCGAGAGGTCCCGACGAGCGCCGCCCCTGGCGGCCTCCGGGGGGGCGATGGCCGAGCAGGATGGCTTCGAGGCGGCGATCCTCGATCTCGAGAGGCGGATCGAGTCGCTGTCCGGAATGGGCGAGGATCTCGGAATCCGTCGCCAGAGGGAGAAGCTCGAGCGCGAGCTGGAGGAGACGCGGGCGCGCGTCTTCGCTTCGCTGACCCCTTGGCAGAAGACGCTCGTCGCGCGGCATCCGAAGCGTCCGTACACCCTCGACTACGTGCGCCACCTGGTCGAGGAGTTCGTCGAGATCCACGGAGACCGCCGGTACTCGGACGACCCCGCGATCGTGTCGGGATTCGGCCTCTTCCGCGGCGATCCCGTGGCGGTGATCGGGCACCAGAAGGGGCGCGACACGAAGGAGAAGATCTACAGGAACTTCGGGATGCCACGGCCGGAGGGGTACCGCAAGGCGCTGCGCGTGATGCGTCTGGCGGAGAAGTTCGGCAGGCCGATCCTCACCTTCATCGACACGCCGGGGGCCTACCCGGGAATCGGGGCGGAGGAGCGGGGCCAGGCCGAGGCGATCGCGCACAACCTCAGGGAGATGGCGAAGCTCCGGGTCCCCGTGATCGTGACGGTCACGGGGGAGGGGGGCAGCGGAGGCGCGCTCGCGATCGGAGTGGGCAACCGCGTGAACATCCTGGAGTTCGCGGTCTACTCGGTCATCAGCCCCGAGGGATGCGCGGCGATCCTGTGGCGAGACGCCTCGCGGAACCGCGAGGCCGCCGGGGCGATGAGGATCACCGCGGCGGAGCTCCTCGCGCTCGACGTCGTCGACGAGATCGTCCCGGAGGCGCCGGGCGGGGCCCACTCCGATCCTGCCCGGCAAGCGGCGATCGTCGGGGACGTCCTCGCGCGCCAGCTCCAGGATCTGCGGCGGCTCGAGGGCGGCGAGCTGATCGCGCAACGGTTCGAGCGGTTCCGGAAGCTCGGGAGGTTCACCGAAACCCTCCCGTGAGGCGGGGCTCCGGCTCAGCTCCGAGACCGGCGCTTCACGTCCTCCCAGATCCGGTCCATCCGCGCGAGCCCCGCTTCGTGCACCGGAACGCCGCGGCGCTCGAGCTCCGCCTCCACCTCGTGGAAGCGCGCGGCGAACTTGCGGTTGGCGCGGTCGAGCGCCTCCTCCGGGTCGATGCCGAGCCTCCGCCCGAGATTCGCGGCCGCGAACAGGAGGTCGCCGAGCTCCTCCCGAATCGGCTCCGGGTCGCCGCGCTCGACGGCGCGGCGAAGCTCCCCGGCCTCCTCGTCGATCTTGTCGAGAACCCCGCGGTCGTCCGGCCAGTCGAACCCGACGCGCGCGGCCTTGGTGGAGAGGCGTTGCGCCTTCAGGAGCGCGGGCAGCGCGAGGGGAACTCCCGACAGCACCGACCGGCCGCCGCCGCTCTCCTCCGCTTCCTGCTTCTCCTCCCGCTTGATCTCCTCCCAGCGGCGCAGCACCTCTCCCGTGGTTTCCGCCCGCGCGTCTCCGAAGACGTGCGGGTGACGTCGCAGCATCTTCTCTCCGATGCCCCGGACGACGTCGGACGCGGTGAAGGCGCCCTCCTCGGCGGCGAGCCTCGCCAGGAAGACGATCTGGAAGAGGAGGTCGCCCAGCTCCTCGCGGAGAGATCCGGGCTCCTCCCGATCGAGCGCGTCGACGACCTCGTAGCACTCCTCGAGGAGGTAGCCGCGCAGCGAGCCGTACGTCTGCTCGCGGTCCCACGGGCAACCGCCGGGGTCCCGCAGCCGGTCCATGATCGCCACCAGGTCCTCGAACGTATCGGTGCGCATCTGCGTCGTGCCTCCGTCTTGACGATCCCGGAACCCCGGCACCATCTTTGATCGCGGTCACGCCGGGCCGCGAACGGACGTCGTGAGTGAGAAACCGATTGAACGCCGAAGAACGGGGATGGTACCATCCGCCGGCGCTCGGAGCGCCGGGGGCCGATCGAGGGAGGCGAACATGGGCGACGGCGACCGGGGGGACGGCCACGCGTTCAAGGTGAGCGACCGGAGAAAGTTCACGGCCGACGGGGAGCTGCGCGAGGGGGCCGCGGACGATCCGGAGAGTCCGCCCGCCGCGGGATCTCCCTCCTCCGAGGGGCAGCGCGGCTCCCGCGGCGACGCCGGGTTCGAGCGGCAGCCGCTCGAGGAGCCGACCGGCGTGGATCTCACGATGCTCTTCAGCGCGATGGCGCAGCAGGCGCTCCGGTTCCTAGGCGAGATTCCGAATCCGGCGACGGGGAACCCCGAGGTGGATCCGGAGCAAGCGCGCCTGCAGATCGACATGCTGGAACTCCTGCGGGTGAAGTGCCGAGGCAACATGACGCCCCAGGAGGAAGCGCTGCTCGACCAGGCCCTGTACCAGCTTCGGATGCTGTTCGTCGCCCGAGCGCAGCGAAACCCTTGAGACGCGACGCCATCGGCTCCGCCCCGGCCCTCTTGCGCGCGGACGCGGAGCGCGCCGCCGGAGTAGGGCGTTGCGCGCGCTGAGCGCCCTCGCCCTCCTCGCGATCGCGGGCCTCGCGGGGGGCCCGGCGCCGGCGGCCGACGTCGACCGCGGGGTGATCCGTCTCGAGGCCGCCTCCTCCGACCGTGCCGCGGAAGGGGGCAGCGCCCTCGGGGACGCTCCGAGGGCATTCGATTTCGACTCGTTCCAGGCCCGTCTCGAGGGGCTCTGGTTCGAGCGGAAGGCGCTTCTCGCGGAGGGCCGCGAGGCCGACGCCGCGCGGCAGGCGGACCTGATGCGAGCGTTCTGCGCGGAGGAAGGGGTGCAGCGGGTGCAGACCTTCGCCTCGGCGCTGATCGCGGAGGCGAGGCGCGATCTGGAGGAGGGGAGCTACGAGAAGGCGCTGCGCTCCCTCGATCTGGCCGAGGCGTTCGATCCAGGCCGGGCCCAGACGCGGATGGCACGCGCCGCGGCGTACTGGCGGTCGGGAGGAGGCGTCGTCTCCGCGATCGTGGAGTGGGCGCGGGCGATCCGGGCGCAGTTCGCGGCGTCGTGGCGGGATCTGAGCCTCGTCAACGAGATCGCGTTCCTGGTCCTCGCGGCGCTTCTCGGGTGCGCCGTGATCTTCGCCGCGCTGTGCGTGGCGCGCCACCAGGTCTCGATCCGGCACGAGATCTCGGAGGCGCTGGGGGCGAGGGGACTGGAGCGGTGGTCCCCGCCGCTGGAATGGGCGGCGCTGCTGGCGCCGCTCCTGACCTGGGCGGCGGCCGGCTGGACCGCGCTGTACTGGATCCCGCTGGCGTTCCGCCCGATGCGCCGCGCCGAGCGCGCCGTGGGGATCGCGTTCCTCCTCGCCACCGCGACGGCGGTCCCCGCCTACCGCCTCGCGGTCGCGCTGTACGGCGTGAGCGTGGACCCGCTCGTCCGGACGATGGTCGCCGCGGCGTCCGGAGTGTACGAGCCCGAGCGCGTGGTGGAGATGGAGCGGCTTGTGGAGGATCACCCGGACGAGGCGATCTACCGGTTCCTCCTGGCGGGGCTCCACAAGAACGGGCGATTCTTCGAGGCGGCTCATGAGCAGTACAAGCGAGTCTTGGACCTCGAGCCCGCCTCGTTCCCGGCGAACGTGAACCTGGGGAACCTCTTCTTCCAGACCGGCCAGTACGCCGAGGCCTCCTCGTACTACCGGAAGGCGCTGGAGGCGCAGCCGGGCTCGGTCCTCGTCCTCTACAATCTCCATCTCTCGCAATCGGAGGCGTTCGACTTCCGGGGCGCGGAAGCCTCTCTGAACCGGGCCCGGGAGATCGACGCCGGCGAGATCGCGGCCCTGCTCTCGAGGAAGGGGGCGGGGGAGCGGCCGGGGGTGGTCGACGCGAGGATCGGCACCGCCACGATCCTGAAGGCGACGCTTCAGGGCTCCAGGCTGGGCGGCTGGCTGAAGAGCGGGCGGGCGTCGAGCTGGTGGCGCGACGCAGCGCGCGAGCTCGTGAATCCCGTGACCTTCGCCGCGGCCCTGGCTCTCGTGGCGTGCGGGATCGCCCTCGCGTCGACCAGGGTGTCGCGCCCCGCCTCCCGGTGCCCGCGCTGCGGAAGGCCGCTCTGCCCGCGGTGCAAGAGCGGGCGAGAGTCGCATGCGTACTGCTCGCAGTGCCTTCATCTCTTCGTGCTGGGGGACGGGCTCGCGCCGGAGACGAAGACCCGCAAGCTCTATGAGATCGAGAGGCACGAGCGGATGGGAAGGCTGGGCAGGAGGCTGTGCGCGGCGGTGCTCCCGGGGGCCGGCCACGTGCTGCGGGGGCGCCCGTGGGCGGGGTGCACCCTCCTGTTCCTCTGGCTGCTCGGCTGGATCGCCTGGGCGCCCGCGTTGCTCGTGCTGGCCGAGCGGGCGATCGGGGCGGCGGTGCGGCTCGACCTCCTGCGGCTCGGGGAGGTTCCCGCGGCGTTCGCGCCGGCGCCCCTGGGGGTCCTCGCCGCGCCCCTCCTCGTCGCGGCTTGGCTGGCGGGGAACGTCCGGCAGGGCCGGAGAGGGGAGGCGTGACGTGGCGCTCGAGGGGACGCTCACGGACTTCGGGCTCGCCGACATCCTCCAGCTCATCGGCATCCAGCGGAAGACCGGGGTGCTGACGGTCGAGAACGAGGAAGACGCGGTCGTCGTGCGGTTCCTCGAGGGCCAGGTCGTCGGCGCCGACACGCGCCAGAGAAACATCGAGAATCTCCTCGGCTCGGTGCTCGTCAGCACCGGGCGCATCACCGAGGCCCAGCTCCAGGAGAGCCTCAGGATCCAGAAGGGCACGCTTCAGCGCCTGGGCTACATCCTCGTCCAGTGCGGATTCGTCGGCGAGGAGGACCTCCAGGAGGCGCTCCGCGTTCAGGTCAGCCAGATCGTGTACCGCCTCTTCCGATGGCGTACCGGGCGCTACCACTTCGCCCCCTCGGAGCACGTCGAGTACGACCGCGAGAACTTCGTTCCCATCAGCGTCGAGACCATCCTCATGGAAGGCGCGAGGATGGTGGACGAGTGGCCCATCATCGAGCGGAGGATCCGCTCCGGCGCCGTCGTCCTCCGGAGGACGGCCGCCGGGGAGGCGATCGAGGCCCCGGTGCGCTCGATCCTCGAGGCGGACATCGATCTCGTGGGGGCGGGCGGCGGGAAGGAGGAGGGCGAGATCGTCCTCTCCCCGGACCAGCTGGAGATCCTGCGCCTCGTGGACGGCCGCTCGACCGTGCGCGAGATCGCGGAACGGTGTCCCCTCGGCGAGTTCGACACCTACCGGAACCTCTACGAGCTGCTGAACCGGAACCTCGTCGAGGAGGTCCGGGCGCCGGTCGGGCTGGAGCCGCTGGTGGCGCGGGGAGCCGGGGAGCGCTTGGCGGGGCACGCGCTCGCGCTCCTGGTGGGCGCCCTGGCGCTGTTCTCCGCCTCCACGATGCGCTTCAACCCCCTCACCCCCTGGGCGCTGGAGGGAGAGAGCGCGGCGAGCGAGCGCCTGCGCGGATTCGCGAGCCGGGCACGGATCGGGCGGATCGATCAGGCGCTGCAGGCCTTCTACCTCGATTTCGGCTCCGTTCCCGACGAGCTGGCGATCCTGCCGCGGACCGGCTATCTGGGGCCGGCGGACCTCCTGGACTCCTGGGGCCGGCCGTACGCCTTCGAGAGGACCTCCGCGGGATACCGGATCGCGGGGCTCGACGGGGAGGGCCGGGTGCGCCCGGAAATCGAGGTGCGGCGATGGTTCACCGCCGCCCAGAGGCTCGTGCTGGAAGGGCCGGCGTCGCTCCGTCCTTGACACCTCCGTCCGAGGGTCTTAAGGAGGGGGTCCACGGCTCGGGATCGGCCGGCGCCGGGGAAGGAGCGTGCCCATGAGCAAGATCATCGGAATCGATCTCGGGACGACGAACTCGGTGGTCGCCGTGATGGAGGGCGGCAAGCCGGCCGTGATCACGAACGCGGAGGGGAGCCGGGTGACGCCGTCGGTCGTCGCGGTCACCGACAAGGGGGAGCGGCTCGTCGGCCAGGTGGCGAAGCGCCAGGCCGTCACGAATCCGGAGAACACGGTCTACTCCATCAAGCGCTTCATGGGCAGGAAGTACGCCGAGGTCCAGGAGGAGATCCGGATGGTGCCCTACCGGGTCGAATCGGCCGACAACGGCGACGTGCGGGTCTCGGTGCAGGGGAAGCCGATCTCCCCTCCGGAGGTTTCGGCGATGGTGCTCCGGAAGCTCAAGGAAGCCGCCGAGGCGCACCTCGGGGAGCCGGTGACGCGGGCAGTGATCACCGTCCCCGCCTATTTCAACGACGCACAGCGGCAGGCGACGAAGGACGCCGGCCAGATCGCGGGCCTCCAGGTCGAGCGGATCGTCAACGAGCCGACCGCGGCGGCGCTCGCCTACGGTCTGGACAAGAAGAAGGACGAGACGATCGCGGTATTCGACTTCGGCGGGGGGACCTTCGACATCTCCATCCTCGAGGTGGGAGAGGGGGTGGTGGAGGTCAAGTCGACGAACGGAGACACGCACCTGGGCGGGGACGACGTCGACCAGAGGCTGATCGACTGGATCGTCGCGGAGTTCCGGAAGGACCAGGGGATCGACCTCTCCCGGGACAAGATGGCCCTGCAGCGGCTGAAGGAGGCGGCGGAGAAGGCGAAGTGCGAGCTGAGCTCGGTCATGGAGACCGAGATCAACCTGCCCTTCGTCACGGCGGACGCCTCGGGACCGAAGCACCTCCAGATGAAGCTCAATCGGGCCAGGTTCGAGTCGCTCGCGGACGAGATCCTGCAGCGCACGCTCGCCCCCTGCCGGCGCGCCCTGGCGGACGCCGGGATCGAGCCCTCCAAGATCGACGAGGTCGTGCTCGTGGGAGGCTCGACGCGGATCCCGAAGGTTCAGCAGATGGTCCGGGAGTTCTTCGGGAGGGAGCCGCACAAGGGAGTCAACCCCGACGAGGTCGTCGCCGTCGGGGCGGCGGTGCAGGCCGGAGTCCTCGCGGGCGACGTGAAGGACATCCTCCTGCTGGACGTGACGCCCCTGTCGCTCGGCATCGAGACGCTGGGAGGGGTCTTCACCCGGCTGATTCCCCGGAACACGACGATCCCGACGCGCAAGAGCGAGATCTTCTCGACGGCCGCCGACGGCCAGACGAGCGTGGAGGTCCACGTTCTCCAGGGCGAGAGGGAGATGGCTGGGGGGAACAAGACTCTCGGCCGCTTCCACCTGGACGGGATCCCGGCGGCGCCCCGGGGGATCCCCCAGATCGAGGTGACGTTCGACATCGACGCCAACGGGATCGTGCACGTGTCCGCGAAGGATCTCGGAACAGGGAAGGAGCAGAGGATCGCGATCACGGCCTCCTCCGGCCTGTCGAAGGACGACGTCGACCGGATGATCCGGGAGGGGGAGGCGCACGCGGCCGAGGACCAGGCGCAGCGGGAGCAGGTGGAGGTGCGGAACCGCGCCGACCAGCTCGTGTACCAGACCGAAAAGACGCTGGCGGAGCACGGATCCAAGCTGTCCGCGCCGGACCAGGAGCCGGTGCGGGAGGCGATCCGCGAGACGAAGGAGGCGCTGGAGAGGGGAGACCTCTCCGCCGTGCGCCAGGCCGCCGAGAAGCTCGAGAAGGCCGCTCACCGCCTTGCGGAGGCGATCTACCGCGGGGCGGCGGCGGGGGGGGAGGGGGCGCCGAAGGGGTCTCCGGATGCCCCGGGAGCGGGCAAGGGCGACGACGTGATCGACGCCGAGGTCGTGGATTCGGGCGACCGGCGGTCGAACTGAGGCTGCGGGGCGCCTCGGGCGCCAACGGCCCGGAGGGGAGATGGCTCAGCGCGAGTGGGATCCCTTGAAGGAGTTGGTCGGCGTCCAGCAGAGGATGAACAAGCTCTTCGAGAGCGCGCTTGCGCGCACGAACTTCGACGCCGAGGGGGAGATCGGGGGCTGGTCGCCTGTGGCGGACGCGTACGAGACCGACCGGGCCATGGTGCTCCAGATCGAGATTCCCGGAGTGGACCAGGGCGCCTTGGACGTTCGCGTGGATCGCGACGAGCTCGTCGTCCAGGGCGAGCGACGCATGGACCGGGAGCCGTCCGGCGAGTACCACCGCGTCGAGCGGTCGTTCGGGAAGTTCTCGCGGCGATTCGCGATCCCGCCCGGAACGGATCGCGAGTCCGTCGAGGCGGTCTACCGGGACGGCGTGCTCCGTGTGACGCTTGCGAGGAGAGGCGGCGACGGACGGGCGATCAAGGTCGCGGTCCGCTGAATCTCGAGCCGTTTCCCCCGCCGCGATCGCGCCGGCCGCGCGCGACGCGCATGCTATACTCCCGCCGCTCGTCGGGGGAGGCATGGACGAGGAACGCGAAGAATCCGGCGGTTCCGGTACGGAGTCGCTGAAGAAGTATCTGCGGGAAATCTCGCGCCTCCCTCGGGTGACCGCCGAGGAGGAGCGCCACCTGGGTCGCCGCATCCAGAAGGGGGATCCGGAGGCCCTGCGGAAGCTCGTCGAGGCGAACCTGCGGTTCGTCGTGTCGTACGCGAAGCGCTACCGCGGATGCGGGCTCTCCTTCCTGGACCTCATCAACGAGGGGAACATCGGCCTGATCGAGGCGGCGAAGAGGTTCGATCCTTCGAAGAACGTGAAGTTCATCACCTACGCGGTCTGGTGGGTGCGGCAGTCGATCATCCACGCCCTCTCCGACCAGAGCGGGGCGTTCCGCCTCCCCCAGAAGCAGGCCAATCTCCTGTACCGGATCGGCAAGGCGCAGTCGAACCTCCGCTCGAAGCTGAAGCGAACGCCTTCCGCGGAGGAGATCGCCCGCCAGATGGAGGTCAGCGTCGAGGACGTCACGAATCTCCTCCAGGTGTCGGACGAGAACGTCTCTCTGTCCGCGGTGATCGACGAGGAGCACGAGTTCCACCTGTCGGACAAGCTCGAGCAGGGGATCATCCCTCCCGCGGACCTGGTCCTCCTCCGCCACTCGCTGAAGGGGCTCTTGCGCAAGGCGCTCGACGATCTCGACGAGAAGGAAGAGCGGGTGATCCGGCTCCGGTTCGGTCTCGACGGGGCGGACCCGAGGACGCTCAAGGAGATCGGGGAGATGATGAACCTCTCCCGGGAGCGGATCCGGCAGATCGAGGCGCAGGCCATCGAGAAGCTGAACCGCTCGCAGAAGTGCCAGCGGCTTCGTGGCTATCTCAACTAGCGCGAGGCCTCCCCGGACGGAGGGCGGCATGGACACGCCGTGCCCCGCTTGCAGCGGAACCGGTTTCAGGATCGTGGAGCAGGGGGGCGGGACGACGGCGGCGGTCCCCTGCGAGTGCGGCGTGGCGGGGCGGTCGGCAAGGCTGCTTCGCGCCGCCGGCATCCCCAGGCGCTACGAGCACTGCTCCCTGGCCGATTTCGAGATCCACGACCCGAGCCACCAGGCGGCGCTGCAGGTGGCTCGAGAGTGGGTGGAGCGCTGGCCGGACCGCGTCGAGCACGGGCTCCTGTTCCTGGGGGAGCCCGGGACGGGGAAGACCCACCTCGCGGTGGGGATCGCACGCGCGCTGATCGAGGAGAAGGGGGCGCGCGTGGTCTTCCGGGAGCAGCGGCAGCTCCTGAAGGAGCTGCAGGCGACGTTCGACTCGGGCTCCGCGCGCAGCGAGTGGGACGTGCTGGCGCCGGTGCTCGAGGCGGAAGTCCTGGTGCTCGACGACCTGGGGGCCGGGCGGACGACGCCCTGGGCGCGCGACGTGATGCACGACCTGATCGCCCATCGCTACAACGAGCGCCTCCCGATCCTGATGACCTCGAACCGCCCGACCGGGGAGGAGCGCGACCCTCGGGCCCCGGCCGACCCCCTCGAAGGGATGACGCTGCGGGATCGCCTGGGAGAGGCCATGATGTCGCGTCTGTACGAGATGTGCCTCATCGTCCACGTCCGGGGAAAGGACTTCCGGCGGGGCGTGCTGCACGCGCGCCACCGGTTCTGAGACGGCCCGATCGGCGGAGGAGGGAAGACATGGCGCAGGACCCGTTCCGGTACGTGCTGTACGAGGTGCGAGAGCGCGCGGCCTGGATCACCGTGAGCCGGCCCGAACGGCTGAACGCGCTCGACCGGCAGACCGTGACCGAGATCGCGGCGGCCGTGGATCTCGCGGTGGCGGACGACCGCGTGGCCGTGCTGGTGCTGACGGGCGCGGGGGAAAAGGCGTTCGTGGCCGGGGCCGACATCGCCGAGATGAGCGCGATGAGCCCGGCGGAGGCGCAGGAGTTCTCGCGCTTCCTGCACCGCGCCCTCGACCGGATCGAGCGTTGCCCGAAGCCGGTCGTCGCCGCGGTGAACGGCTTCGCGCTCGGGGGGGGGTGCGAGCTCGCGATGGCGTGCCACGTCCGGATCGCGTCCGAGACGGCGCGGTTCGGGCAGCCCGAGGTCAACCTGGGGCTCATCCCGGGGGCCGGCGGGACCCAGCGGCTCCAGCGGATCGTCGGGAGGGGGCGAGCCCTGGACCTCATCCTGACCGGCGACATGGTCTCCGCTCCCGAGGCGTTGACGCTCGGCCTCGTCACGCGGGTGGTGGCGCCGGAGGCGCTCGCCGCGGAGACTGCCTCGCTCGCCTCCAAGATCGCGGCGAAGGGGCCGAGGGCGCTGGCGCTCGCTCTTGAGGCGGTGCTCGCGGGCGGAGAGATCGCCCAGGAGGAGGCGCTTCGCCTGGAGTCGTCGCTGTTCGGACTGTGCTTCGCGAGCGAGGACATGCGTGAAGGAACTCGCGCGTTCCTGGAGAAGCGCAAGCCCGCCTTCACCGGCCGGTAGCCTCGGGTGACGCGGCTCAGGTTCTTCCGGATCCTCGTGCCGGCGCTCTTGCTGCCGTTTCTGCTTGTGCTCGCCCTCATGATGCGGGAGCGGCCTGCGCCGACGATCGACGAGGTCCCGAAGGGCTCGTTCGACGGCCCGCGCGCCGAGAGCATCGAGCTGACCGATCTCGCCGGAGGAGCGCGGCGGCTGGCGGTCAAGGTTCGGCGGATCGAGCAGGGGGAAGGAGGGCGGCTCCGGCTCGAGGGGATCGAGCGCCTCGTCCTCGATCGCGAGGGGGCGCCGCCCCTGGTCGTGCGCGCGGAGCGGGGCGATGTCGACGGGATGCAGGGGCAGCGCCTCTTCCGGCTGGAGGGGGGGGTCCGCGTGCAGGAGGAGGGGAACGCCGGGTTCCTCGTATCGCTTCCCACGCTGGAGATCGACGAGGCCTCCGGCGAGGCCCGATCGGTGGGGGAGGTGCTCCTGGAGGAGGCGGGCCGCAGCGGCCGCGCCGCGTCGATCGTGCACGGGCTGCGCGGGCAGCCCACGGAGATCGGGGGCCTCGAGCTGTCGGGGCCGGATGGCTTCTCCCTCACGTGCGACAAGGCGCTCCTGCGGGATGCGGCGCGGGACGTCGAGTTCCGCGGCGAGGTGCGAGCGCGGCGGGGAGGCGTCCTGCTGGACGCCGGCTCGGTTCGGATCCTGCGGGACGCTTCGAGGCGGATTCGCGAAGCGAGCGCCGCGGAAGGAGTCGCGGGATCGAGCCGGGAGCCCGGCGTCCCCGAGATCCGGTTCTCCGCTTCCGGCGCCCGGCTGAAGTGGGACGAAGCGGGCGATCCGATCGCGCTGACGCTCGCGGGAGAGGCGAGCGTGGAGCGAGGAGATTTCCGCCTCATGGCCGCGACCATCGAGGCGCTCCGGAACGGAACCGGGTCCGGCTCTCCCTGGCGCGTTGGAGCCGCCGGCGGCGTGCGCGCGAGCGGGACGTGGCGCGGAGGCCCTGCGCTTCTCGAGGGGGAGCGTCTCGTCGCCGAGATGAGCGCCGAGGGATCGCTCCTCGGCGCGGAGATCGAGGGAAGCGCCGGGTTCGAGGGGACGGACCTCTCGGCCGAGGCTGCGAGCATCCGAGTCGAGCCTTCGCCCGCTCCGGGACGCGCGACGCTCCGATCGGGGCCGGATCGGCGCGCGCGGCTGGCGCGCGAGCGCAGCCGGGTTTCCGCCGACCGCATCGAGACGGATCTCGAGGGGAGCGGGTTCCGGGCGCAGGGGCGGGTCGAGGCGACCCTCCTTGGCGCGACGGGTCGAGCCGGCGCGCGGCCGGCGGGGGGCGTGTTTCGCCCCGGGGACGCCGTGCACTTCGTGTCCGGCGCGCTGGAGGGGCGGGCGGCCGACGGACGCCTGGTCTTCGAAGGAGCGGTGCGAGGATGGCAGGGGGAGCGGAATCTCTCCGCGGACCGCGTCGAGATCTGCGATCGCCCCGAGGAGCTGCGAGCCTTGGGACGAGTGGCCACCCGCCTGCCGCGGATCGCCGACGCCACGACCTCGGAGTCCGACTACGTCCGCATCGCGGCGGATCGGCTCGACTACGCGGCCGAGGAATCGCGCGCGGTGTACACGGGGCACGTTCTCATCCGCCAGGCCGAGGGATGGCTCGAGGCCGAACGGGTCGAGGTGGCCCTCGCCCCGGGCTCGGAGGGGCTCCGCGAGATCACCGCGAGCGGCGGAATCCGCCTCGAGTTCCGGTCGCCGGACAGGAAGGGGATGCCGGAGCCCGTGGTCGGAGAAGGGGACCGCGTCGTGTATTCTCCGGGGGAGAGGACGGTGCGGCTGATCGGCGAGGCGGCCCCCGCCACGCTTCGGAGAGCGGGTCCCGAGGGGGGAACGACGAGCGGCCGAGTCTTGCGCTATCGTCTCGACGCGGGCACCATCGAGGTGGAGTCGGGCGACCGCAACCGGGCACGGATCCGAGGCGCCCAGGGTTGAGGACGGAGAGGATGCAGCCGGAGGAGCGGCGGGAAGGGGATCCCGGAAGCGTAGGGCGGGGCCTGGCGGCGCAGGGCCTCACGAAGACCTACCGGCGGCGGACGGTCGTGGACGCCGTGTCCGTGCGGATCCTTCCGGGCGAGGTCGTCGGGCTCCTGGGGCCGAACGGCGCGGGGAAGACGACGTCGTTCTATCTGATTCTCGGTCTCGTGCCTCCCCAGAGCGGGAAGGTGCTCCTCGACGGGCGAGACATCACGCGCTTGCCGATGTACCTCCGCGCCCGGCAGGGGATCGGCTATCTCCCCCAAGAGCCTTCGATCTTCCGGCGCATGACCGTCGAACAGAATCTCCTCGCGATCCTCGAGACGCGCCGCGTGCCCGGGAACGGGGGGCGCCGACGCTGCGAGGCTCTCCTCGAGGAGTTCGGCCTGACCCGGGTGGCCCGGACGCCAGGCTTCGCGCTCTCCGGCGGGGAGCGCAGAAGGGCGGAGATCGCGCGGGCGCTCGCCGCGGAGCCTCGTTACATGCTGCTGGACGAGCCCTTCGCCGGGATCGACCCGATCGCCGTCGCGGATCTCCAGAAGATCGTGGTTCGGTTGCGGGACAAGGGGATCGGCGTGCTCATCACGGACCACAACGTCCGCGAGACTTTGCAGATCACCGATCGGGCCTATATTATCAGCCAGGGTCGCATCTTCCGAGACGGAACGCCCGCGGACCTGGCCGCGGACGCGGACGTTCGCAAGATCTACCTGGGAGAGAACTTCCGGCTGCAGTGAGCCGGCGCGTCGCGAAGGCGTATGGCCCTCGAGCAAAAACTCAGCGTCCGGATGAGCCAGAAGCTCATCATGACGCAGTCGCTCCAGCAGGCGATCAAGCTCCTGCAGATGTCGCGGCTCGAGCTCGCGGACGAGATCCAGCTGGAGCTGGTCGAGAACCCCGTGCTCGAGGAGGCCCAGGCATCGGCGGAGCGAGCCGAGGAGCAGCCAGAGCAGCCGCGCGACGATCCGTTCCCGGAGATCGACTACGAGTCGTATTTCCAGGACGTCGACGGCGGATACGTGCCTCGCGCGCCTGTGGATCGCAGCGAGGATCTCCCGTCGTTCGAGAACGTGCTGACCCGTCCGCAGAACCTCGCCGACCACCTCACCTGGCAACTGGGCCTGTCGACCTCCTCGGAGACGCGGGCGGCGGTCGGCCGCGCGATCATCGGGAACCTGGACGAGGACGGCTACCTCCGCGCGTCGATCGAGGAGATCCGGCGGATGGGGGACTTCCCGCTCGAAGAGGTGGAGGCGACGCTGCGGATGGTGCAGCGATTCGACCCGGTCGGAGTGGCGTCTCGCGATCTCGTCGAATGTCTCACGATCCAGCTCCACCACCTCGGGCAGGCCGGCACCGCCGCCGAGACGATCGTGCGCCACCATCTCGACAAGCTCCAGAACCGGAAGTTCCGCGATCTGGCCGAGGTACTCGGCCTCGATGTCGAGGACGTGATGGCCGAGATCGAGATCATCCGGCACCTCGATCCGCGCCCGGGCAGGAGATACGGGGACACGAGCAGCCGTTATGTGGTGCCGGACGTGTACGTCGTGAAGGTCGACGACGAGTACCAGATCCTGCTGAACGAGGAGGGGCTCCCGAAGCTTCGGATCAGCCCCCTCTACCGCAGGATGATCGAGCGCGGCAGCTCCTCGTCCACGCCGGCGGACGCGAGGGAGTACGTGCGCGGGAAGCTCCGCTCGGCGTTTCGACTCATCAAGAGCCTCGAGGAGCGCCAGCGGACGATCTACAAGGTGGCGCGCTCGATCGTGTCGTTCCAGCGCGACTTCCTCGATCACGGGATCGAGCGGCTGAAGCCTCTCATTCTCAAGGACGTGGCCGAGGAGATCGGGATGCACGAGTCCACGGTGAGCCGCGTCGTGAACAACAAGTACATGCACACGCATCGGGGTCTCTTCGAGATGCGATTCTTCTTCCACAGCGGCATCGCTTCCGTGGAGGGGGGGGAGAGCGTCTCGTCTCTCACCGTCAAGGAGAGGATCCGAAAGATCGTCGGCGGCGAGGACGCCCGCCGCCCGCTCTCGGACGCCGCGATCGTGGACGTGCTCCGCGCGGAAGGGCTGCAGATCGCACGGCGCACCGTCGCGAAATACCGCGAGGAGCTCCGGATCCCGGCGTCCAGCGCCCGGAAGAGCGCGCCTCGCTGAACCCGAGCCGGATCGGAGGGGAATCCATGAAGATCGACATCACCGGTCGCCAGGTCGAGATCACGCCCGCTCTCAAGGACTTCACGGTAGAGAAGCTCAAGAAGCTGGAGAAGCTGCTGGACGGCCCCCTGGAGGTCCACGTCGTGCTGGGGGTCGAGAAGCACCGCCATCTCGCCGAGATCCAGGTCCGCTCCCGGACCGCGGTCCTGTCGGGGACGGAGGAGACGGGGGACCTCTACGCGTCGATCGGGGAAGTCGCGGACAAGCTGGAACGGCAGGCCCTGCGGCACAAGGAGAAGGTCACCGAGAAGAAGCGTCGCGAAGGGGCGCGCGCCCCCGAGGTCGCCCGGGCGATCGGGGAGGAGGCGGCGGGGGAAGAGGCGCCGGAGGAGCGCCCGGCCCGGATCCTCCCGAGCGAGAGGTACCGCTTGAAGCCCCTCTCCGCCGAGGACGCCGTGCTCGAGCTCGAGGGAACGGGGGAGGATCTCCTCGTGTACCGCGACGACCGCACGTACCGCGTCAACGTCGTCTATCGCAGGAAGGACGGGAATTTCGGGCTGATCGATCCCGAGTTCTGAGCGCGAGCGCGGCCGCTCGGGCCTTCTTGACCCTCTTCGGGGTCCCTGATAGCTTCTGAAATCGCGCCGCCGCCGGTCCGGTCGGGCGGGGGCGGGGGAGTGTTGGGCGTGCCCGGCGGCCGGCGGAAGGCGAAGGCCCGATGAGCCAGGAAAGGCGGATGAGACCGGCCGAGCCGCGGGCCTCGGCCGGAACCGATCGCGAGTTCTCGACGGTGTCGGGGATGCCGATCGACCGTCTGTACGGTCCCGAGAGCCTCGGGCCCGACTGGAGGTTCGAGGAGCGGCTCGGGGGGCCGGGGGAGTTCCCGTTCACGCGGGGGATCCACCCCACGATGTACCGCGGGCGCGTCTGGACGATGCGGCAGTTCGCCGGCTTCGGGACGGCGGAGCAGACGAACCGGAGGTTCCACTACCTCCTGGACCACGGGCAGACCGGCCTTTCCGTCGCCTTCGACCTGCCGACGCTGATGGGGCGTGACAGCGACGACCCGATGTGCCGGGGAGAGGTCGGCAAGGAGGGGGTCGCCGTCGACACCCTGGCGGACATGGAGGCCCTCTTCGAGCGCATTCCGCTCGACGGGGTCTCGACGTCGATGACGATCAACGCCCCCGCGGCCGTGCTCTTCGCGATGTACCTGGCCGTGGCGGAGAAGCAGGGGGTCTCTTTCGATCGGCTCGCCGGGACGCTGCAGAACGACATCCTGAAGGAGTACATCGCGCAGAAGGAGTGGATCTATCCGCCCCGTCCGAGCCTGCGGATCATCACCGACCTCCTGGCGTTCTGCGCGGAGCAGGTCCCGCGCTGGAACACGATCTCCATCTCGGGCTACCACATCCGCGAAGCGGGCTCGACCGCGGCGCAGGAGCTCGCGTTCACCGTCGCGGACGGGATCGGGTACGTGCAGGCGGGGATCGAGGCGGGGCTGGACGTCGACGTCTTCGCCCCGCGCCTTTCCTTCTTCTTCAACTCCCACAACGACTTCTTCGAGGAGATCGCGAAGATGCGGGCCGCGCGGCGGCTCTGGGCCCGGATCATGAAGGAGCGCTTCGGCGCGAGGGATCCGAAGTCCTGGATGCTCCGGTTCCACACGCAGACCGCGGGATGCTCCTTGACCGCGCAGCAGCCCTACAACAACGTCGTGCGCGTCACGGTGCAGGCGCTGGCCGCCGTGCTGGGGGGAACGCAGTCCCTGCACACGAACTCCCTCGACGAGACGCTCGCGCTTCCCAGCGAGGCGTCCGTCAGGCTCGCCCTGCGGACTCAGCAGATCCTCGCCGAGGAGTCCGGCGTGACGAACACGGTGGACCCCTTGGGCGGCTCTTACTTCGTCGAGGCGCTGACCGATCGCCTGGAGGCGGAAGCGCGCGCGTACCTCGCGCGCATCGACGATCTCGGCGGGGTCGTGGCGGCGATCGAGGCGGGATTTCCGCAGCGGGAGATCGCGGACGCGGCGTACCGGTACCAGCGCGAGATCGACGGCGGCCGCAAGACGATCGTCGGCCTGAACAAGTACGTCTCGGAGGACGCGACGAGACCGGAGATCCTCAAGGTGGACGAGGCGGTCGAGCGGACGCAGGTCGAGCGCCTGCGGCGCTTGCGGGCCGAGAGGGGCGCGGGCGCGGTCCGGGCGAGCCTTGACGCCCTCGTCGACGGGGCGCGGAACGGAGGCAATCTCCTCCCTCTGATGCTCGACGCGGCGCGCGCGTACGCGACGGTGGGGGAGATCTGCGGCGCCCTCGTCCCCGTGTTCGGGCGCTACCGGGAGGTCTCCTTCCTGTGAGGAGGCGCGCCCGGCGCGCCTCCCGACGAGGGTCGAGATGAGCGAACCCAGGAAGCTCAGGCTGCTCGTGGGGAAGGTCGGCCTCGACGGCCACGACCGGGGCGCGAAGGTGATCGCGCGGGCGTTCCGCGACGCGGGGTTCGAGGTGGTGTACACGGGTCTGCACCAGTCGCCGGAAACCGTCGCGGCGACCGCGGTGCAGGAGGATGTGGACGCGGTGGCGCTCTCGATCCTGTCGGGGGCCCACATGCACCTGTTCCCGAGGGTCATCGAGCTCCTGCGCGAGGCGGGCGCGGGAGACATCCCGGTCTTCGGCGGGGGGATCGTGCCGGACGAGGACATCCCCGCGCTGAAGGCCGCCGGGGTTCTGGAGGTCTTCACTCCGGGCACGTCGCTCGACGCCGCGGTCGAATGGGTGCGATCCCATATCCGGCCGCGCCGGGTCGCCTGAGCGGGCCGGGGAGCGCGGAAGAGGACGGCGCTCGAGGGAAGCGAGGTGCGGGATGTCCAGAAGGATTCTGGTCGCTGACGACAGCGTCACGATTCGCAAGATCGTGGAGATCACCTTCAGCGACACGGACATCCGGGTGGACGCCGTCGCCAGCGGTGCGGAGGCGCTGGAGCGCTTCTCGGAGGCGCCGCCCGATCTGGTGATCGCGGACGTCGTGATGCCGGGGCCGAGCGGATACGAGGTGTGCGAGCGGATCAAGGCTTCCGCGCGGCCGGTGCCGGTTCTCCTCTTGGCGGGGACGTTCGAGCCGTTCGACAGGAAGAGAGCCGTCTCGTGCGGCGCCGACGGTCATCTCGTCAAGCCGTTCGAGTCCCGCACGCTCCTCGATCGCGTCGCGGACCTGCTCTCGCGAAAGGAGGCCGCGCCCCTCCCGGTTCCGGAGGCCGAGGCTCCTCCGCCGAGCGAGCCGGCCCTGGCGAGCGCGCGGATCGGAGAGCCGCTCCCGCGCGCGCCGTGGGAGGTCGGTGCCGCCGCGCCCGCGGAGGAAGGCGGGGCGAGCCCCGCGGCCGGGCCGGAGGCGGCCGCTCCGGCCGACGGGCAGGCGTCCCTCGGCGCGGAGGAGGAGGTCCTTTCCTCCGCCCCCGCGCTGCCCTCGGGGGAGTTCTTCGACGCGGTGGTCCACGAGGTCGTGCGACGGCTTTCGAAAGACGTGGTCCAGGAGATCGCGTGGGACGTGGTGCCGGATCTCGCGGAGACGATCATTCGCGACCGGCTGCGCGACATCGAGCGGGAGGAGCGCGAGCGCGGGTGACGTGGGAGGGGCGCGGCGATGCCGCCGCCCGGGAGAGGAGCGGTCGAGGTTCCGATGGAGATCGAAAAGGAGTTCCGCCCGGAGAAGGTCGAGGCCCGGTGGTATCGGGAATGGGTCGAGAGCGGGCTTTTCTCGGCGCACCCCGACTCCGGCCTCGAGCCCTGGAGCATCGTGCTCCCGCCTCCCAACGTCACCGGCGCCCTGCACATCGGGCACGTTCTGAATCACACGCTCCACGACGTGCTGGCGCGGCGGAAGCGGATGCAAGGGCGGGACGTCCTGTGGCTTCCGGGGACCGACCATGCGGGGATCGCCACGCAGACCGTGGTCGAGCGGGAGCTCGCCAAGGCGGGGACGGACCGCCACGCTCTCGGGCGCGAGGCCTTCGTGGAGCGGGTCTGGGAGTGGAAGCGTACGTACGGGGGGCGCATCGTCGAGTCGCTCAAGGGGCTCGGATCCTCCTGCGACTGGACCCGGGAGCGCTTCACCCTGGACGAGCGGCTCTCCCGCGCCGTGCGAGCGGCGTTCGTGCGCCTGTACCGGGAGAACCTGATCTACCGCGACCGCTGGATCGTGAACTGGTGCCCTCGCTGCCACAGCGCGATCTCGGACCTGGAGACGGTGCACCGGGAGATGCGGGGAAAGCTCTACACGGTGCGCTATCCGGCCTCGGACGGGAAGGGCAAGGGGGTGCAGGTCGCGACGACGCGCCCCGAGACGATGCTCGGGGACACGGGCGTGGCCGTGCATCCGGACGACGAGCGCTTCCGGTCGCTGATCGGCCGGCAGGTCCTGCTCCCGATCGTGGGGCGGGTCCTCCCGGTCATCGCCGATTCGTTCGTCGATCCGCAATTCGGAACCGGGGCGGTGAAAGTCACTCCCGCCCACGATCCGAACGACTTCGCGGCGGGGAGGCGCCACGGTCTGGCGGAGATCGTCGTCATCGACACCGACGGCCGCATGACGGAGGAGGCGGGGGAGTTCGCGGGGCTCGATCGGTTCCAGGCCCGCAAGAGGATCGTCCAGCGACTCGAGGAGCAGGGGCTTCTCGTGGCGACCACCGAGCACGAGCACGCGATCGGGCACTGCCAGCGGTGCGGAACGATGATCGAGCCGCTCCTCTCGACCCAGTGGTTCGTCCGGACCGCGCCGCTCGCGGCGCCCGCCATCGCGGCGGTCGAGGAGGGGCGGACGCAGTTCGTTCCCTCGGCGTGGGCGAAGACGTACTTCGAGTGGATGCGGAACATCCACGACTGGTGCATCTCGCGACAGCTCTGGTGGGGGCACCGGATCCCCGCCTGGTACTGCGACGCCTGCGCGACCGTCGAGGTTTCGGAGGAGGACCCCGCAGCCTGCCCGCGTTGCGGCGGAGCGCTGCGACAGGACGAGGATGTCCTCGACACGTGGTTCTCCTCCGCCCTCTGGCCGTTCAGCACGCTCGGATGGCCCGAGCGCACGCCGGATCTCCAGAGGTACTACCCGACGACCCTCCTGATCACGGCGTTCGACATCATCTTTTTCTGGGTGGCCCGGATGATGATGATGGGCTTGAAGTTCATGGGGGACGTCCCGTTTCGCGAGGTCTACATCCACGGCCTCGTGCGAGACGCCTCCGGACAGAAGATGTCGAAGTCGAAGGGGAACACGATCGAGCCGCAGGAGCTGCAGCGGCGTTACGGCACGGACGCCGTCCGGTTCACGATGGCGATCCTCGCGGCGCCCGGGAACGACATTCCCCTCTCGCCGGAGCGCATGGAAGGGTACCGCGCCTTCGCAAACAAGCTGTGGAACGCGTGCCGGTTCGTGCTTCTCCGTCTCGGCGACGCCCCGAGGCCTCCGCGCTTCCGGGAGGAGGACCTGACCCTCACGGACCGGTGGATCCTCTCCCGGACCCACCACGTGGTGCGGGAGGTGGACCAGGCGCTCGACGAGTACCGCTTCGACCGCGCGGCCGATGCTCTGTACCACTTCGCCTGGCACGAGTTCTGCGACTGGTACATCGAGATCGTGAAGCCGGACCTCGCGCCGGAAGAGTCGGCCTCGCCGCGCGCCGCGACCGCGCGGGCCGTCCTCCTCGAGGTCCTCGACACCCTGCTGCGCCTCCTGCATCCCTTCGTTCCGTTCCTCACGGAGGAGCTCTGGCAAAAGCTGCCCCATGAGGGGGCCTACCTGGCCTCGGCGCGATGGCCGGAGCTCGACGAGCGGCGCCTGGACGTCCGGGCCGAGAGGGACGTCGAGATCCTCCGGGACCTCGTCGTGAAGATCCGGAACCTCAGGGCGGAATCGAACATCGACCCCGCCAAGCGAATCGAGGTCCTCGCCCACGCGTCGAGCGCGCGCAACGCGAAGTTCGTCCGGGAGGTCGCGCCCCTGATCGCGAGCCTCGTGCGCGCCTCCTCGGTCCGGGTGGTCGACGGCATCGACTCCGGCGTCGTTGCGGCGCGGTGCCTGGTCCGCGGAATCGAGGTCGCGCTCCCGCTCTCGGGCCTCCTGGACCTCGACGCGGAGCGGGCCCGCCTGAAGCGGGAGCTCGGCAAGGTGGAGCAGGAGGCGGAGGAGCGCGCCAGGAAGCTGGGGAACGAGACGTTCCTCCTCCGCGCCCCCGCCGCGGTGGTGGAGAAGGAGCGCTCGCTGCAGCGAGAGATTCTCGAGCGGAAGAAGAAGCTGGAGGGCGCTCTCGCAGTGCTCGGGAGCGGGGAGGCGAGTTGAAGCCGCCCCGCCTCGACCTCGACGCCGTGCGCCGGATCGTCCGGGCGGCCCTGGAGGAGGACCTGGGCGAGGCGGGGGACCTCACGACGACGGCGGTCGTTCCGGAGGCTCTCCGGGGCACCGGGCGCCTGGTCGCGCGATCGCGGTTGGCGGTTGCGGGCCTCGCCGTGGCGGGCGAGGTGTTCGCCGCCCTCGACGAGACGCTTCGCTTCGAGGCCAGGATCGAGGAGGGAGCGGTCGCCGAGGCCGGCGCCGTCCTGGCGGTGGTCCGCGGGGCTGCGCGGCCGATCCTCTCGGGCGAGCGGACCGCGCTGAACTTCCTGGGGCGGATGTGCGGGATCGCGACGGCCGTGCGGGATGCCGTGGCCGAGATCGAAGGCACGGGCGCCACCGTCCTCGACACCCGGAAGACGGCGCCGGGCCTCCGCATCCTCGACAAGTACGCGGTCGCGGCAGGGGGAGGACGAAACCACCGGCGCGGGCTCTACGACGAGGTGATGATCAAGGACACGCATCTCGCGGTCGCGGGCCCGGTCGGCGCGGCGGTGCGCCGCGCTCTCGCCGCGGGTCACCCGCCCGCGATCGTGACGGTCGAGGTCCGCTCGGAGCGGGAGATGGAAGAGGCGATCCGGGCGGGGGCGACCCGGATCCTCCTGGACAACATGAGCCCGGCCGCGCTGCGAAGCTGTGTTCGAGCGGCCGGCGGCCGCGCGCGACTCGAGGCGTCGGGGGGATTGAGGCCTGGGAGCTTGCGGGAAGTCGCGGAGTCCGGGGTCGATTTCCTGAGCCTCGGCTGGCTCACGCACTCCTCTCCCGTCGCGGACGTCGCCCTGGAAATGGAGGCGGAGATCTGACGCCGTTCGACGCCGCGAGGCTCGCGGATCTCCTCGCCGGGACGAGGTTCGCGGGGCGGCTCGTGCTCCTGGGGACCGTCGACTCGACGAGCGACGAGCTGCGCCGACGTCTCCGGGAAGGGGACCCGGCGGGAACGGTCGTGATCGCGGAGGAGCAGACCTCGGGGCGCGGGCGGCTCGGGCGTTCCTGGTACTCGCCGGGGGGGGAAGGGCTGTACCTCTCGGCTTCGTTCCGGTCGGACCGGCCGCCGAGGGAGCTCCCGCGCTGGGCGATCGCTGCCGCTGCTGCGGCGTGTCTCGCCTGCCGCGGGGTCGGCGGCGCCTCCTACGCGGTCGAGTGGCCGAACGACGTGGTGCACAGGGGCCGGAAGGTCGCCGGAACGCTCGTGGAAGCGCGGGTCACCGGCGAGGCGGTGGAGGACCTGATCGTGGGCACGGGCGTCAACGTCAATCAGGAGGCGGGGGCCTTCCCCCCGGGCCTCGCGGGCCGCGCGACCTCGCTCCGCGCGGAGATCGGAGGACCGATGGTGGATCGCGAGCAGGTCGCCGCCGTCTTCCTCGATCGGCTCGACGAGCTCTCCGCCGCGCTCGAGAGGGGGGAGTGGGAGCCCGTGCTGTCGCTGTGGCTGACTCTGGCTCCGGACGCCGTGGGCCGTCGCGTCCGGGTGCTGCCGGGGGGCGGCGCGCCCGAGTACGACGGGGTCACGCGCGGGCTCGATGCGTGCGGCGCGCTGGTGGTCGAGGATTCCTCGGGCCGTCTTCGTCCCGTACTCATGGCCGATGCGGTCCGCTACGGGGAGGTCTGAACGTGCTGCTCGCAGTCGACGTCGGGAACTCGCACACCGTCCTCGGGCTCTTCGAGAAGGACGACCTCCGGGCGCACTGGCGGATCTCGACGAGGAGGGGCGCCACGACGGACGAGATCGGGGTCCTCGTGCGCGCGCTGTTCCTCGGAGCGGGAATCGATCCGACGGCGGTCGGCGCCGTCGCGGTCGCCTCCGTCGTGCCGGACCTAAACCGGGCGCTGGCGACGGCGGGCGAGCGGTACTTCGGACGCGAGCCGCTGTTCGTGGGGCCGGGGGTCCGCACCGGGATGCCGATCCTGTACGAGAATCCCCACGAGGTGGGAGCCGACCGCATCGTCAACGCGGTGGCGGCGCTCCAGCGCTTCGGGGCGCCCGTCATCGTCCTCGATTTCGGCACCGCCACGACGCTCGACGTCGTCAGCGGGAGAGGGGAGTACCTCGGCGGCGTCATCGCGCCCGGGATCGGCGTTTCCGCCGAGGCGCTGTTCTCGCGCGCCGCGCGCCTGTCCCGGGTCGACATCAGGAGGCCGTCACGCGTCATAGGGAGGACGACCGAGGAGAGCGTGCAGTCCGGCCTCTTCCACGGTTATGCGGCGCTCGTCGAGGGGCTCGTCGCGCGGGTCCGCGAGGACCTCGGCTCGCCTGCGAGCGTGATCGCCACGGGAGGATTCGCGCCCGTGCTCGAGGAAGCCCTCCCGTCGCTCCAGGCCGTGGATCCCCATCTGACCCTCCACGGCCTGCGCATCGTGTGGGAGAGGAACCGCAGGTGAGATTGCTCTTCGTGTGCAGCGGCAACATCTGCCGGAGCGCGATGGCAGCCGCGTACGCGAGGGACCGGTTGGCGCGCTCGGGCCTTTGCGGGGTGGTGGTGGAATCGGCGGGGACCCTGGGGCTCGAGGAGGAGCGAGCGTCTCCCGCAGCGGTCCAGGTCCTGCGCGAGGGGGGCCTCGACCTGTCGGGACACCGGTCGAGGGGGTTGGAGAGCGTGCGGCCGTGCGCCGCGGAGATCGTGATCGGGATGGAGCGGTCGCATCTCGAGGCGGTGGAGAGGCTGTGCGGGACCTCGGCGCAGGAGCGGCATCTCCTGCGCGCCTTCGAGGGCGGCGCGGATCCGAGAGGCGGCGCGCCCGATCTCGAGGACCCGATCGGGGGGCCGATCGAGGGGTACCGCGAGTGCTTCGAGGCGATCCGGGCCTGCGTGGATCACCTCGTGGCGCGCCTCGAGAGGGGTTCGTGACGGTTCGGGGCGGTGGAGCGAGGGCCTACGCCCGGGCCGTCCAGCGCGCGGTCGAGGCGCAGATCGGCCGCCCCTCGGTCCTTTCCCCGCGCGACTGGGCGTACCTCTCGGACTGGTTCGCTCGCGGGGTTCCGCTCGACATCGTTTTCGATGCGCTGAGCGAGGCGACGCGGCCTCGGCGCTCCCCGCGGCGCCTCTCGCTCGGGCACCTGGCGCCCGCCGTCGAGGAGGCCCACCGCGCGTGGGTCGAGGGGAAGGCGATCGTCCGCGACACGGCCGAATCCCCTCTCCCCTCCCGGGAGGAAGTGCAGGCGATCTGGTCCGCTGCCGCGGCTAGGTGCGGGGAGAGGTTGAAGGACGCGATCGAGGGATCGACCGCGATCCTGCGGCGTGGCGGAGATGCCGAGCGGGCGGACGACGCGCTCGACGATGCGCTTCCGGGTTGCGCTCCGCCGGGCCTCTCGGATCGCGCTCGCGCCGAGGCGGGACGCGCTCTCGCCCCTTTCCGCGGTCGCATGAGCGCCCCGGCGTTCGAGGAGACCCTGCGACGGGCGGTGGCGGATCGCCTGCGCCGCCTGCTCGGCCTGCCGAGGGTCGCGCTGACGCGGCCCCCGCTCGACCCCGGGGATCGCGGGGACTGACCGATCCGGCCTACAATGGCGGCGTCCCGGCCTCCGGGAGCCTGCCGGTTGTCGCTCGAGTTCCGGCCGCGGCGTCCCGCCGTTCCCGTCGCGATCGCGTTCCTGTGCGGCGTCGCATCCGCCGACCGCGAGGTGCGCCTCGGCTTGCCCGTCGCGCTCTTCGCGCTGTCGCTCGCCGTGGTCGTGCGCAAGAGGGGAAGGGGCGCGATCCTCGGCGTCGCGGTGGCGGCGGCGGCCGCTCTCGGCGGGGCGTGGCGCGCCGACTGCGCCTGGACGGGGGCGGAGCGGCGCATCGACGCCTGGCTCCCGCGAGACGGTGCCGCGATCGAGACGAGCTTCGTGGGCCGAGTCGTCGCCTCGGCCGAGCCCGCCGGGTTCGGCGAGGCGTATCTGCGCGTCCGCGGGGAACCCAACGGCGCTCGCGGAGAGGGGGCTGCCACGATCTCGGTTCGGGTCCCGGCTCGCGCGGCCGGGATCTCTCCCGTCTCGGCGCTGCGGCGAGGCGACGAGATCCGGCTCTGGTGCCGGCTGCGGCGCCCCTATCCCGCCGGCAATCCCGGGGCGCGGGATCCTCGCCGCGGGCTCCTGGCGCGGGGCATCGACGCGACGGGGACCGTGAAGAGCACGGTGCTGGTGGAGCCGCTCCGCGGGGGAGCGCCCGGGCTCTCACGAGCGCTCGACTCGCTCCGCGCCGCGTGTCGACGCCGCCTCGATCGGGCTCTCGGCTGCGAGGGGACCGCGCGGGCGGTCGCGGGGGCCATGCTGCTCGGAGACCAAGGCGCGATCGAGGGCGTCACCTGGCGCCGGCTTCGGGACGGGGGGCTCGTCCACGTCGTCTCGATCAGCGGCCTCCACGTAGCTCTCCTCGCGGGCGCGGTCCTCGGGGCGATGCGCCGCATGGGACTCGGGGAGCGTGGAAGGTTCCTCGTGGCCCTTCCGCTGCTCGGGAGCATCGTCGTTCTCGCCGGCGGAGATCCGCCGGTCCTCCGCGCCGCCCTGACGAGCGCCCTGTGCGCCCTCGGCCGCGCGGCGGGGCGCAGGGGAGAGCCGATTCAGGCGCTCGCCGTCTCGGCCCTGCTGCTGGTGGCGCTCCGCCCGTTCTACCTCGCCGACATCGGCTTCCAGCTCAGCCATGCCGCGACGGCGGGCCTTGTCGGCCTCGGTCCCGTCGTGGCGAGGAGGATACCGGTCCCGCGGTCGCTCGGGATCGCTCTGGGAGCCTCGGCGGGGGCCTACGTGGCCACGTCGCCGCTGGCCGCGTGGCACTTCGGGAGACTCGCTCCCGCCGCGCTCGTGGCGAACGTGGCGGCAGCGGCGCTCTGCGCGCTCGTGCTCGCGGCGGCGACACTCGCGGCTGCGGTGGCCTCGATGCCGACGGTGGGCCCCCCTGCGGCCGCGCTCGCCGAGGCTGCGGTCTCGACCCTCCTCGATGCGGCCGATCTGGCGTCGGGGATCCCCGGCGGCGCCCTGCGCGTCCCGTTCCCGGGTGCGATCTCGGTGGCCGCCTGCTCGCTGCTGGTGGCGGCCGCGATCGGGGCGCCTCGATCCCGCCGGGGAAGGGGAGCGGTCGCGCTTGGGCTCGCGCTGGCCGTCCTCTGGATCCACGTCGGACCGCCTCCCGACCCTGCCGACGGGGAGATCCGAGCGGACGTTCTCGACGTGGGGCAGGCCCTGGCCGTCGTGCTGCGCGGACCTCAGGGAAGGTTCCTCGTCGTCGACTGCGGCGGGACGGCCGGGGGCCGCTTCGACGCCGGCGAGCGAATCCTCGTCCCGTGGCTTTCGCGGATCCGCTGCCGCCGTCTCTCGGCGCTGGTGCTGAGTCACGGCCACGACGATCACGCCGGCGGCGCCGAATCGTTGATCCGCGAGGTGGAGATCGGGGCTCTCTGGGTGCCGCTGGGCTGCGGCCGCGACCCCGCGATCCGCCGCGCCGTCGACGAGGCCCGACGGGCGGGAGCGGCGGTCGTGGGAGTGGCGACGGGGCAGACGGAGGTCGTGGCGGGGATCCCGATCGAGGTTCTCTTCCCGGAACGCGGGCCGGATTCCGGCACGGGCAACGAGCGCTGTCTCGTTCTCCGGGCCGGGCGGGCGCCTGCGCGCCTGCTTCTTCCTGCCGACCTCGAGGGCGCTGCCGAATCTTCGCTGGAGGCCTCGGGCCTCGCGCTCCGCTCCGAGGCTCTGGTCGTAGGCCATCACGGGAGCGCGCGAGCGAGCTCCGGCGCCTTTCTCGACGCGGTCGGGCCGTCGCTGGCGGTGATCTCCGTCGGAGCGCGGAACCGCTTCGGCCACCCGTCGCCCGAGGTTCTCGACCGTCTGCGGTCGCGCGGGATTCCGGTCTACCGCACGGACCGGAACGGCCTGGTGCGTCTCCGGGGCTCGCCGGAGGGGTTCGAGGCGGAGGTCACCAGCGGATCGGTACCGGAATGAAGGAGAGGAGGAAGACGGCCAGCAGCAGCCATGCCACGAGGCGCCTGCGCGGGTCGAGCGTGACGATCTCGTCGGAGAGCCTCGGATGACGGTCGCGCATGAGAATCAGGATGACGCACCAGAGCGTGTACGCGGAGAGGGCGCGATCGAGAATCGTCCGAACGACCACGAATGCGAAGAGGGCGGCGATGGTCGTCCATGCCATCCGGCGGTGCAGCGAGGCGGAGAGGGCGTACACCGCGTGGCCGCCGTCCAGCTGCCCCGCCGGGAACAGGTTGAGAGACGTCACGAGCATGCCGAACCATCCGGCGAGATAGACGGAGCCGACCGCAAGGTCTGCGCCGCCGTAAAGGAGGCGCTCGAGCGCCGCCGACACGAGGGGGGAGCCGAACTCGACGCCGCCTTCCGCAAGGCTGGGAGGGATCGGCCTCGCGCACAGCAACCCGATTCCCGTGAGCGGGAGCGCGACGCAAAATCCGGCCAGGGGCCCGGCCGCCGCGACGTCGAGAAGGGCGCGGCGGTCCGGAATTCTCCCCCGGATCCGGATCACGGCTCCGAAGGTTCCGAAGGGCGGCGGCCCCGGGATGAAGTAGGGGAGGGTCGCGCGAATGCCGTGGCGCCGGCACGCGAGATAGTGGCCCATCTCGTGGGCCCCGAGGATCGCGAGGACGGACAGCGCGAAGGGAAGCCCACGGGCGAGACGCCCGGGTTGCGCGATCGCGATCGCGAGGGCCTCGATCAGCGATCCGGCCTCCTCGTAGGCCCCCTCCCACAGGCTCCCGGAGAACATCACGGTGAGGGCGGTCGCCGCGAGGAGCAACCCGTGCACCCACGGGCGGTCGGGCGCCGGGCGCGCGCCTCCCGGTGCCGGGTACGGTTCCCCGGGGTCCGGGGTCGGGAGGGGAAGCGGCGTGTTCGGCGGAGCGTCCACGTTCGAGGGGTCCACGCCCGCGCGGGCGTCGAAGGTCGCAGTATACCAGCCGTCGCGCGGCTGCCGCGGGACGGTGGCCTGTGTCCATCGGAGGGGACGGGACGATCTCGACGGAGGACGCCGGAGTTCTCCGTTCCGTCTCGGCGGCGAATCGGAAGCGCGGTACGTGGATTGCATCCGCCACAACCTTTCAGGAACGGTCCGACCCCGAGGAGGTGACCCCATGAGGCGCCCGAGGCTGCTGGAGACGCTCCTGCTCGCCGCGGCGATCGCGGCTCTCACGATTCCCGCCGCCGAAGCGGGAGGAAGGGCGACGAGGACCCGTCCCGGAGCCGGCTCCTCCGCAACGCCCGCCTCGCGCGTCGCCTCCGGAACCGCGACGTACGGCTACACTCGCGGGAGCGTCCGCCCCTGGGGGGCGTACTACTCGTACTACCCCTATCACACCGGACTCTGGGACTGGTATTACGAGCCATGGTGGTCGCTCGGAGTGTCGTGGGGCTGGCCGGGCTGGTGGTACCCGTACTCGCCGTGCTGGTCGGGCCCGTGTTTCTCGGACGGAGAGGCTTCCTCGTCTGCGCCCGGTTTCGTCGAGACGGCGGTGGCGCCGAAGCGAGCGAAGCTGTTCCTCGACGGCGAGCCGATCGGAGAGGCTCGCGACTTCAACGGAACGTGGGACGTTCTCCCGCTGGATCCGGGCAGCCGGGTGCTCCGCTTCGAGGCCGAGGGCTACAAGACGCTCGAGGTGACGCTCGACGTTCGCCCGGGTCGGCACTACCGCGTCGCATACGCCCTCGAGCTCGGAGAAGGTCTCGATCCGCGTTCGAGCGCGCCGGCGGCGACCGCGATGCCTCCGGATGCGGGGGCGCGCATCGAGGAGCCGATTCCGCCCCCGGAAGGCGGGATCGCCCGCGGCCTGCTGCGGGTGCGCGTCCGGCCCGACGACGCAGTCGTCTATCTCGACGGCGAGTTTCTAGGACGGGCCGACGAGATGCGGAGGCTTCACGGAGCCCTGCCGGTGGCGATCGGCGAGCACCGGATCGAGGTGGTTCGGCCGGGGTTCCGAAACGAGCGCCTTCGCGTGGAGGTCGTTGCGGACGAGCCCGCCGAGGTCGATCTCTCGCTGGAGCCGGCGGAATGACTGGAGCCGCGGGAAGCGGCATCAGCTCTCGGAGCTGAGGCCCCTCAGGTTCTTCCCCGGCTTGAAACGGATCGTTTTCCCGGGCGGGATCCGCACCTCGTGACCGGTCCGAGGGTTCCGCCCGATTCCCTTCTTCCGAGGCTTCACCTGGAAGACTCCGAATCCCCGGAGCTCGATCCTCTGCCCCCGGGTCATTGCCGTCTTCATCGCGTCGAAGACCGCCTCCACGGCCTCCACCGCCTTGACCTTGGTGATCTCCGCTCGCTCCGCGACGCGGTTGATGATGTCGGCCTTGATCATCCGGAGAACCTCCTCCGACGCCTCTCGGTACTGTACGGGGGAGCGGGGTCGATGTCAAGGGGGGCGACCCCGTAAGTGCGCACGGGCGAGGGGTTTAGGGGCGGATCCCCTTGTGCGCCTCGTGCACGGCATGGTACGGTGGACGCCCATGTCCTCCCCGCTCGTAGCCATCGTGGGCGTGCCGAATGTGGGGAAGAGCACGCTCTTCAACCGCCTCGTCGGGAGCCGCCGCGCCATCGTGACCGACGAGCCGGGGGCCACCCGCGACAGGATCTACGGCGTGGTGACGCGCGGCTCCTCTCCGTTCCGCATCGTAGACACCGGCGGCCTCGCTCCGGGCGAGAAGAGCATCCCGCTGGCGCGCGAGATGGAGATGCAGGTGGAGCGCGCGATGCGCGAGGCGGCGCTCGTCCTGTTCGTCGTCGATGCGCGAGCCGGCCTGACGGCGGCCGATCGGGAGGTGGCTCTCCTCCTCCGCCGGCGAGGCCTCCCCGTCGTCGTCGTCGCCAACAAGGTGGACGTCCCCGAACGCCCGGAAGCGGCCTTCGAGGCCTGCGAGCTCGGCTTCGGAGAGCCCGTCCCGGTCTCCGCGGAGCACGGCCTGGGCATCGAGACCCTCCTCGATCGCGTCGCCGCGGCCCTGTCGGGGGTGACCGTGATCCGTCCGCCGGAGGAGGAGAGGGCATCTCCGGTCCGGATCGCCATCGTCGGTCGCCCGAACGTCGGAAAGTCGTCGCTCCTCAACGCATTGCTGGGCGACGAGAGGGCGCTCGTCAGCGAGATCCCCGGAACCACCCGGGACGTCGTGGACACCCTCCTCGAGCGCAATGGTGCGCGCTACCTTCTCCTGGACACGGCCGGCCTGCGGCGCCCAGGGCGGCGGCGCGCGGCGGCGGACGCTCTGTCCGAGCGGCGCGCCCGGGAAACGATCGAGCGGGCGGACGTCGTCGCCGCGGTTCTGGACGCCGGAGGCGGATTCGTCGCCCAGGATGCCCACATCATGGGCATCGCACGAGAGGTCTCGAAGCCGATCATCGTGGTCGTCAACAAGTGGGACCTCGTTGCCGGCCGCGAGGAGGCGGCCAAGGCATGGGAGCGGGATCTCCGCAGCCGCTTGCGGTTCGCGCCGGGATCCCCCGTCCTGTTCATCAGCGCGAAGACCGGACAGCGAGCGAGCCGCCTCCTCGAGACGGCGGAAGAGATGCACCGCCTCGGAGGGATCCGGGTGCCGACTCCGGAGCTCAACCGATGGCTCGAGGAGGTCGCGCGAAGGGAGCGCGCGGCGCCGGCGAGGGGCCGGAGCCTGCGTCTGTTCTACGCCACGCAGGTGGGCGTCCACCCGCCGCGGTTCCTCCTCTTCTGCAACGACGCGGCGCGAGTGCATTTCTCCCTCCGGCGGCAGCTGGAGTCGAGTCTCAAGGAGCGGTTCGGCTTCGGCGCGGTTCCTGTGCGCCTCCGCTTTCGAAGTCGCAGGGAGAAGAAGCCGTGAGCCTTGCAGCGCTCCAGGTCCCGCGTCTCCTCTGGCGCGCGGGGGTCCGGTTCTTCAAGGACGGCTGCCTGGACCTCGCCGCCGCGGTGGCGTTCTACTCGCTCCTGGCGCTCGTCCCGTCGCTGTACCTGCTCGGCGTGGTCGCGGGCCGGATTCTCCCCATCACGGATCCCACCGGGGCGGCTCTGGCCAGGATGGCCGACTTCGTGCCCGTGGACGCCGCCGCGATCCTCGTGCGCTTGGGAGAGCGTCTCCCTCGCCCGGGAGAAACGGTCGCCGTGGCGATCCCCATCCTCGTATGGATCGCCACGACCGCGTTCACGACCCTGGAGGGAGCGATCAACGTCGCGTTCGGGACCGTGCCGGAGAGAAAGTACTGGCTCTCGCGTCTGAAGGCCTTCGCGGGAGCCTCCACCGTCACGGTCCTCCTGCTCGTCTCGCTGCTGGCGAACCACGCGGCCGCGTGGCTCGAGCGCGTTCGGGCGCGCGTGGGGCTCCCGCCCGCGTTCGGTGCGGGGGTTCGATGGCTTTCCTACGTCGTGATGCTCCTGGTCGCGTACGCGACGTTCACGACGTTCTACAAGATGCTGCCGCGAGGCATCGTGAGGTGGTCGGCGGCCGCGACGGGGGGCGCATTCGCCCTGGGGCTCTGGGAGGCGGCACGGAGGGTGTTCGGATGGTTCCTCCTCCAGTCGCCGACCTTCGGCCTGTTGACCGGGACCCTCGCGGGGATCGTCGCTCTCTTGCTCTGGGTCTACACGGCGGTCGCGATCTGCCTCTACGGGGCCGAGATCGCCTCCATCCTCGACGGCCGGCGCGGTGGCGGACGGCTTTCCCACGGAAGCAGGCCCCGCGCGGGCGCCCGCGTCCCGGTTCCTTGACCGGTTTGGGGGTGGAATATATGTTCGACGCGGCGGTCGGCCTCCCTCAGGAGGGGTAGCCGCGGATCGCCCGGGGGATCCTCGCGATGGTGCTCTTCAACTACTCGACCCGGGAGCTGACGGCGAAGATCGTCTACTACGGTCCGGGGTTGTGCGGGAAGACCACCAACCTCCAGTACGTTCACGCGAACCTTCCCGAGAGCGTCCGGGGGAAGATGCTCTCGCTGGCGACCAAAACGGATCGGACGCTCTTCTTCGACTTCCTCCCGATCGACCTCGGAGACATCCGAGGGATGAAGACCCGCGTGCAGCTGTACACCGTCCCGGGCCAGGTCTTCTACAACGAGACCCGGAAGCTGGTGCTCAAGGGAGCGGACGGGATCGTGTTCGTCGCGGACTCCCAGGAAGCGATGATGGGCGCCAACGTGGAGTCGTTCCGCAACCTGGAGGAGAACCTCCGGGGCCACGGGATGCGGCTCCAGGACATGCCGCACGTGCTCCAGTTCAACAAGCGGGATCTCCCGAGACTCTCGAGCATCGAGGACCTGAACACGGCCATCAACAAGTACAACGCGCCGTTCTACGAGTCGGTCGCTACGACGGGGATCGGCGTGCAGGACACGCTGAAGGCGGTGGTGAAGCTCGTGCTCCTGTACCTGACCCGCAAGTACGAGCCGGAGGCCCGGGGGGCGTCCGCGTCGCCGGGCAGGACGACGGCGGGGAACGTTCCTCGTGCGGTTCCGGTGCCGGTGGCCGTCGCCTCCCCACCCACTCCGCCGCGACCCGTTCCGCCGCCCGCGGCCTTCCCCGTCGCCGCGCCGACGCCGGGCACAGGACGGCCGCGGGACGTCCGCTCCGTTCCTGTGTCCTCGTTCTCCACTCCTCTCGAGAACCTGTCCTCGGCGATCGAGGAGGAGCGGCCGTCGGAAGTCTCCTCCCCCCCGCCCCCGGCGAGCGCCGTGGCGCACGGAGAGGACGTTCGCGCCGACATGAATTTCGGCGACGAAGAGATCGACCGTCTCGTCGACGAGGTCGAGGAGACGGACGGCATCGCCGCAGCGCCCGCGACGGACGACGTCGATTGGAGCGCCGTGGCCGAGCGGGCGGTCCCGGAGGCGGATCCGGGCGAGGACGCAGGCGCCCCCGTCGCCGAGGAGATCCCGCTCGAGGCGCCCGGCGACGGCGAGGATTCGCTCGAGGAGCCGACATGGGCCGCGCCGTCGAGCGCGCCCGGGGAGCCGCTCGCTGCGGCTCCCGAGGTCGCCGCGGAGTGGAGCGTCGCGCAATCCCCGGAAGAGATCGCCGACTCCCGGCCTCCGTCCCCTCCGGAGCCGGCCGACCTGCCGGGGGCCGCGTTCGAGGTGGATCTCGGGTTCGACCCCGCATTCGAGGAGGAGCGAGAATCCTCGGGCGAACGGCACGCCGTCCCGGCGCACGAGACCGTGGACGCGGATCTCCTCGAGCCCCTGGAGCCGGAGGCGCCCCCGCACGAGGAGGCTCTCGGGAGCGTCCCCGTCGGGCCGGGCGACCTCCGCAACGAGGAGCCGGCGGACGTCCCGGTCGTCCTGCGGGACGTCGCCCGCCCCGAGGACCTGTTCCACGATCCGAGCCTCGAGATCGCGCGTCTCGAGGCCGGGGAAGCGCGAGAGATCGTGGTTCCCGTGGAGATCGGCCGTCCCCCCGACGTGCAGCGCTTTCGCCTGTCGATCAGCCTCCGCCTCGACCGACTCGACTGATCCCCGGGGGGAGGCTCCGCGGCGTCTTTGCGCGCCGACGGGGAGCGCGCACAATACGGGCATGCTCCAGTTTCGAGGCAGGCTCCGATCCGTCCTGGGGATGGGCGGCGGGCTCGTCCCGCGGGCCGTTTGGCTGGGAGCGGCGCTGCTCCTTTGGCCCGCCCCGGGGGAGGCCGCGCAGAGCCTCTACGAGTGGATCGCGACGGCGCCGGTGGTCGCGGCCGGCACGGTCGAGCACGACGACGGGAAGTTCCTCTCCGTGCGTCTCGATCGCGTGTTCCGCGGGGACCCCGAGCCGGGCTCTCTCGTGCGCGTGGACCTCCGCCGCGCGAACCGCGAGCGGGAAGAGTGGCGAGAGGCGCTGCGCCTCGACGAGGGGACGCGGCATCTCTGGCTGCTCCGGCGCGAGGAGGATCGGAGAGGCGAGGGGCCGCCGGCGTTCGCCCTGGTCCGCGGCGTCGAGGGGACCAGGGAGCTCCCGGCGGAGGGAGACGCTCCCTGGCTGGAGGCGGTGGATCGCCTCGTCGCGATCCAGGCGCTCCACGACGAGTTCGGGGCGTGGAAGGCCTTCCGCGGCATGCTGGAGGAGACGAACCCGCTCCTGCTCGAGACCGCCCTGGATCTCTTCGTGAAATTCCGTCGCGGCGATCCGGGCCTGCTCCCGCTCCTCCTCCCCCTCTTCGACCATCCTCGTCCCGGGCTGCGCGCGCGCTGCGCGCGCCTCGTGGGACAGATCGCGGAGAGCGAGCCGTCGGCCGCCGCCCTGGAGGCGAGCGGGATGCTCCCGGTCCTCTACGGCGCGGCCCGGCGCGACCCTTCCCCCGAGGTCCGAGAGGCCGCGACCGGAGCGATCGGGGCGGTGCGGGGCCGCGGCTCGGAAGAGGTGCTGGCAGAGATCGCGAGGGAGGATCCCGAGCAGGCCGTGCGCTACGAGGCGGAGAGGATCCTCTTCGACCGGCGCAGGATCCAAGGATCTTCGGACCCTTAAGGGCGGCCCCGATCTCCTTGAATTCCACGGTTCCGGAGTAGAATGCGGCGCCGGAGCGCAGGAGCGCTCGAGGTGGGTGCATGAGCACGAGTCCCTTCCAGAACTTCATGGTTCGGTACGGCGCGGCCGAGCGGATCTTCACCGAGGGCGACCTCGCTACGACGATGTTCATCGTGCAGTCGGGAAAGGTTCGCCTGTTCCGCATGGTGGACGGCCAGAAGCGCGTCCACGGCATCATGGAGAAGGGCGATTTCTTCGGCGAGATGTCCATACTCGAGGGCCTTCCCCGGACGGTGTCCGCGGAAGCGGTCGAGGACTCCGAGCTCATCGAGATCAACAGCATGACGTTCGACAAGATGATCAAGGGGAACATCGAGATCGCCATCCGGATGCTTCGCAAGCTCTCGATTCGCCTGCGAGAGGCGGAGAAGAAGATCGAGACCCTCCAGGCCGCGGAGGGGCGCCCGCCCCTCGTCGCGAAGATCCCGCCGGCGCCGCGGGCGCAGCCGGACGGGCGGACCGAGGCGGGCCCGCGCCTGGAGATGGAGGACGAGGAGGCGAAGTTCTTCCCCCTCGCCGCGACGGAGACCCTCATCGGTCGTTACGACCCCGTTACCGACCTCCGGCCCGACGTGGATCTCACCCAGGTGGACATCAAGCGGAGCGTTTCGAGGCGTCACGCCCGGGTCGTGCGCACCGCGGACGGGCATGTGATCACGGAGGAGGTCGGCGCGCTCAACGGCACGTTCGTCAACGGGGAGAAGCTCGTGACCGGGAAGCCCCGGCTCCTTGCGGACGGGGACCGGATCGGCCTCGGCATGGTCAAGCTCGTGTTCCGCGCCTGAGGGCCCCGTGAGAGCCCTCGCGCTCGCCTTCCTCGCGCTTCTCGCTTCCTTCCTGCCGGGACGCGCGGACCCCAGGCGGCTCCCCTGGAGCGTGGACGTCGCCGTGGGGTGGGGCAGGGGCCCCGGCTCGCGCTCCCTCCTCGAGGAGACCGAGGCGGCTCTCCTCTCGGAGCTCCGCGGGCGGGGTTGCTTCCGGGAGTTCCGTCCGGTCCGGACGGGGGAGGAGGGGCCGGCCGCGGGGATCCTCCTTGAGCTGACGATCTCGGACGTCGAGGAGGAGACCCGTCACGAGCAGAGCATGGCCGAGCGCCTCGCCCCGACCGACCCCCTCGCCGCCGCGCTCGGCCAGGCGGCCGTCCTCGAGGCGGCCGTGCACCTGCGCCTCAGCGTGGTGCCGGAGGGGATCGCGCTCCGGGAAGAGAGCTTCCGCGAGCTCGTGATGAGACGCCCGGCCTCGCCGGGGGAGGACATTCACGCGGCGGCCCGGGACGAGTTCGCGAGGGAGGTGGCGCGGCGCTCGCGCGCCGTCCTCTGCAAGCGCGCTTCCGCGCGCATGGAGGAGCGCATCCGGGCCGCCCTGGGAGCGGCGCCGTGAGCCGGGCTCCGCGCGTTGACCGGCGCTCGGACGCGTGCTAATTTTCGGCCTCGTCGCAGCGGCTGCGACACACGCCGCGGGACGGCGTTCCTCCGCGGGCCGGGTCGGCCCGCCACCGCAAGCGGGGACATGGAACGGGCATCGCGACCGCGGATCCTCTCGGGGATGAGGCCCACCGGGCCGCTGCACGTCGGCCATCTGGTCGGAGCCCTCGAGAACTGGGTTTCCCTCCAGGGCTCGTACGAATGCTACTTCGCGATCGTGGACTGGCACGCGCTCACCACCGAGTACTCCGATCCCTCGGCGATCCGGGGATACGTCCGCGAGGTCGCCCTCGACTGGCTCTCCGCCGGCATCGACGCCGAGCGGAGCACCGTCTTCGTCCAGTCCGCGGTCCCGGAGCATGCGGAGCTGCACCTGCTGCTCTCGATGATCGTGCCGCTCCCCTGGCTCGAGCGCGTCCCGACCTACAAGGAGCAGCGGGAGCAGCTGCAGGACAAGGACCTCAACACGTACGGCTTTCTGGGCTATCCGCTCCTCCAGGCGGCGGACATCCTCGCGTACCGCGCGGAGGCCGTGCCGGTCGGCGAGGACCAGGTGCCGCACGTCGAGCTCTGCCGGGAGGTCGCCCGCCGGTTCAACCATCACTACGGCGCGGTGTTCCCCGAGCCCCAGGCCCTGCTCACGCCTACGCCCAGGGTCCCCGGTCTCGACGGACGGAAGATGAGCAAGTCGTACGGCAACGCGATCTTCCTCTCGGAATCCCACGCAGCGATCGAGGACAAGCTCCTGCACCGCATGGTGACGGACCCTGCGCGGAAGCGCCGGCACGATCCGGGGAATCCCGATCTCTGCCCGGTATTCGACCATCACGAGGTCTTCTCTCCTCCGTCCACCGTCGAATGGGCCGCGGGAGGATGCAGGACCGCGGGCATCGGCTGCCGCGACTGCAAGCAGGCGCTCCTCGAGCGCTACCGCGAGCGCCTCGACCCGATCCGCGAGCGCAGGGGGCTTCTCGTGAGCAAGCCCGGCGCGGTCGATGAGATCCTGCGGCGCGGCGCGGAGCGAGCCCGGGCGTCCGCCGCGGAAACGCTCCGCGAAGTGCGCTCGGCCATCGGCATCGCGTGATGGACGCTCCTCGCGGCGGCGCGGACCCGTCCCGGCGCCCCGAGCCGTCCGACGGAGAGTATCGAGTGAGAGTGGGAGGGTTCGAGGGCCCCTTGGACCTCCTGCTCCACCTCGTGCGCATCAACGAGGTGGACATCGCGGACATTCCGATCGTCGAGATCACCTCGCAGTACAACGCGTATCTCGACCTGATGCGGGAGCTGAATCTGGAGATCGCCGGCGAGTACGTGGTGATGGCGGCGACCCTGATGCACATCAAGTCGAGGATGCTCCTGCCGGTGGAGGCGCCGCCGGACGGGGAGGCCCCGGGCGACCCCCGCGAGGAGCTCGTGCAGCAGCTGCGGGACTACCAGCGTTTCAAGCAGGCCGCCGAGAACCTGCAGGCGATCGACAGCGTTCGGAGCCTGGTGTGGACGCGCGAGGGAGGGCCTCCCCCCGAGTTCGCGGGCGAGGAGCTGCTGGTCGCGGATCTCTACGATCTCATCACGGCGTTCCGGCGCCTGCTGGGGCGGCTGGACGAGGACACGCGCTTGCGCATGCGGCGGGACGACGTGTCCGTGGCGGACAAGATCGGGTGGCTCACGGACCTCCTGGAGGGCTCCGGGCCCCTCGATCTCCTGGCCGTCCTCGCGGCGATCCCGGACCGGCTGCACCGGATCGCAGCGTTCCTGGCCGTCCTCGAGATGATGCGCCTTCGTCTGGTCGTCACGTTCCAGCGGGAGATCCTCGGAGGCATCTGGATCGCGCGGAGGGAGGACCTGGCGCCGGCAGGGGAGGCGTCCGAGGAGCAGCCGCCGGGCGACGGGGGCGAAGGACCGGCGTCGGGAGGAGAGAGGGGGAGGGAGTCGTGAGCGAGGATCTGGCCCCGAGGGCGACGGAGGAGGCGCTCGTGGCCGCGGTCGAGGCGGTGCTCTTCGCAGCCGCGGAGCCCGTTCGCGTCGAGGAGATCGCCTCCGCGTTCGAGGGCGAGGAGCCGGCGCACATCGAGGCCGCGCTTTGCGCCCTCTCGCGCACGTACGACGAGAGGCGGAGCGGTCTTCGTCTGGAGCGGGTGGCCGGGGGCTTCCGTCTGGCGACGCGGCACGAGGTGGGCGCGTGGGTGCGGCGGTTCTTCCGCCAGCGCAACCGCACGCGCCTTTCGCCCGCCGCTCTCGAGACGCTCGCGATCGTGGCCTACAGGCAGCCCGTGACCCTGCCGGAGATCCAGGCGATCCGGGGCGTCGATCCCGGGGCGGCGCTCAAGAGCCTGCTTGACAAGAAGCTGGTCCGGATCCTCGGCAGGAAGAAGGTGGTCGGGAATCCCTTGCTCTACGGGACGTCCCGCAACTTCCTCGTACACTTCGGCCTCAACGGGCTCGAGGACCTCCCCTCGATCGACGATTTCGAGCAGTTCCTGGGCGCGATCGACGGCGCTCCGCCGCCGCTGTTCGGGAATGCGGGGGAGGGGGCGGACTTCGAGCCGCTGACGCCGGAGGAGGCCGCGGCGTTCGGCTCGGTCGCGGGCGAGGAGGCGGGAACGGAGGAGACGGCCGGAGAGGCGGAGGGTCCGGCCGGGCCCCCCGGAGCCGAGGGGGAGAACGAGGCGCCGGAGCGGGCGTGAGAGAGCGGCTCCAGAAGACGCTGGCCCGGGCCGGGGTCGCGTCGCGCCGCGCCGCGGAGCGCCTGATCCTGGAGGGGCGCGTCACGGTCAACGGCGCGCAGGTCACCCGCCTCGGGACCTCCGTCGACGCCGTGCGGGACGCCATCCGGGTGGACGGGAAGAGGATCCCCGCCCCTCCCCGCGGGCACACCTACCTCATGCTGCACAAGCCGCGCGGATACGTCACGACGCTCCGGGATCCCGAGGGCCGGCCGACCGTCCGCGACCTGCTCCCGGGGGTCCGGGCTCGCGTCTTTCCGATCGGCCGGTTGGACTACCAGACCGAGGGGCTGCTGCTGCTCACGGACGACGGAAACCTCGCTAGGGACCTGATGCGTCCCGCGAGCTCGGTTCCCAAGACCTACCTCGCGAAGGTCCGGGGAGAGCCCTCCCGGGAGTCGCTCGCCCGACTCTGCCGCGGCATCGACCTGGACGGCCGGAGGACCCGGCCCGCGCAGGCCTGCGTGGTCCGCCGGGGCCTCAACGCGTGGGTGGAGATCACGGTCGTGGAGGGGCGAAAGCGCCAGGTTCGCAGGATGCTCGAGGCGGTCGGCCATCCCGTCGCCCGTCTCCGGAGGGTCCGATACGCGGGGCTCGGCCTCGGAAGCCTCGCGTCCGGACGCTTCCGGGAGCTCGAGGCCGGGGAGGTCGAGCAGCTCCGGCGCGCCGTCGCCCCGGCGGGAGCGCGAGTCGGCGGGGCGATGGCCGGACGCGGAGGACGCTCGGAGGGCCGGCCGGAAGGAGGCCGCCGCCCCAAGGGATCGGATTCCGCCTAATCCCCTGATAACTCGACGGTTCTTGACACGGCGCGGCTTCTTCTCTACGATGTCGGATTTGTCGGCGCGCTACGCGCGACCGGCAGCCCGGCCCGAGCGGCCCGGCAACATCGAGAGTGACGCGTCCATGACGGTGTCGCTCGCGCGCAGGAGGTCAGTCGTCCACTCATGAGCACCCAAGAGAGATCGTCCGAAGCCAACGAGAGCGCCCCGATGCAGGACGCGCCCGATCCGGCGGCGAGCCCCGCCGCGGCCGTGGCGCCCGGAGACCAGAGCGCCGCCGAGCCCGAGTCCCTCGACGAGATCGAGGACTTCGGGAAGGCGTTCGCGCAGTGGGAGGGCGGCCTCAAGCCCCTGAAGGAAGGCGAGGTCGTTCACGGGCGGGTGATCAAGATCCTCGACAAGGAAGTGATCGTCGATGTCGGCTACAAGTCCGAAGGGGTGATCGACATCGACGAGGTCCGGGGTCCCGACGGCGCCCTCACCGTCCAGGAGGGGGATCGCATCGAGGTCCTGCTCGAGAAGACGGAGAACAGCGACGGCTACGTGGTCCTCTCGCGCGAGAAGGCCGAGAAGATGAAGATCTGGGACGAGGTCGAGCGGGCCTACGAGACGGGAGAGCCGGTCCTCGGCCGCATCGTCGACCGGATCAAGGGAGGACTCAAGGTCGACATCGGGGTCCCGGCGTTCCTTCCCGGCTCCCTCGTCGACGTCCGGCCCGTGCGCAACCTCGACTCGCTTCGGGGGCAGCAGCACCGGATGCGCGTGATCAAGGTCAACAAGCGCAGGGGGAACATCGTCCTGTCCCGCAAGGCCGTTCTGGAGGAGGAGAACGCCGAGAAGAAGAAGAAGACGCTCGCGGACCTCGAGGAAGGGAAGGTCCTCCGCGGCGTGGTGAAGAACCTCACCGAGTACGGCGCGTTCATCGATCTCGGCGGGATCGACGGACTCCTGCACATCACGGACATGGCCTGGGGGCGCATCGGCCATCCCTCCGAGAAGTTCCAGATCGGGGACGAGGTGGACGTCGTCGTCCTCAAGTTCGACCGCGAGAGAGAGCGCGTCTCGCTCGGGTTCAAGCAGCTCCAGGAGGATCCCTGGGAGACCGCCGCGACGAAGTACCCGCCGCAGACGCGAATCCGCGGCAAGGTGGTGAGCCTCACGGATTACGGCGCGTTCGTCGAGGTCGAAGAGGGGATCGAGGGGCTGATCCACGTCTCCGAGATGTCCTGGACGAAGCGGGTGAAGCATCCGTCGAAGATCCTGACCGTCGGGGACTGGGTGGAGTGCGTGGTCCTCGACACGGACCAGGAAGGACGCCGCCTGTCGCTGGGCCTCAAGCAGACCGAGCCCAATCCCTGGGACCTCATCGACACGAAGTACCGCGTCGGCGACGTGATTCGCGGCAAGGTTCGGAACATCACCGACTTCGGCGCGTTCGTCGAGGTCGAGGAGGGGATCGACGGGCTCGTGCACATCTCCGACCTGTCCTGGACCCGCCGCGTGAAGCACCCGAGCGAGGTCTTCAAGAAGGGGGACGACGTCGAGGCGGTCATCCTCAAGATCGACTCGGAGAACCAGCGGCTCTCCCTGGGAGTGAAGCAGCTCCAGCCCAACGTCATCGAGGACTTCTTCCGCAGCCACGGGGTGGGGGACATCCTGACCGGGAAGATCGTCCGTCTCACCGAATTCGGGGCGTTCGTCGAGCTCTTCGAGGGGATCGAGGGCCTCGTGCACGTCTCCGAGATGGCCAAGGAGCGGATCGAGAAGCCCGAGGACCTCTTCTCCGTGGGGCAGCAGGTGCGGGCGAAGATCATCAAGGTGGATCCTCTGGAGAAGAAGATCGGCCTCTCGATCAAGGCGGCTCTCGACGAGCCCGAGGAAGCGGGAGTCGACTCCTATCGCGTTTCGCAAGAGGGAGACGGGAGCGCCACCCTGGGGGACGTCATCTCGCCGGACCTCTTCCGGCCGCGCGCGGGGGAGGAGGACTCCGGGCGGGGAGCGGAGTGAGGTAGACTGGGCCGCGGCGAAGGGGGCACGCCGGTGGGAATCGAGACGAGCGGCGCCGCCGGAGGGCGGGCGATGACCAAGGCCGACTTGGTCGAAGAAGTCATGAAGGTCTCGAGCCTCAGCAAGAAGCATGCGGAGATCGTGGTGAACACGGTCTTCGACGCGATCGTCGAGGCCCTTCAGCAGGACGACAAGATCGAGCTCCGAGGATTCGGGAGCTTTCGCGTTCGCCGGCGCCGGTCCCGCCAGGGAAGGAACCCCAAGACGGGCGACCGGGTCGCCGTTCCGGCCAAGCGCATCCCGTACTTCAAGCCCGGGAAAGAGCTGAAGGACCTGATCAACGGCGAGGGCGGGGCGTCGCCCCCCGCCGGCGGGCGGGCGGCGGCGGACGCCGCTTCCGACATCTGACGGGGCGGACGCGCCGCTTCCCCCGCGGGCGGGGCCGGGGCCGGTTTTCGATGGACCACATCTTCTCTCCATGGCGGTACGCGTACGTGACGTCCCGGAAGGGGGACGACGGATGCGTGCTGTGCGGGATCGGGGCGGCCGCGCCGTCTTCGGACGAGGAGAGCCTCGTCGTCGCGAGGGGGGACCAGGCCTTCGTCGTGCTGAATCTCTATCCGTACAACTCCGGCCACCTGATGGTCGTGCCGTACCGCCACGCGTCCCACCTGGGCGACCTGGACGCCGCCGTACTAGCGGAGATGGGGCGCCTCGCGGCCCGGGCGGAGGCGGTGCTGGTCGAGGTCTATCGGCCGGACGGCGTGAATCTCGGGATGAACCTCGGCAAGGCGGCGGGGGCCGGGATCGAGGACCACCTCCACCTGCACGTCGTGCCGCGCTGGATCGCGGACACGAACTTCATGACGGTCGCCGGCGAGACCCGCGTGCTTCCCGAAGGGCTGCGCGAGACCTGGAGGAAGCTTCGCGGGCGCTTCTGAGGAGCCGCCCGTGCCCGCCAAGCCGGACTCCGTGGCCCCGCCGGGCGCCCCGAAAGGCACCTACCGCATCGAGACGTGGGGGTGCCAGATGAACGTCCACGACTCGGAGAAGCTGGCGGGGGCCCTCGAGGCGGAGGGCTTCGTGCCTGCCCCGCCGTCGTGCGAGGCCGACGTCGTCCTCCTGAACACGTGCGCGATCCGGCAGAAGGCCGAGGAGAAGTTTTTCTCGGAGGCGGGGCGGCTGCTCGCGGGAAAGCGGAGACGCCCCGGCATGATCCTCGGAGTCTGCGGCTGCGTGGCGCAGGCGGAGGGGAAGGCGCTTCTCGAGAGGGCGCCCCACGTCGATTTCGTCCTGGGCCCTCGCTCCGCGCCCGCGGCCGTCGCGGACCTCGTCCGGCGGCTCCGAGCCGGGGACGAGTCCGCGAGAGGGACGGTGAACCTCGAGCTTCGGGACGATGCGGTCCGGTTCCCGTTCGATCGGATCCGGCGGGACCCCGGGTCCCCCGGCAAGGCCTACGTCACGATCGTCGAGGGGTGCAATCACCGCTGCGCGTTCTGTGTCGTGCCGAAGACGAGGGGGCGGGAGGTCTGCAGGCCGATGGGCGACGTGCTGGCCGAGGTCCGGGCCCTCGCCGCCCGCGGCGTCCTCGAGGTCGAGTTCCTCGGACAGACCGTGAACTCCTATCGAGACGAGGACGGCCGTCGTCTCGGAGATCTGCTCCACGCCGCCGCGGAGATCGACGGACTCCGGAGGATCCGCTTCACGACGTCGCACCCCGCCCAGATGACGGACGCGCTGATCGATGCCATGGCGGCGGCGCGGCCGAAGGTCTGTCCCTACCTCCACCTGCCGGTGCAGTCGGGATCGAGCGCCGTCCTCTCGGCGATGCGCAGGGGCTACGATCGCGACGGATACCTCGGTAGGGTGGCGCGACTGCGGGAGAGGTGTCCCGGTGTCTCCCTGGGGACCGACGTCATCGTCGGCTTCCCCGGAGAGGGGGAGCCGGAGTTCCGGGAGACCCTGGCGCTTCTCGAGGAGGTCCGCTTCGACACCGTGTACGCCTTCGCCTACTCGCCGAGACGGGGGACAGCCGCGCACGAGCTCGCCGACCTGGTGACGCAGGAGGTGAAGCTCGATCGGCTGGCCCGGATCCAGGCGCTCCAGAAGGAGATCCAGGCCGAGAGGAACCGTCTTTGGCTGGGGCGCACCGTCGACGTGCTGGTCGAGGGGACGAGCAAGAGGCGGTCCTCCGAGGCCTCGGGCCGCCTCCCGGAGAACCGGGTGGTCAACTTCGAGGGAGCGGCCGCACCCGGGACGATCGTCGCGGTCGAGATCGTGCGGGCCTCCGCCTATTCGCTGTGGGGGCACCGAGTTCCCCGCGAGCCTTGACCGCCGCGAGAGCCAACGTATAATTTTCGGGCAGCTTCTCGGGGACGCCCGCGGACGCGAGGGAGGGCACGATGCCGGTCGAAATGAAGATCAAGGGCCTGATGGTCGATCCGGTGTCGAACATGCCCATCATCATCCTCCGCAAGCCCGACACCAACGTCGTCCTGCCCATCTGGGTCGGGATCTTCGAGGCGAACGCCATCGCAATGCAGATCGAGAAGATCCAGTCGCCCAGGCCGATGACCCACGACCTCCTGAGCAGCGTCATCTCGAGCCTCGACGCCCGTGTCGAGAAGGTTGTCGTGACCGAGCTGAAGGACAACACCTTCTTCGCAGTCATCCACCTGCTTCGCGGCGTCACCCGCGTCGAGATCGACGCCCGTCCGAGCGACGCCATGGCGCTCGCGCTGCGCGTGGGAGCTCCCATCCTCGTCGAGGAGTCCGTTCTCGAGCGCTCGACGATGAGCGGGGAAGAGCAGGACGTCGACGAGACGGAGCGCCTGCGTCGGTGGCTCGAGAAGGTCGACCCCGAGGAGCTCGGGAAGTACGAGATGTGAGGAGGGAAGGAAAGGGTGCCGACATTTTTGTCGGCGCGCCGACAGCCTAGCTCCCCCTCGAACGCCCGCCGCGCACACAGCCTCTAGTTTTCCGCCGCTTGACAACTCCCCGCGCGCCCCGTACACTCCGATTCCGGTCCGACCACCGCAAGGCATTGTGGCCCATTGATGAGCGTGTCCCACATTCAGCGATGCCGACCGGCGCAAGCCGCCGTCACGCCTCGAGGGTGACATGGCAACCATGACCATCGCGGTCGCGAACCAGAAGGGCGGCGTGGGGAAGACGACCACCGCCATCAATCTCGCCGCCGCTCTGGCTCACAAGAAGAAGAAGACCCTGCTGATCGATCTCGATCCACAGGGAAACGCCACCCTCTCCTTCATCGATCCTTCGACCGTGGACATCTCCGTCTACGAGCTCCTCGTTCAGCCGGGCACGGGCCTCCAGGACGTCGTGCGGACAACCGCCGACCGCAACCTCGACGTCCTCCCCGCCAAGATCTCGCTCGCGAAGGCCGAGGTGAAGATGGCAGGGGAGTTCGACAGCCACTTCCGGCTGAAGGACAAGCTCGACCCGTACCGGCCTCTTTACGAGTACGTCGTCGTCGACACCCCCCCGACCCTCGGGATCCTCACGGTGAACGCCCTCGTCGCGGCGTCGCACCTCCTCGTGCCGATCCAGTCCTCGTACTTCGCCCTCGAGGGCACCGACGACCTGCTCGAGACGTACCAGAAGATCAAGTCGCGGCCGAATCCCGGGCTCGAGTTCCTGGGTGTCGTGATCACGCTCCACGACAAGCGCACGATCCTCGCCCGCGACATCCAGCGCCAGATCCGGGAAGTCTTCGGGGAGAAGGTCTTCCGCACCATGATTTCGAAGAGCGTCCGGCTGGAGGAGAGTCCAGCCTACAAGCAGAGCATCTTCAAGTTCGCCCCGACGTCCAGCGGTGCGATCGAGTACTACAGCCTTTCGGAGGAGGTGATCGGCCGTGTCTAAGCTTCGAGGGCTTCCGCAAGAGAAGACGATGCGCCACGACAGCCATTTCGTCGACGAGATCACGTCCACTCGAACCGACGCCGTAGGGCGGCTGATCGACATCCAGCGGATCGAGCCCAACCCTCATCAGCCCCGGAAGGACTTCGGCGATCTCACCGACATGGTCGCGTCCATCAAGGAGAAGGGGATCCTGGAGCCGATCCTGGTCCGAGGTCAGGGGGGCCGCTTCCAGATCATCGCGGGCGAGCGCCGCTATCAGGCCGCCAAGCTCGCCGGACTCCGGAACCTTCCCTGCATCGAGGTCGACGTCGACAACCGCGGCATGCTGGAGATCTCGCTGATCGAGAATCTGCAGCGCAAAGATCTCCATCCCTTCGAGGAATCGGAGGCGATTCTGAGCTTGAGTGATCAGTTCCGGTACACGCACGAGGAGATCGCGAGGAAGCTGGGGAAGTCGAGGCCGGTGATCACGGAGGCGCTCAGCCTGTGCAGGATTCCGCAGGAGGTCCGGGATCGATGTCGGCAGGCCGACATCACCAGCAAGTCGATGCTGCTCCAGGTTGCACGGCAGGACGGGACGGAGGCCATGCTCCAGCTCGTCGAGAAGATCGCGGGCGAGGGACTGACGCGGGAGGAGGCTCGCCGCGTCGGGAGCCGCGCGTCGGGCCAGGGCCGGCGGGCGAAACGGTTCGTGTACCGCTTCAAGCCGGAGGACGAGGCGTTTCATTTCATGGTGAGCTTCGCGCGCCCGAAGGTGGACAGGACGGAGCTGATCGAGGCGCTGCGCGGCGTTCTCGCACGGCTCCTCGCCGAGGATGGCGGAGAGCGGCCGGTGGGGGCCGCGGCGTCGAAGGGTTCCGCGCAGGTTCCCGCCGGGACGTCCTAGGAACGGGCAATGGATCGGATCGGCGCGGGCTTGGTCTTGATCTGAGTTAACATAATGTATCTTATCGGACATTGGGGATCTGGCCCGCCGGCAGCGTCGTTTTCGCGATTTGCCCCTTCCCGGTCCCCGGCCCCGCTCCCCCGCGCCGTCGTTGACACCCCCTCCGGCGCTTCCTAGACTCCTTTCCGATGCGGCGCTCGCCCAGAATCTTCGTGTACCTCCTCCGGGAGCTGGTGGGCCCGACCCTTCTCGGACTCTCGGTCTACGGCTTCATCCTCCTGATGAACGCCTTCCTCCTCGTCGCGAAGGTGGCCCTCTCCAAGGACCTCGGCTGGGAGACGATCCTCAGGCTGTTCCTCTACGAGATCCCCACCCTGCTCGTCCTTGCGATCCCGATGGCGACGATCCTCGGCGTCCTGATCGCTTTCGGCCGCCTCTCCGCCGACCACGAGGCGACCGCGATCCAGGCGGCGGGTCTGGGGCCGGCATCCCTCCTCGGCCCGGTTGTGGTTCACGGGACCGTGCTCGCCCTCGTCTCGTTCGGCACGTACGCGCTGGTGGTCCCGGAGACCGCCTACGCATCCAGGGCGCTGAACGCGCAGGTTCTCCTCGCGGGCGGCATGGGAACGAACCTGACCCCTCGCGTCTTCTACAGCGATATACCCGGCTACGTTCTCTTCGCGAGCGAGATCCGCCCGGGAACCCAGGGGAAGCTCGAGGGATTGTTCGTCCACCAGGAGCAGGGCGAGGGCGGCCGCACCTTCTCCTTTCTGGCCCGGAACGGCGACCTCTACCGGCCCCCTGGCGACAACCAGCGTCTGATCGCAGACCTTCGCGACGGCGTCTGCCACGTCTACCGGACCGATCGCCCCGAGTCGTACCGTTTCTTCGAGTTCGAGCGCTATCAGGTTCCGATCGAGCCGCCGGCCTACTTCAAGGCGCTCTCGGAGCCTCCGCAGCGGGCTCCGCAGAACCGGAGTTTCGGGGCGCTGTTCGAGGACCTCGGAGCGATCCGAGCTTCGCGCGACGACCCCAGGATCCGGGGCATTCGTGCCCGAGGCGTCGAGATCGAGATCCAGCAGCGCATGGCCTTGCCCGCCGCGTGCCTGCTGTTCGCGATCCTAGGAGTGCCCCTCGGTCTCACCCGCGCCCGCTCCGGCCGAGGCGCCGGATTCGCCCTGAGCATCGCGGTCACCCTGGTCTACTGGATCCTGTTCACGTCCCTCCGGGACCAGGCGAGCCAGGGCAGAATCCCCCCGTTCCTCGGGGTCTGGGCGGCCAACCTGGCGGTGGGAGCCTGGGCCGCGTGGGCGTTCTGGCGTCTGCGGCCGGGTGCCGGGGAAGAGGGCGCCCTGAGCAGGCTGGCGGCGCGTCTCCGGGGGACCGCCACGAGGGTCCTCGGCCGATTGCCCGGCGCCGCCCGTTCTCTCCCCCTCTCCCCTGCCGACGACACTGTTTCCGGCCCCGCCCTGAGCGGCGAGGCGCCTTCGTGGGCCTGCGACGACAAGGCGTCGCGGCGTTGGCTCGGACTCGTCGACCGGCATATCGGCGCCCACTTTCTCCGTGTTTTCGCCTATTCTCTGCTCTCCGCGTACGCCATCTTCGTGGTGGTCGAGCTGCGGCAGCTCCTGGACGGTCTCATCCGCTTCCGGCGCCCCCCGGGATTGCTGATCGAGTACTTCAAGTACTTCGCCCCGGGAAAGCTCGGCCTCATCCTGCCGGTCTCCTGCCTCGTCGCGGCCGTCGTCGCCTTCACGATCCTCGGTCGCTCCGGAGAGCTGACGGCGCTCAAGGCCTCGGGTACCAGCATGCGCCGCGCCACCTTGCCGGTCCTCGCGCTCACCCTCGCGCTCTGCGGCGTCTCCTTCGTCATCGAGGACCAGCTCGCCCCCGTCACGAACCAGAAGGCGCTCGCCGTGCGCGACCGGATCCAGGGGAAGCCTCCCCGCACCTACGGCATGCCGGCCGGCGGCCGCTGGACGTTCGGGAGCGCGAACCGCCTGTACCACTACCGCCTCTACGACCCGAACCGCCAGATGTTCCAGGGGCTCAGCGTCCTCACCATCGACCGGGAAACCCCGAGCATCCTCGAGCACCGGTTCGCGACACTGGCGAGATGGAACGGCCGGGCATGGGTTCTCGAGAAGGGGTGGCGGCGCACGTTCCCCGCGCGCGGGTCCGTCGGGGAGTTCGAGACCTACGACGAGGGCGAGGTGTGCGCCCTCGATCCTCCGGAAACCTTCGGCCGCAGGGAGGCCGTGCTCAACATCGGCGCCAATCTGCCCGACCAGATGAGCGTCGCGGAGATCCGGGAACAGGTGCGGTCGCTCCGGGACAGCGGCTACGATACGACGCGTCTCGAGGTCGCCTTCCACTCGAGGATCGCGCAGCCGCTGACTCCCTTCGTGATGGTCCTCCTCGGCCTCCCCTTCGCGTTCCAGGTGGGGCGCCGGGGCTCACTCTACGGGATCGGCATCGCGCTGCTGCTCGTGATCGTGTACTGGGCGACCTTCGCCGTCTTCAACGCGCTCGGGTTCGAGACGGTCCTCCCCCCGGTGCTGGCGTCGTGGGCGCCGAACGTGCTCTACGGGTTGCTCGGATCGTACCTCCTCCTGTACGTGAGGACGTGACGGCCCCGGCGCGGCCTCAGCGCGGCGCTTGCGACGCGTCGAGGGACCGCACCATGTCGATCGCCCTCCGGACCTCCGTCTGGGTCGGATCGATCCGCAGCGACTCTTCCCAGGCGCGAAGCGCCTCGGGCACCTTCCCGAGCCTCCGGTAGCCCTCCCCGGTCGCGTTCCACAGCATCGGGTCCCGAACGCCCGCGGCGCGCGCCTCGTCGAAGTACGAGATCGCCCTCCCGGGCCGGTTCGCCTCCAGTTCCTCGATGCCCGCCTGCAGGAGAGCGCTCCTGCGAGAGCGAGGGTCCGCGAGAGCGCGGGCGATCTCCGCTCGGGCCTCCTCCGCCTTGCCTTCCTTTCGGAGAAGGAGGGCCAGATTCACCATCGCGTCCCCGTAGTGCGGGTCGAGATCCAGGGCCTTCAGGAGCAGCTCCCTGGCCGCGTCCAGGTCCCCCTCCGCGATCTCCAGTCCCGCCAGATTGTTCAGCGGGGACGGATAGTCGCGATCGAGCTTCGCCGCCCGCGACCAGCTGGTCCTCGCATCCTCGGTCTCTCCCCTCGAGAAGAACAGGCTCCCAAGATTGTTGAGGACCACGGCGTGATTCGGCGATCGCGCAAGGGCTCGATCGTAGAGCTCGATCGCCGCCTCCCCGTCCCCGCGGTCCTGATAGACGAGCGCCAGGTTGTTGTAGGCCCCCATGAAGTAGGGGTCGGCGTCGATCGCCTTCAGGTACCAGGCCGCGGCGCCGTCGAGGTCCCCCCGCGAGCGCGCGAGGTTGCCGAGGTTCGCCCTCGGCTCGGCGGCATTGGGGTCCAGGTCCGCCGCGCGCAGGTACCACGCCTCCGCCTCGGCCGCCCTCCCCTTCTTCTCGAGGACGAGGCCGAGCGTATTTGCGACCTCTGCCGCGCCCGGCTCCGCCTCGAGGACCTTCCGAAGGTGCCGCTCCGCGCCGTCGAGGTCTCCCGCATCCACGCACAGCTGGGCCAGCTGGTGCCCCGCCGAGCGCCGGGTCGCGGGCGCCGTTTCGGCCTTCTCGAGGGCGGCGCGCGCCCCTTCGCGGTCCCCCTGGACCCGGAGGGCGGTCCCGAGGTTCACGAGGAGGACCGCGTTGCGCGGCTCCGCCTCCAGCCCGGCGCGGAACTCCGCGATCGCCGGAGCGACCTTCCCCTGCGCGAGGAGCGCGATCCCGCTGTTGTTCCGGGTGGTGACGGGGACCGGGGCGCCGTCGGAGCCGTCCAGGTAACCGAGGTTCCGGAGCTTCTCGCGCAGCTCCGCGGCGTCCGGATCCACCTCCGGCAACGCCCCGGGCTCCGCCGGCGGAGCGGCTCCGGCGCGCGCCGGTGCGTCCTCGCGATATCGCACCGGCTGGCCCTCGAGGAAGTCCGGCTCGAGCGCTCCCGTGAGGACGGATCCCGGCCAGGAGAGCGGCACCGGCTGGCCGAAGAGCGCCAGGATCGTCGGCGCGATGTCGTACACGCTCGCCTGGTCCAGCTGAGCCCCGGCGCGCACGTGCGCGCCCCACAGGACGAGGACGCCGAAGCGGCGGTGCCAGTCGGCAGCCGGTCCGTGCCCGACACGCGAGTCGGTCGTCAGCGGCCGCGACGCGTCCGCCGCGAAACCGTGGTCGGAGAGGACCATGACGGTCCAGTCCCGGCCGCGGCCCTCCAGCAGGCGCCCGACCTCGCGATCGGCTCTCTCGTAGTAAGCGTCCACCACGTCGCGGAACGACTCGAACCGTCCCGGATCCACCCCTTCGAGCCTCGGCGGCCGGTAGGGCATGAACAGGTGGCCCACGGTGTCGGTCCCCTCGAGGTAGACCGACTCGAAGGCGACCGGCATGCTCGACCGCAACGCCAGGGCGACGTTCATGGATGTGCTCGTGGCCGCGAGCACCGTCCGGAAGTCGTCGAGGAGCTCTCGCTCCGCCGCGGCAAACTCTTCGGGACGCGTCCTCGGTCCCCGAAGGTATTGCCGCACCTCCTCCCACGGGATCGAGTCCGGGGACGCGATTCGAGGCCGCACCACGCTCTCGTAGAGTTCCGCGGGCCAGGTCTTGCCCTTCGCGTCTCCCGCATCCGGGCGGGCGCCGAAGAGCTGATAGGCGACCCGGTCGGTCACCAGGTACCCGTCGACCGGGTCCGCGGGCCAGGTCGCCCACCAGCCGACGTTGCCGATCCGCACCCCCGCGTCCGACAGCATCTCCCACACCGCCGGCACCTTCCGCTGGCGGGACGTCACCGGCTGCCCCGGCCCCCCTGCGGGATCGGGAACGAGGAAGTCCATGATCCCGTGGCGCGCGGGCTCGACCCCCGTCGCGATCGTCGTCCAGACGACCGGCGAGAGCGCGGGGCTGATGGTGAGCAGCTTCGCTCGCACCCCTTCGCGGATCAGCCTCGCCAGGTTCGGAAGCCGCCCTTGGGCGAGAAGCGGATCGAGAATCGCCCAGTCCGCCCCGTCGAGGCCGACGACCAGGAGGCGCGTGCCGGGCGGCGCCGTCCGCGTGCCGGGCGGCACGGTCCGGAGCTCGAAGCCGTCGACACTGAGATCCACGAGCTCGACTCCCCGCTCGAGAAGCGCCGCGCCGAGGTCCTTTCCCAGCCTGTGGCTCACGCTCGCGCGCATCGGCTCGCGGGGGTTCCAGGAGCCGTTCGCCAGCATCCCCTCCCGCACCGCTGCGAGGATGACGCCGCCGATCCCGGAGCCCGCCGAAGCCCGAAGCGCAACCTGCCACCGGTCGGGGAGCACCCGGACCCTGGCGCTTCCGCGAAGACCGAAGCGGGATCCGTCCTTGCCCACGAGCCTGGCGTCCCCGGCGCCGGGCAGAGGGACATCGGTCGGCGTTGCGGGGAAGCGCTCGAGCCGCAGCAGCCCGGGCGGAACGATCGCGATGCTCCCCGAAACCCGGCGGGGAGCCACCGGCAGGAGATCCCCCGAGATCACGGAAATCTCGGCGGCGGGATCGAGGTGCCGCAAGCCCGAGCCGATCCACCCGAGGGCCACGACCGGCACGACGAGCGCCGCCAGCCGCAGCGCTCGACGGCCGGCTCCCGCCGAGCGAGGCGCCTCGCCCTCCGTCATCCCGGGAGCCCCGGCGACGGGAGCGCGACCGGATCAGAGTCCTGCGGCACGGCGAAGAGCCTCCGCCAGCCGGGTCGACTCCCAGGTGAAGGTCGGCTCGGAGCGGCCGAAGTGGCCGTAGGCCGCCGTCCAGCGGTAGATCGGCCGCCTGAGGTCGAGGTGCGCGATGATCCCCGTCGGCGTCAGCGGGAAGTGCTCCCGGATCAACTCGACGAGCCTGCGCTCCGGGAGCTTCCCGGTGCCGAACGTGTCCACGGCGACCGAGACGGGATCCGCGACCCCGATCGCGTAGGCCAGCTGCACCTCGGCGCGCTCCGCGAGCCCGGCCGCGACGACGTTCTTCGCGATGTGGCGCGCCATGTACGAAGCCGAGCGGTCCACCTTGGTCGGGTCCTTGCCCGAAAACGCGCCGCCGCCGTGATGTCCCATGCCCCCGTACGTGTCGACGATGATCTTCCTCCCCGTCAGGCCGGTGTCGCCCTGGGGCCCGCCGACCTCGAACACGCCGGTAGGATTGACGTGGATCTTCGTCTCGCGGTCGAGCATCGCGGGGGGGATCACGGGCCGGATCACCCGATCGAGAACCCCCTCGCGGATCCGCGCGTACGCGGTCTTCCTCGCGTGCTGGCTCGAAACGACCACCGCCTCCACGCGCAGCGGCCGGTCCCCGTCGTACTCGACCGTGACCTGCGACTTCCCGTCGGGCCTGAGGAACTCGAGCTCTCCGCTCTTGCGGCACTCTGCGAGGCGGCGCACGAGGCGATGCGCGAGCATGATCGGGAGGGGCATCAGCTCCTCCGTCTCACGGCACGCGTAGCCGAACATCATCCCCTGGTCCCCGGCGCCCCCGCCGTTGACGCCGATCGCGATGTCCGGCGACTGCTCGTCGATGGCCGAGATCACGGCGCAGGAGCTGAAATCGAATCCGAAGGCGGGGTCGTCGTACCCGATCTCCTGGATCGTCTTCCGCGCCACCCGCGGGAGCTCCACGTAGCTCGATGTCGTGATCTCCCCCGCGATGACGCAGAGCCCCGTCGTCAGGAGCGTCTCGCACGCGACGCGTCCTTCGGCGTCTTTCTCGAGGATGGCGTCGAGGACCGCGTCGGAGATCTGGTCCGCGATCTTGTCGGGATGCCCCTCGGTCACGGACTCGGAGGTGAACAGATGCCGCCCCATCACTCCCATGCCGTACTCCCCTCGCGAGGCGCGACGGGACCCGCCGCGCCTTCTCCCGAGCGACGACCGTCCTCAAAAGGGGGCAGTCTACCATCCGGGGTTCCCCGCATCAACGACCGCTCCGCGCCCGGTACCGTACCGACCCGGGACCCGCCAGCGACTCCAGCGCCTCCGAGAGCGCGCGCGAGGGGGCGACGCGAAGCGAGGGCTCGGCGCGCGCCACCATCCGGTACTCGCCCGGGCGGCTGACCTCGAGGTACAGCGGAACCTCGCCCCTGTGTTCCGAAACCGTCCTCCGGAGCGCCTCGACGGTCTCGTCGTCGAGGTCGGCGGCTGCGAGCCGGAGCTGCACCGCCTCCGCCTTTCTCTCCCGCAGCCCTTCCACGAGACCGACATCGTCCGCGTGGATGCGGATCCGATCCTCGTCCACGTCCAGCCTTCCCGTCACCAGCACCGCGCGGTCGTTGTCCAGCAGCCCCTGGCAGCTCTCGTAGGCCTTGGGAAAGACGATCACCTCCACGACGCCCTGGAGGTCCTCGATCTGCATGGAAGCCCACCAGGAGCCCCGCTTCGACCGGCGGCGTTTCAGGTCCGACACGATCCCGGCCACCGCCACCTCGCTCCCCGGAGGCGCATCCCGGAGGTCCGCCGTTGCGTGCGTCGCGAAGTCCCGGATGACGTCGCGGTGCGCCTCGAGCGGGTGCCCGGTGACGTAGAAGCCGAGCGTCGCCTTCTCGTGGCCGAGCCGCGTCCTCTCGTCCCAGTCGGGAAGCTCCGGGAGCCTGTGCTCCGCCGATCCAGGCGCTCCCGCCCCGCCTCCTCCTGCGAACAGGCTCCCCTGCCCCGCCTCGCGCTCGGCCCGCCGCTTCTGGCCCCATTCCACGGCCGTGTCGATGGCGGCGGCGAGCCGGCTCCGCGCCGGCCCAAGGGAGTCGAGCGCTCCCGACTGCACGAGGGCCTCGAGCACCCGCTTGTTCACGAGCCGGGCGTCGACCGCCTCCGCGAGCTCGAACAGGCTCAGAAAACGCCCGCGCTCCGCTCTCGCGTCGAGGATCGACCGGATCGCGCTCTCCCCCGCGTTCCGGATGGCGCTCAGCCCGAAACGGATCGCGTCCCCCTCGACGGTGAAGTCGAGCCCCGAGGAGTTCACGTCCGGGGGCAGGACACGGATCCCCATCTCGCGACACTCGTTGATGTACTTGACCAGCTTGTCGGTGTTCCCCTTCTCGCTCGTCAGCAGCGCCGCCATGAAGTGGACCGGCTCGTGGGCCTTCAGCCACGCCGTGCGGTAGGCCACCAGGGCATAGGCTGCGGAGTGAGACTTGTTGAACCCGTAGCCGGCGAAGTACTCCATGAGATCGAAGACCTTGTGGGCGTCGGACGCCCGGATCCCCTGCCGGCGCGCCCGATCGACGAACTTCTCCCGCTCGGCGGCCATCACCTCCTTCTTCTTCTTGCCCATGGCGCGCCGGAGGATGTCCGCCTCGCCCAGCGAGTAGCCTCCCATCCGAGCGGCGATCTGCATCACCTGCTCCTGGTAGACGATGACGCCGTAGGTGTCCCGCAGGATGTCCTCGAGGAGCGGGTGCGGGTAGAGGACCTTGACCTTGCCGTGGCGCCGCTTGATGAAATCCTCGATCAGTCCCCCCCCGATCGGTCCGGGGCGGTAGAGCGCGTTCAGCGCCACGAGGTCGCCGAAGCGCTCGGGCTTGAGGTGGCGCAGGATGTCCCGCATCCCGCTCGACTCGAACTGGAACAGGCCCGAGGTGCGCGCGCGCGAGAACAGCTCGTAGACGGCCGCGTCGTCGAGCGGAAGGGCGTCCATGTCCGGCCGCCGTCCCGTCGCCTTCTCGATCGAGTCGAGGGCGTCGGAGATCAGCGTCAGCGTCTTCAGGCCGAGGAAGTCCATCTTGAGGAGACCGATCTCCTCGATGTCCCCCATGGCGTACTGGGTCGTGATCTCGTCGTTCGTCCCCCGGTAGAGCGGCGCGAACTCGACGATCGGACGCGGCGCGATCACGACCCCCGCGGCGTGCGTCGACGCGTGGCGCACCAACCCCTCGAGCCGCATGCCGACGTCGAGGAGCTGGCGGACCCTGGGGTCCGACTCGTACGCCTGCTTCAGGGCGGGGACCTCCTCGATCGCCCCCCGGATCGTCACCTCGGCGCCCGGGCGCTGGGGAACCATCTTCGCGATCCGGTCCACGTCCGCGTAGGGGATATCGAGCCCGCGCCCCGCGTCCCGGATCACGGCCCGCGCGGCCATCGTCCCGAACGTGATGATCTGCGCGACGTTGTCCCTTCCGTACTTCCCGGTGACGTACTCGATGACCCGGTCCCGGCCCCGGAAGCAGAAGTCGATGTCGATGTCGGGAAGGGAGACGCGGTCCGCGTTCAGGAACCGCTCGAACAGGAGGTCGTACTCCATCGGATCGATGTCCGTGATCCGCATGCAGTACGCCACCAGCGATCCCGCGGCCGAGCCTCGCCCCGGTCCCACGGGGATCCCGCTCTCCCTCGCGAACCGGATGAAGTCCCACACGACCAGGAAGTACCCGGCGAACCCCATCTTCCGGATCGTCGCCGCCTCCTGCTCGAAGCGCGCGCGGTACTCCTCGAGGGAGTGGCGCAGGGTCCCCGCGTCCTGCTTCGCGCGCCAGCCCTCGGTCCTCTCCTCGAACCCCTCCCTCGCGACCCTCTCGAAGTACCCGTCGAGGTCGTGCCCCTCGGGGACCGGGAACTCCGGGAGTTGCCGCCCCCGCTTCTCCAGAACGAGGCGGCAGCGATCCGCGACCGCCGCGCTGTTCGCGACCGCCTCCGGGATCCAGGAGAACAGGGCCGCCATCTCGGCGCGGGACTTCAGGTAGTGCTGCGGAGTGTATCGGATCCGGTCGGCGTCGTGGACCGTCTTCCCCGTCTGGATGCAGACGAGAACGTCGTGCGCGAAGTGGTCCTCCGGAAGGAGGAAGTGGCAGTCGTTCGTCGCGACGAGGCCGATGCCCAGCTCGCGGGCCAGGCGGACGAGGCCCTCGTTGACCTTCCGTTGATCGTCGAGGCCGTGGTCCTGCAGCTCGAGCCAGAAACGCCCCTCGCCGAGGATGTCCCGCAGGCCTTGAGCCGCGGCGCGGGCGAGGTCGTAGCGGTCCAGCCGGAGGTGCGTCGGGACCTCGCCGGCCAGGCAGGCGGAGAGCCCGACGATCCCCTTCGAGTGCGCCGCGAGCGACTCGAGGTCGATCCTGGGGCGGTAGTAGAACCCGTCGAGGAAGCCGGTCGACGCGAGCTGGATCAGGTTCCTGTACCCCTCGTAGCTCTCCGCGAGGAGGACCAGGTGGTGGTAGGGCTTGCGGCCGGGACCGGCCTGCTGGGGGCTCCGGTCGAGGCGCGACCCCGGCGCGACGTACGCCTCCATTCCGACGATCGGACGCACGCCGTGCTTCGCCGCCTTCCTGGAGAACTCGAGGGCGCCGAAAAGGTTGCCGTGGTCGGTGATCGCGAGCGCTTCCTGGCCGTCCTCGGCGGCGCGGCCGACCATCTCGTCGAGCCGCTGCGCGCCGTCGAGCAGCGAGTAGGTCGTGTGATTGTGGAGGTGCGCGAACGAGGGGCCCCGGTCCGCCATCACGCTACTCCCACTCGATGGTCCCCGGAGGCTTGCTGGTCACGTCGTAGACCACCCGGTTCACCCCGCGGACCTCGTTGACGATCCGGCTGCTCACGCGGGCCAGGAAGTCGGCCGGCAACCGCGCCCAGTCCGCCGTCATGAAATCGAGCGTCTCGACCGCCCGGATCGCCACCACGTGGTCGTACGTGCGTCCGTCCCCCATCACGCCGACGCTCCGGACCGGGAGCAGGAGGACGAACGCCTGCGCGACCCGGTCGTAGAGGCCGGCCTCGCGGAGCTCGCCCACGAAGATCGCGTCCGCCTCCTGCAGGGTGGCCACGCGCTCCCGCGTCACCTCTCCCAGGATGCGGACCGCGAGCCCCGGCCCCGGGAACGGATGCCGGCGCACGAACGCCGGGTCCAGGCCCAGCTCCTCCCCGAGGCCTCGCACCTCGTCCTTGAAGAGATCCCGGAGCGGCTCGACCAGCCGGAGCCGCATCCTCTCAGGCAGGCCGCCGACGTTGTGGTGCGTCTTGATCGTGGCCGACGGGCCCCTCACGGACGAGGACTCGATCCGGTCGGGGTAGATCGTTCCCTGCGCGAGGAACTCCACGCCCCCCAGGGCCGCCGCCTCCCGCTCGAACACGTCGACGAACGTCTCCCCGATGATCCTCCGCTTCCGCTCCGGGTCCTCGACGCCGCGGAGCCGGTCGAGGAACAGATCCGCGGCGTCGGAGAAGCGGACCTGCAAGTGGTACCGCTCCCGGAAGTCCCGCAGGACCTGGTCCGCCTCCCCCTTGCGCAGCAGACCGTTGTCGACGAAGACGCAGAAGAGACGGCTCCCGATCGCCCGGTCCAGGAGGAGCGCCATCACGGACGAGTCCACCCCGCCCGAGAGCGCGCAGACGACGAGTCCCTCGCCGACCGTGCGCCGGATCTCCTCCACCGCGTCGCCGGCGAACGAGGAGATCGTCCAGTCGCCCCGACAGCCGCAGGCCTCGAAGAGGAAGTTCCGCAGGATCGCGCGGCCGTGATCCGTGTGAACGACCTCCGGGTGGAACTGCACTCCGTACAGGCGCCGCTCCCGGTCCTCGACGGCCGCGCACGGCGCTCCTTCGCTCGCCGCCACGACCCGGAAGCCCGGCGCCGGCTCCACGACCCGGTCCCCGTGGCTCGCCCAGACCCTTTGAGCCGGCTCGAGCCCGCGGAACAGGAGCGACCCGGGGTCCGAGACGGCGAGCGTCGCGGGACCGTACTCGCGCCCGGGCGCGCGATCCACCCTCCCGCCGAGCCGCTGCATCATGATCTGCATCCCGTAGCAGATCCCCAGCGTGGGCCTGCCGGTGCGGAAGAGCGCCGCCTCCACCTGCGGCGCCCCTGCCTGGTACACGGAGTCCGGTCCCCCCGAGAGGATGATTCCCCGGGGAGCGCGCGAGGAGACCTCCCCCGCCGGCACGTCGAACGGCAGGATCTCGCAGTAGACCCCCAGCTCGCGCACCCGCCGCGCGATCAGCTGGGTGTACTGCGAGCCGAAATCCAGGACGAGCACCGTCTCGTGCGCGTGGCTCATCGCCTCTCTCCGACCAGATCCTCGACCAGCTCCTCGAGCACCGCCCCCGCGTCGATCGAGCGGCTGTTCAGGGTGCGCGAGGCCCGCAGCATCTTCCCGGGAAACCGGAGGAGATCGCCCGTCTCGTAGCGCTCCAGGCCCGCCACCAGGTGCCTGGGGTCCACTCCCGTCCACACGGAGCGGGCCGCGCGCTCGGGCGCCTCCCCCGCGTCGATCCTCGCCCGGACCTGCAGCATGGAGCGCGCCCGCCACGCCAGGCCTCCGATGGTGCGCCGCACCTCCTCTCCCGCCGAGACCAGCCTTCTCGAGGCCGCGAGCGCGCGGGGAAAGTCCCGAGCCACGACCGCGTCCGCCACCTCCCAGCCGGTGAGCGTTCCCTCGCCGGCGACGAGGTCCCGGATCTCGGGGAGGCCGACGCGACCCGGCGCCTCCTTCCCCCGCCACGCGGCGATCTTGTCCATCTCCGAGCAGACCCGGTGGAGATCCCCCGCGCACACGGCGAGCAGGAGCCCCGCAGCGTCACGATCGAGCGAGAGGCCCCGCTCGCCGGCGAGGGACTCGACCTCACGCAGCAGCGCCCCCGTCTCCTGGGGGCCCGCCTTCCGGAAGGCCAGCACGTGGGGGCTCGCCGCCAGCTCCTTCTGGAGCGTCCGCCGCCCGTCGAGCCTCGGGGCCCGGACCAGGAGGAAGCTCTCGGCGGGCGGGTCCGCCGCGTATTCCGAGAGCGTTCCCCGCTCCCCCTCCAGAGCCTCGACGTCGCGGAGGAGAACGACGCGGCGCGAGGCGAACATCCCCGCCGACGATGCCGCCGACACGACGTCCGCGACGTGGACCTTCCGGTCTCCGAGCACCGACAGCGAGAGGCCGTCGCATTCCCCCGGAGGGAGCAGCCGCTCCAGGATCGCCCGCTGCGCGGCCTCCAGGTGGAACAGGTCGTCCCCCGTCAGGACGGTGAGACCGGGCGGCCACCCGCGCTTCAGGCGCGCCAGCACCGCGCGCAGGACCTCGCCCCCCGGCGGCCCCTTGGGGCCCCGCGCCGCCATCAGAATCCTTCGAACATCGAGGTCACGAGCGCCCCGGCGGCCCCCTTCGCGATGTCCTCGAGGGCGATCGCCTCCTCGAGGGCCTCTTCCCGGACGTCGTACTGCTCGCGGAACACGAGCCCCGTCTGGCTCCACAGCACCGCGTCGTTCGCGCGCTCCCGGAGGGTCGCCTGGAGGATGACGACCGCCTCCATCCGGGTAGCCCTTCCCTCCGCGTCGAACTGCACGGGGTTGGTCCGGTAATCGGTGACGACGCCTTCTAGGACCGCGTCGGCCTCCTCCCTTCGGACGGCCAGCCGGTAGCCTCCTCGACGGCTCAGCTCGCGGGCCACGGCTTCCGTCACCCGCTGGTCGATCTCCGGGCGCTGGGTCCGGTTGTCGAACGGGCGGACGAGGATCGATCGGATGCGATCCGGGAGGAACGTGTTCCCCCCCGCCAGGCGGTACCCGCAGCCCGGCGCCGCGGCGATCGCGGCGATCGCGAAGGCCGCGAGGACTCGCCGCCCGGCGCTCACGGGCCGACCTCTCCGCCGGGGACGGGGCCGATCTCCCCCCGCTCGAGGCGTCGCCTCACGGAATCGAGCACCCCGTTCACGAACGACCCGGACTCCTCCCCGCCGAACTTGCGCGCCACCTCGATCGCCTCGTCGATCGCCACGACCGCCGGCACGTCCTGCTCGAAGAGCATCTCGTAGACCGCCATGCGGAGGACGTTGCGGTCGACGACCGCCATCCGCTCCACGCGCCAGTTCTCGGCCGATCCCGCGACCATCCCGTCGAGCGAGCGCCGCTCGCGCGCCACCCCGCGGACGATCTCCTCCGCGAAACGCCGCACGTCGTCGGAGGCCTCGACCCCGAGCCAGAAGCCCCGGAACACGTCGTCCGGAGCACCACCCGCGAGATCGATCTGGAAGAGCATCTGGAGCGCGCATTCGCGCGCGCGCCTGCGATGACCCAACGTCGGATTCCCTACGCCATCTGGCGGAGCAGGCTGACCATTTCGATCGCGGAGAGCGCGGCGTCCCACCCCTTGTTCCCGGACTTCGCGCCCGCGCGTTCCATCGCCTGTTCCAGCGTGTCCGCCGTCACCACGCCGAACGCGATCGGGACCCCGGTCCTCAGGCTCTCCTGCGCGAGCCCCTTCGCGACCTCGGCGGCGAGGACGTCGAAGTGCGGCGTCTCCCCGCGGATCAGCGCCCCGAGGGCGATCACCGCGTCGTAGCGCCCGGCCGCGGCGAGCCCGCTCGCCGCGCACGGCCGCGCCCCGCACCCCGGCACCCCGCCGATCGGCCCCTTGGCGCCGCCCGCCTCATAGATAATGTAGCCGAGGCCGCCCGCTCCCTGCGCGCGCGCCCATTCGTTCAACTTGTCGAAGAAGCTGCGCGGCTTCGACCCGGCGCCCGGTGCCGGAATCGCGCGCACGATGGCGCC
>CALMJU010000044.1:0-65000 GCA_937864465.1 uncultured Acidobacteriota bacterium
CCGGCCGCTCCGCGCGGCGACGATCATCCCGCCCCCTCCGACCGCGAGCACCGCGGCCAGCAGGGCCAGCGCGGCCGCCGCGCCCGGGAGATACCGCGGGGCCGCAAGCGGAACGGCGAGCGCGGCCGCGACGAAAATGCCTCCGGCGATCCCCTGCGGGAGCAGGACCCAGCGGGGATCCGCGGGAAGCCCGGGACGGGACTCGACCGAAGGGCGGTCGACGTGGCGGAGCAGCCGTGCGAACGCGATCGCGAAGAAGGGATAGGCGGGCAGGACGTACAGGTCGCGCTTCTCGACGGAGAGCGTGAAGAGGAGCACGACGAACGCCGACGCGACCAGCAGGAACCGGTCCGCGCCCTCTCGCCGCCGGCGCCACGCGAGGAGAAGGGCGCCGGGAAGGAGACCGCTCCAGGGCAGGAGCTGCACGGGAAGGATCTCCGCGTAGTACCAGACGGGCTGGCGATGGTGCATCCCGTGCAGCGCGCGGTCGAGCACGTGCTCGCGGAAGGCGCCCCAGACCGAGTACTCCCCGCCTCCGCCCCAGGTCGCGCCGGCCGCCCCCGCGGCCACGACCCCGGCGAACAGGGCCGGGCCGGCCAGCGGGGCGAACCTCCTCCACGCGCCCAGGTTCCTGTCGAAGGCCAGGGTCGCGAGCGCGATGCCGAGCGGGAGGGCGACGCCGACCGGCCCCTTCGCCAGCACCGCCAGCGCCGAGGCCGTCCAGAAGAGGAGCCCCGCGCGCCGGCCGCTCGCGCACCCCGCGCGGTGCGCCTCGAAGGCGGAGAGCGCGGCGAGCACGAGGAACGCGAGCAGCGCGTCGATCTGGGCCGAGCGCGACTTGTCCCAGAACAGGTAGAGCACGGAAAGGACCGCCCCCGCGAGGGCTCCGCCCCGATCGTCCCCGAGCCTCCGCGAGAGCCTCATCGTCAGCGCGACCGTCCCCACCGCGGCGACGACGGACGGGAGCCGCGCCGAGAGGGACGTCACCGCGCCCCACGGGAGCGAGAGCAGCGCGATCAGCCAGAAGAAGAGCGGCGGCTTGTCGGTCGTGACCTCGCCGCCGACGTGGGGAACGATCCAGCGGCCGTCGGCGACCATCTCGCGCGCGCCCTCGCCGAAGTACGGCTCGTCCGGCGCCCACAGGTCGTAGCCCCACACGTTCCAGACGGCGAGGATCGCCGCGAGGAGCAGAACCGCCGCCTCCGCCCTCGCGGCACGGCCTTCCCCAGCGCGGGGCCCGGCCACGCTCAGTAGAACCACGTCAGTCCCGTCGCGACCTCCTCGGCTCGCGATCGCTCGGGCGCTGCCGCCCGGGCCGCCTCCACGACCCGCCCGACGGCCTCGATCCCTCGGGGGACGCCGACCGGAGCGAACTCCGCGACGCCGACCGCCGCGAGGTCGCCCTCCGCCAGGAGGGAAGAGGGCAGATCCTCGCGAACCGGCCCGGCCATCGGGAACACGGCGAGGAGCTTCCCCTTCATCCGGCGATCGCGAGCGAGAGCCCGAAGGCGCGCGCCCAGAATCCCCGGTGCCTCGCCGCTCACGAGGACGACGAGGTCCGGGACCCCGTCCGCCGGCAGGCTCGGGGCGGGAGCGACTCCCGGGCAGGCGCGGGCCACGGCGTCCCGCATCGGAGCCGACGGGCCGGGAAACGCGTCTTCGGGAAGCAGGAGCAGCGGCGACCCGGAAGCGGCGGGGGCGCTCTCCCACCTTCCCGGGGACAGGCGCGCGTCGGTGGAGACGACGACGGCCGGGGCCGCTCCGGGCGACGGCGCCCCGGCCGACCACCATCGGCCGATCGCGGCTGCGATCCGGACGGCGTTCTCCTCCCCCGGGACCGGCGTCCTCGGGCCGACCCAGGGGGGCGCCGCCGCCCCGGGAGGCATCGCCACCATGAGCGATCGGGCCCCTCCGAGCACCTTTTCCGGAGGGGTGAGCCCCTGCAGCGGCTTGCCCGCGGAGAGATCGAGATCCGGCCCGAGAAGGAGGCGCTGCAAGAGCGCCCGGGGAAACCCGGCTTCGAGCGCGGCCCTGCCCGGCAGGCGGAGCCGGAGGCCGATGACGGGCGGATCCGCCCCGGGATCCTGCTCGGGCGAGGAGCCCTGCGGGCCCATCACCTCGATCATCGCGATGCCTTCGGGCAGCCGGTCGGCGGCGGCTTCCTCGACCGGCGGGCGGTCCTGGACCGCCGCGGGCGGCGCCCCGCCCGGCGCCTCCGCCAGCGGCAGGGCATCGAGACCGTCGGGCCGGCGCTCCATGGCGTAGCGGAGGAAGCGGAGACCCTCGACGCGCTCGAACGCCCGGGCGCGTCCGTCGGCGTCGAGGATCGAGCGCCGGCTCCTCACCTCGGTTCCGTCCGGATCCTGCACGACCAGCACCCAGGCCCCTCCCTCGGACGAGCCCTTCCAGGATCCCCTGCGGATCCATCCCCACGCGAACTCGCGGGCGGGCGAACGCCGCGAGGCGCCGACGCCGTGGTCCGGCATCTCGAACGACGGCGGCGCCTCGGGGACCCCGGCGGCGTCGCCCGCGATCGGCAGCGGGGAGGAAGCGGCCGGGGGCGCTCCGCCCGCGGGGCCCGCTCCCGGTCCCAGCCGCGCGTCGCCCGCGAGCGCCCGGTCGATCGCCTGGTCCATGCCGAGGTCGATACCGCCGATCCCGACGCTGAAGATGCGCGGTTTCCCCTCGGCGGCCGCCCGGGCCTCGATCCGCGCCCGGTCTCCCGAGCCCAGCGCCCGGAGCACGAGGTGGTGCATGAAGAGCCGCTCGGCCCGGTAGGCGAGGAAGTCCAAGGTCTCGTCGTCGAGCGCCCCTGGATCCGCCGAGGCGACCTCGCGCGCCAGCGCCGCATGATCGGGCTGTCGAGGATCCAGCATCGCGAGCGCCCGCGCGAGCCGCCGTCTCGGCGGCAGATCCCCTCCTTCGGCGGGCCGGAGCCGCTCCAGCGCCGCCCCGACGACCGCGCGATCGAGCACGTCGACCGCGCCGCTCGCCCCGGCCGGGGGGAGGACGTTGTGGGCCAGGAGCTGCGGGAACGTCCGGGGAGTCGGCACCGCGGGGAGCGGGGCGTCGAGGAGCGAGTCCAGATCGGGAAGTGGATGGCCCGCGGCCCCCGCCCGCCGCAGCCACGTGAAGAGCGTCAGGAGCCGAGCCGTCTCGTCGAGATCGGCGAGCTCCGAGAGGCTCCGCGCGAGGGCATCGTAGTTGGCGTTGATCCAGCCCACCGTCTCCCGCGTCCACGGCGGCTCCTCGCCGCTCGCCGCCTCGGCCGCCTCTCCGAGCCGCTCGGAGGCCGCCGCCATCCTGGCCCGCCGGAGGACCAGCACGTCCCCCTGGGCCGAAAGCGTGACGTCGACCGCATCGGGGTAGAACCAGAGGCGCGTTTGCTGGCTCATCAGCCCCTGCGTCCTCGGATCCGCCGCGAACCTCTCCAGGTGGGTCCGGAAGCCGGGAACCGCCTCGACGAGGCGCCCGCGCACGTCCCGGCCCTCCGCGACGTCGATTCCCAGGCTGAACGTCTTGAAGCGGATGTCGCTCCGGAGGCTGACGAGCCCGAGCGCCGTGTCCTGCAGCCGCCCGCCGAAGTTGACGTTCGACACGTCGGGCGCGTCGCCGCGGTCGAGGCTCATGTAGGGCTCTGCGGCGCCGCCCCGGAACACGGCTCGGTAGGCGACCGCGAAGTCGGAGAGGGTGAGGGGCCGCCCGAGGAGGGAGGGAGGCCTCCGCGCCGGGCTCCCGAGGAGACGCACCGCCCCGTCCGGGTCGAGACGCCCCCCCTCGAGGGAGAGGCCCCGGTCGAGGAACGCCTGCCACGCCGCGAGGTCGAGGGGCCGCGTGCCCGGCCACGCGGAGGTGTCGTCGACGCGCACCCGGTGAGCGCCGAACCCGAGCCGGAAGCGCGTGGACTCCGGACGGTGGACGTAGGCGTGAACCTCGACCTGGACGACGGGACGCTCCGAGGGTGCGCCCCCGCTCCTCGCCAGCCGCAGCCTTTCCGAAGCGATGACGTGACGGAGCACCGGCCACGCCGCTTCCCACGCCGCCCGCGCGGCCTCTCCCGCGGAGGCTTCCCGCTCCCCGGGGCGGCCGCCGTCCCAGGGCAGGAACACGCGCATCTTCCCGGCACCATCGCTCTCGACGACGTACCGCCGCGCGCGGAGGAGCTCCGCCCACGCCGGCTGCGCCTCGCCCGGCCGCCACAGCCCCCCGACCTCCACCATCGGGGGGTTCGGAGCCGCCTCGAGCGCGTCGAGCGCGTCGGGGAGCACGAAGGCGTACGGCTCGAGGAGCGGGTCGAGCAGCCGGTGGACGGCCGCGTCGCCGGGTCGCTCTCCGGGGGGCGGGAACGATCTCCCCTCGAGGCGGGCGAGAAGCGACCCGATCGTCTGGCCGGAATGGCTGACGCGGCGGAGATCGACGAGGGGGCCGTAGCGCACGTCGACCCATCCGGTCGCGGTGGGCGCCGCGAAGCCGGAGCCCGCCGGTTCGACCGCGGCGCCGAAGCCTCCGCCCGCCGCGACCGTCGCCAGAAGAACGAGGCCGGCGACGCCGCATCCGAGCGCCGACCCGACGAACCCGAATCTCGACCGCATGTCGCTCTCCGCCGCCGTCCGCGGTTCCGGCGCCTCCGGCTCCGCGCGGCCTCTCCAGTCTAGCGCCCCGAGCGCGGCACCCTGCAAGGATCCGGCGCCATCCTCGCCTTTGCGAAATCTGGACTATCGTGGTACTCTTTCTGCCGGAGGACTTCTTCATGATCCGGATCACGAGACAGACCGACTACGGGATCGTCCTCCTGGCCTATCTCGCCGGCTGCCCCCCGGAACGCATCCTCACGGCCCGCGACGCCGCCCGCGAGTGCCGGCTACCGGTTCCGATGGTCAGCAAGATCCTGAAGACGCTCGCGAGGGAGGGGATCCTCCGCTCGCATCGAGGCGTCAAGGGAGGGTACGGCCTCGCGAGGAATCCGAGGGAGGTCACCATCGGGAGCGTGATCGGAGCGCTCGAGGGGCCGATCGGCATGACGGCCTGCTCGACCCGCCCAGGCAGCTGCGAACAGGAGCCGCTCTGCCCGGTCCGCATCAACTGGCAGAAGATCAGCCGGGCCGTCCGGGGCACTCTCGAAAGGATCCCCCTGTCGGAGATGGTCGGGGCGCCTTGCCCGTCGGTCGCGGGCGCTCCCCCGCCCTCGGATCCGTCCTCCGGCGCCGCGCGCGGCCCGGCGGGCCCCCGGGCGGTCGCGGGAAAGCCATGAAGCCCGACGCGACGCCGCTCGACGATCTCGCGAACCGCGAGTACAAGTACGGCTTCGTCACGCCGATCGAATCCGAGACCTTCCCGCCCGGGCTCGACGAGGAGGTCGTCCGCGGCATCTCGGCGAGGAAGGGCGAGCCGGAGTGGATGCTCGACTGGCGGCTCCGCGCGTTCCGCCACTGGTCGGGGATGCGGGAGCCTCGCTGGGCGAACCTGAAGTTCCCGCGCATCGACTACGGAGCGATCATCTACTTCGCCGCCCCGCGGACGAGGAGCCGACCCGGGAGCCTGGACGAGGTCGACCCCGAGCTGCGCAGGACGTACGAGAAGCTCGGCATCCCTCTTCGCGAGCAGGAGGCCCTGGCGGGAGTCGCCGTGGACGCCGTCTTCGACAGCGTCTCGGTCGCGACGACGTTCCAGGACAAGCTGTCGGAGCTCGGGATCGTCTTCTGCTCCTTCTCCCGGGCGGTCCGGGAGCACCCGGAGCTCGTCCGGAGGTATCTCGGCTCCGTCGTTCCGCCCACGGACAACTTCTTCGCCGCCCTCAACTCCGCCGTCTTCAGCGACGGCTCGTTCTGCTTCGTGCCCCGGGGCGTCCGCTGCCCGATGGAGCTGTCCACCTACTTCCGCATCAACGCCGCGAACACCGGCCAGTTCGAGCGGACGCTGATCGTCGTGGAGGAAGGCGCTCACGTCAGCTACCTCGAGGGGTGCACCGCGCCGATCCGGGACGAGAACCAGCTCCATGCGGCCGTGGTCGAGCTCGTCGCCCTCGACGACGCGAGCATCCGGTACTCGACGGTGCAGAACTGGTACCCGGGGGACCGGGAGGGCCGCGGGGGGATCTACAACTTCGTGACGAAGCGCGGGAAGTGCGCGGGGCGCCGATCGAAGATCTCCTGGACGCAGGTGGAGACCGGATCGGCGATCACCTGGAAGTACCCGAGCTGCATCCTGCTCGGGGACGAGTCGGTCGGCGAGTTCCACTCGGTCGCGCTGACCGCGAACCGGCAGCAGGCCGACACGGGGACGAAGATGATCCACGTCGGCCGGAACACCCGGAGCACGATCGTGTCCAAGGGGATCTCCGCGGGGCTGGGACAGAACACGTACCGCGGCGCAGTGAAGGTCCTCCGGGGCGCCGCGGGAGCGCGGAACCATTCCCGTTGCGACTCGATGCTGATCGGCGACCGCTGCGGGGCCCACACCTTCCCGTACATCGACGTCGCCAACGCGACGTCGACGGTGGAGCACGAGGCCTCGGTCTCCAAGATCGGCGAGGACCAGATCTTCTACTGCAGGCAGCGCGGGATCTCGCCGGAGGATGCGGTCTCGATGATCGTCCACGGCTTCTGCACGGAGGTCTTCCGCGAGCTTCCGATGGAGTTCGCCGTCGAGGCGCAGAAGCTCCTCCAGGTCAGCCTGGAGGGATCGGTCGGCTGAGCGACGGGAGAGGAATCGTCCATGCTCGAGATCCGCAATCTTCACGCGAGCGTCCAGGGGAACGAGATCCTGCGGGGTCTCGATCTCGCCGTCGGGGCGGGGGAAGTGCACGCCATCATGGGCCCGAACGGCTCGGGCAAGAGCACCCTCGCGGGAGTGCTGGCGGGGCGCGACTCGTACGAGATCCGCGCGGGGTCGGTGTCGTACCTCGGCCGCGACCTCCTCGCGATGGCGCCCGAGGAGAGGGCGAGGGAAGGGGTCTTCCTCGCGTTCCAGTATCCGGTCGAGATCCCCGGGGTGCGCAACGTCCACTTCCTGAAGGCGGCGCTGAACGCGATCCGGAAGCACCGGGGCCTCGAGGAGCTCGACGCGCTCGACTTCCTCTCGCTCCTCCGGGAGAAGATGAAGGTCGTCGAGATGGACGAGGCGCTCCTCCAGCGGCCGGTCAACGAGGGCTTCTCCGGAGGCGAGAAGAAGCGGAACGAGATCCTCCAGATGGCCGTCCTGGACCCCAGGCTCGCGATCCTCGACGAGACGGACTCGGGCCTCGACATCGACGCGCTCCGGGTCGTGGCCTCCGGCGTCAACGCGCTCCGCGCGCCGGATCGCTCGATTCTCGTCGTCACCCACTACCAGCGGTTGCTCGACTACATCGTCCCGGATCGCGTCCACGTGCTGCTCGACGGCCGCATCGTCCGGTCGGGCGGCCGGGAGCTCGCGCTCGAGCTCGAGGCCAGAGGATACGGATGGATCGAGGGCCCCTCCGGCGCGAAGCCGCCGGCGGGGCATTGAGCGGGAGGCGCCGATGACCGGGGCCGCCGCCGGAACCGAGACGTACCGGAGCGACTTCGCGCGGGCCGAGCGGGACGTCCTGCCCACGCTCCCCGCGTGGATCGCGGCGCTCCGGCGAGAGAACTGGGAGCGCTTCGAGACGCTCGGATTCCCGGAGGCAAGCGACGAGGACTGGAGAGGAACGCCGGTCGCGAGGATCGCGCGCGCGCCGTTCCGCGCCGCCGGTCCCGCCGGACCGGCGAAGGCCTCGGCGCTCGCCGGCAATCCGCTCGCCGATCTCGGAGCGACCCGCCTCGTCTTCGCCAATGGGCGATTCGTCCCCTCGCTCTCGTCGCCCGCGAACGGGGGAGGGGTCTTCGCGGGGCCCCTCGGAGAGGCGCTCGCCTCCCGGGGCGAAGCCGTCGAGGAGAGGCTCGGGAGGATCGCCCCTCGCGCGGACCGCGCGTTCGCCGCTCTCAACGCCGCCCTCGCGGACGACGTTGCGGTGGTGGTCTTCGAGGCCGGGGCGCGCCCCGAGGCTCCGGTCCACGTCGTCCACCTGGCCCTTCCCGACGGGGAATCCGGCGCGACCTACCCCAGGACGCTCATCGTCGCAGCGCCGGGGAGCCGCGCGAGCGTGATCGAGACGTACCTCGGGGATGCCGCGGCGCTCCATCTCACGTGCGCGGCGACCGAGGTCGACGTCGCCGAGGACGCCTCGGTGGAGCACGCCCGCGTCCAGGCCGAGGCGCCGGCGGCGCTCCACCTGGGCACGGTCGACGCGCGTCTCGGGCGGGGGGCCGGGCTCGTCTCCCACAACGTGTCGCTCGGATCCGCTCTCGCGCGCGTCGAGCTCGGCGCGGTGCTGGGCGGCGAGGGCTCGGACTGCTCGCTGAACGGCCTGTACCTGGCGGACGCCTCGCGCCACGTGGACCAGCGCACGACGGTCGAGCACGCGGTTCCGCGCTCGGTGAGCCGGCAGACCTACCGCGGGATCCTGGGAGGCGAGGCCCGGGCGGTGTTCCGAGGCCGGATCCGGGTCGCTCCCGGCGCGCAGAGGACCGACGCGTTCCAGTCGAATCACAATCTCCTGCTGTCCGACGGCGCGCTCGTGTCCTCGAGGCCCCAGCTCGAAATCTACGCCGACGACGTCCGCTGCACGCACGGCGCGACCGTCGGGCAGCTCGACGCGGACGCCCTGTTCTACCTCCGGTCCCGGGGCATCGGCGCCGGGGAGGCCAGGAGGCTGCTGACCGAGGCGTTCGGCGGAGAGATCGTGCGCCGGATCGGCTTCGTCCCTCTCCGGGAACGGCTCGCCGCGGAGGCGTCGGCGCGCAGCGCCGCGGCCGCGGGCGATGGAGGTGCGCGATGAGCGCCGCCGACGAGTCTCTCGCGACGCGGAAGGCCCCCTTCGACGTGGCGCGGATCCGGGAGGACTTCCCGATCCTCAAGCGGCTCGTCCACGGGAAGCCGCTCGTGTACCTGGACAACTCCGCCAGCACGCAGAAGCCGCAGGCGGTCATCGACGCGATGGCCAGGTTCTACGCCGACGGCTACTCGAACGTCCACCGCGGCGTCTACCTGCTGAGCGAGGAGGCGACCCGCTCGTTCGAGGAAGCCCGGGACAAGGTGCGCGCCTTCCTGGGCGCTCGCGAGACCCGCGAGATCGTGTTCGTCCGCGGCACCACCGAGGCGATCAACCTCGTCGCCCACACCTGGGGCCGGCGTCACGTCGGCGAGGGGGACGAGGTCCTCGTGTCCGGGCTCGAGCATCATTCCAACATCGTCCCCTGGCAGCTTCTCTGCGAGGAGAAGGGGGGCCGCCTCCGCGTTCTTCCGATCGACGACCGCGGCGAGCTCATGCTCGACCGGCTCGACGAGCTGCTGACCCCGCGAACCCGGATCCTGGCGGTGGCGCACATCTCGAACGCCCTCGGGACGGTCAACCCGATCCGCCGGATCGTGGAGGCGGCCCATCGGCGCGGCGTGAAGGTCCTCGTGGACGGGGCGCAGGCGGTGGCCCACCACGCGGTGGACGTCCGCGACCTGGGCTGCGACTTCTACGCCTTCTCCGGGCACAAGGTGTACGGGCCGACCGGCGTCGGCGTGCTGTACGGGCGGGCCGAGCTCCTCGAGGCGATGCCTCCCTACCAGGGAGGAGGGGACATGATCCGGAGCGTCTCCTTCGAGAAGACGACGTTCGGGGAGATCCCCCACAAGTTCGAGGCCGGGACCCCCGACATAGGCGGCGCGGTCGTGCTCGGCAGGGCGATCGACTACGTCACGGCGATCGGGCTCGAGGCGATCGCCGCCCACGAGACGGACCTCCTGGCGCGCGCGACCGAGGCGATCCGGGACCTTCCCGGCGTCCGGCTGATCGGGACGGCGAGGGAGAAGGCCTCGGTGCTCTCCTTCGTAATCCAGGGCATCCATGCGCACGACATCGGGACCGTGCTCGACGCCGACGGGATCGCCGTGCGCGCCGGGCACCTCTGCGCGCAGCCGGTGATGGAGAGGTTCGGGATCCCCGCCACGGTGCGGGCCTCCTTCGGAATGTACAATACGCGCGAGGAGATCGAGGCCTTCGCGAGGGCGGTCCGCAAGGTTCTCGAGATGTTTCGCTGATGCCGGAACTCCGCGACCTGTACCAGGAGCTCGTCCTCGACCACGGGAAGCGTCCGAGGAACCGTCGGATTCCCCCCGACGCCAACCGCCGCGCCGACGGCTTCAACCCGCTCTGCGGCGACAGGATCTCGGTCTTCGTCGCGCTCCGGAACGACGTCGTCGTGGACATCGGATTCCAGGGCTCGGGATGCGCGATCTCGACCGCCTCCGCCTCCCTCATGACGGAGTCGCTCAAGGGAAAGACCGTCGCCGAGGCGGACGCCCTCTTCGGCAAGTTCCACGCGCTCGTCGCCGGCGGGGAGGGACCGGCCTCGCCGTCTCCCGAGCTCGGAAAGCTCGGCGTCTTCGCGGGCGTCCGGGAATTCCCGATGCGGGTGAAATGCGCGACGCTCCCCTGGCACACCCTGCGCTCCGCGCTCCACGGGGACGGCCGGGCCGCGCCGTCGGACTAGCTCCGCGGCAGGTGGAGGGTGCCGACCGACTCCGGTGCGCGCCGGCTCTCGCCGGGCATTGCAGCGGCCGGATGCCCCGTTTCCGTTGAAGATTTCAAAAGCCAAGTTGAAGTTTTCAACGGGACCACAACCAATTGCGGTTCAAGATGTTACGCCGAATTCTCGGCGATCGCCTCCTCGTCTCCCTCTCTTATCTCAACACCCGCCCAGGAAGATCTCGATTAACTCCCCTACGCGACGGCGCGCCGGAACGTTGTATTTGTATGCCAGTGTTGGACTTTACGAGAAAACCGCAAAAAGACCATAAAGGAATCCAACGATGGCCCGGCTCTTGCCTATAGAGGGCGCGGAGACAGCAAGCAAGGAGAGGAGGCCCGTCATGGTTGCCCTGTTCGTCCTGCTCACGATCATCACCCTGCTTTCGATCGACTACTTCGTCCAGAGAGCCCAGTTGAGGAAGGCGAAGGCGCTCGGCGTCGTCCCCGAGAGCGCCCCGGCCTCTGCCGCCGTGCGGCCGATCACGGCGATCGACGAAGTCCCGGCCGGCGTCTTCCTGGATCCCGGCCACGTGTGGGCGCAGCTCGAGCCCTCCGGCGCGCTCCGAATCGGCGTCGACCGGATGCCGCTCGCCATCCTCGGCCGGCCCGATCGGATCGAGGTCCGCACCGAGGGAACGACGCTCCGCGCTGGCGATCCGCTCGTCACGTTGTTCCGCGGGAATCGAAAGGTCGTGCTCCGATCCCCGGCGGACGGCGTCGTGGCCCGGGTCAACGCGGAGGCGAACCCCGAGCAGCTCGACCGGGACCCCTACGGGCGCGGCTGGCTCTACTGGCTCTCCCCACGGGACGTCTCCCCCGCCCTGAAGCGGATGCTCGTGGCGGACGAGGCGAAGGCCTGGGCCCGCGCGCAGCTCGCGCGGCTCAAGGAGTTCCTGGCCACGGGCGGAGCGGAGACCCAGCTGGTCGGCGCCACCGTCCAGGACGGCGGGGCTCTCGTAGAAGGGCTCTCGGACCATCTCGACGACGAGAAGTGGCAGCGCTTGGTCAACGAGTTCTTTCCGGCGACGGCGCGGTAGACTTCCTGCCGACGAGGCAGGTCGGTCCCGGATGCCGGGCCGGTGAACTCGCGAGCGGAGGCGATTGCCATGAAGGTGGGGATTCTGACGGATCTTACGAAGTGCGTCGGATGCGAGGCATGCGTCTGGGCCTGCAAGGAAATCAACGAGCTACCCCGAGAGGACGGCGCCGCTAGGCTCTCGGGGACGACCTGGACCGCGATCGAGCGCCACGGGAACGTCAACGTGAGGCGGCAGTGCATGCACTGCGAGGAGCCCGCCTGCGCGTCCGTGTGCCCCGTCGCGGCGTTCCAGAAGACCCCCGAGGGGCCGGTCATCTATCTCCCCGATCGATGCATGGGCTGCCGCTACTGCATGATCGGGTGCCCGTTCGGCATGCCCAAGTACGAATGGGACAAGCCGCTCCCCCTCGTTCGCAAGTGCATCCTCTGCTACGAGACCCGGGTCAAGAACGGCGGCCAGCCCGCTTGCACGGCGGCCTGCCCGGCGGGCGCCACGATCTTCGGCGAGCGGGACGCCCTGATCCGGGAGGCCCGCCGCCGGATCGAGGCCGAGCCGGGCCGGTACGTCGATCACGTCTACGGGATCTCGGAAGCCGGCGGTACGTCGGTGCTCTACCTCTCCGGAGTGCCGTTCGAGAAGCTGGGCTTCCGCGTAGACGTGCGGGAAGATCCGTACCCGAAGCTCACCTGGGACATTCTCTCGAAGCTCCCGAGCGTGATCAGCGTGTGGGGCGTGAGCCTGCTCGGGATCTGGTGGATCACTCACCGCCGCGACGACGTCGCCGAGGCGGAATCGCACGGGCACGGTGGAAGTGCGGCGGGCCCGGACAAGGATCGGCACTGACATGGGGGCCCGGAACATGACGACGGGGGCGGCGAAGATGGAGCGATGGTTCGGGAAATTCACCTTCTGGAAGGCCCTGCTGGGCGTGACGATCGCGATCGCGCTCTACGCGGCGTACGTCCGCTTCTTCCACGGGCTCGGCGCGTCCACGAACCTGTCCGACCAGTTCCCGTGGGGCCTCTGGATCGGATTCGACATGCTGGTCGGCGTGGCGCTCGCGGCGGGCGGCTTCGTCATCGCGGCGACCGTCCACGTCTTCCGGATCGAGAAGTACGAGGAGATCGCGCGGCCGACGATCCTCACCGCCTTCCTCGGCTACCTGCTCGTGATCGTCGCGCTCCTGTTCGACCTCGGACGGCCCTGGAACATCTGGCACCCGATCATCATGTGGAACCCGCACTCCGTGATGTTCGAGGTCGGATGGTGCGTCATGCTCTACACGACGGTGCTGGCCCTCGAGTTCAGCCCTCTCGTGTTCGAGCGGTTCGGCTGGAAGATGCCGCTCCGCCTCGTCCAGCGGATCTACACGCCGCTGGTCATCGCGGGCGTGCTCCTCTCGACGATGCACCAGTCGTCGCTCGGCACCCTCTACGTGATCGCCGCGGGCAAGCTCCACCCCCTGTGGTACTCGCCGTGGCTCCCGGTCTACTTCTTCCTGACGGCGATCGCCGGGGGCCTGGCCATGACGATCTTCGAGTCGTACATGAGCTTCAGGGCCTTCGGGAAGCGCCTGGAGGCGGACCTCCTCCAGAATCTCGGGCGCTGCGCCGTCGTGGTCCTGGCCGTGTACGCCATGTGGAAGGCCCAGGACCTGCTCTCGCGGGACCAGTTCGCGACCATCTTCCAGGTCACGCCGGAAAGCGTGATGTTCTGGGGAGAGATCGGGCTCGGCGTCCTCCTCCCCATGGTGCTCTTCGCGACGCCGCGCGTCCGCAGGAACGAGAACGGCCTGTTCTTCGCGGCGACGCTGACGATCCTCGGTCTCATCGTCAACCGCCTGAACGTCGCGATCACGGGCATGAGCGCGTCCTCGGGCACCTCCTACTTCCCCTCGTTTCTCGAGATCGTCGTGACGGCTTCCATCGTGGGGGCCGGCTTCACGGTGTTCGCGCTCGCGGTGAAGTTCTTCCCGGTCTTCCCGGAGGCCCACGCACCGGCCGCCGCCGCGCTGCCCGCCGCCCAGAAGCCGGAAGGGGCCGCTGCGGCGCTCGCCCGCTCCCGCCCCGCGTTCGGCAAGGCGGTGCTCGCGGGTCTCTGGGTGCTCCTGATCGTCGGGTTCGTCGTGGTCGCCGCCACCCGCGGCGAGGGCAGGATCGACACCACGACCGCGGAAGATCTCCTGGATCCGAAGGTCGCGGCCCGCGCCGCCGACCTGCGCCTTCCCGAGGACTACACGTTCCCGCAGGCCGAGTCGAGCCCCGGCCCGGTCACGTTCAGCCACGAGACGCACGTGGATGGGTCTCAGCCGCGGTGCGCGACCTGCCACAACGGCACCTTCCGCCTGCAGGAGGCCGGCACTCCGCTCCGGGGAGGGCTGACCGAGGAAAGGATCCACCGAGGGGATCTCTGCGCGTCGTGCCACAACGGGAAGGACGCCTTCGGAATCGACGACGACAACTGCTCGACCTGCCACCGGTGACGGTGGGATGTCTCGGGGAGGGAACGCCATGCATTCGCGCGACAGGAACGGCCCCCCGAGAAACCTGATCCCGGACGACTCCTATCCGTGCGTCTGGATGACCGCCGGGCAGGTGGCCTACAAGCTCTGCGACCGGGATTTCCGCTGCGAGGACTGCCCTCTCGACGCCGCGCTCCGGGGCCAGGCGCTCCCGCGCCCGGCGGAGCCGATCCCCGCCCTGCCCGAGGCTCCCACCCGGGAGTTCCCGGAGGACCGGCTGTACGGCCCGGGACACACGTGGGCCGGAGTGCTCGACGACGGGCACGTCCGCGTCGGGCTCGACGGGTTCGCCGCCGGGCTGCTCCAGCACGCCTCCGGCGTCATCCTCCCGGCCCCGGGCAGCGCCTTGGAGCAGGGGCGCGCGGCGTTCTGGGTCACCGACGGGACCTTCACGGTGGCGCTCCGGAGCCCGGTGGCGGGGATCGTCGTGCGCCGGAACCACCGCCTTCGCGACCACCCGGCCCTGGCGGCGGAATCGCCCTACTCCGAAGGCTGGCTCGTGGAGCTGGAGTGCGACGACGTCGGGAGCGCGGTGTCGCGCCTGGAGGGAGCCGTCGCGGCGCAGGAGCGCGCGGGCGCCGACCACGCGAGGCTCCGCGACGCCGCCCTCGAGGAAGCGCGAAAGGACTCGGGCGCAGCCGTCGGGCCCACGCTCCAGGACGGGGGCGAGCCCTCCCAGGACCTCCGGACCGTCCTGCAGCCGGCGCGCTACTACGGCCTCGTGAGCCGCATCCTCGGCTGACCGGAGGGGGCCCGGTCCGGCCCGCCTCTTCCTGCGCGCGGGCGTCCTGTGCCAGAATGCTCGCCGAGAGGTGCGGGGACACCGACGAGCATGGCGGAAGAAGAGAAGGGCGTCGTACGGCAGCACTGGCTGTCGCGGGTATTCCGTTCGGTGAGCCTTCGTCTGTTCCTGATCCTGTTCGGAGTCGTGTCGGCGGTCTTCGCCCTCCAGGCATACGTCAATCTGCGCTCCGCTTCCCGCGAGTGGTCGGCCGTGCTCGAGCAGTCCGCGAGCCGGACGAGCGAGCTGATCAAGAGCGGCACGCACTACGGCATGCTCTTGAACCGCAAGGACGAGGTCCACCAGAACATCATCCGGATCGCCCAGGCCCCCGGCGTCGCGGGGGTCCGCATCTACGACAAGCAGGGCACGATCATCTTCTCCGCCGACCCGGCGGAGATCGGGCGCCGCGTGGACATGCAGGCGGAAGCCTGCGTCGTCTGTCACGACCGCTCCGCGCCGCTGCGGTCGGTGCCCGCGTCGAACCGCGTGCGGATCTACCTGTCCCCGAGCGGGAGCCGCGTGCTCGGCGTGATCAGCTCGATCAACAATCAGTCGGAGTGCTCGAGCGCCCCCTGTCACGCGCATTCGCCGAGCCAGACGGTGCTGGGGGTCCTCGACGTCATGATGTCGCTCGAGGGGGCCGACCAGCAGCTCGCCGACATGAAGCGCCAGACCGTCCTCTGGACGCTGCTGATGGTCGGAATCGTCGGCCTGACCACCGCCATATTCATCTACCGGGTCGTCCGGGTCCCGGTGAGCCGCCTCATCGCGGGGACCGAGCGCGTCGCCCGGGGAGACCTCGACACCAGGATCCACATCGGGACCCGCAACCAGATCGGGCTCCTCGCGGAGAGCTTCAACCGGATGACGGAGGACCTCGGCCGGGCGCGGAAAGAGCTGACGGAGTGGTCCGAGAAGCTCGAGAGGAAGGTCGTCGAGAAGACGGAGGAGCTCGGCCAGGCGCACCGGCAGATCGTCCACATGGAGAAGATGGCCTCCCTCGGGAAGCTGTCGGCGACGGTGGCGCACGAGCTGAACAACCCGCTGGCCGGGATCCTGAACTACTCCAAGCTCGTGGGGCGCTGTCTTCAGGACGACGGCCCGACCTCCGACGAGCGCCCGGAGGTCATGCGCTATCTCGACCTGATCCAGAAGGAATCCCGCCGCTGCGGGGACATCGTGCGCAACCTCCTGCTGTTCGCCAGGCCGGCCGGAGGCGAGTTCGCCCTCCAGCACGTCAACCCGATCCTCGAGCGGGCGGCGATGCTCGTGCACCACCACACCCAGATCGCCGGGATCCGGATGGAGACCGAGCCCCTCGCCGGAGACGATCAGGTCGTCTGCGACGCCGACCAGCTCCAGCAGGCCCTGGTCGCGCTCCTCGTCAACGCGGTGGAGGCGATGCCGCATGGCGGCTCGCTGATGCTCAAGGGAGAGGCGGACGACGGCGTCGTCCGCATCAGCGTCACGGACACCGGCGTGGGGATGTCGCCGGAAGTGCAGGCGCGGATCTTCGAGCCCTTCTTCTCCACCAAGGACGGGAAGACCGGAGTGGGGCTCGGGCTCGCCGTCGTGTACGGCATCGTCCAGCGCCACGGCGGAAGGATCGACGTCGAGTCGGCCGTGGGCCGGGGCACGACGTTCACCGTGCGGCTTCCCCGTCAGCCCGGTCCGGGGCTCGCCGAGCGGCGACCCGCCGCGGGCGCATCGTGACGGCGCCCCCCGCAGCGGCTCGGGTCCCCGCACGGCGGCAGGCTCCCGCGGAACGGTCCTCCGCCGCAACGTCCCGGTGCGAGCACCGGAAGGGTCGAGGTTCGCAGGAATGAAGCCAGAGAGCGCGACCATCCTGATCGTGGACGACGAGTTCTCCGTCCGGGACTCCCTCTGCGGCTGGTTCCGCAAGGACGGCTACCACACGGACACGGCCGAGAACGCCACCGAGGCGCTCCGGAAGCTCCAGGAGGCGGCCTGGGACGTCGTCCTGCTCGACATCAAGATGCCGGGCATGGACGGCCTCGAGCTCCAGGAGAGGATCCACCAGATCGACCCGGAGATCGTCACCATCATGATCACGGCGTACGCCTCCGTGGAGTCCGCCGTGCAGGCGTTGAAGCAGGGGGCGTTCGACTACATCACGAAGCCGATCGACCCGGACGAGCTGAGCCACCTCGTCCGGCGGGCTCTCGACCAGCGGCGGCTGAAGAGCGAGAACGTCCAGCTGCGGCAGAAGATCGAGCAGCTCTCGCAGCTCGGCGAGGTCGTCGGCGACAGCCCGCAGATGCAGAAGGTGCTCGAGCTCGTGCGCTCCGTGGCGGAGACCGACGCGACCGTTCTCGTGCGCGGCGAGAGCGGGACGGGCAAGGAGCTCATCGCGCAGGCGATCCACGCGAACAGCCGCCGCCGCTTCTTCCCGATCGTCCCGGTGAACTGCGGGGCGCTCTCGGAGACCCTCCTCGAGAGCGAGCTGTTCGGGCACGAGAAGGGGGCGTTCACCGGCGCCGCGTACCGCAGGAAGGGCCGCATCGAGATGGCGAACGGGGGGACCCTCTTCCTCGACGAGGTGGGAACGATCGCCCTGAAGACCCAGGTCGAGCTCCTGCGTGTTCTCGAGACGAAGGAGTTCACGCGGCTCGGGGGGACCCGCTCGACCCGGGTGGATTTCCGCGTCGTCTGCGCGACGAACCAGAACTTGGAGAAGCTGGTCGAGGACGGCCAGTTCCGGGAGGATCTCTACTACCGGCTGAACGTCTTCAGCATCTACCTGCCGCCGCTGCGCGAGCGCCGCGAGGACATCCCGCTGCTCGCGCGGCACTTCCTGCAGAAGTACTCGCTCCAGATGAACAAGGGCTTCACCGAGATCAGCCCCGAGGCGATGGACCTCCTGGTCCGCCACGAGTGGCCGGGGAACGTGCGAGAGCTGGCCAACGCCGTCGAGCGCGCCCTCGTCGTCGGCAAGCCCCCGGTGGTGCGGCCGGGCGACCTGCCGATGCGGATCGGCTCGCTCTCGGAGAATGTCCCGGCCGACTCGCTCGCGGCGATGGAGAAGACGCACATCGCGAGGATTCTCGAGCGGTCGAACTGGAACATCACGCGGGCCGCGGAGGTCCTCAAGATCGACCGCGTGACCCTGTACAACAAGATCAAGAAGTACGACCTGCGCAAGTAGCTCCCGATGCCGCCGATCCTCGTGGTGCCGATCTACTTCGAGGGACGGCACGCCTTGCTCGACTCGCTGGGGCTCCGCCTGCGGAGAACGTTCGGGCTCGAGCCCCGGATCCGCCAACCCTGGTTCGATCCGGAGATCCCGTTCCAGCCGGCCAGAAGCCAGTACAACTCGACCCTCCTCCTGGCCCAGCTCCTCCGGGACCGTGAGGACGAGGCCGAGAGGGTGATCGGGGTCACCGCCGTGGACCTCTTCATCCCCGTCCTCACCTTCGTGTTCGGGGAGGCCCAGCTGGGAGGGCGGGCGGCGGTCGTCTCCATCCATCGCCTGCGCAGCGAGGCGTACGGGCTCCCCTCCGACGAGAGGCTCCTGGCCGGGCGCCTCGACAAGGAGGCCGTGCACGAGCTCGGACACACCTACGGTCTCGTGCACTGCGACGTGCCGGACTGCGTCATGCGCTCCTCGACCTACGTCGAGGAGATCGACTTCAAGTCGGCGGAGTTCTGCCCCGCCTGCCTGGCCGAGGTCCGGGCCGCGCGCTGAGCGCCGGCCGGCGGCGTCCCCCGGCCCCCCCTTGGCCCTGAAATCCGGTCTTCCGCCGGAACCTTCCCGGGGGAGTGGCCGTTCTCTACGGCGAGGGGAACAGGTCGCCGGGCCGGCGACAGGCCGCGCGGGCGGCGGAAGGAGATGCCATGAAGCGATGGATGATCCTGGCGGGGATGGGAATGGCCCTCGCGGCCGGAGCGGCGGCGACGGTCCGCGCGGCCGAGGCCCAGCCGTGGCTGCACGTTTACGTGACCGAGTCCGGCGAGCGGGGCGAGACCGTGCGCGTCAACGTGCCGATCGAGCTCGTCGAAAAGGTACTGCCTCTCGTCCGCCACGAGCGCTTTCGCGAGGGCAAGGTCCGGATCGAGATGGGAGACTCCGACTTCTCCGCGGCGGATCTCCGCGCGGTCTGGCAGGCCGTGCGCGCCTCGCGGGACGCGGAGTACGTGACGGTCGAGGGACCCGACGAGAAGGTGCGGGTCGCGAAGCGGGGCGACGAGATCCTGGTGCTCGTCGACGGCTCCGCCGAGAAGGCGGAGAAGGTCGAGGCGAGGATTCCGCTCGACGTCCTCGACGCGCTGTTCTCCGGCTCGGAGGAGGAGCTCGACGTCCAGGCCGCCCTGCAGGTTCTCGCACGGAAGGGGTCCGGCGACATCGTCACGGTCCAGGACGGCGACACTCGGGTGCGCGTGTGGATCGACTCGAGCGAAGAAGGGCGGTGACTCGCACCGACGGGAGGACGCCGTGAGACTCTTCAGCAGGATCCTGGCGATCGTGGGCGCGCTGGTCCTCGTCACGGCCGTCTCGCTCGCGGCAGTCGTCTCCTACTACTGGATCCACGACGGCACGATCGAGGTCCGGGTCCGGCCCAAGCAGGCGGGGGGGGATGACGTTTCGATCCGATGCCCCGCGTTCCTCGCCCGGGCCGGCCTGGCCCTCGTCCCTGCGTCCCGGCTCCGGCTCGGAGAGGAAGCCCGCTCCGCGCTCTCCGCCGCCGGGGAGATGGTTTCCCAGCTCCGGCGATGCCCGGACGCGACCTTCGTGGAGGTCCTCTCGCGCGAGGAGAGCGTCCGGGTCTCGAAGCGGGATGGCCGGCTCGTCATCGAGGCCGACACCCCCGGCGAGACGGTCTCCTTGGCGGTCCCCTTGGCCACGGCGGAAGTCGCGCTCCGCGCGATCCGGGATTGACGCCCGCCCTTGCGTCGGGAGACGCGCTCGATCAGAGAGCGGGGGCCGGCCCCGCGGCGGAGGCTGGGCGAGGAAGCGAGGGGGGAAGCACCCGCACGAAGACCGTCGCCCGCTCCGATCCGAGGATCACCGTCACTCGTCCTTGCCGCGGGGAGGCGCCGGCCTCCCCTTCCGTCCAGGTGATCTCGAGACGGAAGCTCCTCGGTCCGAGCGGAGACGTCCGAACCGAGAAGGGAGTGGGCTCGGCGGTCACCCGCAGGGCGGTCGGGTCCAGGTCCCAGCGAACCGTGAGGATCGTGGAGCCCGAAGCCGGCTGCCCCGGTTGAGGAGCGTCGAGAACGATGCTCGGCGCCGAGACCGCCAGCGCGGGCATCGTGCGCACGCTCACCCAAACGGCCGCCTCGGGCTCTCGCGCGAGGCCGGTCTTGAACCGGACCCCGACCGAGGAGGGGGACGGCGGCGCGTCGCCGACGAGCCTCGCCTCGATGAGCCAGTCCCCGGGCTCCGCGGGAGGAAGTCCGGGTTCGACCGCCCCGGCCTCCCCGATCTTTCGCGCCGTGGCCGAGAGCCACGGCACGGTCGAGGCGATCTCCGAGATCTCCAGCGTCCCCGTCTCGGACTCGTCCTTCCGAACCAGGGTCCGGACGACGTTCTCGTCGCTCCGGCCGACGGAAAGGACCAGGTTGCGTCCGGGATAGAAGTTGACGCTCGCCACCACGGTCGCCCGCAGCGTCAGCGTCACGGACGGGTGGGCCGGATCGTTCGTCCGGACGGCGATCGTCTTGCTGATGGGGCCGGAGTATCCGTCGGTACGGATCGAAGCCGTCACCTTCCCTGCCTGCCCGGGCAGGATGGCCTCGTCGAACGAGGCCACCGCGCACCCTCAGCCGGGCTTCGCGGACAGGATCCGGAGCACGTCCGAGCCGAGGTTCCGGAGCGTGAAGCTCCCCTCGGCGGGAGTCCCCCGCGTCACCGCTCCGAGATCGATCGCGTCCCGCTCGACCTCGAGCCGGGGGCCGGTCGCCGGGGAGGTCTCCGCGGGCGCGGGCGGCGGCTGGGTCGGGGAAGGAGCCGGCGCCACGGACTCGCTCGCGGGAGCCCCGCCGGCGAGCGCCGCGACGAGCAAGCTCGCCACGAGGGCCATCGCTCCGATCGGCAACCGCATGCTCATTCTCCGGGAAGCGCTCCGGAAATCGCGGGGAAGCATACCGCGGCCGGGCGGCCGGCGCGAGGACGCTCCGCCGGGCCCTCGAAAAGAGCGGCGTCCCGCCCGCGGGGGAGCGGACGGGACGCCGGGAGGGAAGGAGGCCTCGTGACGCTTACGGGGCCACTCGGACGCTGTCGGTCACGATCGTCGGCGTGAAGGCCACGCCGGCGGTGGCGAGCCGGAACGACGGCTCGACGGGGAAATCGAGGACGACGACCTGGGGCTGTCCGGTAAGGCACCGGAACCCCACCGGATGCTCGACGCCGACACCCGGGCTGGGAAGCGGCACGTCGCGGGACACGCCGTTCGCGTCGACGACGCGCGCGGCCGAGATGTCCACGCGCAACGCGTCGTACGAGCCGGCGGGAACCTCGGCCTCGGCCAAAACGAGAGTGCGGCCCCGGACGAGAGTGAGGAGGTCCACCGTCACCTCGCCGGGCCCTTCGATCGCGATCCAGCCGCCGCCCGCGACGCGGGCCGACACGCCGGTGAAGGTCACCCACGCCTCGCGAATCGAGGGAGCGGGCGCATCGTGGACGGCCACGGTGAGGTTCACGGCCTCCGGCTGGGTGGCCGGAGCCACCGCGACCGGCGCGGGCGGAATGCCGATCTCGCTTCCGGGGACGAACGTGGAGCTGTCGGAACAGGCGGTGCCCGAGATCAGGATCAGGCCGAGCGTGAGGAGTCCTGCGGTCTCGCGAAGATGGTGCATCGTGCTTCCCCCCTGAGATGCTTGTCTCGCCGGGAACGGTCCGGCTCGCACGATCCGGGGAGCAACGAGCGTGCCTCGGCCGGCCCGCTCCCCTCTCGGCCCGGCCCCGGGTCCGGATTCCCCCTCGATTCGGCCCGATTCCCGAGATCGGCCGCCGTTCCTTCCGGCGTCGCGTGCGCCCCGCGACGGTTACGGTTCCGGAGCGCGCCGTTACGCTTCCGGAATCGAGGCGGCCGGCGCCGCGATATAGTCCCGGTGCGCGCCGCCACGGCCGCCGACGGAGGTGACCATGCCGCTCGACCTGCTCAAGGACTACCAGATTCCGGGGACGTCGCCCGGTACGCTGACCGCCGCGGAGGGCGAGAGCGGGCCGGCGCGGATCTTCCTCACGAGCTACACGCCGGGGCGGCTCGAGACGCGCGAGGTCGCCGACGCGGAGGCGCTCCGCGGCCTCGCCGCCGGGGAGGGGGTTCACTGGGTCCAGGTGATCGGACTCGGGGACGTCTCGACGATCGGCCGGATCGGCGACGTCTTCGGCCTTCATCCCCTCGCGCTCGAGGACGTCGTTCACCTCGGGCAGCGGCCGAAGGTGGAGGATTACGAAAACGTCGTCTTCGCCACCTGCCAGATCCTCGAGGCGGAAACCGGGTCGGTCGGGAAGTTCCAGGTCTCGCTGTTCCTGGGACCGGGTTTCGTGGTCACCTTCCAGGAGTCGGGCGAGGACCGTCTCGCCCCGATCCGGTCGAGACTCGAGGTCCCGCAGGGAAGGCTTCGCAACCGCGGCCCAGGATACCTCGCCTACGCGATCCTCGACCGCGTCGTCGACTCCGCCTTCCCCGCGCTCGAGTCCATCGGAGAGCGTCTCGAGGATCTGGACGACCGCATCCTGGAGAGGCCGGACCGCGAGTCGATGGAGCGCCTGCAAGAGATCCGGAAGGACCTCCTGCGGCTCCGGCAGGTCCTCTGGCCCCAGCGCGAGGTGCTGGCGAGGCTCGCACGCGACGAGCACGACCTTCTCGGCAACGACACGCGGCTCTACCTCCGCGACTGCCACGACCACGCGGTGCAGGCGCTCGAGGTCTCGGAGAACTATCGCGAGATGGCCTCGGGGTTGCTCGACATCTACCTGTCGAGCCTGAGCAACCGGCTCGGCGACGTGATGCGCGTGCTGACGATCATCTCGACCGTGTTCATCCCCCTCGGCTTCCTGGCCGGCGTGTACGGCATGAACTTCGACACCGGCGGCGGCTGGAACATGCCGGAGCTCGGATGGAAGTACGGCTACCTGGCGTTCTGGGCCTGCTGCATCGCGGCGGCCTCGGGAATGCTGTACCTGTTCCGGCGGAAGGGCTGGCTCTGACGCCGCGGCCTCGAGGGAGAGCCGTCAGATCCCCGGACCGGCCGGGAGGAAGCTCGTCACGATCATCAGGGCCGTGAGCGCGACGAGCACGCAGGTCGTGACCCAGACGACCGTGTTGTAGGCCGGTCCGTTCACGAACGTTCCCATGATCGCCCGGTCGTTGACGAGGCGCACCATGAAGACGAGCACGACGGGGAGCAGGACGCCGTTCAGGATCTGCGAGACGAGGATGATCTTCAGGAGCGGCAGCCCCGGCAGGAGAACCGCGCCGGCGCTGATCGCTACGATGGCGGTGTAGAGGCTGTAGAACTCCGGCGCCTCGCTGAACTTCCGGTTGACGCCGGCCTCGAGCCCCAGCCCCTCGCAGACGCTGTAGGCGGTCGCGAGGGGGAGGATCGAGGCGGCGAAGAGGCAGGCGTTCGCGAGGCCGAAGGCGAAGAGCGTCTCCGCGTACCTGCCCGCCAGGGGAGCGAGGGCACGGGCCGCCTCCGCGGCAGACCCGATCGCGAGGACGCCGGCCTCGTGGAGGGTCGCCGCGCAGGCGACGATGATGAAAAACGCCACGACGACCGCCATGACGGAGCCGAGAACGACGTCGAGCCTCGACTTCGCGTAGTCGGCGATCCGGACCTCCTTCTCGACGACCGAGGACTGGAGGTAGAACTGCATCCACGGGGCGATCGTCGTCCCCACGATGCCGACCATCATCGCGATCCCGGCGAGATCGAACGGGACCGTCGGGACCACCGCCCCGTGGGCGGCCGCCCCCCAGTCCGGCTTGGCCAGGAACCCCGAGATCGGATAGGCGAGATAGAACAGGCAGGCGATCAGGAACGCCTTCTCGACCGTCTTGTAGGTGCCGAACACGACGAGCCACCACACGAACACGGCCCCCAGCGGAACCGACACGTAGCGGCTGACGCCGTACAGCTCGAGCGCGGAGGCGAGGCCCGCGAACTCCGCGACGGCGTTCCCGAGATTCGTGAAGAGCACCGCCATCATGAGGAGGAACGTGACGCGGAGGCCGAACTCCTCGCGGATCAGGTCCGCCAGCCCCTTGCCGGTGACGGTCCCCATCCGGGAGCACATCTCCTGGACGACGATCAGGGCGAGCAGCACCGGCACCAGGATCCAGAGCAGGCGGTACCCGTACTGCGCTCCGCACAGGGAGTACGTGTAGATCCCGCCCGCGTCGTTGTCCACGTTGCTCGTGATGACGCCGGGCCCCATGAAGGCGACGAGGAGGGCGATCCGCCCGCCGACTCCCCGCAGCTTCGCCAAGAGCGCCACCGCTCACTCCCCCGTCACGACCCGGCTGAAGACGTCCTCGATGTTGATCAGGCCGACGAGACGCCCGAACTCGTCCGTGACCGCGAGGGCCCGGAGGTGGTACTTCTCGAAGCGCTCGACGACCTCGGCGAACGGCGTGGCGGGGGTCACCGCCCTCGCCTCCCGGCGCATGTACTCGGTCACCCGGCCGCTCTCGGGGGCCCGGACGAGCCGGACCAGGGGCACGACGCCGACGAGGCTCTCGTCCGCCTCGACGACCGGCACCTCGTCGAGCTCGCCGAGGAGGTCCGAATCCACCTCCCGCAGGGAAGCGAGGGCCTGCCCGACGGTCCAGTCGGCGCGGGCGAAGAAGAAATCCGTCGTCATCAGACCGCCCGCGGAGTCGTCACGGAACTGGAGCAGCTCCCGCACCTCCTCCGCCTCTTCCTCCTCCATGGCCGCGAGCACCGCCTTCGACCGCTCCTCCGGCAGGTCTCCCAGGATGTCCGCTGCCTCGTCCGGCTGCATCTCCTCGAGGAGGTCGGCGGCGCGCTCCACGTGGATCGCCTCGACCACGGCCGCCTGAACGCTGGGCTCGGCCTCGGAGAGCGCCTGCGCCGCCGTTTCGGGGTCGAGCGCGGAGAGGATCTCGCGCCGCTCGACCCGCCCGAGGTCTTCGAGGATGTCGGCCAGATCCGCGGGGTGCATCTTGGCGAGCTGCTGGTGCACCTTGAGCCGGATGCGGGAGCCCGCCTCGACGAGGCCGACGTAGTCCCAGGGGATCGACTGCGCCGTCAGCCCGTCGGCGATCCGCCTCACAATCCCCGGGCGGACGATCCCCGCGAGGAGGCGCCGGACCGCTCCCGCGAGACCGACCTCCACGCGCCGCAGGGCGAGATGCCCCCCCGCCGGCTCGAGGAGGATGTCGTTGACCTTGACCACCTTGCGGCCCCGGATATCGATGATCTGCCGGTCGAGCACGTCCCGCTTGAGGTGGAGCGTCTCTCCTCCCGGCTCCGCCCCCGGCCCCCTCCCGAGCCCGGCCTTCTCCGCGAGCACGACGCGCCGGGTCTCCGGCGAGAACGTCTCGACCGATTCCCAGGCGACCGAGGAGCGCTCGCGGCCGGAGCGGACCACGATCCTCGCGACGAGCCCCCGCGACGAGTCGACGAGGAGATCGTCGAGGCGGCCGATCTTCGTCCCCGTCTCGTCGAAGACGGGCAGGTTCAGCGCTTCCGAGAGATGCGGCATCGGATCCGCCTCCGTACCGGGGTCCGCCGGCGCGACGCCCGCGGCGCGAGACGCCAAGCGGCGCGGGCCGATCCGACCTCGGTCCGCCCCATTATCCGACCCAGCCCGCCCTCCGGGAAGCCCGTGACGCCCAGGGTCGTGCATAATCCGGGGGAAAGAGGCACGCCCGGGGCGGCGAGCAGGCCGCGCCGGGAGCGGGAGAGGCCCGATGGACGCGAGACCGTTCTTCGTGGGAGGGCGCGAGACGCCCCGCCGTCCGGGCCTCGGCGTCGCGAGCCCGTTCGACGGCGGGAGGGTCGCCGAGGTCGGCCGGGCGAGCCCCGGCGACGTCGAGGCCGCACTCCAAGCCGCGGAGCGCGGGTTCCGGGCGATCCGCGGCACGCCCGCGTGGAAGCGCGCCGAGATCCTCTCCGCGGTGGCTTCCCGCCTCGCGGCCGAGAGGGAGCGCTTCGCGAGGACCATCGCCCTCGAGGCGGGGAAGCCGATCGCGCAGGCGCGCGCGGAGACCGAGCGCGCGGCCCTGACGTTCCGCACGGCGGCGGAGGAGGCGCTCCGGATCGGGGGGGAGGTTCTCCCTCTCGACGTGCTTCCCGGACACGAGGGGCGCTTCGCGCTGACCAGGAGGTTCCCGGTCGGGCCGGTCGCCTGCATCACCCCGTTCAATTTCCCGCTGAACCTGGTCGCCCACAAGGTCGCCCCCGCGATCGCGGCGGGCTGCTCCTTCGTCCTGAAGCCGGCCTCGAAGACTCCCCTCTCCGCGCTCGACCTGGCGAAGGTCCTCCTGGACGCCGGCACGCCGCCGGAGGCCGTCTCGGTCCTCCCGCTCGCGGGGGCCGAGGCCTCCCCTCTCGTCGAGGACCCAAGGATCCGGGCGGTTTCCTTCACGGGATCGCCCCAGGTCGGATGGGAGGTGCGGCGCCTCGCGCACAGGAAGAGGGTCGTCCTGGAGCTCGGAGGGAACGCCGGACTCGTGGTCGACCGCGGGGCCGACCTCGACGCGGCCTCGGCCCGCGCCGCGGCGGGCGCGTTCTGGCAGGCCGGCCAGAGCTGCATCTCCGTGCAGCGGATCTTCGCCCACGAGGCGGTCTTCGAGCCGTTCCTGGAGAAGCTCCTCTCCCACGTCGACGCCCTTGTCGTCGGGGACCCCCTCGACGAGCGGACGACCGTCGGGCCGGTGGTCGCCGAGGAGGACGCCGCCCGCATCGAGTCGTGGATCGACGAGGCCCGCTCGGGCGGCGCACAGGTGCTGCGCGGAGGGAGTCGGCGCGGCACCCTCGTCGAGCCGACCGTGCTGACCGGGACCCGGGAGACGATGCGAGTCCGGGCCCTCGAGGTGTTCGGGCCCGTCGTGGCCGTCGAGCCGGTCCGGTCGGCCCTCGAGGGAATCGAGGCGGTCGACCGCTCCGACTACGGCCTCCAGGCGGGCATCTTCACGAGCGACCTGGCCGTGGCGATCGCCGCTTTCGAGAGGATCGAGGCCGGCGCGGTCGTCGTCAACGACGTCCCCACCTATCGGGTGGACACGATGCCCTACGGCGGCGTGAAGGCCTCGGGCTCGGGACGCGAAGGGCCGCGCTGGGCGATCGAGGACTACACCGAGATGCGAACGCTCGTCGTGAACGCGGGAACGACCGCCCGGACGTAGCGCGCCGGAGCGGACGGCGGCCGCGAGAGAGGACGAGCGGGCGACGAGCGCGGGCCGCGCCGTGAGGATCACTTCGCCGCGCCGAGCCCCTCCAGCATCTCGCGCGCGGCGGGCACGAGCTTCGGATCGGCGCCTGGCTGGGCGAGGAACTCCCGGAGCGCCTCGGCGGCTCCCGCCCGATCCCCGGAGGCGAGCCGCACTTCCGCCAGCCGGACTCGCGCGGACGGATGGTCCGGCTGCCCTGCCACCAGCCGTTCGAGGCTCCCCACGGCGGCCTCGCGGTCTCCGAGCTTCGCGCACATGGACGCATGATCGAGAAGGGCAGCCGCGTCGCCGGGGGCGACGGCGAGGGCCCGATCGAGGGCCTGCCGGGCCTCCGCGAGCTTCCCCTCCCGAGCCCGGAGCCACCCGAGCTGCTTCCAGGCCTCCGCCAGGATCCTCGGATCCGCTCCGGCCGCCCTCGCCAGGTCGCGCTCCGCCCCCGCCGCGTCCCCCCCCGCGATCCGGGCCAGGCCGAGGGCCGCCCACGCGGGGGGCTCGTCGTACCCGAGACGGATCGCCTCGGCGTATTCCCGGATCGCCGCCTGCGGATCGCGGAGGGCGTACAGCGCCTTGCCGAGACCGTAATGGGCGTCCGCCGCGGACGGACGGATGGCGATCGCGGCCCTGTAGGCCCGGGCCGACTCCTCGAGACGGCCGGCGTTGCGGAGCTGGGCCGCGGCGTTCCTCTGGATCTCGTAGACCCCCGGCGCCGCTTGGGCCGCCGCCTGCAGACGCCGCAGCCCCCCCGGCACGTCCCCCTCCTCGACCAGGAGCGCGCCGAGACTCGACAGCGCCAGCGGATTGCGCGGGTCCTCCGCCAGCAGCCTCTCCAGCTTCTCCCGGGCCTCGTCGTTGCGGCCGCGCGCGACGAGGGACCGCGCCTCGAAGAACAGATCGTGCAGAGCGACCCGGCGCTTCGAATCCGGCAGCGGGCCGTCCCCCGTCGCGGGCGGCGCCCCGCCGGCCACGTAGCCTAGGCTCTCGAGCATCCTGCGACGCTCGTCGCTCACCGGCTGCCGGGCGGAGGGGTCGGCCTCCCCCATCCCGGCGAGGAGCGCGGCGAGCTTCTCCCGGAAGGCCGCGACGTCGCCGGCTCGCGCGGAGGCGAGGTTCCGCGTCTCGCCGGGGTCGGCCCGGAGGTCGTAGATCTCCGGCTCGGGCGCATCGACGAACTCGAGGCTCCCCTCGCGGAGCGAGCGCAGGGCCGCCCAGCCGTACGACCGCTCCCCGTACAGCGATTCGGAGTAGGCCGGCGCCGGAGCGGGGGCGCTCCGGGAGCCCGTGAGCGCCGCGGCGAAGCTCCTCCCCTGCGCTCTCCGCATCGGAGGCATGCCGAGCAGATCGAGGATCGTCGGAGCCAGATCGACCTGCGAAACGGGCTCCCGCCAGCGAACGGGAGCCCGGACCCGGTCGGGAAATCGGAGGATCAGAGGCACCCGGATCGTCGCGTCGTACACGAGGAGGCCGTGCGTCCTCTCGCCGTGATCGCCGAGCGCCTCCCCGTGGTCTCCCACGGCGACGACCAGGGTCTCGCGCAAACGGCCCCGTCCGGCCATCCCGTCGAGCAGCCGTCCGATCTCCGCGTCCATGAACGCGATCTCCCCGTCGTAGGGCCGCCCGGCGAAACGGTGCGACCAGGGCGGGGGCGGCCGGTACTCGACGTGCGGATCGAAGTAGTGAACCCACAGGAAGAACGGCCCGGATGGAGCTCGATCGAGCGCCGCCAGCGCCGCGTCGGTCACCTCGGAGGCGGTGCGCTCCGCCTCCGCCGCGTAGAGCACCCCGGCCGCGGCCCGGGCCGCCGAGGCCGGGGCGGCGCGCGGCTCGTCGTAGGTCCGGAATCCCTGGGCGAGCCCCTGCGACGACGAGAGCACGGCCGAGCCCACGACGGCGATCGTCGCGTAGCCCCGGCTCCCCAGATGCTCGGCCAGGGTCGTTTCCCGGTCGGGGAGGCGGAAATCGCCGTTGTCTCGGACCCCGTGTCTCGGCGGATAGAGCCCGGTCAGGATCGACGCGTGGGCCGGGAGCGTCAGCGGGGCCACGGCGGCCGCGGCCTCGAGAACGGCTCCTTCGGAGGCCAGCCGGTCGAGCCGCGGCGTTTCCCCCCGATCGTACCCGTAGCATCCCAGCCGGTCCGCTCTCGTCGTGTCGAGCGTGATGAGGAGAAGGCTCGGGGAACGCCCGGCGGCCGGAGCTCCCGCGGACCGGCCTCCCGCCGTCCCGGCCAGCACCGCGATCGCGAGCGCGGCGGCCGAGCGTCGGATCACGGCGCCGTCCCCCCGAGCTTCTCCCGCGCCTCCGCTACGAGCCTCGGGTCCGCGCCGGGCTGCGCGACGAACTCCCGCAGGAGCGCCCGCGCCCTCTCCGCGTCCCCCGAGCTCTCGAGGATGCTCGCCAGGAGGAACCGCGCGGCCGGATGGGACGCCTCCCCGGCCAGGAGCCTCTCGCCGCTCGCGCGCGCGGCCGCGAGATCGCCCAGCCGGAGGCACGCCTTCGCGTGGTTGAAAAGCAGCCCCGCGTCGCCGGGACGTGCCTCGAGGCCGCCTTCGTATGCGGCCCTCGCCTCCGCGAGACGGCCTCGCTTCTCCTCGAGCACACCGAGGCGGTTCCACGCCTCGAAGAATCCGGGGTCCGCCGCGACGGCCTCGCGGAGCGACGCCAGGGCGGCCTCCGCGTCGCCGCCCCTCTCGTACGCGACGCCGAGGGCCGCGAGGGCCGGCGCCCAGCCGGGATCGAGCCTCAGGGCCTCCCGGTACGAGGCGATCGCACCCGGATCGTCGCGCTTCGCGAACAGGACGTTGCCGAGCGCGAAGCGCGCCTCTGCGGACTCCGGCTGGATCCCGAGGGCCGCGCGCCACGCCTCCGCAGCCTCGTCGAGACGGCCCGCGGTGTGGTACGCGTCGGCCAGGTTCCGGACGTTCTCGTAGACGCCGGGGGCGGCGCGCACCGCCCGCTCGAGGCGAGCGATCCCCTCCTCCCGGCGCCCGAGCGAGAACCGGATCGCTCCGTCGAGCGCGAGCGCCGCGGGGTTCCCGGGATCGGCCGCGAGCACCCGGCGCAGCATCTTCTCCGCCTCCTCGAGGCGGCCGAGCGACAGCAGTCGCCTCGCGTCGAGGTACGCATCCGCCGCCGCCATGAGGCGATTGGGGTTCGGCCGGTCGCGCCTCCCGGCCGCCGGGCCGCCCGCCGAGACGTAGCCGAGGCTCTCGAGGAGGGCCCGGCGATCCGCGTCCATCCCCGCGGGGGACCCGTACGTTTCGGGGCCGATCTCCGCGATGAGATCCCGAAGCCTTTCCCTCCGCTCGCGCACCTCGCCGGCGGAGGCCGGGGCGAGGTCGTGCTTCTCGGCAGGATCCTCCGCGAGGTCGTAGAGCTCCGGCTCCGGGGCGTCCAGGAGCTTGACCGTCCCCTCGCGCAGCGCGAGGAGCCGCGCCCAGCCGAAGGCGTGCTCGCCGTAAAGGGATTCCGAGTACAGCGGCCCCCGCGGCCGAAGTTCCCCCCCTCGGGCCCCCGCGGCGAAGCTCCGGCCCTGGGCCCCATCCATCGGTGGAAACCCGAGGAGATCGAGGATCGTCGGGGCCAGGTCGACCCCGGAGGCCGGCTCCCTCACGCGCGTGCCCGGGGGGATCCGTCCCGGCCAGCGCAGGAGAAGGGGGACGCGGAGGGTCGCGTCGTAGAGCAGCACCCCGTGCGTGGTCTCGCCGTGCTCTCCGAGCCCCTCCCCATGGTCGGCGACGACCGCCACGAGCATGTCGGACGACCGCCCCCGCGCCTCCAGCCGATCGAGAAGCCTGCCGATCTCCGCGTCGGTGTAGGCGATCTCCCCGTCGTACGGACGGGACGCGAACCGCTCGCTCCACGGCTGCGGGGGATCGTAGTCGCTGTGGGGGTCGAAGTAATGCACCCAGAGGAAGAACGGCCGGTCGCCGGACCGCTCGACCGCGCGGAGCGCGGCGTCCGTGACCTCGGCCGCGCGCCGCTCCCCGATCCGGCGAAACGCGAACTTCACGCCCCGCGGAACCGGCATGGGACGGGCGCTGGGCTCGTCATACACGTCGAAGCCCCGGTCCAGGCCCTGGGACGAGGCCAGGACGAGCGATCCGACGGCGGCGGCCGTGAAGTACCCCCGCTCCCGGAAGCGCTCCGCGAGCGTCACCCCGGATGCCCCCAGCCGGAAGTCGGCGTTGTCCCGCACTCCGTGACGCGGCGGGTACAGCCCCGTCAGGATCGAGGTGTGGGAGGGCAGAGTGAGCGGCGCGACGGCGATCGCCTGATCCATCCGCAACCCCTCGGCCGCGATGCGGTCGAGGAACGGCGTCGTCCCGCCCGTGTATCCGTAGCAGCCCAGGCGATCGGCGCGCACGGTGTCGAGCGTCACGAGCAGGACGTCGGGAGGCCGGGCGGCTCGTTCGCCGCCGCCGCAGGCCGCCAGGAACGCGGCGCACGCCACCGCGGCCGCCGGGCCGGCGAAACGCCCCCCCCTCGATGCCGCGCAACCCGGGGAGGCACTGGTCCGCCGAAGCATGGCCCCCAGGATAGGGCGAAAGCAGCCGCCCGGCCAACATCGCCGGCCTATACTTTCGGGGTGGCGAGTCACGAGGAAGGTCCCGCGGCCGGGCGGCCCCTCGACGCCGAGCGCGGGCGCAGGGCGAGCGCGGCCGAGCTCCGGGAGCGTCTCCCCCAGGCGCCCCCGGCCTACCTCGAGGGGGCGTGGGAGAATCCGGAGCTCGGGAAGGAGGCGCTCGCGCTCCTGCTCCGAAACCGGGCCGCCCCCGCGGCGCTCCTCTCCCGGGTCGCGGGCGACCGACGATTCGCGATGCTCCAAGAGGTCCGGCTCGCCCTCGTCGTCCACCCTCGGACCCCGCAGCCGCTCGCGCAGTCTCTCGCCTCGCACCTGAGGTGGAAAGAGCTCTGCGAAGTGGCGGACGACGTCCGGGTCCCCCCGCCGGTCCGCCGCAAGGCGGAGGATCTGCTCCGCGTCCGGCTCGAGGAGCTGGCCGTCGGCGAGCGGATCGCCCTCGCGCGCCGGGCGAGCCGCGGCGTGATCGCCGCGCTCCGCCAGGACCCCGACGGCCGTGTCCTCGAGGCCCTCCTGGGGAACCCGAAGCTCCTCGAGGCGGAGGCCGCGGCCCTCGCTCGGTCCGGCTCCACCCCTCCCGCCGCGCTCGCGGCCCTCTCGGGCCACCCGAGGTGGGGCGGCCGCCGCGCCGTGCGTCTCGCCCTCGCGCGGAACGCGAGGACGCCCGTGCGCTCGGCGCTCAGGGCTCTCGAGGGCCTCTCGCGGTCCGACCTCCTGCGGCTCGTCCGGGACGACGAGGCTCCGCGAATCGTGCGGGTCGTCGCGGAGAGGACCCTCGGCGCCGGAGCTCCGGGCGATCGGACTCCCGAAGGTTGACAGCCACTTTCGGCGGTCCCTAGAATCTTCCTTCGGCCGATGGTTTCCCGCTCGGGTCCGGCCCACCCGGGGGGCCCGTATGTCTTCCTTCGGAGAGAGTCTCAAGCGCGAGCGCGAGTTGCGCCAGATTCCGCTCCGCGAGATCGCGGAGGCGACGAAGATCAACCTGCGCTACCTCGAGGCGCTGGAGCGGAACGACTTCCGCCATCTTCCGGGAGGGGTGTTCAACAAGGGGTTCGTCCGGGCCTACGCGCAGCACATCGGGATCGACCCCGAGGCGATGGTGGACGCTTATCTCGAGGAGATCCGCGAGCAGGAGATGCGAGGCCAGGCCCGGGAGCGCGAGCGCCGGGTCGCGGCCCGCTCCTCGGCCCCCGCGCAGGGCGAGCAGACGGAAGGCGGCGGCTCGAGGCCGGCCGGCCGCCGGGCCCTCGCGGGGATCGCCGTGATCGCGATCCTGGCGCTCCTCGGCGCCGCGGGGTGGGCAGGCTGGCGCTTCGTTCGGAAGCCGAGACCGGCGGAGGGCGCGGCGGAGACGCCGGCGGCCCGGCCGGCCGTGGTCCGGATCGTCGTCGACGCTCCGGTGGACGGCACGATCTCGTGCGACGGCGAAGCGATCGTGTCCCTCCGCGATCTCGAGATCGGCGTCCCGCGCGACGTCTCGTGCCGCGGGGCGCTCGTCCTCCGCGCGACGGACGGTGGCGCCGTTCGCGTCGGCGCCGGGGGAGCCGAGCCGGCTCCCGCGGGCGCCGCCGGCGTCCCACTCTCCGGGCTCTCGCTCCAGGCGGCGCCGGAGACGCCGGGACGCAGTCCGGGTGCGCGGCCTTGAGCGAGCCCTCGCCGACGGAGGCGCTCGTCCGGAGGATCCTGGACGGCAACGCGCCCGCGGCGCTCCGCGCGGCGGCGGCGAAAGGGGCCCTGCCGCTCTCCCGCCACGTCCTCGCCAGGCTCCAGCTGTTCCTGCGGGAGGACCCCGACGAATCGGTGCGCCGCGACGCCGAGCAGAGCCTCGCCGCGATCCCGAAGGACGCGCTGCGCGAGATCCTGGCGGACCCGGGCAGCGCTCCGGAGCTGCTCCTCCATTTTGCGGCCGTCGCCGCGCGCGACGAGGGGATCGCGGAGGCGATCGCGTTCCACCCCGCGACTCCGGATGCGGCGATCGAGATCCTCGCAGCGCAGGGCGGCGCCTCGGTCCTCGATCTGATCCTCACCAACCAGGAGCGCCTCCTCCGCTCCCCCACCCTTCTCGACCGGATGTCCGAGAACCCGGCCCTGCGCCCCGAGCAGCGAGGCCGGATCGTCGACCTGCTCGCCCGCTTCTTCGACGCGACGAAGAAGGAAGAGGGGCGCCCCCGGCGCGACGCAGCAGCCCCCGAGATGTCCGTGGACGATCTCGTGGACCCGCAGGTCGCGGCGCGCATCCTGGAGGTGGACGTCGGCGAGCTGTTCGCCGCGAGCGAGATCCTCGGCGGCGAGGAGTTCGAGAGCGCCCCGGATCCGGCGATGCGGAGCGTCTACCGGAAGATCCTGACCCTCTCGACGGCGCAGAAAGCGCTCCTCGCGCTCAAGGGAGGCCGGGAGGAGCGCACGATCCTCATCCGGGACACGAACAAGGTCGTGGCGCTCTCCGTGCTCAAGAACCCCCGCCTGAACGAGCAGGAGGTCGAGTCCATGGCGGCGATGCGCAACGTCTCCGACGAGGTCCTCCGCGCCATCGGCTCGAACCGCGAGTGGTCGAAGACCTACCAGGTCGCCGCGGCTCTCGTCCGCAATCCGAGGACCCCGCCCGGCATCTCCACGAACTTCATCCCGCGCATGACCGACCGCGACCTGAAGTTCCTGGCGAAGGACAAGAACGTGCCGGAGATCGTCCGCCGCAACGCCAAGCGGATCCACGAGCAGAGGAACGCGAAGTCCGCGCACGGAACGATCAGGAAGGGCTAGCCTCCGGGAGACCGCCCGATGCGACTGCTGCGAGAGATCCTGAACCTCACGGGGAACTACCACGTGAAGTCCGGGATCTACCACTACTACCGCAACGAGTACAAGCAGGCGGTGGACTTCTTCCGCAAGGCTCTCAAGGACGAGCCGAGCCTGGCCGACGGCGATCGCCGGCTCGCCCGCTACTACCTCGCCGAGACGTTTCTCAGCTCGGCGGAGCGCCTGGAGCAGAAGGGGGACATCGAGGCGGCGGAGCGCGACTACGCCCGCGCCGCGGAGGTCAGCCCGGATTACCCCGACATCCGCTTCCAGCACGGCCGCGTCCTCGAGCGGCTCGACCGGACCGACGAGGCGATCGAGGAGTACCGAGCCGCCCTCGCCTCCCAGCAGGGGTTCATCGAAGCCCGCGTCGCGATGGGCTTCGCCCTCGTGGCGGCCGGAAGGGAGGAGGAGGCCGCCGAGGCGTTCGCGCGGGCCCTCGACATCAAGGTGCGGCAGATCCGGGACCCGTTCGAGAAGGGGATGCGGCGCCTCCAGGAGGGGATGGCCGACGAGGCCCGGGAGTACCTCCGCGAGGCGTTCTACGCCGCGCCGGACCGGTTCGACCATCACTTCCGGAGCGCGATCCGCTTCATCAAGGCCGGCAATCACGAGCGGGCGGTCGAGCACCTCGACGAGGCGCTCGGGATCAACCCGAAATACGCCGACCTCCACAACTACCGGGGGATCTCGCTGTGCGAGCTCGGCCGCGTCGACGAGGCGGTCGGCGCCTTCCGGCGGTCGGCCGCGCTCAACCCCGACTACGTCGAGGCCCGGCTCAACCTGGCCTTCGCGCAGATCCGCCTCGGCCAGTTCAAGGAGGCCGAGGCGCAGCTGGAGGCGGTGCTGGCGCTCGATCCGGCCCAGACCGCCGCGGCGGTCAAGCTCGAGGAGCTGAGGACCGGCCGGGCGGCCGAGGCGCGGCGCGCGGCGTCGCGCGGGGGCGCGCGATGAGGTGGCGCGCCTGGGGCGTCACCGACGTGGGCCGGCGCCGCGACAAGAACGAGGACGCCCTGCTCGTCGCCCCGGCCCTCGGGGCGTATGCCGTCGCCGACGGAATGGGCGGCCACGCCGCAGGCGAGGTCGCCTCCGGCCTCGCGATCGAGGCGCTCCGGGAGGCCCTGGAGACGAACGGCTCTCCAGAGCCCGAGGACGAGGGCGTCGTGCTGCGACGGCTCGAGTCGGCGGTTCACGAGGCGAACCGCCGGATCTGGGAGTCGATCGAGCGGCACGAGGACCGCCGCGGCATGGGCACGACGCTCGTCGCGATGCTCGTGCTCGGCAGCCGGGCCGTTCTCGCGCACGTCGGGGACAGCCGGGCATACGTCCTGCGCTCCGGCGGGCTGGCGCGCCTGACGAGCGACCACTCGTGGGTGGCCGAGCAGGTGAAGCTGGGCCTCCTGAGCGACGACGACGCCCGGCGCCATCCGATGCGCAACATCGTCACCCGCGCGCTCGGCAGCCGTCCCGACATCGCGATGGATACCGCCGTGCTGGGCTTCCGGGAAGGAGACGTGGTGCTCCTGTGCTCGGACGGGCTGAACTCGATGCTGACGGACGCCGAGATCGCGGAGATCCTGGGGACTCCCGGCGCCGGCCCGGAGGCGATCTGCCGCCGCCTGGTGGCGGAGGCCAACGCCCGGGGAGGGGACGACAACATCACCGTCGTCGTCCTGCTCGCCGAGGAGCGTCCCGAGGACGCATCTTCCTGATTCGTTTGACCGTTGCGCGGTCTCATCCTATATTCATGGTTTCGGGGTCGGTCTGCCCGACGGACGGGCCGGCCGGGAGGTCCGGTGCCGACGAGGGGTCGTAACCGCATCGCAGGCCTCGCGATCTGCTGCCTGGTGCCGCTCGCTGCCGCGGCCTCGGGACGCTCGGCGACCGCCGAGGCCCCCCCGAGCCCGCGCGAGGTCCTTCGGGCCCAGGCGGTAGAGACGCTCGCCGGAGGCGAGCCCTCGCTCGCCTGCCTGACCCCGCTCCTGCAGACCCTGCGGCAGGATCCTTCCCGCGCCCCGGCGGCGACCCGAAAGGCCTTCTTCCAGCTGCAGTCCGAGCTCACGCTCCCGGGCGACCGCAGATTCGTGGGGCGCGACGGGACGGTCGTGCGCGACCCCTTCGAGGGCGCTTCCGGCCGCCCCTTCCCGCAAGGGGACGTGGGAGAGGAGACGGAGGCCATCGACGCGGTCCTGCTCGGGATCGCCGATGCGCGGAAGCTGCTCGGAGAGGAGATCGGCCTCCCCGCTCCCGCTCCGCTCGAAGTCGTGCTGGAGCGCCTGGGACCGGGCCTCGACGGGTACCTGCTGCCGACCCTGCGGCGGGACGGGCGCGCGATCGCCGTCCTCGACGCGACCCCCGGCAAGGACCTTCCGGCGCTCCGCCGGGCCGCGGCACACCAGTATGCGCACGCGGTCGCGCTCGCCGCCGGTCCGGAATTGACCCCCGCGTTCGGAGAGGCGCTCGCCGCCTGGACGTCGCTCCGGCTGGCCGGAGGCCCCGACGCCGCGGCGGCCGTGACGCTCTCCGCGCGGCTCGGGCGGCTCGGAGAAGGGCTGGCCGTCGACGACCCGCGGCTCGCCGCCGGCAACGCCGCGTTCCTCGCCTTTCTCGACGAGGCCTACGGGCCGACCGCCGTCGGGTTGGCGGTGCAGGAACTCGCGACGGGAGCGCCGGTTCCCCTCGCCCTCGACCGGGCGATGCGGCGGGGAGCCGGCACGACCTTGGCCGACGCCTTCCGGAGCTACCAGATCTGGTGCCACTTCGTCGGCGAGCGGTCCGACGGCCTGCACTTCTCGTTCGCAGACCGGCTCGCCGCGCCGCCGATCCCGATGCGCTTCGACGGCCTGCCGGCCCTGTCCGTCCTCGAGGAGCCTCCCGTCGGTCCCCTGGGCGCCGCCTCGATCCTCCTGCACCCGGACCGCGAGGACGGCGGCATGATCGTCCGCGTCGAGGGCGACCCCTCGGGGAGCTGGGAGGCGGACCTGCTGCTCTTCGACGACGCGCGCCGCGCGCGCCGCGTTCCGATCGCCCTCGCGAGCGACGGGACCGGGGAGACCACGGTCCCGCTCCAGTCGGTCTCCGAGGCGGTGCTCTTCGTCCGCAACTTGGGTGCGGAGGACGGCGCGCCGCTCCGCTACTCCTGGTCGGCCTTCCTCGATCGCGCGTTCCCGTTCGAGGTCGGGACGGCAGGGGCCCGGCGGATCCCCGGAGGCGGCGTGCTCGTGTCGTGGGAGACGCTGTCGGAGCGTTCGCTGGTCGGCTTCCGCGTGCTGCGGCGGGAGGAGACGGCAGCGGGCTGGAGTCGCGTGAGCCCGGTCTGGATCCCCCCGATGGGGGACGGCGCCACGCCTGCGTCGTACGGCTTCATCGACGCGACCGCTCCCGAAGACGCCCCCCTCCTGTACCGGATCGAAGGGGTCACGTCCGACGGGCTGTCCGGCTTCTCCGACCCCTTCGCGATCGCGGCGCAGGAACGCCCTTAGCCGGCGCCGCCTCCTCGCGGCGCGGCCTTTCCCGGTTGTATAGTCGGGCGCGAGCCGCCGGAGGGAGAGCTTTGGACGATTTCTCGCCCGAGAGATCCTTCGAGGAAGGCGTCCGGCGCGCCGCGCGGGATGCGCTGGGCGTCGACCCGGCGGCGATCCCGCTGACCTGGCCTCCCTCCGCCTCGCACGGCGACCTCGCCACCCCCCTCTGCTTCGAGCTCGCGCGGGCGGCGCGGAAGCCGCCCCGCGCTCTCGCGGAGGCGCTCGTCGCCCGGTACGAGCCCGCGGGCGGCGTCGCACGGGTCGAGGTGGCGGGGGGCGGGTACGTCAACGCCTTCTTCGACCGGGATGCCTGCCTCTCGCGCTGGCTGCTCGGGCCGCCGGTCCCCGCCTCCCCCGCCGGCGGGCCCAAGACGATCGTCGAGCACACGAACATCAACCCGAACAAGGCGGCCCACATCGGGCACCTGCGGAACGCGGTCCTCGGCGACACGCTCGTCCGCTGCCTGAAGCGGCTCGGCGAGCGGGTCGAGGTCCAGAACTACATCGACGACACCGGCGTGCAGGTCGCGGACCTCGTCGTGGGCTTCCGCGTCCTCCGGAACGAGGAGATCGCCGACGTCCTCGACCGGTACTCCGAGGAGCGGCTTCACGAGCGGGGGGATCGGTTCGATTACGTGGCGTGGAACCTGTACGCGGAGGTCACGCGCTTCTTCGAGGAGGATTCCTCGCGCCTCTCGCACCGCTCCGACACCCTCCACGCGATGGAGCGGGGGGACAATCCCGTCGCGGACCTGGCGGCCCACCTGGCGCGGCGGATGGTGCGGCACCATCTCGCGACGATGGAACGGATCGGGGTGCGCTACGACGTCCTCCCGAGGGAGAGCGACATCCTGGCGATGCGGTTCTGGGAGGATGCGTTCCGCCAGCTCCGTGAGGCGGGAGCGGTCCGGAGGATCGAGGAGGGCAGGAACGCCGGTTGCTGGGTGATGGACCTCCCCGGCGTGGAGGAGGGCTCGGGAGAGGACCAGAAGATCATCGTGCGCTCGAACGGGACGGTGACCTACGTCGGCAAGGACATCGCGTACCAGCTGTGGAAGTTCGGCCTGCTCGCGAGAGACTTCCGCTACGAGCCGTTCGACTGGTCCCCCGGCCCGGCGATCTACGAGGTCTGGTCCACGACCCGAGGCCCGGACGCGTCTTCCCGTCCCGCGTTCGGGCGCGGCGATCGCGTCTACAACGTGATCGATGCGCGGCAGTCCTACCTGCAGCGGGTCGTCGCCCACGGGCTCCGGAGCCTCGGCCACGAGCGGGAAGCGGGCCGCTCGGTCCACTTCTCGTACGAGATGGTGGCGCTGACGCCGGCGGCCGTGGCCGCCCTCTTCCCGGACCACCCGCTCTCGGACGCCGAGCGGGCCAGGCCGTACCTCGAGATGTCGGGCCGCCGCGGCCTCGGGGTCCGAGCGGACGACCTCGTGGACGCCCTGATCCGGCGGGCCGCGGACGAGGTGCGGAAGCGGAACCCCGGCCTCGACGGCGCGCGCGTGCAGGAGACCGCCCGGCGCATCGCGGTCGGCGCCCTCCGCTACTACATGCTCCGCTTCTCGCGCAACCGCGTGGTCGCCTTCGACCTCGACGATGCGCTGGCCTTCGAGGGGGAGACCGGCCCGTACCTCCAGTACTCGGTCGTTCGCGCGCGCAACATCCTCGCGAAGATGGAAGAGAGGCTCGGGGAGAGCGGGACCGGCGGAGGTCTCCCGCCTTCCGCCGGCTTCGGGACGCTCGAGCCGGGAACGGCCGACGAGCACTGGAACCTCGCGCTCCTGCTCTCGCGGGTCCCGGGCGTCCTGCGGCAGGCGGTCGACTCCCTCGAGCTTTCCGGGGTCGCGAAGCACGCGTACGTGCTCGCCCAGGCGTTCAACTCGTTCTACCACCGCTACCCCGTGGTCCAGGAGCCGGACGAGCGCCGCCGGGCCACCCGGGCGGCGCTCGCGCACCTGTACCACGACGGGATGGTCCGGCTGCTCGGCACCATGGGGATCGAGGTCCCGGACAGGATGTAGCCTCCGGAGAGGGAGGGGGTTCCGTGAACGTTCGCGTCGTCGCGTTCGGCCGGATCGACGACCGGCTCCGGGAGGAGCTCCGAGCCCTCGGAGACGCGGTGGAGGTCCGGATGGCGTCCGCGGAGGATGAGCCCGCCGAGCTGGTGGCGGCGCTCCGCCCCCACCTGATCGCCCTCGGCGAGGATCCCCCCGTCGATGCCGCGTCGCTCGCCGGGCTCGAGCCCCTCCTGGGGCCCGTGCCGATCCTGTCGGTGCGCGACGAGCCGGGTGCGGACGTCGTGCTGGGCGCCGACCTCCCGAGCCGCCCCCGTGCCCTCGCCACCGCGAGAAAGCTGGCGCGGCTGCGCGAAGGGCTGTGGAGCGCGAGGGAGGACGAGGCCGCGCGCCTGCTGCGGCGACTCGACCACGAATTCGTCCGCGCGTCCCGCTACCGGCACCCGCTGGCCCTTGCCGTCGTGGGGGTCGACCGCATCGACGAGCTCGCGGGCCTCCACGGCGAGCGCGCGGTCGACGCCTTCCTGGACTCGCTCGCCGAGGCCGCGCGCCGAGGGGTCCGAGAGGTCGACGTCGTCTACCGGCCGGCCCGGGGCGAGGTCTGGGCGATCCTCCCGGAGACCGAGCCCTCCGGCGCCCGGTCGGTCGCGGAGCGTCTCCGGACGCTGTCGGGGAAGATCCTGTTCAAGCCGCCGGCGGGGACCTCCCGGCATCCTCTCCCGCTCAAGGCCACCGCGAGCGTCGGGCTCGCCACCTGCCCGTCCGAGCGGGTCCGCTCGGGCGCGGAGCTCCTGTCCCACGCGCGGGCCGCGCTCGAGACCGCCCGCCTCGAGGGAGGCGACCGGGTCGTCTCGTCCCCCTCCGAGCGGCGGAGCGAAGAGGCGCCCGAGTAGGGGCCCGCACGCGGGGAAAGAGCCGCACCGCCTCCCGAACGGGCCGCAGCGGCGTGGTATTCTTCTCGGGACGGCGTGTCGAACCGAACCGCGCCGGCTCCCGGGAGGCCATGAAGAAGGCGCTCGCTTCGATCCTGGCCGCGCTGGCGCTCGGCTCCACGGCAACGGCCGTCGCGCCTCCCGTGCTCCCGTTCGACCAGGTCCGCCCCGGCATGAAGGGGATCGGCAAGACCGTGTTCTCGGGGACCGAGGTCCGCGAGTTCGAGGTCGAGATCCTCGGCACCCTGCCGAACGTCGGCCCGGGCCGGAACCTGATCCTGGGCCGCTGCTCGGGGGGACCGCTGGCCACCACCGGCGTGCTCGCCGGCATGAGCGGCAGCCCGGTGTTTGTGGACGGCAAGCTGGCGGGCGCCGTGGCCTTCAGCTGGGGCTTCTCCAAGGAAGCGATCGCCGGCATCACGCCGATCGAGGAGATGCTGTCCGCCGCGGCGCGCCTCGACGCGCCGGCCGCCCGCTCGACGGGCGGGAAGAGCGGACCGTCAGGGTCGATCGACCGGCTCCGGTTCCCCGAGAGCCTGGAATCCTCGTTTCCCGACGCCCTGCTCGCCCTCCTGCCGTCTCCCTCGGAGCTGGCGCCGATCTCGGTGCCGGTCTCCTTGTCCGGGATCGGAGCGGAAGGCTTCCGGAAGATCGAGCCCTGGCTCTCCCGCGCCGGGTTCCTGCCCATGCAGGGGTCGGGCGCGGGGGCCGCGCCGTCCCCCTCGCCCGACCTCGTTCCCGGCTCCGCCATCGGGCTCAAGCTCGCCCGGGGGGACATCGACATCACGGCGACCGGGACCGTCACCTGGGTGGACGGCGACCGCGTGCTCGCGTTCGGCCACCCTCTCTACGGTCTCGGTCCGGTCGATTTCCCGCTGACCGGCGCGCGCTCGGAGGCGCTGATCCCCAGCCTCCAGCAGTCCGCCCGCATCGCGGTTCCGCTCTCGGAGATCGGCGCGTTCCGGCAGGACCTCTCCTCCGGGATCTTCGGCAGGCTCGGCGCGACCCCGCGCATGATCCCGGTTCGCGTGCAGCTCCTCTCGCGCGAGGGCACGTCGGAGTCGTTCGCGTTCGACGTCGCTTCCGATCCGCTCCTCGCTCCCCTCCTGCTCTACGCCGGCCTGAACGGCATCCTCGCGAGCCGGGAGCGGACGCTGGGCGACGTCACGATCCGCGTGCGGCAAGGATCGGTCGTCCGGCTCGAGAACTCGGACGACATCGCGCTCGACAACCTCTGGGTCGGCCCCGAGGCTCCCTTCTACGCGACCGGCATCCCCGCATACGTTCTCCACCTCCTGCTCAACAACGAGTGGTCCCCCCCGGCAGTCTCGGGCGTCAATCTCATCCTCGAGTACGACGCGGAGCCGCGGTCGGGGCGGATCCGCAGGGTCACGCTCGACCGGTACCACGCGCGCCCGGGAGACACCGTCGAGGCGACGATCGTCGTCGCGCCGTACCGGGGCGCGGATCGCGTCGTGCGGCGCGAGATCGCCATCCCTCCGGAGACCCCCCCCGGAAGGCTGCTCTTCTTCGTGGGAGACGCCGGGAGCCTCAACCGGGTCGGCGACGAGGGCGAGGACCTCGTGCCGAGGGATCTCGAGCAGCTGGTGCGCAGGATCAACACGCTCCGGCGCAACGACCGGATCCACGTGCTCGGCGTGCGGGAGGACGCGGGGATCCTGATGGGCGGCGAGCGGTTCCCCAGCTTGCCCCCGTCGGCGCTGAGCCTCCTGACGAGGCCGCGGAGCCAGGGCAACGTCGCGGTCGCCCAGCGCAGGGCGATCCTGGAATCGGAGATCCCGGTGGAATTCGCGGTTTCGGGGTTCGCTCGCGTCCCGGTCGAGGTCGAAGGCCGATGAGGGGCGCGCCTCGGATCGGTCGGATCCGGGCCGCCTGCGCGGCGGCGGTCCTCGCGCTCGCGGCGCCGCCGGCGGGAGCGGTCGAGACGCGGAGCGCGGCGCTGGACGCCGCGGATCTGATGCGGGGCGACGCGGACGGCGTCGCGATCACGGCGCGCGGGAGCCTGCTGCCCGCCCCGCGACTGGCGAGGCTCGGTGCGGGAACCGACCCGGAGCGGCCGGCGCAGGTGTGGAGCGCGCTGCCCGACGGCGCCGGGGGGCTCTTCCTCGGCACCGGTCCGGACGGCGCGATCCTCAAGGTGTCGCCCTCGGGCGAGAGCCGCCTGCTCTTCCGGACGGGCGCGCCGCTCGTGACGGCGCTGGCGATCCTGGCGGGCGGCGACCTCCTCGCCGGCACGTCGCCGGGCGGGAGCATCTACCGCGTGCGTCCGGACGGCACCGGATCGGTGTGGTGCGAAACGGGGGAGCGCTACGTGTGGGCCCTCGCGGCGCTCCCGGACGGCACCGTGTTCGCGGGAACGGGGGACCGGGGGATCGTCCTGAAGATCGGCGCGGCCGGATCCGCGGAGCCGTTCTTCGACAGCGACGAGGCCCACATCCTGTCGCTCGCTCCCCTTCGCGGCGGCGGGCTCCTCGCGGGAAGCGCGGGCCGCGGCCTCGTGTTCCGGATCCACCCCGGAGGGCGCGCGGAGGTGTTGCACGACGACGAGCTCCCGGAGATCCGGGCGGTGGCGCCCGCCCCCGGCGGCGAGATCTACGCGGCGGCGCTCGGCGAGCCCGAGACCGAGCCGCGCCCGCCGGCGGTGCGCATCCGGGTCGCGGGAGGCGAGGAGGTCGGCGCGGCCCCCGACCTGGCCCCCGCGGAGGAGGACCGTCGCGGCCAGGTGCTCGAGGGGATCATCGAGGGGCTCCCGCCTGCGGCGGAGGAGGCGGGGCGCCGGCTCCGCGGGCGGGTCGTCCGGATCGCGCCGGACGGCACGGCGAGCGAGATCTGGCGGTCGACGACCGAGGCGCCGTACTGCCTGTTCGTGGACCGGAAGGGACGGGCGGTCTTCGGCGTCGGCGAGCCCGGGAGGCTGTACCGCGCCGAGGCCGCCGACGAGGTCGCTCTCCTCGCGACGCTCGCGGAGGGACAGGTGACGGCCGTCACGGAATCGGGACGGGACCTGGCGGTGGCGACGAGCAACCCCGCGACCGCCTACCGGCTCGATCGCGAGACGGCGAGCCCCGGCGTCTTCGTCTCCCCGCCGTTCGACGCCGGCGCGCTGTCGCGTTGGGGCGCGGTGCGCTGGCGGGTCGAGGGGCCTCCGGGCCGGATCGAGATCTTCACTCGAACCGGCAACACCGCGGAGCCCGACGAGACGTGGTCGGCCTGGAGTCCGGCGATGACCGACCCGGACTCGAGCCGGGTCCCGAACCCCGACGGTCGCTTCGTCCAGTGGCGCGCGCGCGTCGCGGGGAACGAGGACGCCGGCGTCCGCATCTCCGGGGTGACGATCCACTACACGCCGTACAACCGCCCCCCGGCCGTCCGGGGCCTGGTCCTCGATGCCCCGCGCCCCTCGGTCGCCGCGAAGGCGGCCTTCCGCTTCGAGGCGTCGGACGAGGACGGGGATCCCGTCGACGTCGAGGTGCGGTATCGCGCGGTGGGAGCGTCCTCGTGGGCCGCCGCGGCCAGGCTCGACGCGCTCCCGACGACCGCCTCGTTCCCCGGCGGTTCCGGACGGGAGTGGAAGGCGGGCAAGGTCGTGTGGGAGACGGCGGCCGTCGCCGAGGGAGCCTACGACGTCCGCGCCGTGGCGAGCGATCGCGCCGTCAATCCCGCCGGAGAAGGGCTCGAGGGGACCTGCGACCTGGCCTTCCGGGTCACCGTCGACCGGTCGCCGCCGATCCTGGAAGCGGCCCGCGGCGCCGACGGCGCGATCGAGATCCGGGTCCGCGACACGCTCTCTCCCGTGAGCCGGGTCGAGGTGCTGCGGAACGGCAGGCCGGCGTTCCTCGCGAGGCCGACCGACGGCGTCTGCGACTCCCCCGAGGAGTCGTTCCGGATCGCGCCGGGAGATCTCGAGGCTGCGGGAGCGCTCGAATCCGCGACGCTCCGGGCGCTCGACGACGCGGGCAACGTCGCGGAGAGGCCGATCCCGGCCCGGTGAGACGCCGGGCCGGCAGGGAGCGGGAGGTCCGGATGAGGGCTCGCGCGGCCGATCGAATCGATGGAACCCGCGGCTCCCTCCGGAAGGCCGCTGCCCTTCCTCGGCCTCGCCCCCGGGCGACGCTCGCGGCCGCCGCGGCGGCGCTCCTCGTCCTCGCCGTCGCGTGCGGCGAGACTGCGAGGCGCGACGAGGCGGTCCGGGACGACGTGCGCGCGGCCATGGCGGCCTTCCCCACGTCGCTGTCGCTGATCGGGAAGACCGATACGAACTCCGAGATCATCGCGCGGCTGGTGACGGACAGCCTGGTCCAGTACGACGCGACGCTCGCGCCCAGGCCGCGCCTCGCGGAGTCCTGGGATCTCGCCGCGGACGGGCGGGAAGTGACGTTCCATCTCCGGAAGGGGGTGCTCTGGCACGACGGGACCGAGGTGACGGCGAGCGACGTCGTCTTCACCGTCCGGAAGGTCCGCGAGCCCGCGACGGAGGCGCGCTCGGCGATCGGCCAGTTCGAGAGCGTGGAGTCGATCGAGGCCCCCGACCCGGCGACGGTCCGGGTCCGCTTCAAGGAGCCGTGCGCGGACCCTCTCGACCCCTTCACGCTTCCGATCGTGCCCGAGCACGTGGCGGGGAAGGACCCGGACATCCTGACCGGGAGGTTCGCCGAGCACCCGGTCGGGTGCGGCCCCTTTCGCTTCGTGAGGGCGGTCCCCGGGCGGGAGATCGTCCTCGAAGCGAACCCTGCCTACTGGGACGGCGCGCCCTCGCTGCGGCGCATCACGTTCACGGTCCTCCCGGACGAGCGGACCGCCTACGGGGCGCTGCTCCGCGGCGATCTCGACCTCCTCGGCGTCACGCCGGACGTCTTCCGCGACGCCGCGACGAACCCGCAGGCGGCGCGCCTGCGCCGATTCCATTACTTCATGATGTCCACGTGGTACGTCGGCTGGAACGGGGACGGGTCGAACCCGTTCTTCACCGATCCTTCGGTCCGGCGCGCGATCGTCCTCGCGCTCGACCGCCCGGCCTTCATCGGGGCCGTGCTGGGGGGCCTCGCGCGGCCGGCGGTCGGCACGTACCACCCCGATTCCGCGTGGGCGAACCGGTCCCTCGAGCCCTGGGCCTACGATCCGGCCGAGGCGGCGCGGCTCCTGGACGCCGCCGGGTGGAGGATGCGTCCGGGCGGAACGAGGGCCCGGGACGGGGTCCCCTTCTCCTTCACGCTGACCGTTCCGGCCGGGAGCCAGGAGATCACCGACCGGATCGCCGCCTGGTTCCAGGAGTCCGTCCGGAAGATCGGGGTCGAGGTCTCGATCGAGAAGCTCGAGTGGCGCACGTTCCTCGATCGCCGCCGGGCCGGGAAGTTCGATGCGGTGATGGCCCGCCTCAACCTCTCGCCCTCGCCGGACCAGTTCGAGCTCTACCACTCCTCCTCCCGGGGCCGCGGCATGAACTTCATGGGATTGGCGGACGCCGAGACCGACCGCCTGCTCGAGGAGGGCCGCCGCACCGTGGACCCCGCGGCGCGGAGGAAGATCTACGACCGCCTCCAGGTCCGCCTCCACGAGCTCGAGCCGCTCTCGTGCCTCTTCGGCTTCGCGGCTCCCGTGCTCGTCGACCGGCGGCTGGAAGGCGTGGAGCCGTCCCCGCTCGGCCTCTGGACGGTCCTGCCGGGGCCGCGCGCCTGGCGCTGGAGGCGCTGAGCGTTGGTTCGCGCGATCGCCCGCCGCCTCGCCACGGGAGCGGTGACGCTCCTCCTGGTCACGGCGATCGTGTTCGCCCTCGCGGCGATGTCCACGGGGTCGTCGCTTCCGGGCGAGTCCGTCGAGGACACCTCCCCGCTCACCCCGGAGCAGCGCGCCGAGATCCGGGCCCTGTACCACTTCGACGAGCCGCTGCACGTCCGCTACGGGATGTGGCTGCAGGACCTGCTCCGCGGAGACCTCGGCCGATCCTTCCACGACCGGAGGCCGGTGGCGGCGAAGATCGCGGAGCGGCTCCCTGCGACGCTGGCGCTGAACGCCGCCGCGCTCCTCCTGATGATCCTGGTCTCCGTGCCCCTCGGCGCGCTGGCGGCCTCGAGTCCCGGGTCGCTCCTCGACCGGGCGGCGGGATCGGCGACCTACGCTCTCTACTCGATCCCGGTGTTCTGGGCGGCGCTCCTGCTCCAGCTGGCGTTTGCGATCCGGCTCGGCTGGCTCCCTCTCTACGGAACGCAGACGTCGGGAATGGAGGCGGCGCCGCTCGTCGCTCGGCTCCACGACCGGCTTGCGCACTTCGTGCTCCCGACCGTGTGCCTCGCCTATCCCGGCTTCGCCTATCTCTCGCGCTTCGTGCGCGGGATCCTCGTGGACAACGCGGCGGCCGAATCGGCGCGCGCCGCGCGGGCCCGCGGCCTCGCCCCGAGCGCCGTCGTGATCCGCCACGGCTTCCGCCAGGCCGCCGTCCCGCTTCTCACGCTCGCGGGCTTCCTCCTGCCGAGGCTCGTCGGCGGGTCGGTCATCGTGGAGACGATCTTCGCGATCCCCGGTCTCGGCCACCTCTTCGTCGGCGCGATGTTCCAGAGGGACATCCCGGTCGTCATGGGGCTGACGCTCCTCTCCGGCGCGGCGACCCTCGGCGGCGTCGTGGCGGCGGACCTCCTGTATGCGGTCGCCGACCCCAGGGTGCGCCGTGCCTAGGCGGGGACACCTGCCGCGGGGACTGGTCGCCGGGGGCGCCCTGATCGGGATCCTCGCCTTCTTCGGGATCGCGGCCCCGTTCGTGGCCACCGATCGCCCGCTCCTCGCCCGCGGGCCGGACGGATGGTCCTCTCCCGCCGCCAGGTCCGCCTTCGGCCTCCCCGATGCGCCCGCGGGACGATCGGCGACGGCCGTGGTGATGGCGCCGATCCCGAGGGCCCCCGAGACGATCCAGCTCGACTCGGTGCTCGCCCCTCCCGGGCCCGGCCACTGGCTCGGAACGGACGGCCTCGGCCGGGACGTCGGCTCCAGGCTCGTCCACGGAGCGAGGGTGTCCCTGGCGGTGGGGTTCCTCTCGGCGGCCCTCGCCCTGCTCGTGGGGCTTCCCCTCGGGGCCCTCGCCGGGTGGAGCCGGGGGCCGATCGATGCGGCGGTGTCGAGGGGCGTCGAGGCGATGCTGTGCTTCCCGTCGCTCCTTCTGGCCCTCGCGCTCCTGGCCTCGTCCCCGCCGTGGCTCTCGGCCCTTCCGGACAGCGTCCGTCTCGCCCTCGTGCTCGGAATCACGGGGTGGACGCCCGCCGCCCGCTACGTCCGGGCGGAGTTCCTCAAGCTCGGCGGCTCCGCCCTCGTCGACTCGGCCCGCGCATCCGGCGCCGGGTCGCTCCGGATCGCCGTCCGGCACGTCCTCCCCCACGCGGCGGCGCCGGTCCTCGTGACCGCGTCGTTCTCGGTCGGGAGCGCGATCCTCCTCGAGGCCTCCCTGTCGTTCCTCGGACTCGGCGTCCGCCCGCCGACCCCCACGTGGGGGGGGCTCCTGACCGAGGCGGCGGCGCACCTCGAGCGAGGGTGGTGGCTCGCCCTCCTGCCGGGCGCGGCACTCTTCCTTTCCGTGCTCGGCTGCAACCTGGCCGGCGAAGGGCTCCGGGACCGGCTGGACCCGCGGTCGCGGCCGTGAGGACCGGCGGAGGGGCAGCCGCAGCCTCGCCTGCGCGCGCTTCCTGCTGGGCGTCTCCGGAGGCTCGGTTCGTCGCCGAGGCCTTCGCTGCACTTGCGCTCGCCCTGGTTGCAGTCTGGGGGGTCACGACGTGGGTCGCGATCCCCTGGTCGGTCGAGGGGGACTCCATGGCGCCCACGCTCGAGCCGGGTGACCGGGTTCTCGTCGATCTCGGGGCCTATCGGCGAAAGGATCCCGAGCGGGGCGACGTGGCGCTCGTCCTAGGTCCGGACGGCGTCCCGCTGGCCAAGAGGGTCGCCGAGCGCGCGACGGCGAAGCGGGCCCCCCAGGCCTCCGGCCCCCTCTTCCTCGTCCTGGGGGACAACCCGGCGAGAAGCATGGACAGCCGCACTTTTGGCCCGCTTTCGCGTGACCGGTTCCGGGGAAGAATCGTGTGGCGGTTCTGGCCGCCGTCGAGGATGGGCAGGGTCCGCTAGAACGGAACGGGGTTCAGGGCTTTCGGACGGCAGAGGGCGGGTTCAGGCTGCCGCGGCGATACCCCTCGAGGTCCAGCGCGACGAAGCGGAACCCGGCAGAGCGGGCGGCGGCGACCACCCTCGCCCGCACGCTCCGATCCAGGACCCGGTCCAAGCCGTCGTCGTCGAGCTCGACGCGCGCCACCTCTCCATGGTGGCGGACCCTCACGACGCCGAAGCCGAGGCGCGCCAGGGCCTCCTCGGCCGTTTCGACCTGCCGGAGCCGGTCCGCCGTGATCTCGGTTCCGAACGGGATGCGGGTCGAGAGGCAGCCCCCGGCCGGTTTGTCCCACCGATCCAGCCCACACTCCCGGGCCAGCGCCCGGACCTCCTCCTTCGTGATCCCCGCATCCGCCATCGGCGCCTCGACCCCCTCCTGGCGGGCGGCCTCCATCCCGGGCCGGAAATCGCCGACATCGTCGGCGATGGCGCCGTAGACCGTGTGCCCGAATCCCTGTTTCTCGGCTATCTCCTTCAGGGAGCGGAACATCGTCCTCCGGCAGTGGTAGCACCGATCCGGGTCGTTCCTCCGGTAGGCCGGGTCGTCGAGCTCCCCAGTCCGCAGCTCGAGGTGCCGGACGCCGAGGCCGCGAGCCAACTTTCGCGCGTCTTTTGCGTCACGCTCGGAGAGCGACGCCGAAACCGCCGTGACCGCCAGCACCGGTTCCCTTCCGAGAGCCTCGACGGCGAGGGCGAGGAGCACGGCGCTGTCGACCCCGCCGGACACCGCGACGACGACGCGGCCCAGCTGCCGGAGCCTCCCGGAAACGTCTTCCCGCTTGCCCCGAAGGACCCCCTCGTCCACGCCGCGACCCTCCCCTTGGGCGACCCCATCGTAGCACCCGAAAAGGGCGGCCGCGGTGCGGTTTCCCGAACCGCAGAACGCGCGATTCCCAGCCTTGACAACACCCCCCGATCACCGTACATGAACGGAGCCCCAAAAGGGGGAACCGTGTATCGGGTAAACTTTCTAACTCGTTACGTCCCAACCACCATCACTCAGGAGGAGGGTATGCGCAGTCGTTTTGTCGCTGGCTGGAAGGGCCTCGTCCTGGCCGCAGCGATGGCGAGCTTGGCGTTGCTCCCGGTCGGCACTTTCGCCGCGTCGGGGCCCACGGCTGTCGTGGGCAGCGACTCGGGGTTCAGTGCCGCTCCCGCGGAGAATCAGCCGCTCAAGCAGCTCCCGCTGTACGCCAGGTCCAACTACACGTGGCCGTTCGCCGCCGGTCCGACGTACGGAACGGTGGACGAATCGCTGTGGAGTGCTAGGGGGGTGCTCCACTTCGCCGTCGGCTCGTTCGACACGAGCCGCGGGCTCCCCAACTTCCCGGCCGAGCTGCGGACGGGCGTGAAGCTCGACAAGCTTCCCGCGCAGTACTTCGTCCTCCAGCTCGATCCCCAAGCGCTCGCGGGCGGCTCGTACGAAGCCCTCCGTGACGCCGTCGACTCGAACGGCGGCGCGATCGTCTCGAATCTCGCGGTGGTCGGCTTCATCGCCAGGTTGACCCCGGCCGCGTACGCCGCGGTCCAGGGGGTGCCCGGCCTCATCTTCGTCGAGCCGTATCACCCGGCGCTGAAGCTCTCCCCCACGATCGGACGAGCCCCGCTCACCGATCCCGTGAAGGCGCTGTCGAGCGTGTACTCGCTCGTCGTGAAGCCGTTCGCGGGCGAGGATCCCAACGCGGTGGCCCAGCAGATCGCGGCCATCGGCGGCACCGTCACGGCCGTCTGGGCGGACGCGATCAAGGTCGACCTCGGCCGCGAGAAGCTCGCGCAGCTCGCCGCGATCGAGGCGGTCGAGATCGTGTTCGAGGACGTGCCCAACTATCCGCACGGCGAAGAGACCACGACGACCGTGCAGACCGGCCAGTGGAACGGCGGGGCGATCCCGTATCACGACGTCGGCATCACCGGCGGCGGCCTCGACGGCGCCTCCCCGCAGATGGTGATGGTGCTCGACTCGGGCATCCAGCTCGACGGCGGGGACCTGTCGAACACGAAGACGGACGCCGGCACGCCGGGCGCCCTCCACAGGAAGGTCCGCGACTACAAGACCACGACGGGCTTCGGCGGATCGGGCGACCTCTTCGGTTGCGACGCTCCGGTGGCGGGCGGGTTCACGCACGGGCACGTGGTGTCCGGCACGGCGCTCGGCAACGCGACGGCGACGCCGACTTCGTACGGCGGCAGCTGGGTGGCCTACCTGCCGGTGTACAGCATGAGCAACTGGAAGCTGGACGGCGTGGCGCCGAGGGCCAAGCTCGTCGCCTACGACGCCAACATCACGTCGACGACGACTTCCTGCGAGGATCCCGCGGTGAGCGGGATCTACCCCGGCAACCTCTACACGGCCGGCTCCCTCTGCGGCGCCCCGACGTCGGGCTCGCTGTCGGATGCGTACTGCTCCTATGCGGCCCGGCTCTTCAACTTCTCGTGGGGCCAGCTGACCGCCGGCGTGTACTCCGCAGACTCCTCGGACGTCGACGAGTTCATGGCTGCGGCCGGAGACGCGGTGGTGTTCATCTCCGCGGGCAACAGCGCGCAGGACCTGAACGGCGACGGACGGCCGGACCCGGGATCGATCGGGTCTCCGGCGACGGCGAAGAACGGCGTCGTGGTCGGCGCCAGCGGCAACGCGAACGACGGCGGCGCGCCGTACCAGACCCTCCGCGCGTACTTCTCGAGCGTGGGGCCGGCGACGACGACCTCGAACCGCGTGGCGCCGCTCCTGATGGCGCCCGGCTACGATCCCGGCGCCCTCGGGCTCCCCTCGGAGTTCGTCTGCCGCACGAGCGACAACGACCAGTCGAACCCGGTCGAGTGCGACATCTCGATCGGCAGCGCCGGGACGAGCTTCGCGGCCCCGGCGGCCGCCGGCGCGGGCGCCCTGATTCGCGACTACTTCGCGCAGGGCTTCTACCCCGACGGCACGGCGTCGAACCCCTCGAACAGCCTCGACCAGGTTCCGAACCTCTCGGCCGCCCTCGTGAAGGCGATCCTGATCGACTCGGCCGAGTTCCTGGATTACCCCGGTCCCGGCCTGATTCCCAGCTCTCGGAACCCGACCCAGTACCGCTTCAACAATGAGCAGGGGTACGGGCGCATCCAACTCAACAAGGCCCTTCCGCTCCAGACGTACGCGAGCCCCGTCGGCCTGATCGTGGCGGACGGCGGCATCGTCGGGGGCAAGAACAACACGTCGCTCTCGGGAGCGGCGATAGCCGGGGCGGACGAGACCTACGCGTTCACGATCTCCGACACGACGCAGGAGCTGCGCGTGGCGCTGGCGTGGATGGACCCGGTCGGCGATACGCTCGTCAACAACCTGGACCTCGAGCTGGTCTCGCCGACGGGCAAGGTCTACTACGGCAACTACTTCACGGACGACAACGACCGAGACCGGCAGTGCGACGTCGCGGAGGATTGCGGCGACGGGATCTGGACGCTCGCGGGCTACACCGACAACTCGCGCTGGAGCCTTCCGACCTGCGCGGGCTCGGTGCGCGACACCCAGAACCCGACGGAAGCGATCTTCCTGTCGCCCGATCCGATGTTCAACGGGGATCCGGCGAAGAACCAGATCGAGGCCGGGACCTGGACGCTGCACGTCAAGGGCACGACCGTCACCGGGACCCAGCCGTACGCGGTGGCGATCGCCGGCCCGGTCCAGCTGGGCTCTTCGGCACAGCTGGAGGTCTTCCGGGGCGGGGAGCAGGTCGTCGACATCCCCTCCTGCAACGACACGGTTCGCGCGGTCGTCGACGAGCTCAACGAGGCGACCGACCCGACGCCGAGCGCGGCGGAGGTTTCCTCCCGCGCGACGATCGAGGTCTACGACGCGACGAACGCCCTGGTGGACTGGGAGAGCGGTCTCTCGTTCACGCAGGTCGGGACCTCGCTCCGCTTCGAGACTTCCCTCCTCATCCTCACCGACGGGACCGCGCGCGATCCCGGGAACCGGGCGCTCGACATCCGGCACGGCGACACCATCAAGGTCGTCTACCGCGACGAGACGAGCGGAGTGGCCGATCCCAACAAGGTGCGGACGAACCAGAAGAAGGTCGACTGCCAGGCGTCCATCGCGTTCGGCGGCACGAAGTTCTGGATGTTCGGCAAGGACGCCGCGGTGTACGTCAGCGGCGGCTGCGAGAGGGACGCGCGCAACCAGTTCTACTGGGACGCTCCCGATCAGTATATGGACGAGGCGGAGCTCATCGACTTCCGGATGGCGATCAGCACGAGCGACACCCTGGACCTCGAGGACGCGGAGGCGACGCTCACCGCCGTGTACCCGGACGACGACAGCCCGGTGACCTGCCTGCCGAACTCGACCTCCTGTGCGGATCCCAACCGTGAGAACAACGCGCCGATTCCGGAGTCCATCCTGACGGTTCTCGACTCGCCGAAGACGATCGGTTTCATCCCGTCCTCGGTGAAGTCGCTCCCGAACTCGGCAGCCGTCGCGCCCGCACTGACCGTGAACTTCACGATCCAGATGGGCGCCGACATCACGGGCATCATCCCCGCGGAGATGATCCTGGGGATCTCCGCCCGCAAGTCCGGCAGGCCGGTCGCAGGCCTGGCCGTCTACCGCACGTCCCTCAACGCCGACGAGTCCGCGATCAACTTCTCGACGGACTTCCCGACGGGCGGAACGCAGCTGTACGACTGGAACAACAACGAGAGCATCGAGAACCCGACGCGGTTCCTCGGCGACGTCAACTTCCAGTACGACTACCGGTTCGAGACCGTCACGTGGGGCGACCTGACCGCGGGCGGAACTCGCAACACGTCGATTTCCGCGCCGTGGAACTTCGACTCGAACAACGGCGGCTTCCGGAGCGGCATCGTCGGAAAGACCAACGCCAACATCGCGACCGCGATCGCGCTCTGGGGCGAGGACAAGAACTTCAACAACCTCCTCGACTCCGGTGAGGATCGCGACCCCTCGAACGGCGTGCTCGACCAGAACTGGGGCCTCCTCGGAGGCTGCGGCTGGCAGACGAAGGGCACGAACCCGACCTACGGCGGCGTCTGGCACACGGGCCGGATCTCCGCCACGACCAACGCCCAGTGCCTCGTGACCGGATCGACGACGGGACAATGCCAGGCGACCGAGACCTATCCCGGCACCACGGGTCAGAGCTACTGGTGGGAGGTCCTCGAGACGCCCAAGGTCAAGAAGGTTCGGGTCTGCACGACCGGGACCGAGGCCGGCTGCGACGGGCGCATCGACGTCGAGAGCGATCCGGTCTACAAGGTCCAGTTCACGAACTGGGCCTGGAACATGCTGATCGACATGCCGGACACTTACATGGCGATCACTTGGGAGCTCGACACCGACGCGGACAAGCTGGCCCCCGTCTCGCTGGAGACCGATGAATCGATCTTCAACATCCTGACCGGAAACTACGGCGCCGTGTCCGCGGGCAACGACCCGCTGACCAACGGCTTCCCCGTGTTCGCCGACTTCGCGGGCACCGGAGCCGCAGCGTCCAAGAACGGCACGATCGGCGGGAACCGCGAAGGCGACAACGGCTGCTTCTTCGAGTCGTCCAAGGACCGCACGCCGAATTACGGCTTCGCGCTCCCGAAGGATGACGACCTGCGAAACGGCTGGTGCTACAAGGTGGGCGACCCGACCGACAAGCAGAACCCCTGCACCATCGCGACGGCGGCGACGGACTGCCCGACGCCGGAATTCAACGGCACGTGCGTCCTCGACCCGGCGGCGTCGACCGACCTGTACGTCTACAAGAACGGGCCTCTGCGCAACATGAACCTCGAGCACGTCAACGGCTGGATCGACGGCCGCTTCTACACGCTCGAGGACATCTACGGCGACTCCGGGAGCACTTTCCAGGGCGCGGTCGGCCTGATCGCGTACGAAGGAACCACCACGGCGCCGGCCTCCGGGTTCGGCGTGTCCATCGACGACATGGTGCTCGAGTGGAAGGAATCCACCGTCATCGCGGATCCGGGCGCCTGCGCGGCCGTGCCCGGGAACTGCGCCACGATCGCGACGGAGGCGGGGAGCTTCTTCTCCGGCCTCGCGGTCCTGACGATCACCGTGACCGACTCCTCGACCGCCACCACCGCCAACGACTGCGATCACGACGGGCTCTACACCGGGCTGGAGGACGACTGGGACTGCAACGACAACGGGATCAACGACGTCGTCGTGTGGGCCTTCAACGAGAACGAGCCCACGGGCGAGTACGTCGTGCTCGACGAGACGACCCAAGCGGGCGTGTTCCAGGGAACGCTCCCGGTTTCGCTCGCGTACAACTCCCCCGGGACGCTGTTCATCCAGAAGTCCGGGACCCAGGACCCCTACGTCAACGTCCAGTACATGGACCTCGACGACGGGACCGGCACGATCTGCAAGAACAACCCGGACCCGACGAAGTGGGGGTACATCACCACGTACGCCGACTTCCCGCTGCAGAGCGGCTCGGTGATCATCACGGCATCCCGGATCGCGAACGTCTACGGCGACGGTGACGGATTCGCCGACACCAACGAGACCGTGGACATGTACATCACCGTCTCGAACAAGACGGGCGCCGACATCACGAACGTCGTCGCTCGCATGGCTGCGAACGATCCGAAGATCGACTGCATCATCCAGCCGATCGTCATCGTCGGCACGGTGCCGAAGGGGTCGAGCGTCGAGTCCGCCACGGCGTTCCGGTTCAAGGTCGCAGGCGACGCGAACCGGACGGCGATCAGCGACGACTACTACGCGGAGCTCGCGATCACGATCTCGGCCGATCAGTTCGACGCGACGGTCCAGCCTCAGACGGTCATCCAGGACCTCGACCTCAACTTCAGCGGCGGCGGCACCGCCCAGACGTTCACCGAGAGCTTCGAGTCCGGGACCTCGTTCGGGTCGTTCACGACGATGTCCCTCGACTTGAACATCGCCGACAACACGCTGTCGGACGGCATGCGCTGCCAGTACAACGACCCGGACTACGAGAACTCGGCGTCGTACAACGAGAAGTTCTGCTACCTCGGGTTCGCCAAGGAGGACAACAACACCTACGACTGGCACGTGCACACGACGACGTCCCCCGACGGCGGCCGCGCCTACGTCGGCAGCCAGTCCCTGCACTGGGGCTATCACCGGAATCTCGCCGACGCGGACGAGGACTGCACCAAGTTCTCGCAGATGGACGCCATCCGGCTGAACAACCCCGTCTACCTCGGTTACGCCCCGGTGACCCCGGGCACGCCCGAGCTGTCGTTCAAGCACCAGGCGGCCTTCATGGACTACCGGACCGTGAACGCGCTGTTCATGCAGGCCCCCGATCGAGGCATCGTGGCCCTGCAGCTCGCGGACAGCGCCGGGTCCGCGGTCGGCGATTGGAAGAAGCTCTACCCCTACGAGAACATGTACGACATCCAGCACTCGAACAACTACATCAACTGCTGCTTCGACCCGATCGACGACGGGAACACCGAGGACGATTACTTCCTTCCGGAGGACCCCGACCGATGGCTCGGGCCGTCCTCGATGTGCTTCCCGGAGTTCAACTTCGGCTCGATCGGAGACACCGACTACCGCAATGCCTACATCCCGGGGAGCGTCCAGCGGGCGTCCGACGATCTCATCGGCCTGAGGGGCTCGATCGACCGCGGCACGTGGATCCAATCGAAGTTCAACATCGAGCGGTTCCGCGGCCGTCCGGCCCGAATCCGGTTCGTCACGTCGACGATCAAGGTGAGCGACACCGTCGACTGGATCTCGCTCGGGTTCGAGTATCCGAATCCGCTCGCCAACGGGTGGTACATCGACGACATCATCATCACGAACACGATGAGCGCGCCCGCGACGGCTTCGGTCGACGGCACGGACAACAGCGGCCTGCCGGCCTGCCCGGCCAACTGCACGGTCGTGACGGCTCAGGTGAGCGCAACGCCGTCGACGCTCGCCGCGCCCGGACAGGTCACCACGGTTGACGCCTCCACGTCGTACGCGGACGCCTGCATCGACGGCGTCCTCCAGTACCAGTTCTGGGTCGACGGAGACCTGGACGGAACGGCCGGAACCGTCGGAGACACGCTCCTGCGCGACTGGTCGGACAACGCGATCTTCGTGGACGCGCCGAGCGCGACGACCCAGTACGCCGTCGCCGTGCGGTGCTCTCAGGCGCTCACTTGCGTCGGCAGCTCCGCGACGCTCGTGACCGTCAACTGCCCGGCCTCCGGCAATCTGTCGTGGGTCGGACCCCTGCTCGTCGGGAAGACCGGCGGACTGCTCATCGCAGAGCCCGACCAGAACCTGACGCTGTCCTGGGCGACGAGCCAGGCTACCGACGTCATCCGCGGTAACCTCATCGGCGTCCGTTCCACCGCGACCTTCACCAACACGGTGCAGGCCTGCATCCTCAACGACAGCACCGCGACCTCCGTCGCGGACTCGACCGCCATCACGGCGGGCCAGGCGCTGTACTTCCTGGCCCGGATGCCCGCCGGCCTGTACTGCAACATCCTGAGCACGTACAGCAGCGGCGCGGCGAAGGAGAGGGCGGGTCGCGACACGCAGATCGCGGCCGACCCGAACCGCTGCCCGTAAGGCCGGTCGACAGCGCTCGAACCTCGAGGGGAGGGACTTCGGTCCCTCCCCTTTTTTTCCCCCACGGTGGCCGCGACATCTCCGGGTTGCCCCGGGAGCGCGGAACCGGCCCGGGGCGTACGATCAGAAGAGAGATCCGGACGACGAGCCGCCGGGCCCCCGGAGGTGCTCCCGCGCCAGGCGCGTGACGCGGCGGCCCCGCGGCGTCCGGTCCAGAAAGCCGATCTGCAGCAGGTACGGCTCGTAGATCTCCTCGAGCGTGCCGGGATCCTCTCCGATCGCAGCCGCGAGGGTGCCGAGGCCGACCGGCCCTCCGTCGAATTTCTCGAGGACCACCGAGAGCAGGCGCCGGTCCACCTCGTCCAGGCCGAAGCGGTCCACGCGCAGCCGCTCCAGCGCCTCCGCCGCGGCCCGGGCGCTGATCGCGTCCTCCCCCGCCACCTGCACGAAATCCCTCACTCTGCGGAGCAGCCGGTTGGCGACCCTAGGCGTGCCCCGCGAGCGCCTCGCGATCTCGACCGCGCCGCCCGGCTCGAGGCGCGCGCCAAGGATGCCCGCGGAGCGCCGGGCGATCGTCGTCAGATCGTCCAGCCCGTAGTAGTCGAGGTGGTGGACGATGCCGAACCGATCCCGCAGGGGCCCGGAGAGCAGCCCGCTCCTCGTGGTGGCGCCCACGAGGGTGAACCGCGGCAGGTCGAGCCGAACCGTCCGGGCGGCGGGCCCTGAGCCGATCACGAGGTCGAGCGCGAAGTCTTCCATCGCCGGGTAGAGGACCTCCTCCAGGACTCGCCCCAGCCGGTGGATCTCGTCGATGAACAGGACGTCCCCGTCGTGGAGGTTCGTCAGGATCGCCGCCAGGTCGCCGGCGCGCTCGATCGAGGGCCCCGACGTGACGCGGATCTCGACCCCCATCTCGTTCGCGATGACGTGCGCCAGAGTCGTCTTCCCGAGCCCGGGCGGGCCGTAGACGAGGACGTGGTCCAAGGGCTCCCTGCGCTGCCGAGCGGCCTGCAGGAAGACCGCGAGGTTCTCCTTGACGGGCGCCTGTCCGACGTACTCCGCGAGGGTCCTGGGGCGCAGGGACGAGTCGAGGCCCGCGTCCTCCCCGTCGGGCTCCGCGCGGACCAGGCGGTCGTCGGCCACCGAACCGCCCCCCTACCGGACCAGCCCGCGAAGCGCGTCGCGAAGAACGCCCCCGAGCGTCGTATCCGGCCCCATGCGGCGAAGGGCCTCGTCCACGGCTCGAGAGGCCGCGTCTCCCGGGTAACCGAGGTTCCGGAGGGCCGACACGGCGTCGCCCCGGACCCCGGATTCCTCGGGCTCCGCGCTCGGCGGGAGTCCCGCCGCGCCCCGCCGGCGCCCGCGAGCTCCTCCCTCGCCCTCGATGCGGTCCCGCAGCTCGAGGATGACCCGCTCCGCCGTCTTCCGGCCGATGCCCGGAATCCTCTCCAGCTTCGCCCGGTCGGACGCCAGGACGGCCCGCTCCAGATCCGCCACGCCGATCCCCGAGAGAACCGCGAGCGCGGTCCGCGGCCCCACTCCGGAGACCGCGATCAGCTTCTCGAAAGCGGCCAGCTCCCCGGCGGTCGAGAACCCGAAGAGCTGGAGCGCGTCCTCGCGCACGTGCGTGTGCACGAAGAGCGTCGCGGCACCGTTCCCTCCCTGCTGGAGGGCGTAGAACGTGCTCAGGGGGATCTGCAGGCGGTAGCCGACCCCGCCGACGTCGAGGAGCACCGAGCCTGGCGTGCACTCGGCGACGAGTCCCGTGAGCCTTCCGATCATCCGCGTGCGCGCTCCGGTCGGGCCCTGCGCCGCATCATAGCACGCGTCGGGACGGCTTCCGGGCGAGCGCGTCCGCGACGCGGTCCCGAACCCCGCGCCCCGTCAGATGGCAGAGAGCGACCGCGAGGGCGTCCGCCTCGTCGGTGCTCTCTGGCGCCCTGGGCAGGTCCAGCAGCCGCCCGACCATCGCCTGCACCTGGGCCTTCTCCGCGGAGCCATGGCCCGTGACCGCCTTCTTGACGCTCGCGGGGGCGTATTCCGCGACCGGAACGCCCGCTCCCCCCAGCGCCGCGAGCACGACGCCGCGCGCGTGGGCGAGCTGCAGGGCGGCCCTCGAGTTCGGTCCGTGGAACGGAGCCTCGACCGCGGCCTCGGCGGGCCGGAGGCGGAGGAGGAGATCCTCGAACGCGCACCGCAGGCGGTGCAGCCGCTCGGGGAACGGGAGGCGCGCCGCCACGCGGATCACCCCGGACTCGACGATCACCGGACGAGCTCCGCTCCCCCCGACGAGCCCCCAGCCGGTCGCGAACGAGCCCGGGTCTACCCCCAGGATCCGGCCCCCTTCCGGCGCCGCCGGTCGTTCCCGCGTTCGCATCGCTCGGGGCTCCGCCGTTCGGGGCGCGGGACGCTCCTCAGGAAGCCTCCGCCTCGAGATCGGCCTCGTCGAACTCCAGGTTGGCGTAAACGTGCTGGACGTCCTCGTGATCCTCGAGCGCCTCGAGGAGCTTCATGCACTGCTGGGCCCGCTTCCCGTCCACGTGGACGACGTTCTGCGGGGCCATCACCACCGCCGCCTCGGCGGTCGGCACGCCCTCCCGCTCGAGGGACTCCCGCACGGTGCTGAAGGAAGCGGGCGAGCTCGTGATCTCGTAGTGCTCCTCCGTCGCCTGCAGATCCTCCGCCCCCGCCTCGAGGACGATCTCCATGAGCCTGCTCTCGTCCGCCGCCCCGATCGGGACCGTGATCTGCCCCTTCTTCTCGAACATCCACGCCACGCTGTTCGGCTGCCCGAGATCGCCTCCGTGCTTCGTGAACAGGTGCCGGATCTCCGGGGTCGTGCGCATCTTGTTGTCGGTCAGCACCTCCACCAGGACCGCGACACCCCCGGGGCCGTACCCCTCGTAGGAGACCTCCTCATAGCTGACGCCGGGGAGCTCGCCGGTGCCCTTCTGGATCGCCCGCTTGATGTTGTCGGCCGGCATGTTCGCGGCCTTCGCGTCGGCGATCGCCGTGCGGAGCCTGGGGTTCCCGGCCGGATCGCCCCCGCCGAACCGTGCGGCGACCGTCAGCTCCTTGATGAGCCGCGTGAAGATCTTGCCGCGCTTGGCGTCCGCGGCAGCCTTCTTGTGCTTGATCGTGCTCCACTTGGAATGTCCGGACATGCCTCACCTCGCCCTGCGATGGGCGCATCTTACCACACGGGCATCCAGCCGCCCGCAGACACGCGGCCCCCCCGGCCCGCGGCGACCGGGCGTCCTCTTCGGCCTCTTCGAGAATCGGCGGGCCGCCTCAGAACGTGTAGCGGAACCCGATCTGGAGCGTCGCTCCTCCGTACTTGAGGCTCCCGCCCTTCACGTAGTACAGGCCGGGGTCCGCGACGCCGTCCGGCGAGACCGGCACGAACCCGTCCACGTCGGCGTACTGCGCGTTGTAGTCGTCCATCTCGCCGTTCAGGAGGAACACGCACGCCGACGTCGGCACGGGAACGGGATTCGTCGCCGGAAGCGTGCCGCACAGCCCCGGCATCGCCTCGACGATCTGCCCCGAATCGTAGAACGACACCGGGTTCACGAGGACGCCTCCGTCCACGAGCCCGCCCTGCGGGATGTACCACGGGCCGTACTGGGCGGTCACCACCGGGTCCCCCACCGTCGCTTGCCGGGCCGGGACCGAGATCCCGAGGCTGGACGAGTCGTTGAAGCCGATGAAGAACTTGCGGTTCGCGCTCTCGTAGCGGAGGTCGGCGTACACGGACCACTTCCGCTTCACCGAGTACTCGAACCCTCCGATCACGTGCCACTCGAGGTAGCTCGGCGCTTCGACCCTCGCCCCGGACATGCCCTCGTACGCGGTGGGGATGATCGGGGCCACGTTGAGGTAGTCCTGCAGCAGCGTCTGGGTGCCGCTGAGGCTGCTCATGATCGAGGAAATCTGGTCGAGATCGGCGCTCGGCTCGAACCCGACGACGGTGTAGCCGCCGCCGATGCCGAGGTACGGGTTGAACGCCGCTTTCGGGCGGAAGCGGATGATCCCGGACACCTGCATCGGGACCGACTGCATCTCCCCCGCCATCAAGCTGTAGGCCACGTACTTGAACCGCTCGGCGGGATCGATCTGCACCTGGTCGAACTGGGCCTGCATCTCGACGTGCCCGACGTCCCCCCGCTGGTACCCGAGAGACGCTTCCACGAGGAAGAAGCGGTTCACGGCGTATTGCCCGGTCACGCTCAGCCGATTGGCCACGCGCATCTGCAGCTGGCCCAGCGCGGCGTTGTCGTTCCTCGGATCCCAGTACTCGGTGACCCACTCATCGTTCTCGTCGACGACGGTGAGGACGTTCGCGGCATCGCTCTGCAGGGTGTCCCGGCTGTTGTGCTGGCCGAGGGAGACGCCGATCCGGAACCTCTTCTCGACTTCCTCGGCCGCCGCCGGCAGCGACCCCAGGACCGCGACGACCAACGAGACCGCCAGCATCGGCCGGAAGCAAGGTCTCCTCACGTCGAACCTCTCCGCCTACCGGACGAACCCCCGCGCCAGGAGCGGCGCGGCACCGGGTCTCCGATCAAGTAGGGTTTTATACGACGGCGCCGCCCCGAGGGTCAAGGTCTCGGCCCTCGGGATGCTGCGAATCTTCCGCGCCGGAGCCGCCGGAACCCCGAAAACGAAGGGGCCCGCCTCGCGGCGGGCCCCTCCAAGAGCGATCCCGGCGACGTCCTACTCTCCCACGCAGTTGCCCGCGCAGTACCATCGGCGCTGAGGGGCTTAACGTCCGTGTTCGGAATGGGAACGGGTGTGACCCCCTCGCTATGGTCACCGGGAAAACCGAATCGTCAGATCCGCGCGACGAACGCGGGATGAAAGAATGAGGACAAAGTCTATGGTCAAGCCTCACGGCCGATTAGTACCGGTAAGCTCAATGCGTCGCCGCACTTACACCTCCGGCCTATCAACCTCGTAGTCTCCGAGGGGCCTTCAGCCGCCGAAGCGGAGGGATACCTCATCTCTGGGGGGGCTTCGTGCTTAGATGCTTTCAGCGCTTATCCTTTCCGGACACAGCTACCCGGCGCTGCCCCTGGCGGAACAACCGGAACACTGGAGGTCCGTGGTTTCCGGTCCTCTCGTACTAGGAAACCATCCCATCAAGTATCCTGCGCCCACCGTAGATAGGGACCGAACTGTCTCACGACGTTCTAAACCCAGCTCACGTACCGCTTTAATCGGCGAACAGCCGAACCCTTGGGACCTACTTCAGCCCCAGGATGCGATGAGCCGACATCGAGGTGCCAAACCTTGCCGTCGATGTGAACTCTTGGGCAAGATAAGCCTGTTATCCCCGGCGTACCTTTTATCCGTTGAGCGACGGCCCTTCCATACAGAACCGCCGGATCACTAAGCCCTGCTTTCGCACCTGCTCGACTTGTGGGTCTCGCAGTCAAGCGCCCTTTTGCCTTTGCACTCTACGGCTGATTTCCAAACAGCCTGAGGGCACCTTCGGGCGCCTCCGTTACCGTTTAGGAGGCGACCGCCCCAGTCAAACTACCCACCAAGCAGTGTCCCCGGACCGGATTCACGGCCCTGGGTTAGAACCTCAGAGCCGCAAGGGTGGTATCTCACTGTTGACTCCACGCAGGCTAGCGCCCACGCTTCAAAGCCTCCCACCTATGCTGCACATGCAGCACCGAAATCCACTGCCAGGATGTAGTAAAGGTGCACGGGGTCTTTCCGTCTAACGGCGGGAAACCGGCATCTTCACCGGTGCTACAGATTCGCTGAGCCGCCCTCCGAGACAGCGCCCAGATCGTTACGCCATTCGTGCAGGTCGGAACTTACCCGACAAGGAATTTCGCTACCTTAGGACCGTTATAGTTACGGCCGCCGTTTACCGGGGCTTCGATTCAGAGCTTCGCCTTGCGGCTGACCCCTCCTCTTAACCTTCCGGCACCTGGCAGGCGTCAGACCCTATACGTCGTCTTTTTTACTTCGCAGAGTCCTGTGTTTTTAGTAAACAGTCGCCTGGGCCACTTCACTGCAACCCCTTCGGGCTGCGGACGCGAAGTCCATGACCCTAGTGGGGCACCCCTTATCCCGAAGTTACGGGGTCATTTTGCCGAGTTCCTTAGAGGGCGTTCTCTCACGCGCCTTGGGATTCTCTCCCCGTCTACCTGTGTCGGTTTGCGGTACGGTCAGCCGGAAGTCTCCTTAGAGGTTTTTCTTGGCAGCGTGGAGTCGACAAGTTGGCTTGGCCGAAGCCGCGCTTCCTGGCTACCCTCGGTGTAACGACCCCCCGGATTTGCCTAAGGGGTCCACCTACGTCGCCACCGGGCATTTCCACCCGCCCGTATGCCTATCCTTCTGCGTCACCCCATCGTGATAACGACCCCCGACTGGTGCAGGAATGTTGACCTGCCACCCATCGCCTACGCCTTTCGGCCTCGGCTTAGGGACCGACTGACCCTGAGCGGACGAACCTTCCTCAGGAAACCTTAGACTTTCGGCGAGTCCGATTCTCGCGGACTTTGTCGCTACTTGTGCCGGCAGGGTCTCTTCCGTGCGCTCCATCGCTCCTTGCGGTACGACTTCGCTGCGCACGGAATGCTCCTCTACCCCTCCCGGATCGCTCCGGGAAGCCGCAGCTTCGGCGGCATGCTTGAGCCCCGTTGGATTGTCGGCCCGGAGCCGCTTGACCAGTGAGCTATTACGCTTTCTTTAAAGGATGGCTGCTTCTAAGCCAACCTCCTGGTTGTCACAGCAGCTCCAGATCCTTTGCCACTTAGCATGCACTTAGGGGCCTTAGCTGGCGGTCTGGGTTCTTTCCCTTTCGACGACGAAGCTTATCCCCCGCCGTCTGACTCCCGAGATGTGAACAGGCGGCATTCAGAGTTTCGTTGGATTCGGTAAGCTGGTAAGCCCCCTAGTCCATCGAGTACTTTACCACCGCATGTGAACTCTCGAGGCTAGCCCTAAAGCTATTTCGAGGAGAACGAGCTATAACCCAGTTTGATTAGCCTTTCACCCCTACCCTCAGCTCATCCGAGCTGTTTTCAACCAACACCGGTTCGGGCCTCCACACGGTGTTACCCGTGTTTCACCCTGGCCAAGGGTAG
>CALMJU010000045.1 GCA_937864465.1 uncultured Acidobacteriota bacterium
CGCCCGCGGACACCACCCGGACACCCCGCACCCCACAATCTCGCGGCCACCGTGGATCAGCAGCCAGCGAACGACGCCTTCCCGTCCTCCCCAACCCTCACGCACCTCCGGCTCCCCTTCCACTCGGGAAGCAGGAGGATCCGCCCCGGCGGCGAGGGAGGCGCCGCCTCGAGATCGCGCTCCACGTGGAAGTGGCCGATCGCGACCGCGGAGTGTCCCGCGCGGAAGGCTCCCGCCGCGAAGCGACGGACTTCCCCCTCGGGGAACGGGGAACGGTAGCTCCTCGCCCCGTGACCCAGGCGGCGGCGGAGACCGTCGGCGACCTCGAGCCTGCGGCCGCGTGGGATCGCGTGGAACAGGGCCCACGCGGCGCGCGTGCGCGAGATCGCCCGCCAGGCCCGGTACAGCCGGTCGCTCCGGTCCACCCGGTCCCCGTGCACGGCGAGGAGCGTCCCGCCGGCGATCGGCTCGACGAGGCCCTCCGCGGAAACCTCGTCGAACGCTGTCCCCGCGTGCAGATCCCCGACGCGGTAGTCCCGGTTCCCCTCGACGTAGCGGACGACCACCCCGCTCCGCCGGAGACGCGCGAGCGCCGCCGCGACCTCGCGGTGATGGGGGCCCTCCATCTCGGGCCTCCCGATCCACAGCTCGAAGAGGTCTCCCGCCAGGATCATCCGCCCCGTCGTCGGGGCGACCGCATCGAGGAAGCGGACGAAATCGGCGACCGCCGGATCGTCCCGGTCGAGGTGCACGTCCCCGACGATCACCAGGTCGCGCGCCGGAGCGCTCACTCGCCGGCCTCCGGGGCCGCCATCGCCGCCTCGAATTCGCGCCGGAAGGCCTCGAAGCGCCCCTCGGCGATCGCGCTGCGCATCCCCGCCATCAACCCGAGATAGTAGGCCAGGTTGTGGATCGTGTGGAGCCGGGAGGCGAGGATCTCGTTCGCGAGAAAGAGGTGGCGCAGGTAGGCGCGCGAGTAGTTCCGGCAGGTCTCGCACGAGCAGCGCGGGTCGAGCGGCCCCGCGTCGCGCCGGTACTGCTCGCGCTTGATGTTGACGCGCCCTTCCGAGGTGAAGAGCGCGCCGTTGCGCGCGTTGCGCGTCGGCAGGACGCAGTCGAAGAGGTCGCACCCCCCCGCCACCGCTTCGACGAGGTCCTGCGGGCGCCCGACCCCCATGAGGTACCGCGGCCGGTCCTCGGGCAGGAGCGCGGCCGTCGAGCGCGCGACCGCCGCGATCGCGTCGGGGGGCTCCCCGACGCTGACGCCGCCTACGGCGTAGCCGTCGAAACCGAGGGCGAGGAGATCGCGCGCGCTCCGCTCGCGGAGGTCGGCCCACGTCCCCCCCTGGACGATCCCGAACACGGCGCCGGGGCCGCGGTACGCCTCGCGGGAGCGCCCGGCCCAGGCGGAGGTCCTCCGCACCGCCTCCGCGACCTCCTCGCGGGAGGACGGGAGCGGCGGGCACTCGTCGAGGACCATGGCGACGTCGGAGCCGAGAGCGGCCTGGATCTCCATGCTCTTCTCGGGCGTCAGGAGGTGCGCCGACCCGTCGAGATGCGAGCGGAAGCGGACCCCCTCGTCGTCCACGCGGCGGAGGCTCGACAGCGAAAAGACCTGGAACCCCCCCGAGTCGGTGAGGACCGGTCCGTCCCAGTGCATGAACCGTTGGAGGCCGCCGAGATCCCGGATCAGCTCGTGGCCGGGCCTGAGGTAGAGGTGGTACGTGTTGCACAGCACGATCTCGGCGCCGCAGGCCCTCAGGTCCTCGGGCGTGACCGCCTTCACCGTCGCCCGCGTGCCGACCGGCATGAAGGCGGGCGTCGAAACCTCGCCGTGGGCCGTCCCCATGCGGCCCAGCCGCGCCGCTCCATCGCGCGCCGCGACCCGGAACGAGAAGGCGCTCACGGCGTCCACCCCACGAACATCGCGTCCCCGTACGAGTAGAAACGATACCCCTCGCGCACCGCCTCCGCGTACGCGGCGAGGATCCTCTCCCGGCCCCCGAAGGCGCAGACGAGCATGAGCAGGGTCGAGCGAGGGAGATGGAAGTTCGTCACCATCGCGTCCACGGCGCGAAACGCGTGGCCCGGCCGGATGAAGAGATCGCACGATCCGGACCCCGCCGCCACGCTCCCGTCGCCGGACGCGCGCCCCTCGAGCGTTCGGACGACCGTCGTCCCCACGGCGACGACGCGCCCTCCCCTCCGCCGGGCCCGCCCGATCGCCTCCGCCGTCTCCCCGGGCAGGTCGAACGCCTCCGCATGCATCCTGTGGTCCTCGATCCGCTCGGAGCGCACCGGGAGGAACGTCCCGGGGCCTACGTGCAGCGTCACGCGGGCGGTCTCGACGCCGAGCCCTCGGAGCCGGTCGAGGAGATCCGCCGTGAAGTGCAGCCCCGCCGTCGGCGCCGCGACCGCCCCCGGCTTCGCCGCGTACACCGTCTGGTAGCGCTCGACGTCGAGGGTCGAGCGGGGGTCTCCCGGCGCTCGCCGGATGTAGGGAGGGAGCGGAACGGCGCCCGCGCGAAGCGCGGCGGCCTCCGGATCCCCGTCCTCGCTCGTGAGCCGCACCGACCATCCCTCGCCGGAGCGGGACAGCACCTCCGCGCGGAGCCCGTGGCCGAAGTCGATCCGGACGCCGGGCCTCGGGGGCTTCGATGCGTCGAGCAGGCACCGGTGCACCGGAGCCTCGCGCCCGCCCCCCTCGCGCTCGAGCAGCAGCGCCTCGACCGCGCCCCCCGTCTCCTTCTTCCCCCGGAGCCGGGCCGGGACGACCCTCGTGTCGTTCAGGACGAGCAGGTCCCCGGCCCGCAGGAGGCGCGGGAGGTCCGAGAAGCGGAGGTGCGCGAGCGCGCCGGTCGCCCGGTCGAGCGCGAGGAGACGCGAGGCGTCGCGCCTCGGGAGCGGCTCCTGCGCGATCCGCCCCTCGGGCAGCTCGTAGTCGAAGTCCGGGAGCCTCACCGTCCGACCATCGCCCGGAGCCGCGCGAGGTTCTCGCGATCCTCCTCGAGATCTTCCCCCTTCGGCGTCTCGAGGACCATCGGCCGCCCGCGGAAGCGGCGGTCGTTCAGGATCCGGCGGAACGGCTCCGGCCCGAGCCTTCCCTTTCCGATGTGCTCGTGCCGGTCCAGCCGGCTCCCGAGATCCCCCTTCGAGTCGTTCAGGTGGAACGCGAGCACCCGGTCGAGCCCCACCGTCCGGTCGAGGACCCGCATCGTCTCCGCGTACGAGCGGGCGTCCCGGATCTCGTACCCCGCCGCGAAGACGTGACACGTGTCGAAGCAGACGCCGAGGCGCCCCGTCGAGCGGGCGCGGGCGAGGATCCACGCGAGGTGCTCGAAGCTACAGCCCAGGCTCGACCCTTGCCCCGCGGTCGTCTCCAGGAGGAGCCGGAACCCTCTCGCCGTCGTCGCTCCGCCGCGCGGGCCGAGCAGGAGGTCGAGCGCCCGCCCCACGCGCTCCAGCCCCTCTCGCTCGCCGGAGCCGACGTGCGATCCGGGATGGACGACCAGGTACGGGATCCGGAGCTCCGCGCACCGGCCGATCTCCTCGGCGAGCGAGGCGATCGAGCGCCGCCAGAGATCGTCGTCGGGAGAGGCGAGGTTGACGAGGTAGGAGGCGTGCGCGAGCGTGTGGGCGGAGATGCGTGCGGCGAGCGCCGCCTCGCGGAAGCGCGAGACCTCGCCCTCGGCGAAGGGACGCGCGGCCCACCGGTTCGACGACTTGACGAACACCTGGAGCGCCCGCGCCCCGACCGCGACCGCCCTTTCCACGGCGCGCTCCATCCCTCCCGCGATCGACATGTGGGCGCCGAGACGCGGGCCCCCCGAGGCCGCCGATCCCTCCGTCACGGAGTCTCGCACCGGGTCTCCCCGCCCGCGGCATCGAGGATCGCCGCGACGTCCCCGGCACGGATCCGCCCGCCTCGCGCGCGAACGATCCCGAGGATTCCGAGCCGGGAGAGCGGGAAATCGTACCGCGTCGGGTCCTCCGGGTCGAGGTTCCGGAGCGCCGCGGTGACCTCGAGCGCCATGCGCCACCCCGGCGACCTCCGCCTCGTCCAGCCGAGCGCCGCTGCGATCCGCTCCATGTGCGTGTCGAGCGGCACGACGAGCCGCGACGGGGACACCCCGCTCCAGAGGCCCAGGTCGAGCCCGTCGTCGGGACGGACCATCCAGCGGAGGAAGAGGCAGTGCCGCTTGCAGGCGGACCCGTTCCTCGGGACCGGAAGGAGCAGCCGCACGCCGTCCCGCCGCGGCACGCGGCCTCCGTCGAGGAACGGCCGCGCGTCGAAGCCGAACAGCGCGTCGCCGAACCGGTCCATCGCGGATTCGAGCGTCGGCGACGACGGATCGGCGTCCCCCTCTAGGAAGAGCGTCTCGAGCGAGGGGCCCCGCGCCGCCCGCGCCTGCGCCACGAGGTGCAGCAGGAGCGCGACGTCGCGGCCCGACGTGAACCGGTGCCGGAACCCCTCGAACCTTCGGGCGTCGGTCGCCGGCCGGTAGGCCTCCACGAACGCCCCGGGCCTCGGCCCCAGGACCCTCAGGAGCGAGTCGAGGCTCGCCCGGATCGACGAGACCCGGCCGTAGGCCAGGCCCGCGGCGAGCAGGCCGACCAGCTCGAGGTCCTCGGGCCGGTCGAAGCGCCGGACGATCCCGAGGGGATCGCTTCCGAGGTGCCGGCGATCGTAGGCGCGCGCGAAGGCATCGAGACGAGCGCGAAGCTCGTCCACCCCGAGCGCGGGCCTCCGTCCCGGACGCATGCTCCCATGGTAGTGCCCCGGGCTCGGGGCGCGAGGGGGCGACCGGAAGAGACGCTACCGCGCGAGGAAGAGGATCGCGAGCCCGGCCAGGCCCAGGAGGGCGACAAGCAGCGCCGCCAGGGCGAGGCGCCGCCCCCGGCCGCGCCGGGGCGCCGGAGACTCGTCCGGCGCCTCGGCCCACGTCTCCGCCAAGGACACCGGCGCGACGCTCGCCGAGAGGATGCCGCGGCCCGCGGCCCTACGGAACACCTCCCGGTTGACGCGCGGCACGAGGTCGTCCCGGACCCGCCCGTAGAGCGACTTCTCGATTCGCCGGATCCGGTCCTCCGCGGGGGGATGGGCGGTCGCGATCTCGGCGGCCGAGGGGTCGCCCCGCCCGATCGCCGCGCCGAGCCGGGCGAGGAAGCGCAGCGCCGAGTACGGCTCGTAGCGGAGCGCGAGAAGCGCCTCGACGGCGCGGAGGTCCGCGTCGCGCTCCCTCTTCCTCCCGTAACCGAGCCGCACCAGGTCCAGCGCAGCGCCGGCCCAGCCCTCGCGGCCGGTCGGCGAGCCCCCCCGGGCCGCGGCTTGCTGGCCGATCCTGGTCATGCGGACGGCGGCGTCCTCCGACGCGGCGTGGGCGATCTCGTGGCCGAGCAGGAACGCGAGCTCCGCCTCGTCCTCGAGGAACTCGACGGCGCCGAGGCTGATCAGGAGCGTTCCCGACGGCAGGGCGAGCGTGCGAAGGCGCCGGTCGTCCACGAGAACCACGCGGACGTCCCTGGGCGCCCCCTCGATCCGCAGGGCCACTTGCCGCGCGATCCGGTCGAGGTACTCCGACACCCCGGGCGACGTCACGAATCGCCAGCGGGTCGCGAGCGCGGCGCGAATCTCGCCCTCGGTGGCCGCGGAGAGGTGCGCGTCGGGCAGCGACTCCGGAACGATCCCCTCGCGGCAGTCCGGGCACAGGTGATCGGTGTGCGGGAGGATCCGGTCGGCCGCGAACGGCAGCCCGCAGGACCCGCAGGTGAAGATCATCTCCAGGCCGGCGGCGGACCTGGCGCTCCGCGTGCCGCACCGGCTGCACCGGAAGACCGACCTCCCGCCGAGCGTGGCCGACGCCACCGGAGGGATCGCCCCCGCCGGCTCGCCGCAGCGCGGGCAGAGGTCCGCGGCCGGCGCCGCGCTCCCCGGGGGGATCGCGGACGTCAGGCCGGTCGGGCTTTCCATCGGAGCATCCCCCACGCCAGGAGCGTTCCCGCAGCGGCGCCGCCGAGAGCCGCCGCGCCCGCCGGCCAACCGGTCCATGCCGTGACGCCGAAGCCCGCGGAGCCGAATGCGGTCGCCCCGAGGGCCATGGCGGCCACGAGGCCGAGCGCGCGTCCCGCGCGCGGGCGGGTCCGGACGGGCGGCGTCCTCCTCCCGCGGACCGGGGCGGCCTTCGGCGCGTCGTCCGAGACGACCCAGTACGTCATCGCCGGCCGCGGCCGCGAGGAGCCGGAGTCGAGCGCCGTCGCTCCCAGGCTCGGGAGCAGCGCCGGGTCGTCCATCCCGAAGGCGAGCCCCGGGGCATCCCGGCGCTCGGGGGCCGGAGCCTCGCCGCACGGTCGCGCCTCGCCCGCCGCGACCGCGATGCCCATCGCGAGGGCGGCGCCCCCGCAGACGCTCCCGCCCGGCCCGGCGGCGACCGCGGGCTCCACCCGGTAGCTCGGGCGGGCGGCGAGCGGGAACGTGACGGAGCAGCGCGAGCACGTGCCGCGTCGCGCCCCCGCCCCCTCGCTCGCCGGATGGCGGAACGGCGTGCCGCAGGATGGACAGACGACGATCAACGGATACCCCCGGTCCCGGCCCGGCTCGACGCCGCGGCCCGAGGGGGAAACGTAGGTTCCGCCCCCGCGGGGGTCAAGCTTCGAGGGGGTGGACGCGGGGAGCGGGACCGCCGGCGCGGAGAGGCGCCTCAGACGGTCGCGTAGGCCCTCGCGACCTCGCGCCACGCCGGGAGCGAGGCCTCGATCGCCCGATCGGACGAGGTCAGGGAGATCCGGAAGTGCCCGGAGCGCCCGAAGCCGACGCCGGGGACGATCAGGATGTTCTTCCCGAGGCAGACCTTGGCGAATTTCCGGTCGTCCGGCTCGAGCGACCTCGGAAAGAGGTAGAACGCCCCGCGCGGCTTCACGCACTCGAAGCCGAGCTCCGTGAGCGCGCCGTGCAGGACGTCGCGGCGCCTCTGGTACACGGAGGGATCGATGCAGGCGCGCAGCACGTCGCGGATCGCGAGCTGCATGAGCCCCGGCGCGTTCACGAACCCGAGCACCCGGATGGCGAACGTCATCCCGGCCACCAGCGCCTCGGCGGAGTTCGCGGCGGGATGGACCGCCACGTGCCCGATGCGCTCGCCCGCGAGGCCGAGGTCCTTGCTGTGCGAGTAGACCGCGATCGAGCTCTCGTAGTGCCGGAATACGTGGGAATACTGCGTGCCGTCGAAGAGGATCTTCTTGTACGGATCGTCGCTGACCAGGTAGATCGCGCGGCCGAGCTTCCGGGAGCGGTCCCGCAGGAGCCCGCCCAGCCGCGCCAGCACGGCCGCGTCGTACACGACGCCCGTCGGGTTGTTCGGGGAGTTGACGAAGACCGCCTTGGTTCGCGGACCGATCGCCGCCTCGAGGCGATCGAAGTCGATGCGGAACTGGCCGTCCGTCTCGACGACCCGCAGGACGCCCCCGTGGTTGTCGATGTAGAAGGCGTACTCCGGGAAGTACGGCGCGAAGACGACGACCTCGTCCCCCGGGTCGAGCAGCGCCTTCAGGACGACGTTCAGCCCGCCTCCCGCGCCGACCGCGAGGATCACGTGCTTCCCGCCGACCTCCACGCCCGATTCCTCGCGGACCCACCGGGCGACCGCCTCCCGGACCTCGGGGTACCCCGCGTTCGGCATATAGCGGTGCATCCCCGCCCGCGGCCGGACGACCAGATCCCGGAGGCTCTCGACGAACTCGGGGGGCGGCTCGAGGTCCGGGTTCCCCAGCGTGAAGTCGTGGATGTTGCCCGCCCCGACCTGGCCGGCGAGGCGCACGCCCTCCTCGAACATCTTCCGGATCCACGAGGCCTCCTCCATTTGGCGGGCGATCTTCGAGGAGATGGGCATGAAGGGACCTCCGCGGAAACGCAGAGCGCGGACTATAGCACGGCCCCGGACGGTGCGAAAGCGGGGCGGCGCGCGCCAACCTCCCGAAATGGAGCCTCTTACCGGCGCTATGGTATATTTCCCGCTTCGCCGCGCGCCGCGAGGCGCACGGAAGGTGCAGGGGCCGACCAAGGAGCGCTTCGATGAAGGTCTTCGACACTCCCGACATCCGCAACGTCGCCCTGATCGGGCACGGCGATTCGGGCAAGACATCGCTCGCCTCGGCGATGCTGTTCGTCGCGGGGGCCGTGAACCGCTTCGGCCGCGTGGACGAGGGGACGACGATCACGGACTTCGACGAGGAAGAGATCGAGCGGAAGATCTCGCTGCAGACGGCGCTCGCCCACCTCGAGTGGAAGGACCGGAAGGTCAATCTCCTCGACACGCCGGGATATGCGGCGTTCGTCGCCGACGCGAAGTCCGCCCTGGCCGTCGCGGACGCGGCGCTCCTCCTCGTCGAGGGGGTCGCCGGCGTGCAGGTGATCACTGAGCGGACCTTCAAGTTCTCCCAGGAGTACGGGCTCCCGGTCGTCTTCGTGATCAACAAGCTCGACCGCGAGCGCAGCTCCTTCGACCGGACCCTCGAGGCGATCCACGAACGCTTCGGCCGCACCGCCGTCCCCATCCAGATCCCGATCGGCGAGGAGTCCGGGTTCGAGGGGATCGTGGACCTCGTGACGATGCGAGCGCACGTCTACGCGAAGGACGGGTCGGGCAAGGGCTCCGAGGGGGACACCCCCCCCGCGCTCCTCGAGCGGGCGAGAGAGCTCCGCTCGAAGCTCGTCGAGATGGTCGCCGAGAGCGACGACTCGCTCATGGAGATCTTCTTCGAGAAGGGCGACCTCGAGGACGCGAAGCTCCGCGGGGGCCTGCGCAACGCGGTCCTGGCCAGGAAGATCTTCCCCGTCGCGTGCGCCGCCGCCGTCCAGGGGATCGGCGCGTCGAGCCTGCTCGACCTCGCGGCGGACGTCCTCCCGGCCCCCGGCGGGCGAGGGAACGCCGTCGGGACGAAGCCCGGAGAGGCGACGGAGATCTCGCGCCCCGTCGCGGCGACGGAGCCGGTGTCGGCCTTCGTCTTCAAGACGATCGCCGACCCGTACGCCGGCCGCCTGTCGCTCTTCCGCGTGTGCACCGGGACCCTGAGGGGCGACTCCCCCGTCGTCAACGTGAAGAACGGGACGGCGGAGCGCCTGGGAACCGTCTCCGTCCTCCAGGGCAAGCAGCTCGTCCCGGTGCCGGAGCTCCGGGCCGGCGACCTCGGCGTCGTGGCGAAGCTCAGGGACACGCGCACGAACGACACGCTCGCCGATCCCGCGCATCCGGTCGAGTACCCGCCGATCGCCTTCCCCGCCCCGGCGATCTCCTTCGCGCTCGAGCCGAAGTCGAAGGGGGACGAGGAGAAGATCTCCTCCGCGCTGCTGCGCCTCACGGAGGAGGACCCGGTGCTGCGGGTCGGGCGAGACTCCCAGACGCACCAGATGCTGCTGTCCGGGAGCGGACAGGTGCACGTCGAGGTCGCCGTCGCGAAGATGCGGAAGAAGTTCGGCGTGGACGCGCTGCTGCGCCAGCCGAAGGTCCCGTACCTCGAGACGATCAAGAAGAAGGTCGGGCCGGTCCAGGGCCGCCACAAGAAGCAGACGGGGGGCCGGGGCCAGTTCGGCGACTGCTGGATCGAGATCGAGCCGCTCCCCCGCGGCGCGGGGTTCGAGTTCGCGGACAAGATCTTCGGAGGGTCGATCCCGCAGAACTTCCGGCCGGCCGTGGAGAAGGGAATCGTCGAAGCCGCCGCCCGCGGCTGGCTCGCCGGGTGCCCGGTCGTCGACTTCCGCGTGACCCTGACGGACGGCTCGTACCACACGGTGGACTCGTCGGAGCTCGCGTTCAAGATCGCCGGATCGCTCGCGTTCAAGGCCGCGATGGAGGAGGCGAGGCCCACGATCCTCGAGCCGATCTACTCCGTCGAGATCACCGCCCCCGAGGAGTACATGGGGGACATCATGGGCGATCTCTCGTCGCGCCGCGGGAAGCCCCAGGGGATGGACTCGCAGGGGCACTACCAGGTGATCCGGGCGTCCGTCCCGCTCGCCGAGATGCTGACCTACGCGTCCACGCTGAAGTCCATCACGTCGGACCGCGGCACCTACACGATGGAGTTCGACCACTACGAGGAGGTTCCGGCCCACATCCAGGAGAAGATCATCGCCGAGGCATCGAAGACCAAGCAGGAAGAGGCGGAAAGGTGAGCTTCGCGTGGCGAGGGACTTCGTCTACGTCGAGGAGCTCGGGGAGCACGTCGGCGAGCGCGTGACCCTGAAGGGGTGGCTCAGCCGGAAGCGCTCCTCGGGAAAGGTCAAGTTCCTCGTGCTGCGGGACGGCACGGGGCTCCTCCAGTGCGTCGCCTTCGTGCGAGACACGAGCGCCGAGCTGTTCGAGCGCTGCGACCGGATCCCCCTCGAGTCCTCGATCGCCGTCGCAGGCCGCGTCCGCCGCGACGACCGGGCCCCCGGAGGGTTCGAGCTCGGCATCGAGGACCTGCGCGTCCTCCACGAGGCGGCCGAGTTCCCGATCCAGCCGAAGGAGCACGGCGTAGAGTTCCTCTTCGACCACCGCCACCTCCACCTCCGCTCCCGGACCCCCCACGCGATCCTCCGCGTCCGCAGCGAGGTGGTCCGGGCGTGCCGCGACTTCTTCCACGAGCGGCGCTTCGTCCTGATCGACTCGCCCGTCCTGACGCCGGCGGCGTGCGAGGGCACGACGACGCTCTTCGAGACCGACTACTTCGGAAGGAAGGCCTACCTCACGCAGTCGGGGCAGCTCTACCTCGAGCCCGCCTGCATGGCGTTCGGCCGCGTGTACTGCATGGGGCCGACCTTCCGCGCGGAGAAATCGAAGACCCGGCGCCACCTGACCGAGTTCTGGATGATCGAGCCAGAGGTGGCGTTCCTCGAGTTCCCCGGGCTCCTCGAGCTCGCCGAGGAGTTCGTCAGCTACGTCGTCGCGAGGGCCCTCGACGTCTGCCGGGAGGACCTGAAGGTTCTCGATCGCGACACGTCGAAGCTCGAATCGGTGCGGCCGCCCTTCCCGCGCCTCCCCTACGACGAGGCCGCGCGGCTCCTCACGACGCCGGAGTCCCAGGCGCGGATGGCCGCGGCGGGCGCCCCGCCTTTCGCCGCGGGGAACGACTTCGGCGCGTTCGACGAGACGCTCCTGACCGAGAGCGCCGACCGGCCGGTGATGGTGACCCACTGGCCCGCCGCGATCAAGGCGTTCTACATGCAGCCGGACGAGGCCGATCCGAGCCGCGCGCTGTGCGTCGACGTGCTCGCCCCCGAGGGGTACGGGGAGATCATCGGCGGGTCGGAGCGGATTCACGATCACGACCTGCTGCTCGGCCGCATCCGCGAGCACGGCCTGCCGGTCGAGGCCTTCCAGTGGTACCTGGACATCCGGAAGTACGGGACGGTGCCGCATTCGGGCTTCGGGATGGGCGTCGAGCGGTGCGTGACCTGGATCTGCGGCGTGCCGCACCTCCGGGACGCGATCCCGTACCCTCGCCAGATCCACCGCCTCTACCCGTGACGAAGCCGGCGCCTCCTCCCGCGGCGTCCGTCCGCGTCGCCTTCCTGAGCCTCGGGTGCGCCAAGAACCTCGTGGACACCGAGGTGATGCTCGGCCATCTCGACCGCGCGGGGGCGGTCCTCGTCCGGGAGCCGGCCGGCGCCGACGTCGTCGTCGTCAACACGTGCGGCTTCATCGAGGCCGCGCGCGAGGAGTCGGTGAGGACGATCCTCGAGGCCGTGGAGCTCAAGGCCTCCGGCGCGATTCGGAGGCTCGTCGTGGCGGGATGTCTCGTCCAGCGCTACGCCGCCGAGCTGCGGGAGAGCCTCCCCGAGGTGGACGCCTGGATCGGGCTCGACGAACTGTCGAGCGTCCCGGCCCGGGTCGGGATCGGGCCGGGACCGCGCGAGACCGCGGCGCCCGCCGCCGGGGGCCCGCCCGCGCCGTCGTCGTACCTCCTCGACCACGAGACACCCCGGCGCCTCGCGACCCCCCCGTGGACCGCCTTCGTCAAGGTGGCGGAAGGGTGCGACCACGTCTGCGCGTTCTGCGCGATCCCGGCGATCCGGGGGCGCTTCCGCTCCCGCCCGGTCGCGGACGTCGTGGCCGAGGTCTCGCATCTGGCGGCGGGGGGAGTCCGCGAGATCCACCTCGTCTCGCAGGATACGAGCCGATACGGACGGGACCTCGACCGCGGCGAGCGCCTTCTCGCGCCCCTCCTCGAGGCGCTCGACGGGGTCGAGGCGCTCCGCTGGATCCGGGTGCTCTACCTCCACCCGAGCGCCGTCGGCGAGGACCTCCTCGACGCGATGGCGCGCCTGCCGCGCGTCGTCCCATACCTGGACGTCCCGCTCCAGCACGCGCATCCCGCGACGCTCCGGCGGATGGGGCGGGGAGGGTCGGCCGAGACGCACCTCGCGCTCCTGGCGCGCGCGCGCCGCGCGATCCCCGGCGCCGCGATCCGGACCGCGTTCCTCGTAGGCTTCCCGGGGGAGACCGAGGCGGAGTTCGAGGAGCTGCTGCGGTTCGTCGAGGAGGCATGGATCGACCACGCCGGGGTCTTCGCCTACTCCCACGAGGAAGGGACCCCCGCCTTCTCGGCGGCGGACGACGTCCCCGTAGAGGTGAAGGAGGAGCGCCGCGCGCGCCTCCTGGAGGCGCAGCAGCGGATCGCCTTCCGCGCCCTGGAGCGCCAGGTCGGCCGCCGGGTCGAGGTCCTGGTCGAGGGGGCGCATCCGGAGACCGACCACCTCCTCGTCGGCCGGACCGCCCTGCAGGCGCCCGACGTCGACGGCCAGGTTCTGCTGAACGACGGTGCGGCGAGGCCGGGCGAGTTCGCGCGCGTCGAGATCACGGGGACGGCGGGCTACGACCTGGTCGGGAGGATCCTCGGTGCGTCCTGACGCCGCCCCCCGGGGAGGACGCGCGCTCCGCCCGGTCCTTCTCCTCGCGACGGCCGGGGGGCTCGGCTACGCCCCGCTCGCTCCCGGAACGGTCGGATCGCTTCCAGGCGTCGCGGCCGCCTGGGCCCTCGGGGAGGCGGCCTCCGGCTGGGCGCTCGCGGCGGCGCTCGCCCTGGTCGCGGCGGCCGGAACGTGGGCCGCGGGGGTGGCCGCCCGCCACGCCGGGGAGAGCGACCCGGGGCTCGTCGTCGTCGACGAGGTCGCCGGCCAGATGATGACGCTCCTGTTCCTGCCGCCCACCCCCATGGTCCTCACGTGCGGCTTCCTGTTGTTCCGCGTCTTCGATATCCTCAAGCCGTTCCCGGCGCGCGCCCTCGAGCGGCTTCCGGGAGGCCCGGGAATCATGGCCGACGACCTGATGGCGGGAATCTACGGGAACCTCGTCCTCCAGGCCGCGGTCCGTCTCCTGCCCGGAGCGATGGGGCTCGCATGATCGTCTGGAACGGAATGGAGCGCTATCCGCGCGACGCGGCGCCGGTGGTCGCGAGCGTCGGGAACTTCGACGGGGTGCATCTCGGCCACCAGGCGATCCTCGCCTCCGTCCGCGCCGCCGCGCGCAGGCGGGGCCTCTCGTCGCTCCTCGTCACCTTCGACCCTCACCCGCTCTCCGTCGTCTCCCCCTCCCACAGGCCGAGGCTCCTCCAGACGCGCCGGCAGAAGCTCGACGCCCTGGAGGACACGGGCGTGGACGGGGTCCTCATCCTGGAGTTCGACGCCGAGATGGCCGCCCTGGGGGCGGAAGAGTTCTTCCGCGCCTACCTGTCGGGACGCCTCCGGGCCTCGGCGATCCACATCGGGGAGAGCTTCCGCTTCGGCCGCGGCCGCGCGGGGAACGTGGACCTGCTCTGCCGCCTGGGCGCCGAGAGCGGAGTCGAGATCGTGGGGGTCCAGCAGGTCGTGGCCGGCGGGGAGCCGGTGTCCTCGTCCGCCATCCGGCAGGCCGTCGAGGACGGCGAGGTGGAGCGGGCGCGCCGCATGCTCGGCCGCCCCTTCGCGCTCACCGGCGAGGTCGTCCGCGGCGAGGGAAGGGGGCGATCGTTCGACTTCCCGACCGCGAACCTCGACGCGGAGAACGAGATGATCCCCCGCCGGGGGGTCTACGTGACGGAATCCCTGACCCTCTCCTCGCGGCACCCTTCCGTGACGAACGTGGGGATGCGCCCGACCTTCGGGGGGGACCGGCTCGTAGTCGAGTCGCACCTGATCGACTTCGACGACGACCTGACCGGAGCGCGCATCGAGGTCCGCTTCCTCGCCCGGCTCCGGGACGAGAAGCGCTTCTCCGATTCCGTCGAGCTCGCCGACCAGATCGCGAGGGATCGCGCGGCGGCCACCGTCTTCTTCGCGGCCGGGGGGTTCTCCGCGCCATGAGCGGCGCCCGCCCCCCGGGAGACGGGACGTTCCTCACCTTCGAGGGGATCGAGGGGTCGGGCAAGTCCACGCAGATCCGGCTCCTGGCGAGGCGCCTCGAGGCGGCGGGGATCGCCGCCCTCGTGACGCGGGAGCCGGGAGGAACCGCGCTCGGCGAGCGGCTCCGCGCCGCGCTCCTCGAGCCGGGTGCGGCGGCGCCTTCCCCTCTCGTCGAGCTCCTCCTCTACACCGCCGACCGGGCGCAGCACCTGGCGGAGGTCGTCGAGCCGGCTCTCGCCGCCGGGCGGGTCGTCCTCTGCGACCGCTACCTCGACGCGACGCTCGCCTACCAGGGCGCCGCCCGGGGCCTCGGCCTCGAAGCGGTCGAGCGCCTCCACCGCGACCCGCCGCTCGACCGGCGGCCGCTGCGCACCGTCCTCCTCGACGCGGACCCGCGCGAGGGCCTCGCCCGGGCCCGGGAGCGGAACCGGCGCCTCGGCACGGAGCGCTCCGAGGGGAGGTTCGAGGAGGAGGGCCTCGCGTTCCACGAGTCCGTGCGCCGTGCGTATCTCGCCCTCGCCGCGGCGGATCCGAAGCGGTTCCGTGTCGTGGACGGGAGCGGGACCGAGGAGGACATCGAGGCCCGCGTGCGCCTCGCCCTCGCCGATCTCTTCCCCTTCCTCGCGGTGCCCCGGCCGTGACCCTGGGCGAGATCCCGGGCCAGGCCGTCGCGACGGGCCTCCTGATCCGCGCCCTCGCCGCCGGCCGGCTCCCTCACGCGCTCCTGTTCCAGGGGGCGGAGGGAACGGGAAAGGCGGACGCCGCCCTAGCGCTCGCCGCGGCGATCCAGTGCGAGGCGGGAGGGCCGGACGCCTGCGGCGCGTGCGGACCGTGCCTCAAGGTCCGAAAGAACCTCCATCCGGACGTGCTCCGGGTCACGAGGCTTCCGAAGCGGGAGACCGCCGCCCCGGCCGGCGAGCCCGAGGAAGACGAGGCAGAGGAGGACGCGGACGGCAAGGATCTCCGGCGCGTGATCACCGTGGACCAGATCCGGGAGATGGCCGAGCACGCGTCGTTCGCGCCGCGGGAAGGAAGGGCCCGCGTGTTCGTGATCGACCCCGCGGACCGGATGAACGTCGCGGCGCAGAACGCCCTGCTGAAGACGCTCGAGGAGCCCCCAGGCGGGGCGACGATCGTCCTCGTGTCGTCGCGACCCCACGCCCTCCTCCCCACCGTGCGATCCCGCTGTCTCGCCGTGCGGTTCCGCACGATGACCTCGTCGGACCTCGCGAGCCTCCTCGTCGCCCGGGGGATGGGGCCCGAGGAGGCCCGGGAGCGCGCCGCGCTCGCGGAAGGCCGTCCCCGGATCGCGCTCGCGCTCGACCGCGACGCGCAGGATGCGCGCCGCGCCCGCCGCGAGGAGATTCTCCTGGCGATCGAGGCGGCCGCCTCGGGGCGGCCGGAGGACCTGGCCCGCCTCCCGTCCCTAGCCGCCTCCTGCGCCGGGGAGAGCGAGGAGTCGTTCCTCGAGGCCCTCGATCTCGCCGGGGCGCTCCTGCGCGACGCGTCGAGGCTCGCCGTCGGCTCCCCCGTCTCCGCGCTGGTCCACGCGGACCTCGCGGGGAGGATCGGGGCGCTCGGAGAGCGGCTCGGCCGCTCGAGGGCGGCGGATCTCGTCCGCTGCGTCGAGAGGATGCGGGACGATCTCGGCCTCAACCTGAGCCGGAGCCTCCTCGCGGAGGCCCTCCTCGCGTCCGTGGCCGGGGCTCCCCTTCCGTTCTAGCCCGCGAGCCCCTCCCGCTGCATCGTCGCGACCGTCTCCACGTGGGCCGTCTGGGGAAAGAGGTCCACCGGCACCGCGCACCCCAGGGCGTACCCGGCGCCGGCAAGGGCGCGCGCGTCCCGGGCGAGCGTGGCCGGGTCGCAGGACACGAGCGCGACGCGGGAGGCGCCGAGCGCGCCGATGCGGCGGGCGACCTCCGCGCCGAGCCCCGACCGCGGCGGGTCGACGACGACGAGATCCGGCGGCCCGCGCCGCGCGGGAGCGCTCGCCAGGTGGTCGCCCACGCCCGCGGCGACGAACTCGACGGCCCGGTCGAGCCCGAGCGCCGCCGCGGCGAGGCGGCCGCCCCCGACGGCCTCCCCGTTCGCCTCGACGGCGGTCACGCGCCAGCCCGAGCGGGCCAGAGCCAGGGCGAAGACGCCGACTCCCGCGTAGAGATCGAGGGCCTCCCCGCCGCTCTCGCCGGCGGCCTCGAGGACGAGCCGGACGAGATGCTCGGCGGCCGCGGGGTTGACCTGGAAGAACGAGTCGGCCGGGACACGGAAGGCCAGCCCGCCGAGCGTCTCCTCGATCCATCCCTCCCCCGCCAGCACCGTGGCGCCCGCGCCCCCTCGGCGGCCGGGAGGTCCCGAGACCCTCACGACTCCCGCGACGTCGGCGTGCCGCTCGGCCACGGCCCGCGCGAAGCCGGGCGCCGACGGGAAGGGTCCCCCGGCGTCGCGAAGGACGACGAGGCTCCGCAGCGCCGACGCCGAGCGCCGCAGGATGAGCCGCACGGCGCCGTGCTCCCCCTCGAGCGCGGCATCGCCGCGCCCGGGCCCGTCCAGGAAGTACTCCCTCGCCGTGGCGAGAAGCGCGTTCGCGGCGTCGTCGGCGAGAATGCACCGCTCGACGTCGACGAGGCCGCCGGGCTCTCCTCTCGCGTGGTAGCCGAGAGCCCGCCTCCCGCCCGATCTCCCGAAGACCACCTCGATCCGGTTCCGGTACCCGGTCGCCGGCCCTCCGGAGAGCGCCTCGGAGACCTCGGGCTCGCGGAACCCTCCGATCCTCCGGAGGCAATCGGACACGATCCTCCGCTTCCAGCCCCTCTGGGCGTCCTCCCGGAGCGGCATCCAGGGGCAGCCGCCGCACTTCCCCTGGATCGGACAGGCGGGGTCCCTGCGGTCCTTCGAAGGCGCTTCGATCCGCGACGCGACCCCCTCGACATAGGCCCGGCGCTCCTTGCGAGGCGCCGCGATCACGGTGTCCCCGGCAAGCCCCCCCTCCACCAGCCAGACCTTCCCCCCGACGCGCCCGACCCCACGGCCTCCGGCCGCCATCGACTCGATGACGACCCGCCGGACCTGCGGCCCGGATGACCCGGCCGGCGCGCCGACCCCTAGATGCTGGGGACCCCGGGAGCGCTCCTTCCACATCTTGTATTTTCCTCTTGACACTGTTTCCCGCGAGGGGGTATGGTCGAAACGGTGGATCGCGGGTTGGACCCGCCGGGGCCTCGAACGAGCGGACGCCTCGGCAACCTCGGGAGCGGGAATCGATGCTTCGGACGCTGCTCACTCTCCCCGGAGGACAGCAACCCATATCCGATGCTTTCGAGAGCGGCCCTCGCGGCCGTCTCTCCCCGCCTGTAGCCTCGCTCGCGACCGGCCCCTCGGGGCAGGCGCGATCGAGGTCCTCGCCAACCCACCGCTGGAGTCTCGACCCGTGCCTTGGGAGCTATTGTCCGGGGAGAGCGAGCAGCGTCTGAGGCCGTTCCCGCATCGCGCGAGCCGGCGGGCGGCCCTTCACGATCCCTTCCCCTCGGCCGGGTTTCGCCGTACATAACTCCTCGTTCCCATCCGACCTCATGGGGGCGGGGGTCTCCCGCGGCCGTTGCGGCCGGGGGGGGCCGGCGCAGGGGAGATACCCCGCCGTCTTTTTCCCCCCGACCGTCCGAGCGAAGGCGTCTCGTCCCTCCGCGGGCCGGAGCCGCGGCTTGACCCCGCTCGACGCCGCACACTATCTTCCGAGGCGGGCCGCGCGCAAGCGCAGCGCGCGCGGGGGTGGCGGATGGAGATCCTGACCGGGGAGCAGATGCGCAGGGTGGACGACCGGGCGATCCGCGATCTCGGGATTCCCGGACTGCTCCTGATGGAATCCGCCGGCCGCGGCGTGGCGGAGTCGCTCCTCGGGGACTACCCGGACCTGAGATCGCGCGGCGTCGTGATCCTCTGCGGCAAGGGGAACAACGGCGGAGACGGCATCGTGGCGGCGCGGCATCTCGCCCGCGCCGGCGTCGTCCCGTCCGTCCTCCTCCTCGGAGCCGCGTCGGAGCTGTCGGGGGACGCGGCGGTGCAGCTCGTCGCGGCGCGCGGAAGCGGCCTCGAGGTCGTCGAGGTCCGGAGCGAGCGGGACTGGGAGCTTCGCAGGACGATCCTCTCGCGGCCCGGCGTCGTGGTCGTCGACGCCATGCTCGGAACGGGGGTGCGCGGCGGAGCGCGGGGGCTGACGGCCTCGGCGATCGCCGACCTCCTCGCCTCGAAGGCCGAGGTCGTCTCGGTCGACCTGCCGTCCGGCCTCGACGCCGACTCGGGAGCGGTGCCCGGTCCCGCCGTGGCGGCGGTGCGCACGTACACGATGTGCCGGCCGAAGCTCCCCCTCGTCGTGGAGCCCGCGGCCGCTCTCGCCGGGACCTGGAAGATCGTGCCGATCGGTGTCCCCGACTCCGCCGTCGCGGAGGAGCGCGCGGACCTCGAGTGGCTGGACGCGGATTCGGTCCGTCCGCTCCTGCCGCCGCGCGAGCCGGCCTCCCACAAGGGGACGTACGGCCACCTGCTCGCGGTCGCGGGGTCGAGGGGAAAGTCGGGCGCGGCGGTCCTGCTCGGCCGCGCCGCGCTGCGGTGCGGCGTCGGCCTCGTCACCGTGGCATCTCCCGCCTCGAGCCAGCCGGTCGTCGCAGCGCAGCAGGCCGAGCTGATGACCGAGCCGCTCGAGGAGACCGCGCGCGGCGGGGCCGCCCTCGGCGCACTCGGCCGCGTCCTCGACCTGATGGCCGGGCGGGACGCGCTCGCGGTGGGACCCGGTCTCGGGCCGGATCCGGAGACGGCCCGGCTCGTCCTGGAGGTCGTCGCACGGAGGTCGGCCCCCGCCGTCCTCGACGCCGACGGCCTCAACGCGGTCGCCGCCTCCGGGAGCCGGGCGCTCTCGAGCCTCGGCGCCGGACCGCAGCCCCTCGCGCTCACGCCGCACCCGGGCGAGGCCGCGCGCCTCCTCGGCTCGGAACCGCGGGAGATCCAGAAGGACCGCCTCGGCGCCGCCCGCCGCCTGGCGAGGGAGACGGGCGCCGTCGTCGTCCTCAAGGGGCACCGGACCGTCGTCGCGACGCCGGATGGGAGGGCCTCGATCAACTCGACCGGCAATCCGGGCATGGCCACGGCCGGGATGGGAGACGTCCTCACCGGCATGCTCGGGGCGTTCCTCGCCCGCGGGATCCCGGCGGCGGACGCGGCGCGTCTCTCGGTGTTCCTCCACGGTGCGGCCGGCGACCTCGCGGCGGCCCGCCTCGGCCAGGAGGCCCTGATGGCCACCGACGCGATGCAGGACCTGCCCGAGGCGATCCGGGCGCTCGCGGCAGGATCCGAGGAGAGGGAATGGTGATCCCCCGCCGGTCGCGGTCGGGAGCCGCGCAGCGCTCCGCGGCGGCGCCCTCCGCTCCCGCCGGCCCGGTCGCGCCGCGCGCGACCTTCTCGCTGAGCGAGGAGGAGACGTTCGAGCTCGGGCGGGCGTTCGGCCGCGGGATCCGGGGCGGGGAGATCGTCCTCCTCCAGGGAGACCTGGGCCTCGGCAAGACGGTGTTCGCGCGCGGCGTCGCCGCCGCCCTCGGCATCGCGCCCGAGGACGTGTCGTCTCCTTCGTTCACGCTGGTGCAGGAGTACACGGGGGGCCGGATCCCGATGTTCCACGTCGACCTCTACCGGATCGACGCCGCGGAGGAGATCGGGACGCTGGGGCTCGAGGAGATCGTGTCGGCCGGGGCCGTCGTCGTGGTCGAGTGGGGCGAGAAGCTCCCCCCCTATCTCCGCCGCGACGCGGTCACCGTGCGGTTCCACGACGTCGGCGAGGGCTCGCGGCGCATCGAGATCCTCCCTACGTCCGGAGCGCCCTCGCGAGCCTCCGGCGACGCGTAGCGCCGACGCCGCGGCGGCTCCCGGTCAGTCGAGCCGGTAGTTCGGCGCCTCCTTCGTGATGATCACGTCGTGCACGTGGGACTCTCTCAGTCCCGCGCTCGTGATCCTCACGAAGCGCGCCCCGCTCCGCAGGGCCTCGACGGACGGGGCGCCGACGTATCCCATCCCCGCCCGCAGGCCCCCGACGATCTGCGTCACGAGGGCGGAGAGCGGCCCCTTGTAGGGGACCCGGCCCTCGATCCCCTCGGGCACGAGCTTCCTCTCGTCGAACTCGTCCTGGAAGTAGCGGTCGCGGGATCCCGCCTTCATCGCGCCGAGCGAGCCCATCCCGCGGTACTCCTTGAACGTCCTCCCCTGGTAGAGCACGGTCTCTCCGGGCGATTCCTCCGTGCCCGCGAAGAGGCTTCCGATCATCGCGGACGAGGCGCCCGCGGCGATCGCCTTGGTCACGTCGCCGGAGAACTTGATGCCGCCGTCCGCGATCAGCGGGACGCCCGCGGCGGCGCACGCCTCGGCGGCCGCGGCGATCGCCGTGATCTGGGGAACGCCCGCCCCGGTGACGATCCGGGTCGTGCAGATGCTGCCGGGCCCCACGCCGACCTTCACCGCGTCCACCCCGCGATCGATCAGCGCCTGCGCTCCCTCGCGGGTCGCGACGTTCCCCGCGACGAGCTGCAGGCCGGGGAACCTCTGCCGCACGCGCTCGACGGTCCGGAGGACCCCCTCGCTGTGGCCGTGGGCCGTGTCCACGACCAGGACGTCGACCCGCGCGTCGAGGAGGGCGGCGGCCCGCTCGAGCGTGTCGGCCGCGATGCCGACGGCGGCGCCGGCCCGGAGCCTCCCGAGATCGTCCTTGCAGGCGCTCGGGTACTTGATCTGCTTCTGGATGTCCTTGACGGTGATCAGCCCCACGAGCCGGAATTCGGAGTCCACGACGGGGAGCTTCTCGATCCGGTGCTTGTGGAGGAGCTCCTTGGCCTGATCGAGCGTCGTCCCGACGGGCACGGTCACGAGCCCCTCGGACGTCATCAACTCGCGGATCGGCTTGCTCGTGGAGGTGCAGAACCGGAGGTCGCGGTTCGTCAGGATCCCCACGAGACGGCCGCTCTCGTCGGTGACGGGAACGCCCGAGATCCGGTAGCGGCTCATCATCTCCAGGGCTTCGTAGATCTTCCGGTCCGGCGTCATCGTGATCGGGTCCACGATCATCCCCGACTCGGAGCGCTTGACCTTGTCGACCTCGTGCGCCTGCGCCTCGATCGAGAGGTTCTTGTGGATGATCCCGATCCCGCCCTCCTGGGCGATCGCGATGGCGAGCCTGGACTCCGTGACCGTGTCCATGGCCGCGGAGACGAGCGGGATGTTCAGGGAGATCCCGCGCGTGAAGCGCGTCCTCGTGTCGACCTGGCTGGGAAGGACCGTGGAGTGGGACGGCACGAGAAGGACGTCGTCGAACGTGAGACCTTCCTCGGCGGGGAGTTGGGGCATCGGGCCTCCGCTCCCGGCCCGAGGATCCCGTCCTCCGGACCGGGAGCGCATTCTAGCAGGAGCCCCCGCGCGCCCCCACCCCGCAAGGGTCCGGTCAGGCCTTCGCGCCGCAGCCGGGGCAGAACCGCGCCCCCGCCGGAACGGCCGCCCCGCACCCCCCGCAGAACGCCACGGCGACCTTCGCCCCGCAGGACGGGCAGAACCGCGCCCCCGCCGGAACCGCCGCGCGGCAGCTCCCGCAGGCGGCCGCGGCCCCGGCGGCCGAGGCCCCGCCGGCGGCGGCCTGCTGCAGCATCCCGGGGAGCATCATCCCGAGGCCTGCGCCGACGCCGAGCCCGAGGCCCGCGGCGGCGGTCGAGCCCGCCCCCCCGTCGCCCGCGGCGGCCGCGGCGTCGCCCATGGCGCGCGCCGCCTTGAACCGGAGGTACGCGGCCGGATCGCCCGCGGCGGCCATCCCCGAGCGCTCGTCGATCACGCGCTGGACGTCGTCCGGAGGCGTGATGGCATTGATGAAGAAGTCGCAGAGCTCGAGGCCGTATTTCGAGAAGTCCCCGGCGACCCGGCCCTTGAGAGCCTCGGCGAGCTCGTCGTAGGCGCGAGGCAGGTCGAAGACGGACTTCAGCGTCTCGCCGAGGACGTCGTTGAAACGAGCCACGATGAGGTCGCGGAGGTATCCCTCGATCGTCTCGACCGAGTAGCTCCCCGTCGTGCCGGCGATCTGGTTCAGGAACGGCTGCGGCTCCTGGACGCGCGCGGCGAAGACCCCGTGCGCCCGGAGGCGCACCATCGAGAGCTCCGCGTCGCGGAAGGCCACCGGATCCCGCGTGCCCCACTTCAGGTCGGGGTAGACCTTCCGGCTCAGGAAGTACACGTCCGCCCGGAACGGAGAGGCCCCTCCGAACGGGAGGCCGATCAGCCGGCCGAGGAGCGGGAGGTTCGCCGTCGTGAGCGTGTGCCTGCCGGTCTCGAAGACGTCGAGCGCGCGGCCGTCGCGGAAGAACACGGCCCACTGGCTCTCCGCGACGACGAGCTGCGCTCCCAGCTTGAGCTCCCCTCCCGGCTCGAATCGGTGCACGATCTCGCGACCGGTCTCGTCCTTCCACTCGACGACTTGGATCGCCATGTCCCGGTCCCTCCGGCCCGTCAGGCGACGGGCGCGTCGAAGATCTCCTTTCGGCGGGCCACCCGCTCGTCGAGCTCCGCCGCGCGGCGCTCGATCTCGGCGAGAACCTTCCCGTCGGGGCCGGCGGCAACCGCGGACCGCACGGCGTCCGCCACCCCGTGCACCTCCCCGAGCAGCGCCTCGTCGTACGCGTAGAGCCGCTCGAGCTCCGGCTCCCCGATCTTGACCGAGTCGAAGAACCCGGAGTACCCCGCCTCGGCGTACCGGAGCGCGGCCGTCGTCTTCTGGAGGACGCGGTCGAGCCGGCCGACCGCGTCGAGCGGCCCGAGCTCGCCCCGGGCGACGCAGGCGCGCCGGATCTCGTCCAGGGGGCGCCGGCCCTCGTCGAGCCTCCTCGCCAGATACTCCCGGAGCCTCCGGTCGGTCTCGCGCCGCGACTCGCGGTCGCGATACCCCCGCACCCCGGGGAGGCACTCGGCGAGCCGCTCGAGGAATCGCTTCTCGGAAACGGGCATCGGCATGCGAGCATCCTCCCGCGCGGCGAGCGCGCCGCGTGCACGGCCCCGCGCCCCGCCCGGGAACGGGGACCGCTCGGGAGAATCTAGGTCCGGGGGCGCTCCGCGCCAGTCGGGAAGGTCAGGCTGCGCCGACGCCGCAGCACTTCTTGTACTTCTTCCCGGACCCGCACGGGCAAGGATCGTTCCGGCCGACCTTGGCCGTCTTCCGCTCCACCGTCTCGACGCCCCCCCGCGCGGTCACTCCCGCCGCCGAGCGCGAGGCCGCGGAGAACACCGTCTCCTGCTCCCGCCGCCGGCGCTCCTCCTCGCGCCTGCGATCCTCCTCCGTCATCGGCTCGAGGAGGAACAGGAAGCGGACCGCGTCGTTCTCGATCCGCTCCTTCATGAGGAAGAACATGTCGAAGGACTCCCGCTTGTACTCCACGAGAGGGTCCCGCTGGCCGTAGGCCCGGAGCCCGATCCCGTCCCGCAGGTGGTCCATGGCGAGGAGGTGGTCCTTCCAGTGGTTGTCGATGATCTGGAGCAGGATGTGCCGCTCGTACTGCCGCATCAGGTCGGAGCCGACCTTGGTTTCCTTGGCCTCGTAGCGCTCGAGGAGCTTCTCCCACGCCGCCTCGGCGACGCCATCGAGGGGCGTCGCACGCACGTCGAGCCCTTCCCTCTCCGGATCGGCCCCGAAGAAATGCAGCGCCTGCTGCCGGAACCCGTCGACCTCCCATTCGAGGGGGCTCTTGTGGGAGGCGAGGTAGTCGTGGACGAGGATCTCGAGGATCTCGCGCCCCTTCCCGAGGATGTACTCCTTCTGCTCCTTTCCCTGGAGGAGGTCCCGCCGCAGGGCGTAGATCTCCTGGCGCTGCTTGTTGTTGACGTCGTCGTACTCGAGGAGGTGCTTGCGGATCTCGAAGTTCCGCTCCTCGACCCGCTTCTGCGCCTTCTCGATCGCCCGGGTCACCATCCCCGACTCGATCGGCACCCCTTCCTCGGTCCAGACGCGATTCATGACCTTCTGGACGAACTCGTTGGCGAAGATCCGCATCAGGTCGTCGTCCAGGGAGAGGTAGAAGCGCGACGAGCCGGGATCGCCCTGCCGGCCCGCCCGGCCCCGCAGCTGGTTGTCGATCCGCCGCGACTCGTGGCGCTCGGTGCCGATGATGTGCAGGCCGCCGAGCCGGACGACCTCGTCGTGCTCCTCCCGGCAGGCGGCGCGGCTGCCCTCGAGCGCAGCGGCGAGGGCCGCCTCCCACTCCTCCGCCGGCGTCTCCGCCGGCTTCAGGCCGCGGAGGGCGAGGGCCTCGCGCGCGAGGTGCTCCGGGCTCCCGCCCAGCAAGATGTCGGTGCCGCGCCCCGCCATGTTGGTCGCGATCGTCACGGCCCCCAGCCGGCCCGCCTGCGCGACGATCTCCGCCTCCATCTCGTGGTACTTGGCGTTGAGGACCACGTGCCGGATCCCCTTCGCGCGGAGCATCTTCGCGAGCGTCTCGGACTTCTCGATCGAGACGGTCCCGACGAGGACGGGCTGCCCCCGCTCCCGGCAGCCGGAGATCTCCTCGACGACGGCGTCCCACTTCTCCTTCTCGGTCCTGTACACGACGTCCGGGTGCTCGATCCGGATCAGGGAGCGGTTCGTGGGGACGACCACGACCTCGAGCTCGTAGATCTTGTCGAACTCGACCGCCTCGGTATCCGCGGTCCCGGTCATGCCGGCGAGCTTCTCGTACATCCGGAAGTAGTTCTGGAACGTGATCGTCGCCAGCGTCTGATTCTCTCGCTCGATCTTTACGCCTTCCTTGGCCTCGACCGCCTGGTGCAGGCCGTCGCTCCATCGCCGCCCCGGCATCAGGCGCCCCGTGAACTCGTCGACGATGACGACCTCGCCGTCCTTCAGCATGTAGTCCACGTCGCGCTTGAAGAGGACGTGCGCCTTCAGCGCCTGGTTGACGTGGTGGAGGATCTCCATGTTCCCCGGGTCGTAGAGGTTCTCGAGACCGAGCAGCTTCTCGCAGTGCTCGACCCCGGCGTCGGTCAGGGTCGCGGTCCGGGCCTTCTCGTCCACGACGTAGTCGCCGGTGTGCTCGACCTCCCACTCCTTCCCGCCCTGGATCACCGCCCCCTTCCGGAGCTTCGGGACGATCTTGTCGATCCTGTAGTACCAGTCGGTGGACTCCTCGGCCGGCCCGCTGATGATGAGCGGCGTGCGCGCCTCGTCGATCAGGATCGAGTCCACCTCGTCGACGATGGCGAACTGGTGGCCGCGCTGGACCATGGCGCCGAGCGAGAACTTCATGTTGTCGCGCAGGTAGTCGAAGCCGAACTCGTTGTTCGTCCCGTAGGTGATGTCGGCCCCGTAGGCCTCCTGCCGCTGGGCGTCCCCAAGGTCGTGCTGGATGGTGCCGACCGTCATGCCGAGAAACCGGTAGATCTTCCCCATCCACTCCGCGTCGCGGCGCGCGAGGTAGTCGTTGACCGTGACGACGTGCACCCCCTTGCCGAGGAGCGCGTTGAGATAGACCGGCAGCGTGGCGACGAGGGTCTTCCCCTCGCCGGTCTTCATCTCGGCGATCTTCCCCTCGTGCAGCACCATGCCTCCGACGAGCTGGACGTCGAAGTGGCGCATCTCGAGGACCCGCCGCCCGGCCTCGCGAACGACGGCGAACGCCTCCGGGAGCAGGTCGTCGAGGGGCTCTCCCCGGTCGAGCCGCGAGCGGAACTCGGCCTTCTTCCCCCGGAGATCCTCGTCGCTCAGGGCCCGCGCCGCGGGCTCGAGGACGTTGACCCGGGACACGACGGCGCTCATCTGCTTGAGGAGGCGCTCGTTCCTCGATCCCACGATCCGGGTCAGGATGGCGTTGATCATCCGGAAGTTCCCGCGGGGCGCCGCTCGGGAGCCAAGTGGCGCCCGGGCCCCGGCACGAACGTTCAGTATAGCAGCGGGGACGGAGGGACCGACGCGCCCGCCCCGATCGGGCCTCCGTTCCCGTCCAGGCCGGGAGGGGGCGGGGCGGCGCGGTGGACCCGGCGGAAGAGAATCCGGTCGGCGATCCGGAGCAGCGCGCGATCGGCGGCGGCCGCGATGCGCCTCCCGGGAGAGCGGGCGCCGAGACGGGCGAGAGCCCGGTCGACCGTGCGGGACGCCAGGACCGCGAGGGCGGCCCAGGCGAGGTCGTGCCCGGCCACCGCGATCGCGTAGACTCTCGCGAGCCGGCCGTCGAGACGCCTCCACCTTCCGTCGCGGCGAACCGCGACGGCGCGCCCGACGACGCTCTCCGGCGCCACCGGGGGATCGAGCGCGATGGACCCGTCCCCCCGCGTCCTGAGGCACGGGCGCCCGTCCGGGAACCGCGCCCGGCCGAGATGGCGGTGCACGGTCAGGTAGTCGGCCTGGCGGTAGACGACGAGGTCCCCGCGCCGCGGCCGCTCCCCCGCGAACTCCACGGCGAGCAGGTCTCCCGAGCCGAGGGTCGGCCGCATGCTGTCCCCCAGCACGCGCACCGCGCCGAGCCGCTCCGCCCGCCCCAGCATCGAGACCGCGGCGTCGAGAAGATCCGGCGAAAGGCCTTCGCGGGATGTCATCGGCGGGTCCGGAAATGCCGCTCCCCTCCGGGCCTTCGGGGGGGTAGAACCATCAGGCCCGGAGGGGCAACGACATCGACCAGGAGGAGGTCAAGTCTTCGCTCCCGATCCAGAGCAAGCGTGATGCCAGCCGCCTCCAAGCAAAAACCTCCGTCTTTCCTTCCTGTTCCGCCCCCCGGGCATCCGGCACTCCGGCGCCACGCTGGCGCGCGAGGCCTCCCGGCGCGCCAACGTGGCGCGCGCCGGTTGCGCCCGGAAGGTGCAATCTACCATGGTGGTCCGCGGCGCGTGCGGTCTGCTACCGTGGGAGGCCACCCGGCGGCGGAGGGACGGTGTACTACAAGAACCTCTTCCGGAAGCTCGAGAAGCACCTCGCGTCGATCGAGCACTCCGACGACATGGTCGAAACGCTCACGGCGATCCTCGCGCGCCTCGTCGCGGACTTCGCGGACGACCTCGGGATCGTGGGCGGGAGGATTTACCTGCGCGACGGCGCCGACTACGTGCTCCAGAACGAATATCCGGCCGGCAAGGCCCCGATCGGCTTCCGCATCCCCGCCTCGTACGCCCCGATGGCCGAGGCCGTCGCCCGGGGGTTCGTTTTCAAGGAGGCGCGGGACCCGGAGATCGACCCCAGGATCGAGCACGCGATCGGCGTGGACCTGTTCGCCGCGATCAGCGTCGGGGAGCGGAGCCACCAGATCGTCGCTCTCAGCCTCAAGAGCCCGTCCGAGTCCGAGCACGTCAAGTACGTGCTCAGCACGATCCGGCACGTGATCAATCTCAAGATGCGGCAGGAGCACCTCGAGGGGCGCGTCGAGGAGGTCCGGGAGATCCAGTTGTCCCTCCTGCCGAAGATCCCCCCCGCGTTCCCTCCCTTCGACCTCTGGGCCGAGAGCGTTCCCGCGGAAGAGGTGGGCGGCGACCTCTACGATTTCATCCCGATTTCGCCGCGGCGCGTCGGGATCGCGGTCGCCGACGCCTCGGGCCACGGGCTCCCCGCGGCGCTGCAGGCCCGCGACGCGATCATCGGCCTGCGCATGGGGGTCCAGGAACAGCTCCGGATTACGGCCACCGTCGAGAAGCTGAACCGGGTGGTGGGCGCGTCCGCACTGGCCTCGAGGTTCATCTCCCTGTTCTACGGCGAGCTCGAGCCGAACGGCCTGCTCGTCTACACGAACGCCGGCCATCCTCGCCCCATCGTCTTCCGGGACGGATCGGCGCTCGAGCTCGACCGCGGGGGCGCGGTCCTGGGACCGAACCCCGAGGCCACGTACGATCGCGGCTACGTGGACATCCTGCCGGGCGCGGCCCTCCTCGCCTACACCGACGGGATCGTCGAGGCCGAGAACCCCAGGGGCGAGGCGTTCGGCAAGGACCGCCTTCTCGAGGTGCTGCGGGAGCGGGGAGAGTCCGGGGCGCGCGAGCTGGTCGAGGAGGTGTTCCGTCGCGTCCGGAGCTTCTCGATCGCCGACCCGCCTCGGGACGATCAGACCGTCGTCGCCGTCGTGCGGCGGCGGTGAGGGCGCCCGTTCCCCTTCACTCCAGGAACCACAGGACCGTCCCCAGGAGCGCGATGAGCAGCCCGCTCGCGACCTCCATCGCGCGCGCTCCGACCGGCGGCGCGAGCCGGCGCGCCCCGACCGCGGAAGCCGCGACCGACAGCCCCACCATCATCGCGATGGTCGTCACGCAGTACGCCGCCGACACGGCCACGACGGCGCGCACCCCCCGCCCCGCCGCGGCGAGCAGGATCGGCAGGACGAGCGCGCAGGGGTTCAGGCCGACGATGATCGCGAGGAACACCGCGCCCCGCTCCGCGCGCCCCTCGATGAGCGCGCGGTCCGCGTGGTAGTGGAGGTGGGCCGGACCGGAATCCCCCTCGAGGCCGTCGCACGCCGGCCCCTCCTCCCGCCGGTGGAAGATCGCCCCGCCGGGGTGGAAGTGCCCGCCCTTGCGCCAGGCCCACGCGGCGTACAGCAGCCCGAAGAGGACCAGCAGGACCCCGCTCGCCCGCTCGAGCGTCTCCCCGAGAGCCCCCATCGTCTCCTGGCCGACCCGCACCGCCGCGAGGCCGAGCGCCACGGAGAGCGAGGTGTGGAGGAGCGCCGAGAACCCCGACACGGCGGCGGTGAGGCGGACCGGCCACCCGCGCGCCCTCGCCACGAGCACGAAGGGAAGCCAGTGATCGGGGATCAGCGTGTGGAACGCGGCGGTCGCCACGGCGGTCCCCACGAGAAGGTAGGAGGTCGTCCCGTCCACGCTCTCTTCCGACCCCCGCGAGAGCCGTCCCGGCGCGGGACGGACTCGCGGCGCGGCGGGGATTCTATCCCAACGCCGCCGCGGCCCGTTCGCCCGAGAGCGCGGCGCCCTCGAGCGTCGCCGGGAGACCGGTGTCGGTCCAGTCGCCGGCGAGCACCAGGTTCGGAGAGCCGGTCCCGGGGCCCGGCCTCGCGGCGAGGTTCTCCGGCGTGAAGCGGGGAGTCGCCCGGCGCTCCTTGAGGACGAGAGCGCCGACGACCCGAGCCCCGCGGGCGAGCGGCAGGAACCGGCGGATCTCCGAGACCGCGAGGGCTACGATCTCGTCCCGCCCGCGCCCGGCGAGGCCGTCGGCGGCGCTGGTCACGAGGGCGAGCCGCTCGGGCCCGCCCGCCCCCCGCTCCCGCCCTCGGAAGACCCAGTGCACCGGGGAGCGGACGAGCCCCGCCATCTCGGGGGCGCCCGTCGGCCGGTCGAGGCGGAGGCGGACCGAGACGATCGGCGATTCGCCGAGGTCCCGCCAGGCGGGAGCCGTCGGCGGGGCGGCCGAGGGCGGCACGAGCGCGCCCGCCTCCCGATGGGGCACGGCGAGCACGAGGGCGCCGGCCTCGTGACGCTCGCCGCTCCGGCAGCGCGCCGCGACGAACCGCCCTCTCCCGTCCAGCTCGATCGACTCCACCTTCCTGCGGCGCAGCACCTCTCCTCCCCGGCCGCGGAGGTGGATCTCCGCGGGGCCGGCGATCGCCGCGTCGAGACCGCGATCGGCGAACCCGATCCGCGAGCCCCCCTCCCCGGCGAGGAGGGCCCGCCGCAGGACCGAGGCGACGAGCCGCGCCGGCGCCGTCTCCGGGCTCAGGTTGACCGTGGCGAGCACGAGAGGGTCCCAGAGCGCCTCCCGGGCCGCGGCGTCCTGGCCGTGCCGTGAGAGCCACGCGGCGGCGCTCGACCCGTCGAGGGCCGCGCACTCCTCCCTCGCCTCGCGGAGCGCCGCGCCCGCCCCCGGGACCGCGCGAAGCGGGAAGCCGCGGAGCCGCACGAGGCCGGAGAGGAGCCCCGCGCGGCCGGGCATCTCCTCCGGACGGAACGCCGTCCTCCCGCCTCCCTCGCGCAGCAGGACCACCTCCGCTCGCGGCTGGAACCTGAGGGCGTCCGCTCCCCCGGTCCTGCGGGCCATCCGGAGAAAGCTTTCGTAGCAGGCCATCACGAGGTGCCGGCCGTTGTCCTCGACCTCTCCGGTCCGGGGATCGGTCCAGGATCGGGCGCGGCCCCCCAGGACGGCCCTCGCCTCCAGGAGCCGCACGCGCGCTCCGCGCTCGGCGAGCGCGGTCGCCGCGGACAGCCCCGCGCACCCCCCGCCGACGACGAGCACGTCCGGTCTCAAGGCGCCCGTCCCACTCTGCGGGCCACCGCCTCGCGGAGGACGACGCCGAGCGCGATCGCGGCGCGGCGCGGTCTCGAGAGGCGGGGAGCGCGGTCGAGAACGCGGGATCCCGCGCGCTCGACCTTGCGGAGCAGCGCGCGGTACACGGCGGCCATGATCTCCCCGGCCAAGGCGCGGCGCCTCTCCCCGGCCGGGAGCGCCGCGCGCGCCTCTTCGAACCGGGCGCGCGCGTAGGCCGCCTGCTCCCGGATCGCGCGGTCGAGCCGCCGCCTCGATGCCGCATCGCCGCGCCGCAGGGCCTCGCGGTCAAGATCGTGGCGCGCCAGGACCTCCTCGGGCAGGTACACGCGCCCGCGGCGGAGGTCCTCACCCACGTCCCGCAGGACGTTCGTCCACTGGAGCGCGAGGCCGAGCTGCTCCGCGTAGCGCTCGCACGCCGGGTCCTCGCACCCGAAGATCCGGATGCAGAGGGCGCCGACCGTCGAGGCGACCCGCAGGCAGTACTCGCGCAGGTCGCCGATCGTCCGGTAGCGGCGTCCCTCGAGGTCCCAGCGGACGCCCTCGAGCAGGTCGTCGAACGGCCGCCGGGGCAGGCCGAACGAGCGGATCGCGCGGCCCAGCCTCCGCGCATCCGCATCCCCCCGGGCGTCGCCGCCGCGAAACGCCTCGTCGAGACGGCGGCGCACCCGTTCGAGTCTCTCCCGCGCCTCGCCGGGGTCGCGGGCCTCGTCCACAGCATCGTCGGCGCTCCGGCAGAAGGAGTACACGGCCTCGATCGCCTCGCGCCGGTCCTCGGGCAGCACGCGGAACGCGACGAGGAAGCTGCTCGCCGGGCTCGCGGCCCGCCGGTCTCCGGAGGCGCCCGCGCGCGGCGCGGTCACGGGGCGGACCACCGCCGGGGCAGGAGGGCTCTGCCGACGAGGCGCGCCTTGTCGAGCCCGCCGAGGCTGGGACGCCGCCGGAAGACGTCGTAGTCCGCCGCCTCGATCCGGTCGAGGATGCGGTTCCCGCCGAGCCACACGAGCCGGATCTCGAGCGCCAGCCGGCCGCGGAGCATCCCGAGGAGCGGCCGCCCGTCCTCGAAGCTCCGCCGCGTCCGCCCCACGATCTCCGCGAGGAGCGCCCGGAAGCCGTCGTGGAGCCTCTCGCCCCGGAGGTCCTCCTCCGAGACCCCGAACCTGCGCCGGTCCTCCTCCGGGAGATAGATGCGCCCGCGCCCGTAGTCGGGCGCGACGTCCTGCCAGAAGTTCGTCAGCTGGAGCGCCGTGCAGATCGAGTCCGACCGGGCGGCCCTGTCCTCGTCGCGATGTCCGAAGAGGAGAAGGACGAGGCGACCCACGGGGTTGGCCGACCGCCGGCAGTAGTCGAGAAGGTCGTCCCACCGGAGGTAGGACCGCACGCGGCAGTCCTGCCGGAACGCGTCGAGGAGGTCGCGAAACGGCTCGAGCGGCAGATCGAAGCGGCGCAGCGTCTCTCCGAGGGCGACGAAGACCGGGTGGTCCGCCCTTCCCCCCGCGCACGCCTCGAGGCGCTCCTCCCAGCGGTCCAGCTCCTCGAGGCGCCGCCCCTCGTGCGACGGCTCGTCCGCGAAGTCGTCGGCGGCTCGGGCGAAGGCGTAGATCGCGCAGACGTGAGGCCGGATCGAGCGGGGCACCGCCCTCGACGCCACGGGGAAGTTCTCGTAGCGGGCCCTCGCCAGAGCCTCGCAGTACGCGTAGGACTCCTCCACGCTCCAGCGCACGGGATCGGGGACGGCCGGCTCCTCCACCGGCCCGCCTCAGCGCGCGTGCTCGACGGCCCGAACTTCCCGGATCACCGTCACCTTGATCTTCCCCGGGTAGTCCATCTCCGACTCGATCCGGGACGCGATGTCGGAGGCCAGGAGATCGACGCGGGCGTCGTCGACCTCCTCGGACCGCGCGATGACGCGGATCTCCCTCCCCGCCTGGATGGCGTAGGACTGCTCGACGCCGGGCATCGAGTTGGCGACGCTCTCCAGCTGCTCGATCCTCCGGATGTACTCCGCGACGCTCTTGCGCCTCGCCCCCGGACGCGCCCCCGACAGCGCGTCCGCCGCGGAGACGAGAACCGAGATCGGCGAGATCACCTCGCAGTCCTCGTGGTGGGACGCGATGGCGTTGACTACGACATCCGGCTCCCCGTACTTGCGGGCCACCTCCGCGCCGATCTCCGGGTGCGTCCCCTCGCGCTCGTAGTCGATCGCCTTGCCGATGTCGTGGAACAGCCCCGCGCGGCGCGCGAGCTTCTCGTCGAGCCGGAGCTCCGCCGCCATCATGCCGGTGAATGCGGAGACCTCCTTGGAGTGCAGGAGGACGTTCTGGCCGTACGAGGTCCGGTACACGAGCCGGCCGAGGAGCTTCACCATCTCGGGGTGCACGTCGCGGATCCCGAGATCCTTGAGCGCCTGCTCCCCGGCCCGGCGCATCTCCTCCTCGAGCCGGCGCTGGTTCCTGCGCACGAGGTCCTCGATCCGGCGCGGGTGGATGTTCCCGTCCTTGATCAGCGCCTCGAGCACGCGGCGCGCGACCTCCCGCCGCACGGGGTTGAATCCCGAGAGCGTCGCGGTGTTCGCCTCCTCGTCGAGGAGCAGCTGAATGCCGGTCGCCTTCTCGAAGGCCCGGATGTTCTTCCCCTCGTGCCCGATGATCCGGCCCCGCAGCTGGCTCCCCTCCGGGAGCGAGAACTGGTTGACGGTCCGCTCGGCGCTGAAGTCCGACGCGGCGCGCTCGACCGCCAGCGCGATGATCTTGACCGCCTCCGCGTCGGCGGTCCGCTGCGCGTCGTCCTTGATCTCCTTGATCATCGTCGCGGCGTCGAAGCGGACCTCCGCCTTGAGCTCACCGAGGAGATGGCGCTTCGCCTCGTCGCGCGTCATCTCGGAGATGCGCTCGAGCTCCAGCAGCTCGCGCTGCAGCAGGCGCTCCAGCTCCTCGCGGGCCTCCTGGATCTCCGCCTCCCGGGCCGCGAGCTGGGCCTCGCTCTCCTGCTGGGCCTCCCGCTTCTGCGCGAGATCCGTCTCGAGATCGGCGAGTGTCTGGCGGAGCGCCTTGAGGTCCCGCTCCCGCTTCTGGAGCTGGCCCTTCCTCGATCGCAGATCGTTGTCGGCCTTGTTCCGCTGCCGGAGGATCTCCTCGCGCGCCTCCAGGACCGCCGAGCGCTTGCTCTTCTCGGCCTCGCGGCCCGCCTCCCGGAGGATCTCCTCGGAGCGGCGGCGGACCGCCTCGAGGCTCCGCCGTCCGAGCCAGTTGTTGATCCACCACCCCGCCGAGACGCCCGCGGCAGCGGCAGCGGCGGCGACCGCCAGCGAGAACCCGATCGAGCTCATGAGCGGCCCTCCGCGGCCCCCGCCGCGAGCGGGTCCGAGACGAACGGGTTCGTCGAGCGCTCCTCGCCGATCGTCGTCTCCGGCCCGTGTCCCGGGAGGCACACGGTGCTCCCCGGCAGACGGAAGAGCTTCCGGCGAATCGAGGCCTCGAGATCGGGCCACGACCCGCCGGGCAGGTCCGTGCGCCCCACGGAGCCCCGGAACAGCGTGTCTCCGACCAGCACCCTGTCCCCCAGCGCGATGCACGTCCCGCCGGGCGTGTGCCCCGGCGTGTGGAGGACCTCGAGCGGAACGCCGTCGAGGACCAGCGGACTCCCCTCCCGGAGCTCGACGTCCGGCTCGGGCGACGCCGCGAGGGTCAGGCCGAACGCGCGACCCTGCGCCTCGAGGTCGCGGAGGTACGGGGCGTCTCCCGGATGGATCGCGAGAGCTGCGCCCGTCCTCTCCTTGAAGAACCCGTTCCCGGCCGCGTGATCGAGATGCCCGTGCGTGTTGAGGATCCAGTCGAGGGAGAGGCCGCGGTCCAGGATCCCCTGGAGGAGGGCCTCGCTCCCGATCCCGGGGTCGACGATCGCGGCTCGCCGCCCCGATGGGCCGACGACCACGTACACGTTCTCCTCGAACGGGCCCACCGTGAATCGCAGGATCTCGAGCGAATCGCGCATCCCGGCCCCCCGCCTCCCGCGGCGCGACCACATCTTCCGCCAAAAGACGGGGCTCGGCAAACCCGCGGAGAGCGGCCCTCTCCTCAGCTTCGCGCCCCCGCGCGCTGCGAGGACGGGAGGACCCTCTTGCGGATCCGGAGGGCGCGCGGCGTGACCTCGACGGCCTCGTCGTCCCGCAGGAACTCGAGCGCCTGCTCGAGGCTCGGCGACCGGGGCGGGATCAGGCGCACCGCCTCCGGATCCCCGCCGGACCTCACCGCCGACCGCTTGCGCTCCTTCGTGACGTTCACCTCGACGTCGGCCGGCCGCAGTCCCTCTCCCACGACCATCCCCTCGTACACCTGGTCGCCCGGCGCGACGAACAGCATCCCGCGCCCCTGGATGTGCTCCAGTGCGTAGGCCGTGCACCGGCCGGGCCGGTCGGCGACGAGGGCGCCGGTCTGCCTCTCGGGGATCTCGCCCTGCCACGCGACGTGCCCGTCGAAGACGTGGTTCAGGATCCCTGTCCCCCGCGTGTCGCTCAGGAACTCCGCCCGGAAGCCGAGCAGCCCCCGGGACGGGATCCGGAACTCCATGCGGACCCGTCCGGTGCCGTGGTTCACCATCTTGCACATGCGACCCTTGCGGGCCCCGACCTTCTGCGAGACCGAATGCGCGAACCCCTCGGGGCAGTCCACGACGAGCAGCTCGATCGGCTCGAGCATCTCCCCCTCCGCGACGCGGGTGAGGATCTCCGGCCTCCCGACCGTCATCTCGTATCCTTCCCTGCGCATCATCTCGATCAGGATCGCGAGCTGCAGCTCGCCGCGGGCCGAGACGCGAAACACGTCGGGCTCGCCCCCCTCCTCCACGCGGATCGAGACGTTGGCGAGGATCTCCTTCCAGAGCCGCTCGCGGAGCTTCCTCGCGCTGACGTACTGCCCGTCGAGACCGGCGAGCGGCGAGTCGTTCCCCCGGATCTCGACCGCGATCGTCGGCTCGTCCGCCTGGAGCGGCGGGAGCGGCGCGGGCCGGTCCGGGTCCGAGACGGTCTCCCCGACCGTGGCCGACTCCACTCCGGTGATCGCCACGATCTCTCCGGCCGACGCCTCCGCGACCTCGACCCGTCTCAGCCCCTCGTAGGAGTAGAGGCCGCCGACGCGCGCGCGGGAGGTCGTCCCGTCCAGGCGGCAATGGGAGACCTCGCCCCCGGCGCGGACCGTCCCGCCGACGATCCGGCCGAGCGCCATGCGTCCGACGAAGTCGTCGTAGTCGAGCCCCGTGACGAGCAGCCGCAAAACCTCGCCCGGATCGCGGGCGGGCGGCGGAACGGACCTGAGGATCTCGTCGAAGAGCGGCGTCAGCGGCTCGTCCGGGCCGTCCACCGTCCGCCGGCACACCCCGCGGCGGGCGTCGCAGTAGAGCACCGGGAACTTGAGCTGCTCTTCTCGCGCCTCGAGGTCGATGAACAGGTCGTACACCTCATGGAGCACCTCGCGGGGTCTCGCCTCGGGCCGGTCGATCTTGGTCAGCACGACGATCGGCGCGAGCCTCGCCTCCAGGGCCTTCCGGAGCACGAACCGGGTCTGGGGAGCCGGTCCCTCCACGCAGTCCACTACGTAGAGGAATCCCTCCACCATCTTCACCGCGCGCTCGGCCTCGCCCCCGAAGTTCGCGTGGGAGGGAGTGTCCACGACCACGATACGCGCGCCCCGGTAGGCGACCGAGGCCACCTTGACCATGACCGGCAGCCCCTTCTCCCGGTCGCCGCCGAGCGACCCGAGCAGCCGCTCGCGGTCTTGCCCATGCTCCCGGAGAAGGCCGCTCTGCCAGAGCATCGCATCCACGAGCGTCGTCTTCCCGTGGTCGACGTGGGCGACGACGGCCAGATTCCGGAGATCCTCGCGTGCGACGGAGCCCATCGGAGTGCCCTCTCGGCCCGGTCAGGAAAAAGGGCCGGGAGCCAGAGCCCCCGGCCCGCGCCGCCGAAAACGATACCACCGGAAAATCGGGGACAGCAACCGATTTCAACGGGTCGCTGTCCCCGATCGCGCGTCCCCGATTACAATCGGTTCCCGTCCCCGATCCCGCGATCAAGGAGGAAGCGCATGGCGGCCCAGGACGACGACGCGGCGCTCGAGCGCATCTACGATTCGCTCGACGCCGGAGAGTACGAGAAGGCGCTCGACGACGTCGCGGCGGCGATCGACGCGCTTCCGGACGACCAGGAGGACCCCGTGCTCCGGCTCCTCGCAGGGATCGCGCTCCTCGAGCTCGACCAGCCCGGAGACGCGGCGGAGCAGCTAGCCCGCGCCGTCGAGCTCGACCCAGACGACGCGGAGTTCCGCGCCAACCTGGCGATCGCGCTCTTCCGCTCCTGCCGCTTCGACGACGCCGCCCGGGAGGCGGCTCGGGCGCTGAAGGACGACCCTTCGAGCCCCGACGCGATGCACGCGAAGGCCCTGACCCTCGAGCGGTCGGGCCGGCTCGGCGAGGCGGACGAGCTGTTCTCCCGGGCCTCGGAGATCGATCCCGAGCGCTTCCCCGCCGCGGTCCACCTGTCCCGCGACGCGTTCGACCGCGAGATCCGCCGCGCGGAGGAGAGCCTCCCCGAGGACTTCCGGAAGCATCTTCGCGAGGTGCCGATCCTCGTCGAGGACGTCCCCTCCGAGGACGTGCTCCTCGGGGAGAGTCCGCCGCTCGACCCGGAGCTCCTGGGGCTCTTCGTCGGCACCGCGCTCGCCGACCGGCAGTGGTCGGGAGGCGGCGCGGACGCGCCTCCCCGGATCCTGCTCTTCCGGCGAAACGTCGAGCGCTATGCGGCCGACGTCGAGGACCTGAGGAAGCAGATCGCCGTCACGCTCTACCACGAGCTCGGGCACTACCTGGGCCTCGACGAGGAGCAGCTCGCGGCGATCGACCTGGCCTGAGCCCCCGTCCGGCTCCTCGCGGCAGCCTCACCGCGGCCGCGGGGGCCCGGCCCCGAGCCAGCCCGCGAGGCGGTCGGCCAGGAGCTCGATCCCCTCCGCGACCTCGAGCGGATTCCCGCTCCCCAGGAACCCGGGGGTGAACAGCGTCCTCCGCTCCTCGTCCGCCACGACCTCGGCCGCGGGGACCTCCATCGTCCGCGGATCCAGCGGCCGGTCCTGCAGCCGCGCGAGAACCGTCTCCGCCAGGCCGATCACGGCGATCGGCGCGCGCCGCTCGGAGAGAGCGGAGAGGAGCGACGCGACCTCCGGCCTCAGGGGTCCTCCCCCGATCCTTCCCGGGGGAAGGAGGCAGAGGTTCTTGACCGCGCCGAGCCCCCCCGGCACGACGACGGCGTCGATCTCCTCCGGCGGGACGCTGGGCAGCGCGCGAACCGCGCCGCGCGCGAGACGAGCCGCCTCGGCCAGGACGCGCCGCGGCGCGGCCTCCCGCTCGGCCTCCGCCGTGGAATGATCCACGACGTCCTCCTGCTCCACGTCCGGAGCAAGGAACTCGACCGCGAGACCTCGCCGGGCGAGGGCGAGGGCGACGAGGACGGTCTCCTGGATCTCGGACCCGTCGTGGGCGCCGCAGCCCGCCAGGAGGACCCCGACGCGGCGCACGGTCTCAGCCCGCGTCCCGGGCCCCGCCCGGCCCCGACACGAGTCCGACCGCCCGCGCGACGATCTCCTCGACGATCCCGCCGAGCCGGCCGGAGGTCACGATCCCCGAGGCGTTCCGGTGGCCGCCGCCGCCGTACTCGGACGCCAGCCGGTACACGTCGAGCGTCCCCTTCGAGCGGAGGGAGACCTTGACCCGGCCGCCGTCGCCCTCTCGGAAGAGAAGGGCGATCCTCACGCCCTCGATCGCCAGGAGGAACGTCGTCATCTCGCTCGTGTCCACGCCGATCGCCCCGCACCTCTCGGTCATCTCGCGCGTGATCGTGACGGAAACGACGGCGCCCCCGGCGTCCAGGCGCAGCCGCGCGAGGGCCTCGCCGAGCAGCCTCGTCCAGGCCGGCGAGTTCCTCTCGTAGATCTCCCGGTAGCACCGCGCCGGCTCGACCCCGGCGGAGAGCAGCGCTCCCGCGATCTCGTGGGCGCGCGCCCGGGTCGAGTTGAACCGGAAAAACCCGGTGTCGGTGGCCAGGCCGGCGTAGAGGGCCTCGGCCATCGGCAGGTCCGGCTCCTGCCCGAGCGACCGCACGAGGTCGAAGATCATCGCCGCGGTGGCGCACTCGCGCTCGTCCAGGATGTTGTGCCGCCAAGGCGTCCCGGAAGCCGGGTGGTGGTCGATGCAGAGCACCTTCTCCGCGACGTCGAGGAGGATCGGCTCCATCCTCCCGAGGCGGTCCGGTGCCGAGTTGTCGAGCAGCACGACCAGAACCGGTCCCCGCAGGAGCGTCTCGTGGCGCCCTGGGTCGAAGACCTCGATCGCCGGCCCGCTCTCCTCGAGGTAGGCGAGATTCCTGGGCGTCGCCTCCTGGTTGACGACGCGGACGTCGGCGCCGCGGCGGAGGAGGAACCTGGCGAGGCCGATCTCGGAGCCGATCGCGTCGCCGTCGGGGTTCATGTGCGTCGTGACGACGAAGTGGTCGTGCGCCTCGACGAGCTCGCGGAACCGCGCGTGCTGCGAGGGGTCGAGCATCACGCCCCGTCCCCGGCCCCGCCGCCGTGGGGGCCGCCGCCCGCCCGGCCGCGGAGGTACGCATCCGCGCTCGCCTCGTAGACCCGGACGCCGAGAAGGATCCTCTCCCGGAGGCCCTCGTCCACCTCGCCCCGGATCTTCGCCGGCACCCCCGCCGCGACCGCGCCGGGCGGGACCTCGAACCCCTCCCGGACGACCGCACCCGCCGCCACGAGAGCCCCCTTCCCGATCCGGCAGCCGGACAGCAGGACGGCGCCCATCCCGACGAGGGCCTCGTCCTCGATCGTGCACCCGTGGATCACGCACCCGTGGCCGATCGTGACCCGGCTCCCGATGCGCACCGGGAGGTCCTCGTCGACGTGGATCACGGTGAGGTCCTGGACGTTCGTCCCCTCTCCGATCGCGATCGGCTCGAGGTCGGCCCGCAGGACGCACCCGTACCAGACCGACGACCGCGCGCCGAGGGTGACGTCCCCGACGACGACCGCGCCGGGCGCGATCCAGGCGCTCGGGTGCCGGACGAGGCGGCTCGGGAGGAGCCGGAACCGCGGCGGCAGCTCGCCTCCGCCGGGTGGCTGCGGGCTGGAGCTCACGGCGAATCCTCCGGATCCCGTGGAAGGGGCGCCCTCGAAAAAGCCGGGAAGCGTAGCCCCCCGGCACGGAGGTGTCAAGCGCGAGGGACCTTCGGGGGCTCGGGGAGATCGAGCAGGGCCTTCAGGATCCGCGCCTGGTAGTGGGCGTCGTAGTCGGCGCGGTGCACCTGGGCGGGATCTTGCGGCGGGAGCGCGAGGAGCCGCTCCAGGCTCTCCTTCGACGTTTCGTTCCACGCTACGCGGAGCCGGCCCATGGCGAGGCTCTTCGTGTCGATTCCCTTGTAGCCGAACGGGTTCTCGATCCCGTGGTGCGCGAAGTAATACGCGACGTACGACCAGTCGAACACGGCGTTGTGCCCCACGAACACCGGCCGCTCGCGCGAAGGGCGGTTCTTCTCAAGCACCCACTCCCGGAGCCGCGCCAGGCCCTCTCGGGGATCGAGCCCCTCCCGCAGCAGTCTCTCGGGGTCGAGACCGCACACCGCCATCGCCTCCGGGTCGAACCCGGGGAACACCGGCCGGAACTCGAGGTACAGCGATTCCCCGATCTCGTGGGCCCCGACCGTCTCGCGCACCGTCGTCACGCCGAGGGAGAGAAGGTTGTAGAGGGGCGGCACCGGCCCCGATGCCTCGCAGTCCACGCAGAAGTACACGAGCATGCCGGGCTCCTCAGAACATCTCCGCCGTCGTCAGGGAGACCTGGATCTTCCGGACGTCCGCCTCCCCGTCGAGAGGATACGCGAAGTCGAGGTGGAGCATGGAAGCGTGGGCCGACCGGCTCGACTGCACCCTCAGGCCGATCCCGGCGTCGCGCAGCCACCCGAGATCGGTCGTGCCGCCTCCCCCCTCGTACCAGGCCCGCCCCACGTCCACGAACGCCGCGGCACCGACGTAGAACAGCCGGAAGAAGTGCCGGTCGAAGTAGAACCGCTGCTCCGCGCTCAGCAGGACGCGCCGGTCCCCGCTCTGGTAGCGCAGGGGGTAGCCCCGGAGCCCGCTGTCCCCCCCGATCAGGAGCTGGCGCTCCGGATCCAGCCGGTGGGCGGCCTGCGCCTCGAGCGACGCCTGGAAGAGGTGCGGTCCGAAGTTCCTCTCGAGCCAGCGGACCGATCCGCCGGCGAGCACGTTCGCGAAGCCGCCCCCCTCGTGCCGCGCCGACAGCCACGCCGACGCGAGCAGCGTCTCGCGCGGCCCGAGAGAGGCTCCGAGCCGCCAGGAGCCCTCGAACAGCGTGGCGGGGCGGTCCGCGCCGAAGGCCGGGACGGCCCGGCCGATCCGGAGCCGAGCCTCCTGCGCGAGGTTGAGGTCCTCCGTCCGCTCGATCTTGTCCACGTCGCGGACCGTCACGAAGCCGTCCTCGACCGACGCGAGACCGACCCACGGATAGGAGAGCGTGCGTCCCGGAATCGGGAAGGGAACCACCTCGCCGTCCTCGGCGTCCGCGAAGCTCTCCCGGTGCCACGTCCAGCCGGTCTCCAGCCGGAGAGCCCTTCCCGCCCGAAGGCCCCGGGAGAGCCCGACCCAGGCGGACGCCCTCTCCGTGCGCTGCCGGAATCCGTAGATCGCGTCCCCGAGGTCGTAGTGGGACTCGATCCGGTCGTCGTCCTCGAAGGAAATCCCCGCGCTCCACCGCGCGTCGAGCGAGAAGAACGGCCGCTCGCAGGACAGCCGCGCCGCCCGGCCGTCGCTGTTGTCGGAGTACGCCAGGATCATTCGGACGCGCGAGGACAGGACTCCCGGGTCCATGTAACGGTACAGCTGCTCGGTGCGGTCGACGTCCTTCGTCCTCTGGATGGTCAGGTCCTTCCCGAAGCCTGCGAAGTTCGCGTCCTGGAGCCCGACCCTCAGCGTGTTCTCGCCGCCCGCGCGCCCGAACCCGAGCCCGGCCCGGAGCGTCCACACGTCGCGCGTCGCGACCTCGACATCGACCCTCGGCCCGTCCCGGGCCACGGGGCGGATCTTCGCGTCGTAGAGGAACTTCAGGCCCCGCAGGATCCTCTCCGACTCCTCCATCCGGCGGCGGGAGTACGGCTCCCCCTCTCGGAAGAGGAGCCGGCTCCGGATCACGGCCTCGCGCGTGCGGACGTGGAGGCGGTTCGCCGTCCGGAAGAGCAGGTTGTCCTCTTCCGGCAGCGACGTGTCGAAGACGTCCCCCGCCCGGATCAGGATCCTGCCGAAGACGGCCCCCTCCGCCTCCAGCGCGCGGTCGTCCGGCAGGCCCTCCCCCTCGACGGCGCCGGTCGCCGCGGGAGCCGAGGGCCGCGGCGCGGCCTCCGCCGGCACGCCGGATCCCGCCGCGAGGACGGCTGCGAGGAGCGCCGCGACCACCACCCCTCGAATATATAGGGAAAGAAGGGCGGGCCGGTCGAGAGCGCCGTCCGCGTCGATTCGAGGCGTTGATTCCCGCGCCGGACGGTGCAAGAATGGCGAACCATTGCGCCCGCCCGGCGCTCCAGTCTTCGAAGGAGGTTCGGCATGCCGGAACGCGTGACCCACGATGTCCTCATCCTGGGAGCGGGATTGGCCGGGCTCCGCGCCGCCGTGGAGATCTCCCGAAGGCTCGACGGCAAGGTCGACATCGGCATCGTGTCCAAGGTGCAGCTCATGCGGGCCCACTCGGTCTGCGCCGAGGGGGGCACGGCGGCGGTGCTGCGCCCCGACGAGGGGGACTCCCTCGAGCTCCACGCGTGGGACACCGTGAAGGGCTCGGACTTCCTGGCCGACCAGGACGTCGTGCGCCGCTTCGTGGAGACGATCCCGAGCGAGATCCTCCTGCTCGACCACTGGGGGATCCCCTGGACCCGCGACGAGCGGGGCCGGATCGCCCAGCGCCCCTTCGGAGGTCACTCGTACCCGAGGGCGACGCTGGCGGCGGACAAGACCGGCTTCTTCGAGATGCAGACTCTGTACGACACCCTGCTCCGGTACCGCTGCTTCACCCGGTACGACGAGCTCTTCATCACCGACATCCTGGCCGAGGACGGCCGGTTCTCGGCGCTGCTCGGGATCCACGCGCCGAGCGGCGAGACGGTGATCCTCCAGGCGAAGGCCCTGCTGATCGCCTCCGGCGGCGGCGGGACGCTCTACGGCTTCACGACGTACTCGCAGACCGTCACCGGCGACGGCATGGCGATGGCGTACCGGACCGGCCTCCCGCTCGAGGACATGGAGTTCCTCCAGTTCCACCCGACGGGGCTCGTCCCCTCGGGGATCCTCATGACCGAGGCCTGCCGCGGCGAGGGCGGCTACCTGACGAACTCCAAGGGCGAGCGCTTCATGGAGCGCTACGCGAAGTCGAAGATGGAGCTGGCGCCGCGCGACATGGTGTCGCGCGCCGAGACGACCGAGATCCTGGAAGGCCGGGGGATCGAGGGATCCGACGGCCTCGGCTGCCTGAACCTCGACCTGACCCACCTGGGAGCCGACCGGATCAACACGCGCCTGCCGCTCATCCGCGAGGTCTGCATCAAGTTCCTCGACCTCGATCCGATCCTCCGGCCGATCCCGATCCGGCCCGTCGCCCACTACTCCATGGGGGGCATCGAGACGGACATCGAGGGGGCCACGCGGATCCCGGGGATCTGGGCGGCGGGAGAAGCCGCCTGCGTCTCGCTGCACGGCGCGAACCGGCTGGGCTCGAACTCCACGGCCGAGTGCCTGGTCTGGGGCGGCATCGCGGGAGAGCGGATCGCCCGCGGGCTCGCCGGGGCGCTGCGCGCCCCCGCTCCGCCCTCGGCGGCGGCGCTCCGCGATGCGGAGGGGAGAAACGAGGCGATCCTCCGGCGCGAGGGGGACGAGAACCTGTACGACCTGCGGAGGGATCTGCGCGCCGCCATGGACCGGAACGTCGGCGTGTTCCGCACCGGCGAGGGGCTCTCCGAGGCGCTCGCGACGATCCGGGACATCCGGGCGCGGAGCGCAAGAGCGCCCGTCCGGGACAAGGGGAAGCTCTACAACTCGAACCTCTTCCACGCCCTCGAGCTCGAGAACCTCGTCGACCTCGCCGAGATCACCGTCCTGGGGGCCCTCGCGAGGCAGGAGTCCCGTGGCGCCCACGCCCGCCGCGACTTCCCGAACCGGGACGACGAGCGATGGCTCAAGCACACGCTCGCCTGGAAGACCGACTCCGGGCCGCGACTCGACTACAAGCCGGTGACCATCGACATGTGGAAGCCGGTGGAGCGGAAGTACTGACGGACGGGGCCGGGGGGCGCGAGCGCCCCTCCCGGCCGCGCTCGGGGAGGACGCGCAATGCTGAAGGTCCAGGGACATCCCAACCGACTGGGGGTCCGCGGGTGGGCCGTCGGGGGCCGCTGGGGCCTCGAGCGGTATCTCTACACCCTGCACCGGCTCACGGGGGTGGGGCTGATCCTCTACCTCCTCCTGCACATCCTGGTGACGTCGTCCCGCGCGTTCGGCCAGGCCGCCTGGGAGGCAGCGATGGGGCGGGTCTCGGGGCCGGTGTTCCACGCCGGCGAGTACCTGGTGTTCGCCGCCTTCGCGTTCCACGCGATGAACGGGATCCGGCTTGTCCTCGTGGAGCTGGGATTCGGCGTCGGAAAACCGATCGAGCCCGTGTACCCGTACAAGACGTCGGTCGACTTCCAGAGGTCGCTCGCCGTCGGGTCGCTCGTGCTCGCGGGGGTCCTCCTCGTGCTCGGGACCCTCGACTTCTTCGTTCTGGACTAGGAGGCGGGCCGTGATGCGCGATCAGAAGCTCTGGACCTGGCACGTTCTGGCCGGCCTCGTGATCCTCGTCTTCCTCGGCCTCCACATGACCGTCATGCATCTCGACAAGATCTTCGAGGCGGAGACCCTGAACCCGTCCGACGGCAAGCCGATCGACTGGGCGAACGTCGTAGCGCGGGGCAAGACCCTCTTCTTCCCCGCCACGTACGTCGTCCTGCTCGCGGCGGCGCTTTTCCACGGGCTGTACGGGCTGAGGGGCATTCTGCTCGAACTCGGGCCCGCGGCCGGGATCCAGAGGGCGATCTCCGTGCTGTTCGTCCTGGTCGGCGCGGGGCTCTTCGTGTTCGGAACCTGGGCGGCCATCATGAGCCACGGCCTGGCGAAGGCGCTTTGAGGGCGAGACGATGAGCGACGCGAAGCAGATCCTCTACCGGGTCCGGCGCTACGACCCCGCGCGGGACGGGGCGCCGCGCTGGCAGGATTTCACGATCCCGCGGACGCCGGGCATGACGGTGCTCGACGGCCTCTGGACGATCAAGCAGACGCTCGACGCCACCCTGGCCTGGCGCGCGTCGTGCCGGATGGGCGTCTGCGGCTCCTGCGGCATGCTGGTCAACGGGCGGCCGCGCCTCGCGTGCAACACGCAGGTGTCGGAGCTCGGCGCCGACGTCGTGGCCCTGGCCCCGCTGCCCAACTTCGACATCATCCGCGATCTCGTCCCGGACCTGGCGCCCGCGTTCGACGCGCACCAGGCACTGATGCCCTTCATCGTCCGCGAGGACGTCCAGGAGAGGGAGAACCCGACCGGGGAGTTCGGCCAATCCGCGGAGGAGCTCGAGCACTATCTGCAGTTCTCGTACTGCATCAAGTGCGGCTGCTGCATGGCGGCGTGCCCGACCTACGCGACCGACCCCTCGTACTCCGGTCCGATGCCGCTCGCCCAGGCGCACCGCTACAACGCCGACACCCGCGACGAGGGGTTCCGGAACCGCAAGGAGACCCTCGCGGGCGAGCGCGGTCCGTGGCGGTGCCACTTCGCGGGCGAGTGCTCGCGGGTCTGCCCGAAGGGGGTGGACCCTGCGAAGGCGATCCAGCTCATGAAGCGGGAGCTGGTGCTCGACTACCTCCGGCTGCGGCGGGCTCACGCGTCGGCGCCGGTCGCGCCGAAGCCGAAAGACGGCAAGCGCCGCCCCGACGTCCCCGACGCCCCGGCACGCACCGTGTGAGCGCGCGCCCCGCCCGCCGTCTTCCGCTGCCTTCGCGCGAGGCGGCGCGGCGCGCCGCACGGCCTCGAGCGCGGCGCGGCCCGCGGGCGCCGCGCTCGGTCGCGACCGGCCTCGACGAGCTCCTCGCGGCGGGCCCCCGGGCCGCGGGCCTCCGAGAAGGGGCCCGCCTCGGGCTGGTCGTCCACGCGGCGTCCGTCGACCGCCTCGCGAGACACGCCGTCGACGTCCTTGCGGCGACCGCCCGCTTCGTTCCGGTCCGTCTCTTCGCCCCCGAGCACGGCCATCGAGGAGAAGCCCAGGACATGGAGGCGGTCCCGGAGACGAGCGATCCGGGCAGCGGCCTTCCGGTCGTCAGCCTGTACGGGCGCACCGCCTCGAGTCTCAGGCCGCGCCCCGAGCACCTCGACGGCCTGGACGCGATCGTCTGGGATCTCCAGGACGTCGGGAGCCGCTACTACACGTTCGTCTACACGCTCTCGCACGTCATGGAGGCGGCCGCGGCCGTCCGAATCCCGGTGGTCGTCCTCGACCGGCCGAACCCGATCGGCGGGACGGGGATCGAGGGGCCGGTCCTGGATCCTTCCCTCGCCTCCTTCGTGGGGCGGTATCCGGTCCCGGTCCGGCACGGCATGACCGCCGGGGAGCTGGCGGGGCTGTTCCACGGCGCCTTCGGGATCGACTGCGACCTGCGGGTCGTCCCGATGCACGGCTACCGCAGGTGGATGCACTTCGAGGACACGGGGCTCCCGTGGGTCGCGCCGTCGCCGAACATGCCCGCGGTCGCGACCGCGAGGGTGTACCCCGGCGGCTGCCTGATCGAGGGGACGAACCTCTCGGAAGGCCGGGGAACGACCCGTCCCTTCGAGCTCGTCGGCGCCCCGTGGCTCGACGGCCGCCGTCTTGCGGCGACGCTCGCGGCGGAGAGCCTGCCGGGGGCGCTCTTCCGGGGCGCCTCCTTCCGGCCGATGTTCCACAAGCATGCGGGGAAGGTCTGCGACGGGGTCCAGGTCCACGTCTCGGACCGCGAGACCTTCCGGCCGTTCGCCACCTACCTCGCCCTCTTGCGGGAGGCGCGGCTCCTCTCGCCGGACTCGTTCGACTGGCGTCGCGAGCCCTACGAGTTCGAATCGTCGCGGCTGGCGATCGACCTGCTGCTCGGCGTGCCCGGGCTTCGCGAGGCCCTGGAGCGAGGAGAGGAGCTGCGTGCGATGGAAGCTTCCTGGCTTCCCGCGCTCCGCGAGTTCGAGAGACTGAGGCGCCGCTTCCTGCTCTATCCGGCCTGAGGAGATTCCCGCGGCGCGCGCCGCTTCGAACATCGGCGGGGCCGAGTGTCCAGGACACTCGGCCCGCCTTTTCCCGGGCCCGATTTGCGCGGAAGGGAGGGGGGACTCCTCCACGCTCGAACCCGGCTCATCGTGCCGGCGCGGCGGCCTTGGGGGAACCGCCGTCCGATCAGCACCCTTACTGTACGACCTTCCGCGCGTTTCGCCGCGGCATGCGGGCGTTTTCAGCGGACGCCGCGACCGCAGCCCGATACCGCCCGGGAGCCGGCGGGAAATGGGCGGTGTCGCGGCGACCGCGAGCGGACGCGTCCCGCGTCGGAGAAACGCGGGGGATGTTGTATCCTCATCCTCGCGACGATCCTGTCTCGGGAAAGGAGGCGCGATGGCGGATCAACCGCAGGGCTGCGCGCGCGTGACCGGGACCGTCGCCGGCGAGAAGCCGGCCGGCGGCCCGCCTCCGGATCGACCGCTGGAGACGAGGGGGACGACCATGACGGCACGTGTCGGACAGAAGGCGCCGGACTTCACGGCTCCGGCCTACCACAAGGGCGGCTTCACGAGCGTGAAGCTCTCGGACTTCGCGGGGAAATGGCTGCTCCTGTGCTTCTACCCCGGCGACTTCACCTTCGTCTGAGCGACGGAAGTGTCGGCGGTCGCCGACAAGTACTCCGAGCTCCAGAAGCTGGGCGTCGAGGTCCTCTCCGTCAGCGTGGACAGCCACTTCGTGCACAAGATGTGGAACGACCACGAGCTCTCCCGGATGGTCGAGGGCGGGGTCCCGTTCCCCATGGTCTCGGACCAGGCCGGGAACGTCGGGCGCGCGTACGGCGTCTGGGACGAGAACCAGGGGATCGAGCTGCGCGGCCGCTTCCTGATCGACCCCGACGGCGTGATCCAGGCCATGGAGGTGCTCACGCCGCCGGTCGGAAGGAGGCTGGCCGAGACGGTGCGCCAGATCCACGCCTTCCAGCACGTCCGCAGGTCGAAGGGGACCGAGGCGACGCCGGCCGGCTGGGAGCCGGGGCAACCGACGCTGAAGCCGGGCCCCGCGCTCGTCGGCAAGGTCTGGGAGGTCTGGAAGCCGGGCGCGGAGAAGTAGCGGCGGGAGCGGAAGCGAGATCCGGGAGGAAGTGATGATCGCGACGGTCGGCCTCCTCGGCCGGCGCCGGTGGGCGGGTGCCGTCCTGCTGGTCGCTGTGCTCTCCCCCGCGGTCGCCGCGGAATCGCGGCAACCCGAGGAATCCTGGAAGAAGACGACGCGGCGGTGGACCGAGACGGTCGAGCCCGGCCGGCGGCTGCTGCTCGTCAACCCCCACGGCGACGTCTACGCACGGTTCGGGGGGTACGAGAACCAGGTGGAGTTCGTGGCGACGGTCCAGCGGATCGAGACGAGCCAGCCGGAGCTGGGCATCCGCTTCGCGAAGGTCGAAGAAGGCCTCGACGCGATCGTGGCGCCCGAGGCTCCGTCCGATCCGGCGGCCCCGCCCGTCTCCGGGACCGAGAGCACCCGCGACCGCATGGACCTGGCCGTCTTCGTGCCCAAGGGAGTGGCGCTCCGCGTCCGCACCGCGGAAGGGGGCATGGAGATCAAGGGACTGCAGAGCGATCTCGACGCGGAGTCGGAGAAGGGCGAGATCCGGATCTCCAAGGTCCGAGGGCGCGTCCAGGCCCGGAGCGAGCGGGGACAGATCGTCGCGATGCTGGAGACCGGGGTCACGAAGGAGCGCCAGGAGTTCTCCACGCGGACCGGGGACATCGCCGTTCATCTCTGGGAGGACGCGAACGCCGACGTCCGGATGGCGACGTCGGGTCAGATCGGCACCGACTTCTCCCTGCAGGTGGAGCGCCGCCGCTTCGAGGAGCCGGGGAAGCTCGCGCTCGCCGTCGTCGGGAAAGGCGGGCCGGAGATCTCCCTCGTCAGCAAGCGCGGGAACCTCCGCCTACTCTGGATGCCCCGGCACTTCAAGCGGGACGCCGAGGAGAAGCCCCCCGAGGGCGCGCCCGCGAGGTGAGCGGCCGGAAGGATCTCCCGGCCGCCCCCTCGCGCTCTCTCCCTCAGCGGCTCACCTCGCCGGCTCGACCGGCGGCATCGTCAGGACCCCGGGCGACTCCAGGAGGCCCGCCCGGCTCGCGGCCAGGACCCAGGGGCGGACCGCCGCCAGCACCCGGGCCAGGACCACCGCCTCGGCCTTGCTCTCGCTGCTCTCGCGCCCCTTGTCGAGGAGCATCTCGATCGTGGACTTCTCGCGCGGGAACATCTTGAGCCGGATCTTCGCGTCCGCGGGCAGGCCGATCGCCTCGCGCGCCGCCTTCATGGCGGCGGGATAGCCGCCGAGCTCGTCCACGAGACCCAGCCGCTGCGCGTCCTCGCCCGTCCAGATGCGCCCCTTCGCGATCTCGAGCACCTTCTCCCGCGGGAGCTTGCGTCCGGCCGCCACCTTCCCCGTGAAGTCCTCGTAGACCCGGTCCAGCCAGCCCTCGAACTTCGCCCACTGCTCCGGCGTGTAGTCGTGGAACGAGCTCCACATGCTGCTCTGCGGCCCGGTCCCGACGTCGTCCCACGTGAGGCCGATCTTCTCCCACATCGCCCGCGTCAGCATCTTCCCGCCGAGCACGCCGATCGAGGCGGTGATCGTCCCGGGCTGCGCGACGATCTTGTCGGCCGCCATGGCGACGAAGTAGCCTCCCGAGCCGGCGACGTCCCCCATCGACACGATCACGGGCTTGCCGGCTTTCTTCGCCCTCAGCGTCTCCCGGTAGATCGTGTCGGAGGCCACGTACGACCCCCCCGGGCTGTCCACGCGGAAGAGGATCGCCTTGACCTGATCGTCTTCGATCGCGGCCCTGAAGGCCGCGGAGACGGTGTCCGAACCCATCGACGGGCTCCCGAACATCGGGTCGAACTTGCTCTCGCCGCGGACCACCGTGCCGACGCCGTAGATCAACGCGACGGTCGTTCCCTTGCGGTGCGGACGGCCGGCGCGCTCGAGGTACTTCGAGAGGAACAGCAGCTTCGCGTCCTTTCCGACCTTCTCCCGGACCTTCGCGTAGACCTCGTCTCGGTAGGCCATCGAGTCCACGAGCCCGGCGCGGAGCGCCTCCTCGCCGAGGAAGGGTCCCCGGTCGCACAGGGACCGCACGCGGTCCTCCGGGAGCTTCCTGCCCTCGACGATCCCCCGGACGACCTGTCCGAACATGGAGTGCATGAGCGCGGCCGTGGCCTCGCGGTGGGCGTCCGTGAACCTCGTCTCCGTGAACAGGTTCATCGCGTTCTTGTACTCGTAGCGATGGTCCATCCGCGGGACGACGCCGAGCTTGTCGAGGGTGCCCCGCACGAACGGCGTCTCGGTGAGGAAGCCCGTCAGGCCGATGTCGCCCGAGGGCTGCAGGTGGATCTCGTCGAAGGCCGTGGCGAGGTAGTACCCGACGTTGCCCGGGCCGAACTCCCCGAACGTCTCCGACCAGGCGACGGCCCGCTTCCCCTTCGCCCGGAAGGCGAGCACGGCGTCGCGCAGCTCCTGCGCCTGGGCGAGCCCCATGCCTCCGCCCCCGATCCGCGCCACGAGCGCGACGACGCGCTCGTCCTCTCCCGCCTGCTCCAGCGCCTCGACGGCGTCGCGGAGGACGGGCGCCTTGCCGAGCACGACCTTCGCGACCGGATCGGCGGGGACGTACTCCGCGAATCCCTGCTCGAAGTCGGCCTCGAGAATCGTGCTCGCGGGGACCGTGCCCTTCCCCGACCAGGCGGCGACCGCCGCTACGAGAGCCACGATCGCGATCAGGAGCGCAAGCCCCCCGACGATCGCGAGGACAGCCACCACCGCCTTCCTCATGGGATCTCCCCCCGCCGAGCGGGAGCGGCCGCCGTACAGGCGGCACGTCCCGGGCGTGCACCGAATTCTACGCCACGGAGAGGGATCGGTTGCAGGGGAGCGGAAAGCGGTCCGCCGGCGCCGCTATTCGGAGCGACGGGTTCCGACGCCCGCGGCGTCCTCCGCCACGCCGGCGCGGGCCGACAGCTCGGCCAGGAGACCCCGGAGCTCGAGGATGTCGCGGTCCTCCCTCGGATAGAAGAGGGCGCCGCAGACGGCTCCCGCGCAGGGCCCCGGCGTGACGTGCATCACCAGGAGGTCGCCCTCGATCACGCGGTGGGCGATCGTGACGCTGACGCCATCGAGGCGGCATCCCGCCTCGAGGCCCGGCAGCTCGTGAGCGAGCCGGAACGACAGTCCCGCGGCGCTCAGGTCGTGCAGGGGCATCCGGCAGAGATGCCCGCCGGGGTCGGGGTAGCCGAATGCGACGAGGCCGTCTCCCGTCTCCCCGATCCGGAACCGATTGTGAAGGCGGCGGCACACGGGAGGTCGCATCGTCGCTCCTTGACAGCCCGACCCGGGAGAATCTAGCTCCTCGGGCCCGCTCCGACCAGGGGCCGGCCGCCGGGTACCCGCTCTCCCCCGCGTCATACCGCGTCCCTCGGCGTCCGGACCCCGGCGAGGACGCCCCGCGTGCGAGCGGCCAGGTCCGCCCAGCGACCCAGCGGGAGATCGATCCTCGCGAGCGCGGCGGGGGGGAGAGGCACCCTGCGGCCCGTCAGGGCCTGCACGAGATCCTCGAGACCGGGGTTGTGGCCGACCAGCATCACGACCCCCGCGGGCTCGGGCACCTCCCGGAGCGCCGCGGCCAGCCCCGCGGGGTCCGCGAGGTAGAGGCGGGGCTCGGGGAGGATCGGCCCGGAGACCCCCGCCCCGCGCGCGGCGCGCTCCGCCGTGTCCCTCGCCCGCAAGGCGGTCGAGCAGAGGATCCGGTCGGGAACCGGTCCCTCCCGGGCGAGCAGCAGCCCGATCCGCCGCGCGTCCGCCCGCCCGCTCTCGGTCAAGGGGCGGTCGTGATCGCCGGCGCCGGGCTCCTCGCGCTCCGACCTCCCGTGCCGCAGCAGGAGGAGCGTCTTCGGGCGCGGACCGCCCTTCATAGCAGGCCGAGCTCGACGCCGACGCGCCGGAACGCGTCGCACGCGAAGTCGAGATCCTCTCTCGTGTGCGCCGCCGAGATCTGGCAGCGGACGCGCGCCGTCCCCTGCGGCACGACCGGGTAGCCGAACCCGGTGACGAAGACGCCGCGGTCCAGGAGCTTCTCGCTGCACAGGATCGCCTTGGAGGTCTCCCCGAGCAGGATCGGCACGATCGGCGTGTCCCCCTCCATCGGGCGGAAGCCGATCTCCAGGAGGCGCTCCCGGAAGTAGCGCGTGTTCCCGTGGAGCCTCGCGACGGCCTCCGGATGCGCCTCGATCCACCGGAGCGCGGCGAGGGCGCCTCCCGCGACCGCGGGCGGGAGCGCGTTCGAGAAGAGCTGCGGCCGGGAGCGCTGCACCAGGTAGTCCACGACCTCCTCGGGGCCGGCGGTGAAGCCTCCGGCGGCGCCGCCCAGCGCCTTCCCCAGCGTGGACGTCACGAGGTCGACCTGGCCGAGCATCCCGTGGTGCTCGGCCGTGCCTCGGCCCCCGGGCCCGAGCACTCCGGTCGCGTGCGAATCGTCCACCCACACGACGGCGTCGTGCTCCCGGGCCAGATCGAGGATGTCCGGGAGCCTCGCCGTGTCGCCGTCCATGCTGAAGACTCCGTCGGTCACGACGAGGCGGGTCCTGAAGGTCCGCGTCTCCCGGAGCGCCTCCCGCAGCGCGACCATGTCGGAATGGGAGTAGACCCTGCGCTGCGCCCGGCACAGCCTCACGCTGTCGATGATGCTCGCGTGGTTGAGGGCGTCGCTGATGACGACGTCCTCCTCGTCGAGGATGCTTGCGGGAAGCCCCTCGTTCGCGTTCCAGCACGACACGTAGGTGAGGGACGCCGCGGCGCCTACGAACCGGGCCAGCGCGCCCTCGAGCTCCCGGTGGATCGCGAGGGTCCCGCAGATGAAGCGTACGGAAGCGGTGCCGGCGCCGTAGCGATCGAGGGCGGCCTTCGCCCCGGCGACGACCTCCGGATGGGAGGCGAGGCCCAGGTAGTTGTTGGAGGACAGGACGAGGACCTCGCCCCGCCCCTCCATCCGGACCCTCACCCCCTGCGGCCCCTCGAGGTGGTTGAGGCGCTTGTACACCCCCTCCTCGCGGAACCGCGCGTTCTGCGCTCCGAGCCTCCGGGCGAGCCCCTCGTCCATCGCGCTCCCCGCGGGCGCCGTCCGAGCCCTGCCCGCGGTCAGTTGCCGTACCTCGCGACGATTCCCTTCTTGTCGAGGCCCAGGATCCCGTACTTCTCCCCGACCCTCCGGAATGCCTCGACCGCCTTCTCGAGCTCCGGGATGTCGTGGTCGGCCGACATCTGCGTCCGGATCCGGGCTTGCCCCGCGGGAACGACGGGGAAGAAGAACCCGACGACGTACACGCCCTCGCGGAACAGGTCGCGCGCGACGTCCTGCGAGAGCTTGGCGTTGAACAGCATGATCGGGACGATCGGGCTCTCGCCGTCCTTGATCACGAAGCCCGCCTCGCGGATCGCCTTCCTCCAGAACTTCGTGTTCTCCTCGAGCTTGTCGCGGCGCTCGGTCGTGCGGCTCAGGATCTCGAGCACCTTGAGGGCGGCGCAGGCGATCGGCGGAGGCACCGCGTTGCTGAACAGATAGGGCCTCGCCCGCTGGCGGCACAGCTCGACGATCTCCTTTCGGCCGGACACGCAGCCGCCGCTGGCGCCGCCGAGCCCCTTGCCGAGCGTCGTCGTGATGATGTCGATCTTCCCCAGCACGCCGAAGTGCTCGTGCGTGCCGCGCCCGGTCTTCCCGATGAAGCCGCTCGCGTGGCTGTCGTCGACGAACACCATCGCGCCGTGCTTCTCCGCCAGCTCGCAGATCCGGTCGAGGGGCGCGAGGTCGCCGTCCATCGAGAACACGCCGTCGGTCACGATCAGGCGGATCCTCTTGTCCTGGTGCTCCTCGAGCTTCGACTCGAGGTGCCCCATGTCCGCGTGCTTGTAGGAATCCTGCACCGCCTTGCAGAGCCGGATGCCGTCGATGATGCTCGCGTGGACGAGACGGTCCGAGATGATGACGTCCTCGGGGCCGAGCACCGCCTCGAACACCCCGGCGTTCGCGTCCATGCAGCTCGGGAACAGGATCGTGTCCTCGGTCCCCAGGAAGCTCGTGATCGCGCTCTCGAGATCCCGATGGAGGTCCTGCGTCCCGCAGATGAACCGGACGCTCGACATGCCGTATCCGCGCTCGTCGAGACCCCGGTGCGCGGCTGCGATCACCTCGGGATGGCTCGACAGCCCGAGGTAGTTGTTCGAGCAGAGGTTCAGGACCTTCCTCGGGGCTTCGCCGCTCGGGTACTCGACGAGGATCCCGGACGACTGGGGAGAGTGGATGAACCGCTCCTCCTTGAAGAGGCCCTGGCCCCGGATGCTCTCGATCTCGCGCGCGAAGGCCTCCCGCGCCGCGCCCGGGTACGCCATGATCAGGCCTCCTTCCGGAAGCGGGCGATCAGATCCAGGATCCGGCTCACGGTGTCGAACGCCTCCGGCGTCGCGTCCGCGTCCGGGATGCTGATCGAGTACTTCTTCTCGAGGAAGCGCTTCAGGCTCACCATGCTGAAGCTGTCCACGATGCCGCTGCTGATCAGGGGAGTGTTCTCGTCGAGCCGGATCTCCTCGGCCTCCTCGTCGTCGAGGTACTCTCTCCGGATGTAGTCCAGAATGACGTCCTTCATGAATCGTCTCCTCTCGGGACGAGGGGGGGGCTCCCTCACTCGTCGTCCAGCGTGCTCGTGTCCCCGATCTCGATTCCGGCCTCCTTGGCCTTGAGCATCCGGCGCATGATCTTCCCGCTGCGCGTTTTCGGAAGCTTCTCGACGAACTCGATCTCCTGCGGCATGGCGAGCGGCGACAGGCGCTTCCGGATGAAGTTCATGATGTCGAGCTCGAGATCCGAGCTCGCCCCGTGCCCCGGACGGAGGGCGACGAACGCCTTGACGACCTCCATGTTGATCGGGTCGGGCTTGCCGATCGCCGCCGACTCCGCCACCGCCGGGTGCTCGAGGAGGGCGCTCTCGATCTCGAACGGGCCGACCAGGTGTCCCCCGGTGTTGATCACGTCGTCGTCGCGGCCGGAGAACCAGAAGTACCCCTCGGAGTCCAGGCTCGCCCGATCCCCGCAGATGTACCAGCCGTTGAGGAACTTCTTCAGGTACGTGGCGGTGTTGTTCCAGTAGGTCCGCATCATGCTGGGCCACGGGGGACGGACGGCGATCATGCCGACCCGGCCGGCCTCCCGGATCGGCACGCCGGTCACCGGGTCCACGACGGCGGCATCGAGCGCCGGGAACGGCCGGCCCATGCTCCCCGGCTTCACCGGCATGCCCGGAAGGTTCGTGATCACGATCGACCCGGTCTCGGTCTGCCAGAACGTGTCGTGGAAGTCGAGGCCGAACGCCTCGCGTCCCCAGTGGACGGCCTCGGGGTTCAGGGGCTCCCCGACGGAGCACATGTGCCGGAGCGCCGAGAGGTCCCTGCGCCGGACCGGATCGACCCCGTCCTTCATCAGCATCCGGATCGCCGTCGGCGCCGTGTACCAGACGGTCACCCGGTGCTTCTCCATCGTCTCGTACCAACGGTCGCTCGAGAAGCCCGCGTCCAGCACCACCTGGGTCGCCCCGAGCGCCCAGGGCGCCAGGATCCCGTAGCTCGTCCCGGTGACCCAGCCCGGATCGGCCGTGCACCAGTAGACGTCGTCGTCCCGGATGTCCAGCACGAGCTTGGCCGTCAGGTACTGCGCAAAGATGCTGGAGTGCACGTGCAGGGCGCCCTTGGGCCTCCCGGTCGTTCCGCTCGTGTAGTGGAGCACGCTCGGGCTCTCGGCGTAGGTCGGAGCCGGCGGAAAGTCGTCGCGGGCATGATCCTCCATCGAGTAGGCGACCTCCCCCTCGCGGAGCTTCCTCTTCGTCTCGTCGTGGTCCACGACGACGACGAGCCGGAGGTCCGGCAGCTTGTCGCGAACCTTCCGGACCTTGCCGAGGTGCTTGTGCTGCGTGATGCAGACCGCGGCCTTGCTGTCGTCCGCCCGCTGGAAGAACGCCTCCTCGCCGAACGCCGAGAAGAGCGGCTGCACGATCGCGCCGAGCTTCAGGATCCCCACGAACGAGATGTACAGCTCGGGGACCCGCTCGAGGAAGACGCACACGCGGTCCAGGCTCTTCACGCCGTGCGACGCGAGGAACTCGGCCCATCCGTTGCCCAGCCGCGTCACGTCGCGGTACGTGAACCGGCGGACGTGGCCCCCGTGGTCCTCGTGAATCAACGCGAGCTTCTCGCCCCTTCCGAGCTCGAGATTGCGGTCGGCACAGACGTATCCGAGGTTGATCGTGCCGCCGTTCACGAACCCCAGCTCCCGCTTCGCGGCGTCCCAGGTGATCTCGCGCCTCATGCGCTCGTAATCGAAGTGGCTCCCCACGACGTTCGCTCCTCCCGATCGGACGTGCCCAGGAAGTGGAAACGCTAGCACACGGAGGAGCGGCGCGAAACGGGGGCGGGAAGGAACCGGGGACGCCGGCGGGAGGCGGGTCCGGTCAGGCGTCCTTGAGGCCCAGGAACTCCTTCATCTGTCCCACGAGATAGTCGAAGTGCTGCGGATCCGCCGGGACGAGACGGTACTCGTTGATCACCCGGACCTGCATGCCGAGCCACTCGCGCCAGCACCGCGCGCAGACGCGCTCGCTCACCAGGACGCCGATCTCTCCGGGCAGCGGCGGCTTCTCGAGCGCCGGCCCTTCTTCGCCGCATCGGGCGCAGGTGACCGCGGCCATCGGCTCCCCCTGCCCCCGCGGGCCGGGGGCGCTCCATGGGGACCTACCTTAGAGCGTCCCCCGCGCCCGTGCAAGCGGGTATCATGGGCCGCGCCCGCGATGCCGCGCCCGCTCCGACCCGGTGCGGGGGCGCGGGCGCGAGGCCGAGGTGGCGATGGCCGACGACAAGAAGGAGATCCCGATCAAGATTCCGGACGACGTCCTCCGCGGGGCCTACGCGAACCAGATGGTCGTCGCGCACACGCGAGAGGAGTTCCTCCTCGACTTCATCAATCTCTTCCCGCCGGGGGGGGTCGTCACCGCGAGGATCCTGGTCAGCCCGGGACACCTGAAGCGAATGATCCGCGCCCTCGCGGACAACCTCGGGCGGTACGAGGCAAAGTTCGGGCCGGTCCCGGAGGCCGCCCCGCCGCACGGGGAGTCGTTCCAGAACTGAGCAGGTTCCCGGGGGGTCAGTCGGCGGCGTGCCGCACCCGCGCCGGAGTGCGGACGCCCGCGGCGACGGCGTGGGCCTCGGCCGCGGACCGCTCGAGCGCCTCCGGGCTCAGGCCCGCCTCCGCCAGCAGCCCGGCGCGCGAGCCGTGGGGGAGGAACGCGTCGGGGAGCCCCATCCGGACCACCCCCTCGAGCGGGAACCCCGAGGCGGCCAGGGCGTCGAGCACGCCCTCGCCGAACCCGCCCGGCACGGCGTTCTCCTCGACCGTGACGAGGACCGGGCAGGAAGCCCGCATCCGGGCCAGCACCTCGAGATCGATCGGCTTGACGAACCGGCAGTTGACGACCGCCGCGTCCATGCCGCGGACCGCCAGCAGGCGCCTCGCCTCGAGCGCGGTCTCGACCATCGCCCCGACCGCGAGGAACGCGACGTCGCGCCCCTCCCGGAGCACCTCCCAGGACCCGATCGGCAACGAGCGCGGACGGGAGGAGGTGTCCAGCCCTTCCGGAACCACGTCCCGGGGAAAGCGGATCGCGAACGGCGCCGCTTCCTGCGCGAGCGCCGTGAACAGCAGATCCCGAAGCTCGTTCCCGTCCCGCGGCGCCGCCACGACCATGCCCGGGACGGACCGCAGGTAGCTCAGGTCGAGCGCGCCGTGGTGCGTCGGGCCGTCCGCGCCGACGAGGCCCGCCCGATCCACGGCGAACACGACCGGCAGGCCCTGGAGGGCGACGTCGTGCAGGATCTGGTCGTAGGCGCGCTGGAGGAACGTCGAGTAGATCGTCACGACGGGCCGCGCGCCGTCGCAGGCCAGGCCCGCGGCGAAGCAGACGGCGTGGCCCTCCGCGATGCCGACGTCGAAGAATCGGTCGGGATACCGGTCGCGGAACGCCGCCAGCCCGGTCCCCGACGCCATCGCGGCGGTGATCGCGACCATCCTCGGGTACGTCTCGGCCGCCTCGAGCATCGCCTCGCCGAACGCCTCGGTGAAGGACGAGCCAGGGGAGATCGCGGCGATCGGCTCTCCCGTGCGGCGGTCGAACGGCTGCACGCCGTGGAACGACTCGTCGTCCACCTCGGCGGCGGGAAGCCCCTTCCCCTTCCGCGTCAGGACGTGCAGGAGAACCGGGCCCGGGCGCTCGAGCACCTTCGGGATCAGGTCGAGCAGGAGATCGAGGTCGTGCCCGTCCACGGGGCCGAAGTAGTTGAAGCCTAGCGCCTGGAACAGCCCGCCGGGCGCCAGGGCGCTGTTCACGGCGGCCTCGAGCCTCTCCGCGATCTCGCGCATCTGGGGTCCCTTCGGGAGCCTGCGGAGCAGGTTCAGGCTCTCGTCGCGGATCTTCTTGATGCGCGGGTTGGTCTTGATGCTCGTCAGGTACTGCGCGATCGCGCCGACGTTCGGCGCGATCGACATCCCGTTGTCGTTGAGCACGACGAGGAGATCCCTCCCCGAGTGCCCCGCGTTGTTGAGCGCCTCGTACGCGAGCCCTCCCGTGATCGCCCCGTCTCCGACGACGGCGGCGACCCGGTAGCGCAGCCCGGCGAGGTCCCGGGCCGTCGCCATGCCCAGGGCCCCGGAGATCGCGGTCGAGGCGTGGCCCGCGCCGAAGGCGTCGTAGCGGCTCTCCTCCCGCCTCAGGAATCCGGAGATCCCGTCCCTCTGCCGGATCGTCCAGAGAGCCTCCCTCCGCCCGGTCAGGATCTTGTGGACGTAGGCCTGGTGCCCCGTGTCCCAGACGATCCGGTCCTCGGGCAGGTCGAGACAGGTCTCGAGGGCGACCGTCAGCTCGACCACCCCGAGGCTCGCCCCGAGGTGGCCGCCCTTCTGGGACACGACGTCGATCACGAACTCCCGCGCCTCCGCGCAGAGCGCGCGGAGATCCTCGCGGGACAGGCGCTTGAGGTCGGAGGGCGCGGACACCCTCTCGAGGACGCTCTCCCTCCCCCGCCCGGCGACCTCCGGGTCGATCTTCGCGGGCTCCGCGCGCCGCCGGCCGCGAACGGTTCGCTGCATCGGGTCGCACTCCCTCTCGCCGGGTCCTCTCCCGGCCCCACTCTATCGGAGCCCGCTCGGAGCCGCTAGGGCGCCGCGCGGGGCTTCCCGGCGGCGGGTGATCTCGAGCATCCTCTCGAGCGCGAGCCTCGCGCCGGCGGCCACGCCGTCGGGGACGGTGACCTCGTGGACGGCCCTCCCCGCGGCCAGCTCGTCGAGGGTGAAGAGCAGGTGCTGCGGGTCGATCCGATTCATGGTCGCGCAGACGCCGGTCCCCGCGAGAAGCGGGAGGATCGTCCTGTCCGGATGCGTCCTCGCCAGCCTGGACACCAGGTGCAGCTCCGTCCCGATGCCGAGGATCGAGCCCGCGGGGGCGGCGGCGACCTCGCGGACGATGTCGGCCGTGGATCCGACCCCGTCGGCCGCTTCGACGACGTCGAGAGGGCACTCCCAGTGCACGAGCACCCTCGCTCCGGGGAAACGCCTCCGGAACGCCTCGATCTGCTTCCCGTCGAACCTCGTGTGGACCCTGCAGTGTCCCTTCCAGAGCAGCACCGCCGCGGAAGCGACCTCGTCCCGCCCCAGGCCTCCCGTCTCGCGCGAGGGATCCCAGAGTCTCATCCCGTCGAGCGGGATCCCCTTCCGCGATCCGACGTTCCGGCCGAGATGCTGGTCCGGCAGGAAGAACAGGGCCTTCCCCTGCTCCAGGGCCCAGTCGTACACCGCGCCCGCGTTCGACGACGTACACACGGCTCCGCCCCGCTCGCCCACGAACGCCTTGACGGCCGCGGAGGAGTTGACGTAGGTGATCGGGATCACTCCGCCCGGGTCCCGCGCGGCGGCCATCTCCTCCCAGGCGACCTCCACCTCGTCGATCTCCGCCATGTCCGCCATCGAGCATCCCGCCTCGCGGTCGGGCAGGAGCACGCGCTGGCGAGGCTCCGCCAGGATGCGGGCGGTCTCGGCCATGAAGTGCACTCCGCAGAACACGATCCAGCGCGCCTCTCCGCGCGCCGCGGCCCCCTTCGCCAGTGCATACGAGTCCCCGGTCAGGTCGGCGAAGCGGATCACCTCGTCCCGCTGGTAGTGGTGCCCGAGGACGAGCACCTCGTCGCCCAGGAGGCTCCGTACCCCGGCGATCCGGTCGACGGCTTCCGAATCCGTGAGGGATGCCCACGCTTCCGGCAGGCTGGTCATGCGGTGCGCTCGCGCCGGGAACGGCGGCCGCCGCGGCTTCCCGACCGGGCCATTATAGTCACGGCGCCGAGCCGCCGCCCTCCGCCGCGGCCGCGAGCAGCTCCTCGACAGCGGCCCGGAGATCGACGATCGGGCCGTCGTTCCGCAGCACGCGATCCGCGAGCCGGAACGTCTCCAGGAGCTGTTGCGCGTCGGGATCCCGCGAGTTCTCCTGCCGCTCCCGCCGGCGGAGCTCCCGGAGGGTTTGCGGATCCCCCGGCCGGCTCCTGCGGAGCAGCCTCTCGAGCCGGACCTCCTCGGGAGCGTCCACCGCGATCAGGAAGAACCCCTTCGCGCGGCGCAGCACCGCGACCTCCGCGGGATTCCGGATCGAGTCCACGACGTCGCGCCCGGTGAGCCTGGGAAGAACGCGCTCGGCGAGAACGCCAGCGCCCCACTGCCTGCGCAGATCGTTCCCGATGCGGATCAGGTGCTCGCGCTCCGTCCCGAGCCCCCGTGCGACCGCCTCCTCGCGCACGATGTCGGAGAGCGAGTGAACTCGGAACCCCCGGGACGCGAGGAAGGACGCGACCTCCCCTTTCCCGGCCGCGTTCGGGCCCGTCAGTCCGATCAGCATCCGCAGGTCCCCGGGGGCGCGAGGGGCGAAGGGCGGTCACTCCGGCGGCGGGACATCGTCCTGCGGAGCCGGATCCGTCGAGGTCTCCGGAACCGTCCCCTCGGGAGCGGGCGTCTCGGCCGTCTCCGTCCCGGAAGGCCGCGCGGCGGCCGGTGCGGTCCGCGACGAGAACCTCGCCAGTCCGGTGCGGCCTTTGGACGGAGCCTGCACCGTGAGCCCCCGCTTCTCCGCGTCCTCCGGGCCGGACATCCGGGAAGCGCGGTTCCCCATCGCGCGGAACCGTCCCGAGGCGATGTTGCCCCGGTCCGAGGTGCGCGCACCGATGTCGGTGTACTGCGACTCCCCGGCGGCGTCGGGCCGCTGTTTGGGGGAGCGGAACCGGGACGGCACGGAGCCCGCGCCCGACACCGTGAGGTCCGGGGCCGGGAGAGCGACGTCCTCCGCGGCGGCCTCGCCGGAGCCCGCCGCGGCGCCGACCGCCTGGTTCGCCGGGTGATACGTCGGATTGAGGAACACGTTCCTGCCCGCCGACTCGATCTTGTCCACCATGTAGACGGGGAACGCCATGCGAGCGTCGGCTCCCAGGTCCACCGAGATCATGTCGCTCTCGATCCGATGCGACCGGATCGGCAGCGACGTCCCGTTCGTGAAGTAGATCACTTCGTCGGCCCACGCGGAGGCCGCGAGCAGCACGGCGATGAGCGCCACGAACGCCGCCCTTGCCCGACCCGACATGGCCGTCTCCTCTCCCCCCATGGCCGGTTGAGGCCCGGCGGTAAGTGTACGCCGACCCCCCCACCCCGGCAACAGCGGGGCCTCCGGGGACGCGGCGCCCGTTTGCGGCGACCGCGGCGGGTCCTTACAATCCCGCCCATGGACGCCAAACGCATGCTCTGCGCCCTCGCTCTGGGCTTCGCCGTGTCGGTCGCCGCCTCGGGCTCACCGGCTCCCGAGCTCCCGTCCGGCCCCGTCGTCAAGGTGGACGTCTCGGTCTCGCCGACGGCGGTCGCTCCCGGCGGCGAGGCCGAGGTCACCGTGAAGGTGGCCCCCCGACCCGGGATCAAGCTGAACCGCTACCCCAGGATCCGGGTCGCCGTTCCGGAAGTGGCGGGGCTGGTCGCGGCGGCCGAGGGATCGGTCGGAAACGACGCTCCCCCGCCGCCGGAAAAGCTGGAAGGCAACTACTTCCGGTCGGTGGAGCCGGTCCGGCTGAAGCTGCGCATCGACGGCTCGGCGACGAAGGGCAGGCACGGGATCGAGGCGAAGCTGTCGTACGCCTACTGCGTCGCGGCGAGCGGCTTCTGCTCCCCCGCCAAGGAGACCCTGCGGATCCCCGTCACGATTCGATGACGATCAGCCCCTTCCGCGCGATCCGGACCGGGAGGACGCGGGCGCCGGCGCGCTCCATCGCTTCCGCGACCGCGTCCCTGCGCCCCTCGCGGCAGAGCGCGACGACGCAGCCGCCTCCCCCCGCCCCGCAGACCTTCGCGCCCAGGGCCCCGGCTCGCCTCGCCGCCCCGTCCACCGCGAGGATGCGGCGCGTCGCGACGCTCCCGGCCAGCCCGTAGCGGAGACGCCCCTCCTCCCCGAGGAGCCTCCCCGCGGCCTCGAGATCCCCTTCCCGGAGCGCCGCCCGCATTCCGCGCGAGATGCGCGCGATCGCCCGCATGCGGCGCCGGGCGCCGGGGTCCCCTTCCACCGTGCGGCGGAACATCTCCCAGTTGCTGAACCCCGACCCGCGCGGCTCTCCCGTGTACGCGAGAACCAGCCTCTCCTCCAGGCCGCGGGGCACGGGAATCCCCTCGCGAACCGTCCCGTCGAACCCGTGATGGTACGCGGCCAGGCCGCCGTGGAGGGCCGCGAGATGATCCTGGTTTCCGGTCGGGACTCCGATCTCGACAGCCTCGACGTTGCCGACGCGCCGCAGGAGAGCGGATCGCCCGACCCGCTCCCCCGTGAATCTCGCGAGGGCCGCGCCCGCGGCGACCCCGAGCGCGGACGAGCCCCCGAGCCCGGCGCCCGCCGGCGCCTCCGCGCGGGTCACCAGCTCGAAGCCGTCGGCGACGCCGAACGCCGCCGTGAGCCGTGCGAGCAGCGCGAGAGGCCCTGCGGCATCCTCGGGGCGCAGCGGCACCCGGAACCGGGCCTGCGCGCGGCGGTCCCGCGACCGGATCCGGGCGACATCCCCCGCCAGCGGCCGCACGCGGGCCGTCGCCCGCAGATCGACGGCGACGTTTACGGTGATCGCCCCCGGAACGATCACGGTCAGGGGCCAGATGTCGAGCGTGCCGCCCGCCAGGTCGATCCGGGTGGGTGCCGACGCCTCGACGACCCGGCTCATTCCGGGCTCCCCTCCGGGGCGCTCTCCCCGCGGTCGCTCCCGCCCGTCTCGAAGCCCGCCGCCCGGTGCTCCGCGAGCACCTCGACCGCCCGGTCCCGCGCGGAAGGCGGCACGAAGATCCGGATCTCGCCGAGCCCGTCCACGGTGAGCGGCGAGACCGAATGGGGAATGTCCGAGACGACCTGGCAAGGGATCCCGTAGGAGTCGAGGAGCCCCCGCACGATCTCCGCCTCGCCGTCGTTCCACGTCCGCATCAGCAGCACTCCCGAGGCGTTCTCCGTCATGGCGCCTCCGACTCTCCGGCTCGGACGATCCGGCCCGGGGCGACGCGCATCGGCGGACCATCCGGATGGGGAGCCGTTATGCTACACCGCCGGCGGGCGGCCCGCGGGCACGCCCCTCCTCGCGGTCCCGCGAGTACAATCGGTCCTTCCGGAGAGCTGCTCTTGCAACGACGCCTCGGCACCCGGCTCGCGACGCTCGCGCTCCTTCCCGCTCTCTCGGCGGCCGGCCCCCCGGCCGACTCCATCCGCGAGAGGGACATCGCCGCCACCCTCCGCTTCCTCTCGTCCGCGGAGCTCGAGGGACGCGGCGCAGCCGGCCGGGGGGGGGCCGTGGCCGCGGCGTACCTCGCTTCCCGCCTGGAGGCGATCGGGCTCCTTCCGGACGGCGACCCGGGGCCCGAGGGCGCTTCCTTCTTCCAGGAGATCCCCGGCGTCGAGGCCCGCTTCGATGCGGCCGGATCCTGGATCGAGTCCCGGACCGCGGGGGCCGCGCCCCGCCGCTTCGCCGCCGGCCCGGGAGCCTTCCTCGCCGTTCCGGATCGAGCGGACACGGTCGAGGTGCGGGGAGAGGCGGTGTTCGCCGGGTTCGGGATCCGGGCGCCGGAGCACTCGCACGACGACTACGCCGGGCTCCACGTCGCCGGCAAGATCGTGATCGCCTTCTCGGGAGAGCCCGGCGAGACCGATCCGGCGTCGCGGTGGAGCGGCGTACGCTCCACCCGTCACGCGACGACCGCGGCCAAGGAGGCCCTCGCGAGGTCGCTCGGGGCGGCGGCTCTCCTGATCGTGCCCAACCCGTCGGGCAGGGCGCCGACCGCAGCGGACCTCGTGCGCGGCAGGGCGGACGAGATGTCGGAGCCCTGGCTCGGGGTGGAAGGCGCGGAGCCTCCCCTGCCGACCGTCTACCTGGAACCGGAGACCGCCGCGGCGCTCCTCGCGGGCAGCGGGATCGACCCCCGCGCTCCCTCCGCGGACCTCGAGGCGTCGAAGCCCGCCGGCCGGGCGCTCGCGGGCCGCGAGATCGCCGTGCGCCTGGCGTATCGCGACCGGAGGCCGGTCCCTCTCCGCAACGTCGTCGGGCGCCTCGGGTCCGGGAAGGCCCTCGACGGGGAGGTCGTGGTCCTCGGAGCGCACTTCGACCACCTGGGAACGGCGGGGGGCGCGTTGCACCCGGGAGCGAACGACAACGCCTCGGGGGTGTCGGCGCTCCTGGCCGTCGCCGGCGCCCTCGCGAGCGCCCCTCCCCCGGGGGGGCGCGAGATCCTCGTCGTCTTCTGGACGGCCGAGGAGCGGGGCCGGCTCGGGTCGTCCTGGTTCGTCTCCCATCCCCCGGTGCCGGGGGCGCGGATCGCCGCCGCCGTCAACCTCGACGTGCTCGGCAGGTCCAACTTCGACCGGCCGGAGTACGCGAACGCGATCCAGCTGATCTACAGCGCCGCGGCCCCCGTGCTCCGCGATCTCGCCGCGCGCGCGAACGAGGAGGCCGGCTTCGACCTCCGATTCCATCCCGCGCTCCGGCTCCAGCCGGTGGGAGACCACTACTCGTTCGCGGAGGCCGGGCTCCCCGTCGTCTTCGTCTTCTCGGGCTACTACGACGAGTACCACGGCGTCGGGGACACGGCGGACAGGATCGACGTCTCCCGCATCGCGCGCACGGCCCGCCTCGTCGCCCGTCTGGCGCGCCTGCTCGCCGAGCACCCGGCCCCGATCCGCCTCGACCCCTCGATCCGCGAGGCGCCGAAGCCGGACCCGTTCGAGCGCCCGGAGCACTGACCCCCGCGCGCCGGCTCAGGGGACCTTGGACCTCTCGTCGCGGCGCTCGACGAAGCTCCGCTTCGTCGACGAGGTCGAGACCTCCCCCAGCACCTGCGCCCCCTCCGCGACGTCCAGCCTCCCGGCGACGATGCGTCCCTCGATCCTCGCCGCGGCGCCGATCTCGAGCCGGCCCCCCACATCGACCGGCCCCTCCACCGTTCCCTCGATCTTCGCCTCGGAGGCCCGGACCGGCCCCCGCACCCTTCCGGAGGGCACGATGCGGACGCGGCCCGCGACCGCGAGGGCTCCCTCGAGCGTGCCGGCGACCACCGCATCCCCCGGCACGACCACGTCCCCCTCGAAGCGCGCGCCGGCCTCGAGGACGGTCGTCGCGGGCGCCTCGGGATCCAGGTCGTCGAGGAAACGCCGCCGCTTCCGGTTTCGAAATGCAGCCATCGGCCCACCCCTTTCGGACCGTCCATTCTAGCGGTCCCGGGCGGCCGCGCGCCCGCCGAGGACGGAATCCGCGTTTTCGGACCTTCCAAGTTGTTTGACCTCCGGTCGGAGCGGTGCACTAGAATGGTCGGTCCGGTGCGGTGGAGTGCGGCCGACAGAGGGAATCTCGATGGCAAAGCGAAGCGGCGTCGTCAGGATCGAGGCGAACAAGTGCAAGGGGTGCGGACTTTGCGTCGTGGCGTGCCCGACGAAATCGCTGCGGCTCGGCAGCTCCCTGAACCGGCACGGCTACCATCCGGCGGAGTTCCTCCCCGGAACCGGCTGCACGGGCTGCGGGGTCTGCTACTACGCCTGCCCCGAGCCTGCCGCGATCGCGGTCTTCTACGTCGAGGACGATGTCGCGTGAGCGCGCGGGAGGCGGAGAGCTTGCCATGGGCCATCAACTGATCAAGGGGAACGAGGCGATCGTCAAGGGAGCGATCCTGGCGGGGTGCCGCTCCTACTACGGCTATCCGATCACGCCTGCCAGCGAGATCGCGGAGGCCGCCGCGAAGTTCATGCCTCTCTCCGGGGGCACGTACGTGCAGGCGGAGTCGGAGACCGCGGCGATCAACATGTGCTTCGGCGCCTCGGCCGCCGGGGAGCGGACGATGACCGCGTCGTCGGGGCCGGGACTCTCGCTGATGCAGGAGGGGATCTCCTACCTCGCGGGCGCGGAGCTCCCGTGCGTGATCGCGGACATCATGCGGGGCGGCCCGGGCCTCGGGAACATCGGCCCCGAGCAGGGCGACTACAACCAGATGGTCAAGGGGGGCGGCCACGGGAACTACCACACGATCGTGTATGCGCCCGCCTTCGCGCAGGAGATGTGCGATCTCACGATGAAGGCGTTCGACGCCGCGGACCGCTTTCGCAATCCCGCGATCGTGCTCGCGGACGGATTCACCGGCCAGATGATGGAGCCCGTGAGCTTCCCGTCGAAGGCCTCGCCCCTCCCCCGTCACGACTGGGCGACCCGGGGAGACGCCGAGACCCGCAAGAACCTCATCAGCTCGATCTTCCTGTCCCACGAGGACCTCGAGAACCACAACCGGAAGCTGATGCGGAAGTACGCGCAGGCGGTGCAAGAGCTTCCGGAGTGGCGGTCGTACCGGCTGGAGGACGCCGAGGTCGTGCTCGTGGGGTACGGGATCTGCGGCCGGGTGCTCCGGAGCGCCGTCGACCTGGCGCGGCGGGAGGGGCTCCGGGCCGGCCTGATCCGGCCGATCACCCTGTGGCCGTTCCCGCAGAAGGCCTTCGACGAAGCGCTCGCCACGGCGAAGCGGTTCCTCGTCGTCGAGATGTCGGACGGCCAGATGCTCTTCGACGTCAAGCTCGCGGTCCGGGAGCGCCGGCCCGTCGGCTTCTACGGCCGGCAGGGGGGCATGGTGCCGACGCCGAAGGAAGTTCTCGAGGTCCTGAAGGGCACCCGAGAGGAGGACCATGTCTACCACGCCGGCCTATAGCTGCCCCGACACGTTCTACGCGTCGTTCGACCGCAAGGAAGGCGATCCGGGCGTCACGCACTACTGCCCCGGGTGCGGCCACGGGATCGTGCACAAGTACATCGCGGAGGCCCTCCACGAGTTCGGAGTGAAGGACCGCACGGTCCTCGTCAACCCGGTCGGCTGCTCGGTGTTCGCCTACTACTACTTCGACGTCGGGAACATCCAGGTGCCGCACGGCCGGTGCCCGGCGGCCGCGACCGGGGTGAAGCGGGCGAACCCCGAGGCGATCGTGCTCGGGTACCAGGGCGACGGCGACCTCGCCGCGATCGGCGGCAACGAGATCATGCAGGCGGCGAACCGCGGGGAGAACATCTCGATCTTCTTCATCAACAACGCGATCTACGGCATGACCGGCGGCCAGATGGCGCCGACGACGCTGATCGACATGCGGACGACCACGACGCCGCGCGGCCGCCACTCGCAGAACGAGGGGTTCCCGATCCGGGTGTGCGAGCTCCTGAACGGCCTCACGGCGCCGTACTACCTCGAGCGGTGCGCCGTCGGCGACAACAGGAACAACGCCAAGACGAGAAAGGCGATCCGCAAGGCGATCGAGAACCAGATCCGGAACAAGGGGTTCTCGCTCGTCGAGATCCTCTCCCCCTGCCCCACCGGCTGGAAGCAGACCCCCGTGGACGCGGCGCGGTGGACGATCGAGGAGATGACCAAGGTCTTCCCCCTCGGCGTGGTCCGCGACGGCCACGATCTCGATCTCGGCCACCCGCGCCGTCGCGCGGCGGTGCCGATCGAGAAGGTGCCGGCGACGCTCGACATCACGGAGAAGGACACGGAGGCGCGGTTCCCCGAGCACGGGAAGCCGATCGAGGAGATGCGGGTCAAGATCTCCGGCTTCGGCGGCCAGGGGGTGCTCCTCATGGGCGTCGTGCTCGCGCAGGCGGGGATGCTCGGCAAGCGCCACGTGTCGTGGATGCCCTCCTACGGGCCGGAGATGCGGGGCGGCACCGCGTACTGCAACGTGACGATCTCGGACCAGGAGATCGGCTCGCCGCTCATCCAGGACCCGACCATCCTGATCGCGATGAACGGGCCGAGCCTCGATCGGTTCGGGGGAGACGTGACGCCCGGCGGGGTCATCTTCTACAACTCGTCGCTCATCTCCGAGGGCCCCCGCCGCGAGGACGTCCGGAGGATCGCCGTCCCCGTCAACGAGATCGCGGACCGCCTCGGGAATCCCAAGGTCGTCAACATGGTGATGCTCGGCGCGCTGCTCGGCGCCGGCGTCCCCGTGTCGAAGGAAGCCGTCTTCGCCGCCCTCCGCGCCGTCGTGAAGGCCCACCACAAGGAGCTCATCGAGATCAACGAGAAGGCGATCGAGGCGGGAATGGAGGCGGCGAGCAAAGCTGTGGCCGGGGCGTAGCCCCTTCCCCTCTTTTCGGCCCCTCACGCACCGGCCCCGTGTCCCCCCGGGAGCGAGAGCTCCCGGGGGGGCATCTCCCCTCCGGGCCGGGACGTAGTCACGCAGGGGGGCGGAGCAGCCACGCGACCTCGGAGAGCACCATCGCGGTGGCTCCCCAGACGTGCTGGGCGCCGAGATCGTAGTACGGCACGACGCGGATGGAGCCCCCGATCCGGCGCGTCTCCCGGCGGCGGCGGGACGGATCGAGGATCTCGCCGATCTCCGGCTCGAGGATCGCCTCCACCTCCCCCTCGAGGGGACGGAAGCTCGGGCGCCGATCGGCGGCGCCGACGATCGGTCGCATCACGAAGCCGCTGACCGGAACGTGGAGGGGACTCAGGGCCCCGAGGACGCGGATCGCGCCGGGATCCGAGCCTACTTCCTCGGAGGCCTCCCGGAGCGCCGCCTCCTCGATGCTCTCCCCCGGATCGACGGCTCCGCCCGGCATCGACACCTGGCCGGCGTGCCGCGCCAGGTGCGCCGGCCGCAGCGTGAGCACGAAGCGGGAGCCGCCCTCGCCCGGAAAGAGCAGGAACAGGCACGCGGCGTCTCGCGCGCCCTGCGGAACGACTCCCGGGACCCATCCGCGCCGCGGCGACGGCGCCATGAGGGCGTGGGCCGCACCGCCCGGAAGCGGCCCCTCGAGGGCACGATCGAGGCGACGCAGCGCTTCGCTCCACTCCACCGCGGGGCTCCGTATCGGGAACCATGGTGCGGGCAGCCGGCGCTCCGGTCAACCGAGCTTGTCAATCGCGGTGTCCCGGCTTACGATCCCGCGCCGTGTCCGACACCCGAGGCCCGAGACGTCCCGACCCGCGTCCCGCCCCCTCAGGAGGGACGCCGACCCCCTCCCGGATGCACGGGCTGTTCCGCACCAAGAGCCTCGACGACCTTTTCGAGTCGGCGGGACAGGCGACCGAGCGGCTGCGGCGGGCCCTGGGCCCGGTCCACGTCACGCTCCTCGGGATCGGCGCCATCATCGGCGCCGGGATCTTCGCCACGATCGGGACGGCGGCGGCGGGAGACGCCGCCCGGCCCGGAGCCGGCCCCTCGCTCGTCC
>CALMJU010000046.1 GCA_937864465.1 uncultured Acidobacteriota bacterium
GACACCGAGATCGGCACCCGCCGGTCGGAGCCGCTCGCCGGGTCAAAGAGCCGGATCTCGCCGAACTTCTCGTAGACGATCCCGCCGGGGCCGGCGCTCGCGGCCTTGATGTCGAGCCCAGAGGCCGGGAGCTCTCGCTTCACGGCCCGGGTCGCCGGGTCGAAGGAGAACAGCGTGACCGGACCCTCGCGGTCGGACAGGAAGTAGATCCGGTCGCCGACCCACATCGGCTGCGAGTCGTTGGAGTTGTCCCGGGGGATCTTCTCGATCGAGCCGTCGGCGAGGGCCGCGATCCAGATCGGGGTGGTCTGCCCCCCGCGATACCTCTTCCATGCGTTCTGCCATTGCAGGTACGGGACGTACGCGAGACGCGTCCCGTCGGGAGAGAACGACCCCTCGAACGCCGCGGGAAGGGCGACCGGCTCGGGAAGGCCGCCTTCGAGGTCGATCGTGAAGAGACGCAGGTAGTCGTTCCCGCTCCTTCGCTGCGAGCAGAAGAGCACGGCCTTCCCGTCTCGCGTCCAGCCTACGACGTCGTCGAGGCCCGCTCCCCAGGTCAGCCGCCGGGGCGTCCCGCCTCGCGCGTCCATGACGAAGACGTCCGGGTCGCCGTCGTGGATCGCGCTGAACGCGATCCACTTGCCGTCCGGCGAGAACCGGGCGTTCCTCTCCGGCTCCGGCGAGGCGGTCAGGCGCCTCGCCTCGCCGCCTTCCCGGGGAACGCTCCACAAGTCGCCCCCGAGCTCGAAGACGACGGCGGACTCGCCGAGCGTCGGGTTCTGTGGAAGGAGCGGCGGGCTTCCCGCCAGCACGGGAGCGGCCAGGAGGACCACGACGGCGACCAGGAACGAGCGGCGCATGCGACACCTCCGGGGAATTTTCGATTCTCGGCCCGAGCGGGGAAGTATAGGACACGGCGGGTCCCCGTAGCGCCGGGATTCTTCTGCGGCTCCTCTGTCCGCGAAAAGCGAGGGGGCGGCGTGAAGTCGCGCGAAGCTCGCCGTCTATTCTCCACGAACGTCGGCACAGGGAGCGCCGCGAAGGCCCACCCGGGATAAGGGCGGCGCGAGGAGGACATGATGCAGAGGAGCATTCTCAGAATCGCCGTCTTCGGAGCCGCCCTGGCCCTCGCGGCCGGTCTCGCCAACGCGCAGATCGTGCTCGAGGGCAAGACGGAGCCGTCGACGGAATGCCCGTGCTTCTCGCAGGCGGACGTCGAGGCCATCCCGACGCCGTACCTGCAGTGCGCCATCCAGCTGTCGGAAGAGAAGTGGACCCTCACGTCGAACCTCATCAACGTGGACGGGCACTCGGGCGCACAGGTCAACGTCTACACGAAGACGGAGATGGGCAGCAACTGTCAGTACATCGACTACTACGACCCGCTGGACACGTTCGTGAACATCGAGCATCTCAGCCTCGGCCAGGCCCTGACGTGCCGGCAGTACATCCTCAACGTCATCGAGGCCAACTTCGATCAGTGCCTCAGCGTCGTGGAGTACACGTGGGAGAAGCCTTGACGGAGCCGTGACCTCCGATCCCCTCGGCCCGCGCGAGCCCGAGGCGCGGGCCGGGGGTCGCGGCCCGCCCGGCGATCCTCCCGCGGGCAGGGCACGGGCCAGCCCTCCGCGATTGGCGGCCGGACGCCGCCAGGCGCTATCCTCCTACCTTCGGTACTGCCCGAGGGCGACGGCTCATGTCCAGATTCGGCGATCTGCTCGCCGCGCAGCCGGCGGTTCTCGTCTTCACCGTCGTCGGGCTCGGCTATTTCCTCGGCAACCTGAAGGTCGCGGGGATCCGGCTCGGCATCGCGGGCGTCCTCTTCGTGGGGCTTGCGTTCGGGGCCGCGGACGCGCGGTTCGCGCTGCCGGACGTGATCTGGGTCTTGGGCCTCATCGTGTTCGTCTACACGGTCGGCCTCCAGTCCGGCCCGATTTTCTTCAACCTTTTCCGGCGCCAGTGGCTCAAGATCACGGCCCTCGGGGTCGCGGCTCCCCTTCTCGCGGCGGTCGCGACCCTCGCGGCCGCGAAGACGCTCCGCGTCCCGGCCGCCGTCGCTTCCGGCCTCTTCTGCGGCGGCTTGACGAACACCCCCGCGCTCGCGGCGGCGGTCGAGGCCCTGCGGGGCAGCCTCGAGGGATCCTCTCTCGGGCCGGAGGCGCTCCGGTCCCTTCTCGACGGCCCGACGGTCGGCTACAGCATCGCGTACCCCTTCGGCGTCGCGGGTCTCATCGTGGTCATGCAGGTCGCGGGGCGCGTGCTCCGGATCGATTTCCGGGCCGAGAGCCGGAAGGCCTCGCTGGCGAGCGGCCTCGCGGCCGAGGATCTGCTGAGCCGTGAGATCCGGGTCGCGAATCCCCAGATCGTCGGCAAGCGCTTCGGCGACGCGATGCTGACGGAGCTGTCCGGGATGGTGTTCACGCGCAGGAAGCGCGCCGAGCTGGTGGACCTCGTGACGCCGGAGCTCGTGCTCGAGGCGGGCGACGTGCTGGTCGGAGTCGGCTCGGCGGACGCCGTCGGGCGGGCGCAGATCCTGATCGGGCCCCTCGTCGAGGCGTCGGTCGAACGGCTGTCCCCCGACATCGAGTACCGCGACCTCCTCGTCCTCAACCGGAAGGTCGCCGGCCTGCCGGCCTCGCGGATCGGCGAGGCGGTGGGGCATCCCGTGGTGGTCAGCCGGATCCGGCGCGGAGGCGTGCACATCACCGCGCGCCCGTCCACCGTGCTGGAGTTCGGCGACCAGATCCGCGCCGTCACGCACCGGGACGTCCTCGACCGCGTGACGAAGCTCGTCGGGAACTCGATGAAGGACTACTCCGAGGCGGACTTCCTCTCCTTCAGCCTCGGCCTGATCGTGGGGGTGCTGCTCGGCACCGTCCCGATCCCGCTTCCCGGAGGGCGGTCCGTGATGCTCGGCCTCGCCGGGGGGCCGCTCGTGGCCGCTCTTGCGCTCGGCCGGCTGGGACGGACCGGGCCGATCGTGTGGACGATGCCGCCGAACGCGAACCTGACGCTGCGCCAGCTCGGCATCCTGCTCTTCCTCGCGGGCGTCGGAACCCGCGCGGGGACCAGCTTCCTCCACACGCTCCGGGAGCAGGGGGCGGTCCTGCTCGCGTTCGGCGCAGCGATCACGCTGCTGGCGGCGATCCTGACGCTGATCCTGGCCCACCGGGCGTTCGGCTACGACATGGTCTCGACCTTCGGCCTGGTCGCGGGGGTGCACACGCAGCCCGCGGCGCTCGTGTTCGCGAACGCCGCGACGGGATCCGAGGCGCCGAACGTCGCCTACGCGGCCGTCTACCCGATCGCCCTGATCGCGAAGATCGTGCTCGCGCAGATTCTCGTCCTCTTCGTCGTCTGAGCGGCCCGCCTCCGAGGAAACGGGCGATCCGAGCTACGGAGTGCCGGGCTTCCGGAGCCACTCCCTTCGCCCCAGGGCCAGCACGACCAGCACGAGCGCGAGCCAGAGGCCGAGCTGGACGGCGTCGAAGAGCGTCGACTCCGCGAACGCCGCCTTCTCCTCCCCGACCAGGAGCGCCGGGACGTTGATCCCCGTGTGGAGGAGGATCACGGAGAGCAGGCTCCCTCTCGTGCCGCGGTACACCCAGGTGAACGCGAGCGAGGACACGAGCACGACAGCGGCGAAGAGGAGGATTGAGGATCCCTTCTGCGCCGCGCCCTCCAACCAGAACAGCGGGAGATGCCACAGGGCCCACAGGGCGGCGACGAGGACGCTCGCGACCAGGGGGCTGTGCCGGCGGAGCAGGACGGGGAGCGCGAAGCCTCGCCACCCGATCTCCTCGCCGAGCGGCCCGCCGAGGACCAGGACGATCGGGTAGAACACGAACAGGAGGGGGAGCTTGCCCACGACCTCGCCGGCCCCCCCGGCGCGGCCGTGGAGGCCGATCCAGGCGGCGAGGGCGGCTAGGAACGGGACGAGGCTCCCGAGCGTCACGAAGAGCCACCACCCCCGGCCGAACCGCCATCGCCCGGCGGGGCGGAGCAGGCCGTCGATCCCCCTGCGCCCGTCGAGGAGCGCGGCCGTGACGACAGCGCCGAAGGCGGGGCCGAAGCTCCCGGTCCAGCTCGTCGCGAACGGGAAGGGGAGCCAGCCGCGGGCGGATGCGATCATCAGCCCCCACAGCGTCCAGGAGTACGCGAGGGTGAGCCCTGCGAAGACGAGGACCGGGTATCTTCGGGCGAGCGCGCGCATTCTCGACCCCTGCCGCTCCGCGGGCGGGCGGCCCGAAAAAGTGGGCGCGCGAGCTTGGGGGGAGCCCGCGCGCTCCGAGGTGAAAGAACGTTCGGACGAACGAGAGTACGGGGGAGGCGGTCGGAGGTTCACCCGACCTCGCGGCCGCTGCTGCGGGCGCGCAGCATGGCCGCCGCGGGTCGCCTCCGCGGGGAGGGCTGTTGCATAATCTCGCCCGTGCACGGGAACCCCTGGTCGCTCGCGGTCGTCGTCGGCGCCGCGTTCCTCGCGGGGATGGTCAACTCCGTGGCGGGCGGCGGGACGCTCCTCTCGTTTCCCGCCCTCGTCTGGGCGGGCCGGGACCCTCTCTTCGCGAACGCGACGAACACGATCGCGCTGTGGCCCGGATCGCTCGGCGGCTTCCTGGGGCACCGCAGGGAGATGAAGGGCGCGGGCCGCTTCGCCGCGGCGCTGGTCGGGCCGTCGCTCCTCGGAGGGATCGCCGGCGCCGTCCTCCTCCTCGAAACCCCTTCCGAGCTGTTCTCGGCGCTCGTCCCCTGGCTGATCCTCGGGGCGACGCTCCTCCTCGCGGCGCAGGAGCCGGTCTCCCGCTTCGCGAGGCGGCTCGGCGCGGACGGCAGGGGCGCGGCCTGGTGGATCGGAGGCGTCGCGTTCCAGTTCCTGGTCGGCGTGTACGGCGGCTACTTCGGGGCGGGCATCGGCATCCTCATGCTCGCCGCCCTGGGGCTCCTCGGCCTCGACGACATCCACCAGATGAACGGCGTCAAGAACCTCCTCGCGCTGTCGATCAACGGCGTCGCCGCGATCTACTTCATCGCCTGCAGGGCGGTGCTCTGGAGCGACGCCCTCCCGATGGCGGCGGCCGCCGTGCTGGGCGGCTTCGCGGGCGCCGCCCTCGCGCGGCGGCTCGGCCGGACCGTCGTGCGCCGCTTCGCCGTCGGCGCCGGCTTCTTCATGGCCGCGTCCCTCTTCCTCCGCAGCCTCGGATGAGCGGAGGGAGAGCCCGCCGCGACGCCGTCATCCTGGAAGGATGTCCGGCCGGCGAGGGCGCGCCGACGATCGGGGGCCGGCCCCTTACTTCAGGATCTCGAGGAGCTCGACGTCGAAGATCAGGGTCGCGCCGGGCTTGATCCTGGCGTTGCCCGCGTCTCCGTACGCGATGTCGGAGGGGCAGATCAGCTTCGCCTTCCCGCCGACCTTCATGAGCTGCAGCCCCTCGGTCCAGCACGGGATGACCTGGTTCAGGGCGAACTCCGAAGGCTTGCCTCGGTTCACGGAGCTGTCGAAGACCGACCCGTCGATCAGCGTCCCGTGGTAGTGGACCCTGACCTTGTCGGTCGCCTTCGGGCTCTCTCCGGTCCCGGCCTGCGCCTCGATGTAGACGAGGCCGCTCGGCTTTTTCACGGCGCCCGGCTCGGCGGCCATCTTCTCGGCGAAGGCCGCGCCCGCCCTCTTCTCGGGCCCGGCGGCCGCCTCCGAGCGGGACTTGGCCAGCTCGTCGATCTTCGGGCCGTAGACCTTGAGGTCCACCTTCTTCTCGCGCCCGGCTACGCCGTCCGCCAGGCCGGCCTCCACGTACGGGAGCTCGGACTCCCTGAGGTTGAGCTGGGCCACCCGGTTGCTGAGCCAGACGCCCAGGGCGTAGAGGGTCTTCTGCTCCTCGGTCTCGATGGCCGGCGCGGCCTTGGCGGGCGCGGCGGGCGCCTCCTCGGCTGCGGCGGGCAGGACGGCGAGAACGGCGGACGCGAGCAGGAGCACGGCGATCGTCTTCGACATGAGAGGCTCTCCTTCGGCCGCGGCGCATGGTGGCCGCTCGGATTCCCACTATAGCAGGCTCCGGCGTCGGCGCCCGGCCGCGGGGCGGCCTGATATATGCTCCGCGGAGCCATGAGAGGACTCCCCTATCCGCTCGGGGCGACGATCCGGGACGGGGGGGTGAATTTCGCCCTGTACTCCCGGCACGCCACCGAGGTCCGCCTTCTCCTGTTCGACGACGACGGCGAGCGGCCCTCCCGGGTCGTCCAGCTCGAGGGGCCGGCCCGCTTCGTCTGGCACGCCTTCGTGCCCGGGGTCGGGGCGGGCCAGATGTACGCGTACCGGGTCCTCGGGCCGTTCGATCCCGCGCGGGGGCATAGGTTCAACGAGCGGAAGCTCCTGCTCGACCCCTACGCGCGGGCGCTGACGCGGAAGCCGCGGAACGACGACAACCTGCTCCTGGCGTACGACCCGGTATCCCCTCTCCGGGACCTCTCGCTCGACCGCCGCGACAGCGCCCGCGTCTGCCCGAAGTGCATCGTCGTGGACGACGCGTTCGAGTGGGACGGCGACGTCCCCCTCGAGCTCCCGCTCGAGTCGCTCGTGATCTACGAGACGCACGTCAAGGGGTTCACCGCGCACCCGTCCTCGGGCGTGTCCCGGCCCGGGACCTACGCGGGATTCGTCGAGAAGATCCCCCACCTCGTGGAGCTCGGGATCAACGCGGTCGAGCTTCTCCCGGTCCACGAGCACTACGTGGAGGATTTCCTCCGGGACCGGGGCCTGACGAACTACTGGGGCTACAACACGGTCGCGTTCTTCGCGCCCGAGTCGACCTACGCCTCGGGCTCGTCGCCCGGCTGCCAGGTGGCCGAGTTCAAGACGCTGGTCCGCGAGCTCCACCGGGCGGGGATCGAGGTGATCCTCGACGTCGTGTACAACCACACCGCCGAGGGGAGCGAGCTCGGCCCCACGATGTCGCTCCGCGGAATCGACAACCGCTCCTACTACAGCCTGACCGGCCCCCCCGACGCGCCCGGGCGCCACTACGCGAACTGGACCGGATGCGGCAACAGCCTCGACCCGTCGAGCCCTCCCGTCCTCCGCCTCGTCATGGACTCGCTCCGCTACTGGGTCGAGACGATGCACGTGGACGGATTCCGGTTCGACCTGGCCTCCGTCCTCGGCCGCGAGGAAGGCGGCTTCCGCACGGGGGCGTCGTTCTTCGACGCCGTCTCGCAGGACCCGGTCCTCTGCCGCGCGAAGCTGATCGCCGAGCCCTGGGACCTCGGCACGTACGAGGCCGGGAACTTCCCGGTGGACTGGTCGGAGTGGAACGGGAGGTTCCGGGACACCGTCCGGCGCTTCTTCCGGGGGGACGCGGGCCAGATCCGCGATCTCGGAAGGCGCCTCACGGGCTCGGCCGACCTGTACGGCGACGACGGGAGGTCCGCCTACAACAGCATCAACTTCGTCACCTGCCACGACGGGTTCACGCTCCGGGACCTGGTCTCGTACGACGGCAAGCACAACGAGGCGAACCGGGAGGGGAACCGGGACGGGTCGGACGACAACCACTCCTGGAACTGCGGCGCCGAGGGGGAGACGGACGACCGCGAGGTGAACCGGCTCAGGCGCCGGCAGGCGAGGAACCTCGCCTGCGCCCTGTTCTTCTCCAGCGGGACGCCGATGCTCCTCGGCGGCGACGAGTTCCTCAGAACCCAGGGGGGGAACAACAACGCATACTGCCAGGACAACGAGCGGAGCTGGCACGACTGGAGCGAGGCGGCCCGCCACGCGGACTTCCTCGTCTTCGTGCGGAAAGCCGTCGCGCTGACGCGACGCTACCCGGTCCTGAGGCGGAGGCGCTTCTACTCCGGCCTCGACCCGGGGAACCGCGGGGTCCCGGACATCGAGTGGTTCGGGTGCGACCTCGAACGCCCCGCGTGGGACGACCCCGAGGCGAGGATCCTGGCCTTTCGCGCGCCCGCGGGGCTCCCGGACCGGGAGGAGTTCCTCTTCTTCGTGTGGAACGCCGACTGGGGGCTCCGCTCCGTGCGGCTGCCCGACCCGCTCGACGGGAGGCGCTGGCTGCGCATCGTGGACACGAGCCTCGACCCCCCCGAGGATTTCGCGGACCAGGGGGCGGAGGTCCCGATCGATCCGTCCGACGCGTATCTCGTCAACCCGCGGAGCGTCGTCGTCCTGGTCGCGCGGTAGGAGGGAGCCGGGGCTCCGGCTCGGCGGGTACGGGGAACGCGGCCGCGACCGGGCCGAGCGGCGGGTCGCCGGGGTAGAGCACGCGCTCGAGGAACAGGCCCGACGGGGGCGCCGTCCACTCGGCGACCGGGGGGCGGCCCGCGCCGGCCGCCGGCCGCTCGAGGAGCGCGGCGAAGGCCGGCTCCCTCATCTCGCCGGCCCCCACCCGCACGAGCGCCCCGACGATGCGCCGCACCATCCTCCAGAGAAAGTGCGATGCCACGAGGCGCACGAGGATCAGCGCCTCGTCCTCGACCACCGCCGCCCGCTCCACGACGACGATCGTGCTCGCCTGCTCGCCCGGGCGCTCGCAGAACGCCGCGAAGTCGTGCCGCCCCTCGAGGCGCGAGGCGGCCGCGGCCATCCTCCCCAGGTCGAGGGGCCTCTTGACCCACCAGACGAACCGCTTCGCGACCGCCGTCCTGCGCCGCGACACCTGGTAGAGGTAGCTCCTCGCGACCGCCGAGTGCCTCGCGTGGAACCGCTCCGCCTCGGCGGACAGCGACAGGACGTGGACGTCCGCCGGGAGCGCGTCGTTGACCGCCCTCCGGAGCGCCTCCGGCTCGACCGGGCGCCGCAGCCGGAGATGGGCGACCTGGCCGAGGGCGTGCACGCCGGCGTCGGTCCGTCCCGAGCCTCCGAGGTCGACGAGGTCGGCTCCCGTCTCGAGGATCGCCCGCCGGAGCTCGCCCGCCACCGTGCGGGCGTTCTTCTGCTCTTGCCATCCGCGATAGCGGGTGCCGTCGTACTCGAGGAGGAGGCGGTACGTCGCCACGCTCCGATTATCCTCCACGAGCGGTCCCGAGCGCCGGACGCTGGCATAATGGGCGGGCGCACGGGAGGTTCCGATGAAGAGCCCCGAGGAATTCGAGGCGCTCCTCGGCGCCTAGGGAGCGGGAAGGCGTGGAGCGCCGCTGGTGCCGGGCCTGCGGTACGCGTCACGGCGGGGCCTCGCCCTGCCCGGGTCCGCTCCTCGCCACGGGGGCCGAGAGGCCAGGCTGGCGAATCACGGTGGAGACGCCGGAGGGGATCGAGGCGATCGGCGTGCTCGTCGCGCCCGCGGGGCGCGTCTGGCGCGCTCGCATTCTCACGTACCCGAACGTGCTGTGGACGGTCCCCGGGGGGGAGAGCTCCCTCAAGTTCGTCGGCGCATCGCCGCGGGAGGCGGAGCGGCAGGCGATCGAGCACGTGAGCGACCACTGCGCCCGGAGAGGCTGGCTGCGGCGGGACGCGGTCGTCCTCGCCGAGCCCGCGGTCGTCGCGGCCGACGCCGCGCCGGCGCGGAAGGCCCATCCGGGCCCCGCCGAGAGGAAGTCGCACGCGCTTCCGGTGCGGTACGGGAGCGCGGCACCGACCGTCGGCGCGCTGACCTCCAACGTCTCGGAGACCGGCCTCTTCGTGGCGACGATCGAGCCTCTCGATCCGGGAACCGCGCTGTCGCTCAGGATCGCCTTCGACGACGACACGAGCGTGCCGCTGCTCGGCCGCGTCGTGTGGGCCCGCGCGCAGATGGAGATCGGGCGGCCGTCCGGGATGGGAGTCCTTCTCCTCGAGCCCCCGCCCGCGTACGTCCGCGCCGTCCGGGCGCTTCCCTGATCGCGAGCGGATCGGCCGCCCTCCCCCGCCTCGACCGCCGCCCGCTCCCCGGCGTCGTCCGACGAAGCAAGGCCCCTCGAGCCGATGCGGTCGGTCGGGTCAGGCGTCCGGGGGAGCCGCGGAGCGACCGAGCCTGCGGACGGCGCGCACGGCAACTGCGGCTGCGAGGGGCCGCGGGACCACGATCCAGAAGAAGCCGGCGCCGACCGCGAGGAAGAGCATCGTGTCCTCGAGGAGCGAGTGGCTGATCGCGATCGAGACGTGCAGGTCGCGCAGGTCGGTCGAGGCGTATCGATCCCGCTCGCCGGCCTCGTCGATGAGGAGCCCGGCGCCGAAGGCGAGCCCCAGGACGTTCGCGGTCAGCCAGAGGAACGCCACCCGGTCCGGAAGGCCCAGGAACCGCATGACGGGACCGAGCTTCCGTCCGAGGAGATCGAACCACCCGTAGGCGCGCATCGCCTCGGTCGCAACGTTGAGCGCGGCGAGGATCAGGAAGATCTTCAGGATCAGGGCGGCCGCTCCCCGCGCCCACGCCGCCGCGAACGCGGCCGCGCCGCCCGCCGCCGCGCCGCCCGCCGCGGGCCCCCCCGTCACGAGCGGTCCGGGATCCGCGTGGCGCAGCACCTGCCAGAGCAGGGCGCCGAGGGCGATCGCCGCGAGGATCCGCAGGGCGGCCATGCGGAGACCCGAAGCGCCGGACTTTCCCTGGACGGCCGACTCGACGATCAGGTTGTGCGCCGTGAGGACCATCAGCGCCAGGACCGTCATCTGGGTCGCCGAGAGGGCGACGGGCGAGGCCGCGGCGATCGCGCCGTAGACGCCGACGCACCCTCCGGTGACGAGCGCGATCGCCGCCTCGCCGGGAAGCCCGAAGGTCCCCATCGCTGGCGCCAGCGCCCTGCCGACTCTCGCCAGCGCTCCCGACCACTGCAGCGCCGCGACGCACGCCGAGACGGGGATCATGATCCGGGCCAGGAGCCATCCGGTCGCGAGGCCGCGCCGGAGACCCCGCCCGAGGACCTCGCCGATCGCGGGGGCGCCCGCGCTCACCGCTTCCGGTAGAAGGCGACGGAATAGCCGATCAGGATCCCGAAACCGTCCTCGTCGGGAGCGCCGTCCGCGCGGGACAGCTCCGCTCGGTACGCCTCGACGGAGATCGCGTAATGCGGGTCGAGCCGCGAGGAGACTCGGAACCGCGCGCCGGCGCTCAGGCACGTCTGCGAGCGGAACGTGTCGTCGTTCCCGAGCCACCGGTCGTACCCGAGGCGCGCAATCGGCGAGATCGCCCGGTCGGGGCGGAAGCCGAGCCCCAGGACGCCTCCGACGGCCCCGGCGTTCGTCACGTCGCCCCGGCTCTCCCCCTGGACCCACGAGAGCCGGCCGCCGCCGAACCACCAGTAGCTCCGGCCGAGGGAGCCCCCGAAATCGAGGCCGAAGGCCGTCTGGAAGGAGCTCGACGTCCGGGCCACGGTCACGGCGTAGTCGTCGAGCGTGAAGCTCGCGGGGCGAATCTCCGCGGCGGCGGCGGGCTCGATCGCCCGCGCGACGATCAGCGCGACGGCCGCGACCAGGATCGTGCGTCGTATCGTCACGGCTTCCACCTCCCGGCCGATTCTAGCAGCGTTTCGCGGGGGAGGAAGGGCGATCCGGCGAGGCGGTGGAGATTCTCCGCCGCGCGGGTTAGTCTTTGCCGGTCCGTTGCGAGGAGGTTCCCATGCCGAGAGCACGACGATTCCTCGTCCTCGCGTTCGCCTGCGCCGCGTCCGCCGCGGCGCTCGCCGCGCAGACCGCGGCGGAGATCGAGGCGCTCGTCCGCGAGGGGAAGCTCGACGAGGCGATCGCCGCCGGGAGGGCCGCGGTTGCGGAGGCCCCCGGCGATCCCGACCGCCGCGTCGCGCTGGCGCACGCGCTCCAGGCGAAGGGGAGGACCGCCCGCAAGGTCGTGGACGTCGCGGTCGGAGCGGAGGAGCTCCGCTCGGGCGGCCTGAAGCTGCCCAGGCTCGGCCCCGGGACCCCCACGCGCACGGAGGTCCGCTACGACGCGCAGCTCCTCGGCGAAGCGCTCCGGAGCCTCCAGGAAGCGGAGCGGCTCGCTCCGGGCCGCAAGGACGTCGTGCTCAAGCGCTGCTACCTCCTCGCGGACTCCGGGGACGTCTCCGGAGCGAAGGAGGCCGTGGGACGGGCCGCCGCGGCGTTCCCCGCCGATCCGACGCTGGCCGAGACCCTCGCGGCGCTCGGCGCCGTCCGGGTCGAGGCGGGAGATCCCGCCGGGGGAGCCGCGATCCTCGGAGCGGTCGCGAAGGCGTTCCCGTCCAGCGCCCCCGTGCACGCCGACTGGGGGTACGTGCTCGCCCAGGCGGGGAAGAAGGCCGAAGGGCTCGCCGCCCTCGACCGCGCGGCGGATCTCGCGCCGAACGATCTCGCGATCCTGAGGCGCCGCGCCACGGCCGCGATGCTCGTCCGCGACTTCGCGCGGGCGCGGTCCGCGTACCGAGCCTCGGCGAAGACGAGCGGCGATCCGATCGATCTCCTGGGGGCCGCCGCCGCGGCCATCGCGTCGGATCTCGCCGCGGCGAAGTCCGAGCTTGCCGGCCTCGCTCGGCCGGAGGGCGCGCCGCCGCCGGTCGCGGAAGCCGCTGCGGACCTCCTGAAGGCCGCCTCGCGCGGCCCGGCCGAGCGCGGCAACCTCGACCAGGCCGAGACGCTGGTGAGAGACGGCATGGAGATCCTCGCGCTTCCGATCCTCCACCGCGCCCTCCGCGCGAGCCCGGCCGATTCCCGCGCCGCGGAGATCCTTGCGGGCATCTACCGCGGCTTCGGCTTCCGCTCGCTCGCCGACGAGACGAAGCGGGCTGCGCAGCCGCCGGCGAAGACGGCGAAGGGAACGTCCCGATGACCTCCCTGCGATCCTCCCCGCGCCCGGCGGCCCTCGCGCTCCTTCTCGGGGCGTTCCTTTCCTCCGCGGCCCACGCGCGGGTGGACGTCACGCTCGACGCCGAATCGCTCAACGAGCTCCTCCCCGCGATGGCGCCCCGCCAGGTCAGCGTGCCCCTCGCGCAGGGACGCGGCGTCACGCTGCTGCTCCGGGACCTCAGGGTGCGGGGGTTCGACCCGACCGCCGGCGAGGACAAGGAGGGCTTCCTCCTGACGTCGCTCCGGCTCGTCGTGCCCGAGCTCGGGATCGACACGCCGGTAGAGCCCCAGGTCTCGCTCCGCGTGGCGGAGCGGGAGGGCCGGAAGCACGCCTACCTCAAGTTCGAGAAGGTCCCGATCGCCCTTCCGCTGACGGGGTCGGTGGACATCGGCCCCCTCCTCCCCACGCTGCCCCTCCTGGTCGAGACGTCCTGGAGCGTCGCGACGGCGGGCGGCGACGTCCACGTGCGGGCGATCCTCCGGGAAGCGCGGATGGGAGCGAGGAACCTGCGCCTCACCTTCGACCTCGAGGCGGCGCCGTAGAGCGGAACGCGGCGCCGCCCCCGGTTGTCGTAAGATCGGGACGGTCGAACCACGGGAGGCTCCGCCGTGCCGCCCGCCGCCCGAGATCGGAGGCTCGCCGCCGCCATGGTGCTGGTCGCCGCCTGCGCGCTCGCCGTGCCGACGAGGTGCCGCCCCGGGAGCGGGGGGCCCGCGGACCTCGTGCTCGTCCGCGGAAACGTCGCGACGCTCGATCCGGGGCGCCCCCGCGCCCAGGCGATCGCGGTCCGCGGAGAGCGGATCGTCGCGGTCGGGACCGACGAGGACGTCGCCCCCCTCGTCGGGCCGTCGACGCGAGTGATCGATCTCGCGGGCCGGCTCGCGGTGCCGGGGCTCGTCGAGGGGCACGCGCACTTCCTGAGCCTGGGGCGCTCGAAGAGGATCCTCGAGCTCGGCGGCGAGTCGAGCTGGGACGATGTCGTCGCCAAGGTCGCCGCCGCGGCCCGGTCGGCGGCGCCCGGCGCCTGGATCGAGGGGCGCGGCTGGCACCAGGAGCGCTGGAGCGCGCCCGCCGAGCCGTCGGTCGAGGGGTTCCCGACGCGGGCCGCGCTCGATCGGGCGGCGCCGGCCAACCCCGTCTGGCTCCGCCACGCGAGCGGGCACGCCTCCATCGCGAACGGGGCCGCGCTCGAGCGCTCCGGGCTGGCGCGGTCCCGGGGAAACCCGCCGGGAGGGAGGATCGTCCGCGACGCGCGGGGCGCGCCGACGGGGGCGCTCGTCGAGGCGGCCGACGACCCGGTGCGGCGGGCCATCGAGTCGGAGCGGGCCGCCCTCGCGCCCGAGGAGCGGGAAGCGGAGCTGCGGCGCGACGCGCTCCGCGCGCAGGAGGAGTGCCTCTCGAAAGGGATCGTGGCGTTCCACGACGCGGGGGCGAGCTTCGAGACGATCGCGCTGCTCCGGAAGATGGCTCTCGACGGCAGCCTGAGGCTCAGGCTCCACGTGATGATCGAGGAGCCCGACGAGGAGATCGCGGCGCGCGCCCATGAGCTCCCGATCGTCGGCGCCGCGGGCGGGCGTCTGACGGTGCGGGCGATCAAGCGATATATGGACGGAGCGCTCGGGTCGCGCGGCGCCTGGATGCTCCGCCCCTACGCCGACGACCCGGGGACCGCGGGGATGAGCGTCGAGCCGATCGAGAAGCTCGAGGCCACCGCGAGGCTCGCGATCGAGCAGGGGCTCCAGCTCTGCGTTCACGCGATCGGGGACCGGGCGAACCGCGAGGTGCTCGACCTCTACGAGCGGGTCTTCCGGAGCCGGCCCGACAAGAAGGACCCGAGGTGGCGGATCGAGCACGCGCAGCACGTGGACCCGCTCGACGCGGGACGCTTCGGCCGCCTCGGCGTGATCGCGGCGATGCAGGGGATCCACTGCGCGTCGGACGCGCCGTGGGTCGTCGCGCGGGTCGGCGAGCGGCGGGCGCGGGAGGGAGCGTACGCCTGGAGGAGCCTCATCGCGTCCGGGGCGACGATCGTCAACGGGACCGACGCTCCGGTGGAGGCCGTGGACCCGATCGCCTGCTTCGCGGCGTCGGTCACGCGGCGGGCGCGGGGCGGATCGCTCTTCTTCCCCGAGCAGAGGATGACGCGCGAGGAGGCCCTTCGATCCTACACCGCGAACGCCGCGTGGGCGGCCTTCGAGGAGAAGGACCGAGGCACCCTGGCGCCCGGCAAGCTCGCCGACGTCACGGTCCTGTCCGAGGACATCCTCTCGGTCCCCGACGACCGGATCCCGGGCGCTCGAGCCGTGCTGACCCTCGTGGGGGGTGCCGTCGAGTACGACGCCCTAGGGGCCCGCTGAGGTCCGATCCCCGCGCCGGGGAGCCCTCCAGGGCGGTCAGTCGGCCCGCTTCTCGGAGAACCGGATCGTGACGTCCACCGTCCGGTCGGCGTCGCGGATCTCGTACTCCCGCTCCGAGACCCAGCCGGAGCGGCTCGCGGGGAGGCGGCTTCCGCTCTCCGCCCGGAACGCCTCCCAGCAGCCTGCGTCGAACGGGTCGCCGGGAGCGAGCTTCCACAGCTTCTTCAGCCTCTCGGCGTGACGCCGCGGCAGGCCCACGATCTCGAGCCTGCCCATCCGGAAGCGATCCCCTTCCCGGACCTCGATCGCGTACCGCACGGTCGAGGCCTTCTCGTCGAAGACCCGACTCTCGTGGAGGACGGCGTGGAGATACCCGCGCTCCAGGTATGCGGCGCGGATCGCCTCCAGATCCCTCGCGAGCCGCACCCCGTTCGCCGGCTCCCCGCGGACGAGGCCGACGCGACCCGCCAGATCGTCGGCCGGGAACACGGCGGCCCCCGCGAACTCCACGCCGGCGAACGCGTACCGCTTTCCCTCGCGGACCCGCACCAGCACGGCGACCGAGACTCCGTCGGGGCCCGACGCGAGAACCTCGGCGGAAGGCTCGGCGAACTGCGCGCGGAGGCACCCGATCTCGGACCACAGGGGCGCCAGGCTCTCGGCGAGGAAGGCCTCCACCGGCGTCCGGGCGTAGGCCCTCCCGACCAGCGGCGCGGTCGCGCGCCGGACCGTTTCGGCGTCGGCGTGCCGGAACCCCGCGAGGTCCACGCGGCCGATCGTGATCGGCACCCCCTCGACCCGGAACCCGAGGCGCGGTCCGGACGCCGCGTCGGACGTCACGATCCGCCCGACGGTCCCGGGGAGACGCCGCGCCTTCAGGATCGCGGCGAGCGCCGCCGCGACTTCGTCCTGCTGGCTCCCGGCGGCGGCGACCTCCCCCGCGAAGAGAGGAACGCGGCCGGCGAGGGCGGCCTCGATCTCGTCGTCGGCGAACCACACGAAGTTCTCGAAGCGGCAGGGGAGGAAATCGCCGGCGTCTCGCACGTGGATCTGCACGATCGCGTTGCTGCCGTCCTGGGAGTACCGGTAGGTCACCTGCTCGAACGTTCCGAGCCGGGAGAGCCGCTCGGTCGCCTTCTCGAAGCTCTCGAGGGTCACCCGGGTCCCCGGCTCCAGGCCGCTCGCGCGCACGATGTCGGATTCCGCGAACCGCTGCGAACCGAACGCCCGGACCCGGAGGAGCGTCCACGGCTCCGCAGGGACGGCCGCCCGGGAGCCGAGGAGCGCGACGAGGAGCGCGGCCGCCGCTCCTCCGCGCCGCGATCCCCCGGGACGCTCTCCGGCACCGGTCATCGCCGCACTCCCGTCGCGGCGGGATCAGAGGACCCGCAAGCTTCCCGCCTTCCCTTCCACGGCCTCGCCGACCCGCCACACCGGCTCCGAGGCCGACGCGAAGGCCGCGAGAAGAGCCTCCGCGCCTCCCGGCTCGACCGCCGCGAGAAGACCGCCCGAGGTCTGCGCGTCGAACAGCAGCAGCCTCTCCCGGTCCCGAAGGGAGCGCTCCCAGGAAACCCAGGCCCCGTAGTGCGACTCGTTCCGCCGCGAGCCCCCCGGGACCATCCCCCCGCCGGCGTACCGCTCGGCCCCCGGGAGGAGAGGAACGTCCGACCAGCGCAGCCCGAGGGCGACGCCCGACTGCTCCGCCATCTCGTGCGCGTGGCCCAGGAGACCGAACCCCGTGATGTCGGTCAGCGCGTGGACCGCGGCGCCTGCGTCCCGCAGGAGCATGGAAGCGCCCGCGGAGAGCCGCGCCATCGAGGCGACGGCGGCTTCGAGATCGGCCCGCTCCACCTTCCCGGCCTTGTGCGCGGTCGTCACGACCCCGCTGCCGATCGGCTTCGTCAGGAGCAGCACGTCGCCGGGCCGAGCGCCCCCCTTCGAGAGGATCCGGTCCGGATGGACGATCCCCGTCGCGGCGAGACCGTACTTCGGCTCCCGGTCGGTCGTCGTGTGGCCGCCGGCGACGACCGCGCCGGCCTCGCGAACCTTCTCGGCGCCTCCCCTCAGGATCTCGCCGAGCACCGCGCGGTCGAGCCCTTCCGGGAAGCCGACGAGGTTGATCGCGAAGAGGGGGACCGCGCCCATGGCGTAGATGTCGGACAGGGCGTTCGCCGCCGCGATCGAGCCGAAGTCGTACGGGTCGTCCACGACCGGCGGGAAGAAATCGGCCGTCTGAACGATCGCCCGCTCGGAGTCCAGCCTCCACACGAGCGCGTCGTCCGGGGCCTCGAGCCCGCGGAGGAGGTCGGGATAGCGCTTCGCGTCGAACATGCCGGCGAGCGGGCGCAAGATCTGCTCCAGGGCCTCCGGCCCCATCTTGCTCGCTCACCCGGCGCAGGACGCGAGACTCGTCAGCCGAACCGTCTCCACAGCCACCACCGAATCGTCGGGATCCGGCCCCCTAGAGGGTCACCGCATCCCAGTTCACGAGGTTCCACCACGCTTCCACGTAGTCCGCGCGGCGGTTCTGGTACTTGAGGTAGTAGGCGTGCTCCCACACGTCCACGACGAGCAGCGACCGGCCGCCGGTCATCTCCGGGCAGTCGTGCCCCGGCGTGCCCCGCACCGCGAGACGGCCCCCCTCGACGTAGAGCCATGCCCAGCCCGAGCCGAACTGGCCGACGGCGGCCTGCGTGAGCTTCGCCTTGAACCCCTCGAACGAGCCGAACGCAGCCGAGATCGCCTGCGCCAGGGGGCCGCAAGGCTCGCCTCCGCCCCCCCGCTTCATCGTCCTCCAGTACAGGTTGTGCGCGAAGTGGCCGCCGGCGTTGTTCCGGACCGCCGTGCGGATCTCTTCCGGCACCGAGTCGAGCCCCTCCAGAAGCGCGCCGAGCGGCCGCTTCTGGAGGTCGGGATGCGGCTCGAGCGCCTTGTTGAGGTTCGCCACGTAGGCCGCGTGGTGCTTGTCGTGGTGGATCTCGAGCGTCCTGGCGTCCAGGAAGGGCTCGAGGGCGTCGAACGGATACGGGAGCGGACCGAGCGTGTGTGCCATGTCGCGTGCCTCCTGACTTCCGGGCGGCTCCGTCGGGTGCAAGCCGGATTGTAGGAGGATCCCCCGACGCCGAGCAAGACGTGAGGCGATCCCCCGGCGGTCATCTCGTCGCGAGCGCGTACAACTCCTCCACGCGGCCCCAGTCCACCACGTTCCACCAGGCGCTCACGTAGTCGGCGCGGCGGTTCCGGTACTTCAGGTAATAGGCGTGCTCCCAGACGTCGAGCCCCAGCACGGGGGCGCCGCCGCTCATGACCGGCGTGTCCTGGTTCGCGGTGGAATCCAGCAGCAGCCTGCCGTCCCGGACGAACAGCCAGGCCCAGCCCGATCCGAAGCGGTCGATCGCCACCCGGGAGAACTTCGCGCAGAACTCGTCGAACGACCCGAATGCCCTCCGGATCGCATGGGCGATGAGGCCTTTCGGCTCGCCGCCGCCCCCCTTCTTCATGAGGCTCCAGAACAGGGCGTGGTTGTAATGGCCGCCGCCGTGGTTGCGGACGGCCGTGCGGATCGTCTCGGGAACGCGGCCGAGATCTCCCAGAAGGGCCTCGAGAGAGAGGGATCGGAGGTCCTCGTGATCGTCCAGGGCCTTGTTCAGGCTCGTTACGTATCCGATGTGGTGCTTCCCGTAGTGGATCTCCATGGTTCGCGCGTCGATCCACGGCTCGAGCGCGTCGAAGGCGTAAGGCAGGGCCGGCGCCTTGTGTACCATCGCTTCCTCCTCGCATCCGCGTACCGGCATGGACCGGATCGCTCAATTCGGACAAATACAGTCCAGATTGTAGCACGAGCATGCCGGACGTCAAGCCGGGCCGGGCTCGCCGCCGTCCCGCCGACTACGCCGACGGACCGCGGGCCGGTACGAAAATTGTGCGCGCGCGATCGAATCCTCTGGAAGAGGTCCGGCGGCTTCGTATATTCATGCCGAGCTCGAAGGATTCCCCGGCGTCGCCGCGCGCGCGGCGGCGCGCGAAGAGAGAGGGCCAACGATCATGCTCGGATGGAACCAGGCATCGAAAGTGCTCGTCCTGTCGGTCCTCGCGGGGATCCTCCCGCTCCGTTCCGCGATGGCGGAGGACGTGCTCCTCCAGGGGATCGAGATGGGCCCCGCGGCGCCGTCGTCGGGATCCAGCCTGGTTCTCACGGACATCGGCACGATCGCCGACCGGGCGAGCATCGGGCTCGCGATCAACGGGGCGGGGGACGTCACCGGTTCTTCCCAGTTCGAGGGGATCGTGGGCGATCTCGAGGGCGAGCTGGCGCTCCCCTTCCTGTCGCATGCCATCCTGTACTCGAACGGCATCCTGATGGATCTCGGCGCGCTCGAGGGGTATGCCGTCTGCTCGCCCCTGGGCTGCGAGAGTGCGGGGGCGGGCATCAACGGCTCGCGCTGGATCGTGGGCAAGAACGACGGCGACTACGGCCCGATGGCGATGCTGTGGATGCCGGGGGCGGTCCCGGGCGCGGTTGAGGGATGGAACGTGCTTCCCCCGCTGTCCCCGACCGGAGCCGCCCGCGCGAACTCGATCAACGACGCGGGGCAGATCGTCGGCGACGCGGTCGCGGACGGGGGGGCGACCCGCGCCGCGCTCTGGGTCGTGCAGCCGAGCGGCCCCGTCGTGACCGATCTCGGGACCCTTCGCGCGGACGGCGGCGGATACAGCTGGGCCTACGACGTCAACAGCCTCGGGCAGATCGCGGGCGTGGCGCAGGACGACTCCGGGTTCCGCAAGCCGTTCCTCCACCTCCCCTCCCCGGCGTACGGCCTGCCCGCCGGGATGAACGACCTGGCGCCGGACCTCGAAGACTACGTCGGCGCGGCCTACGTGAACGACAGGGGAGAGGTCGCGTGCGAGATCGACCTGGGAGTCCCCTGCCTGTGGCTCCCCGCCCCGGCCTACGGCTTCCCGGCGGGCTTCTCGCTGCTGCCCCTGACCGGGCACGTCGCGGCCTTCTTCCCGTCCGCGATCAGCGAGGCCGGACAGATCGCCGGGACGGTGTTCGTCGTGAAGAGCGACGTCACGGGCGACTACGACCGGGAGGCCGCCGTCTGGCGCGCCGGGCAGTACCGCCTGTTGAACGAGATGCTGCCCTCCGGAAGCCCGTGGGACCTGATCCAGGCCAACGACATCGTGAAGATCGGGGCGACGACGCTGGTGACCGGCTACGGGATCCGCGAGGACGTTCTCGACATCAACGGGTTCCCGGCCGCGCACGGGTTCGTGCTCCGCGTGACCTGCACCGGGGACCTGGACGAGGACGGCGACGTGGATGCCGACGACCAGGCGATCCTGAGGAGCTTCTTCGGACAGGAGGTCCCGGCGGGAACCAGCGGCGACCTCGACGGCAACGGGGTCGTCGACGAGACGGACATCCGCCTCCTGGCGTGGCAGATCGAGAGACCCTGCCTCTGAGCCGCGGGCGCCAGGGATCGGACGCTAGTCCTCGTACCAGTAGACCGCCAGGCTGTTCGCCCAATAGGCTCCGGGCGTGATGTCCTGCACGTTCACCCCCACCGCGTGCGTCGCGCCCGGGACGAACCAGGTCGTCGCGTCGAAGTCCTGGTCGCAGGGCTCGTTCGCGTGGCAGGCCAGGAACCCCGGGCACCACCCGGCGCGGTTGTAGGTGCAGGAGGGGCAGCCGCAGGCGTTCCAGTCGTCGCAGGTCCCCTCGCCGCAGATCCCCTCGCCGAGCGGGCTGCAGTCCGTGCGCCAGGGGAAGACCTGCTGCTTCACCTCCCCGTCCACCGTCATCTGGACCCACTTCGAGCAGAACTCGTCGCAGGGGCGCGCGGGGCAGTCGCAATCCGGCTTCCCGACGGCGCCGTGGCCGGTCGTGAACAGGCGGGCCGCGACCCGCGCCGTCCCGGCCGGGACCGTCACGGGAACGGTCGCGTCGGAGTTCCCCCCGTCGAGGAACCAGACCGGGACCACGCCGTCCGCCGGCGGCTCGGGGGACGCCTCCGCCGGGTTCTCGGTGAAGCGGAAGTCCACGCTCGCGTACCATCCGGGCGTGACCCAGGTCGCGATGTACGCCCCCACGTGCCTCGTCCCGGTCAGCAGCCCGGCGTAGGGCGTGATGTCGAAGGTCCAGACCGCCGGGGGCACCTCGCCGGAGCCGTCGGGCTCGGGAGCATCGGTGCCGAACGGGGTGATCGTGCGGATCAGCTCCAGGTTCCCCGCCTGGGCGTAGCAGTTGCCCCCCGCCGCGATGCAGTCGTTGAGCACGAGGTAGACGGAGGCCGTCCGGTCCCACGGGTCGCCGCAGGGGTTCCAGCCCGGGTTGGTGTCGCCGCACTTGTCCGTGGCGATCGGCTCGTCGCACAGGCGCGAGTCCGCCGTGAAGGTCAGCGTGACGCGGACCCAGTCGCCCGCCGGGAACGAGACCGGGACCATGATCTCCCGGCCCGAGTTGCGGACGATCTCCCCCTCCTGCGCCTCGCACCCCGTGAAGCAGAGGTGCGATTGGTCGTGGCTGCGCAGCTCGATCGTGCCCGCGACGGCGTCGAAGTGCTCGTTCGAGAAGGCGGAGACGTTGCCGAGCGAGTCCACGGCGACGACCGCGGCGTACCAGTTCCGGTTCGGCTCGAGGCCGGCCAGCGAATAGGACCGGGCCAGGCCGACGTCCTGCCAGGACGCGTAGGTCCGCGGCGCCGGCCCCCAGAAGACCCGGTAGCCGGCGACCTCCTCCGAGGGAAGCGCGTCGCTCCACTGCAGCTCGATCGTCGTGGCGGTCCACTGGCCGGACAGCGCCGGCGCGCTCGTGAAGACGGAAGGCCGGGCCGGCCCCTCCACGCCGGCCTCGTCCACGGCGGTGATCAGGTAGTAGTGGTCGCCGCCATCCGCCGCAGCGCCCGAATCCAAGAACGCAGGCGTCGGAGGGACTCCCACCGGCGCGAACGAGTCCGGGAACCGCGGGCCGGCTCCGCGATAGACGACGTAGTGGTCGATCGTCCTCGGCTGGCCGAGCGCGTCCTCGGTCACCGGGGCCCAGGAGAGCGCCAGGTCGCTTCCGCTGCGCTCCACCGTCATGCCCGAGACCTCCGCCGGCACGACCGGGCTCTGGGCCGCGGCCGGCTGCGGACGCAGCAGCCATGCGAGGCTCAGGAGGAGGATCGGGAGTCTGCTCCGCGGCGCGCGCATCGGCATGGCTCGTCCCTCCGATCGATGCCCGCAGGTTTCGTACCGTCAGGGAAGAGGCGCGTCAACGTCTTTTTCCACGCCTCCCGGCGCGTGCCTTCACGCCGCGAAGGAGGGACTCCGCCAGCGGACCCAGGGGCCCGTCGGCGTCCCCTGCGACCACGGCGACCCGGTCGCCGGAGCGCCGCCAGGCGAGCCCTTCGCGCGACGGGAGCATGGCCGCGAACTCCTCCGCGTCCCTTTCCGAGTCCCACACGGTCCCGAGGATCGCCAGTCGCCGGTCCCCCTTCGACCAGAGCTCCCAGCGGTCGCCGCCCCATCCCTCGGCCGCCGCATTGGTCCACGCGGCGCTCGACTCGCCGGCCGCCTCGTTCGCGTCCGGAGTCTTCGCGCCGACGAGAACGCCCAGGACGAGCTCTCCGAGCACGTTCCCGCCGTCGCGACGCCAGCCCTCCCCCAGCGCCCGGGCGGCCCCGGGGATCTCCACCTGCAGCGGCTCGTCGCGCCGCCCCGGCCCCCAGTACTTCTCGGGATGGAGGATCTGCTCCGACGAGCGCGGGCCTTCCCGGAACGCGCGGTTGACGTCGGCGACCGGGAGCGCCGGACCGGCGGACACCGTCGGCCGCCCGCCGAGAAAAAAGCTCGCCCCTAGCAGATACGAGCCGATGAGGTCGCGGCGCAGGACCTCGGGCATCGCCGCGAGCTTCTCCCCTCGCCCGGCGTCCGATTCCTGGAGCGACCGGACGTCTGCGGGGCGCAGCTTCCCGTCCGCCGCGGCGCGGGTGGTCCACGCCGTCATCACGAGCGTCGCGCTCCCCTCGTGCACGGCGCTGACCGCGAAGATCTCGTCGTCGTCCCCGGCCGCGAGAAGTCTCGCGTCGAGGCCGAAGTGCTGGTCCTCGAGCGCGTGGCCGAGCTCGTGGGAGGCGAGCATGGGGAGCACGCCTCGGGGCATGTCCCCGAGAAGGAGGAATCCCCCGCTCTCGGGATCGTAGAAGCCCCCCGCCTGCTCCTCCAGCACCTCGAGGTACTCGCCGAGCACGTCGGCGGCGGGAGGAAGGAGGCCGAGGAGACGCAGCGCGCGCTGGCGCGCCTCGGATTCCGCCTCGGTGTAGAACTTGCGGAACCGCCGGATCGCGTGCCCGCGAGCCTTCGCGTCGTCGATGACCGTGACGGGCACCGGCCGCCGGAAGCGCAGCCCGCGGATCGCCTCGACCTGCGGGGAAACCTCCTCGAGGATCGCCGCCGCCTCGGCCCCGGTCGGAGGCTCGCCGCCCCCGCTCGCCGCGCAAGACGGCGCCGCCGAGATGAACGCGAGGATCGCGGCCGCCGCGAGGGCCCGGGCGCCTCTCCGCTGGAATGCCGCCGGGACGCCGTTCGCCATCGTGCCCTCCGAACGCGGGTATCCTTGTCGGGTCCGGCCCCGAGGGCCGCGGATTCGATCGTGGACGACTTCGCCTCAGGCCGCAAGGATAGCGCGTTCCTCGATTGGCTCGAGGACCTCGAGGCCCGCCACCTCGCGAGCCTCTCCTTCGCCGAGGTGCGCCGGGCCGTGCAGGCGCTCTCGACCCGGTACGTCGAGCGCCGGGACTGCGGCAGCCTCCGGGACTCCTTCGGGTCGGCCGGCAAGCGCGCCGGCTACGCTCTCTTCTACGCTCCGCTCCACTTCCTCGCCGCGACGGAGATCGTCCGGGCGCTGGGGGCCGCGCGCGGCCGCACGCGGAGGATCGTCGACCTCGGGTGCGGAACGGGCTCCGTCGGCGCGGCGTGGGCCCTCGAAGCGGGCCGCGGCGCCGAGGTCCTGGGAATCGACCGGAGCGCCTGGGCGGTCGAGGAGGCGCGCCGCACGCTCCGGGCGCTCAGGGTGCGGGGAACGGCGCGAAGGGGCGGCGCGGAGCGCACGCGCCTCCCCGGCGAGGGGTCCTCGATCGCCGCCGGCTGGCTCGTCAACGAGCTTCCGCCCCCAGCACGGGACCGCCTGCTCCGCGCCCTCCTGGACGCGGCGGGCCGCGGCGCCCGGATTCTCGTCGTCGAGCCGGTCTCGACGCGGGTCTCGCCCTGGTGGCGGGAGTGGGCCGGGACGTTCGAGGACGCAGGCGGCCGGGCGGACCTGTGGCGGTTCCGTGCGACTCTGCCCGAGCGGCTGCGGTTGCTCGACCGCGCAGCCGGGCTCGACCACCGCGAGCTGACGGCGCGGAGCCTGTGGCTCGCGCCGCGCCCGCCCTAGCGGCCCTCGCCCCCCGCGGAGGAAAGGTCCCGGAGGACCGCTCGGACCGGGCTCCCGTCGAGCCCCTCGAGCCGGAGCGGCAAGGCGATCAGCTCGTAGAGCCCCTCAGGGACCCCTTCGAGCGCGAGTCCCTCGAGGATCGCGATCCCGCGCCCGAGGCACGCCCGGTGCACCGGGAGATCCGGGTCGTCGTGGAGATCGACGCTCGGCGCGTCCACGCCGACGAGCCGGACGCCGCGCTCCAGGAGCCGGTCGGCGAGATCGACCGACAGTCCGGCGAAGTCCTCACGGAACACGCGGGGGTCCGGGTGGGCTCCGGTCGCGATCAGGATGCGCGGCTCGTCGAGCGGGGCGCGGAGCATCCCTGGAACCACGCGACCGCGCGGGGGCACGGCCACGCGGATCACGCGGCACCGGCCGACGAAGACCTCCGGATCCATCCGGTCGACGCTCTCCCCTCCCGCGACGACGTGGACCGGCGCGTCGACGTGCGCCCCGACGTGCACCGAGGTCCGGACCGCGGAGGCGGACTCCGCCCGGAACGGGACGTCCCCCGGCCACGCGGCGATTCGGTCGGAGAGCCGGGGGCCGATGTCCCGGATCATCGCGCCTCGGGCGGGGTGCCGACGACGACGCGCAACCCTACGTACCCGGGGGACGGGGAGACTCCGGGCTCCAGATCCTCCGAGGGCCGGTCGGCGCTCGCCCCCACCGCGATCCCCGCGCCGTCCTTCCCCTCCGACCACTCGGCGGCGTTGCCGTCGAGGTCGAAGACGACCGGATCTCCCGTGCCGGGCACGGAGCCGACGGGAAGCAGCAGGACCCCGGTCCGGCCGGTGTCCTCGGCCAAGCGGAAGAGACGGGCGGCGTCCTCCGGATTCGGCTCGTAGCCGGCCCACCGGTCGAGCGTGTTCCCGCCTCGGCCCGCGGACTTCGCGATCCTCTCGGCCTCAGCCGCCGTCGGCAGCCGGAACGGCCGCCCGGTCCGGTCCGCCAGCCATCGCACGTAGTCCCGGGCCCGCTCGATGGAGATCCCGGTCGCCGGGAGCGACTCCTCTCCCGGCGCGACGGCGAACGCCGGATCGAACGCGGCGAGTTGGGCGCGCGTGACCTCGAACCTCCCCACCTCGAGCCCCTCGAACGACACGGTTTCCGGAACGAGCACGCCCGCCTCGATCCTTCCGAGCCGGCCGTCGGCGCGCGCGGCCCCCGCGCGGGCGAGCAGCGCCTCGATCGGCGAGCCTTTCTTGACCGCCTCCCGCGACGGGGGCTGCGCCCCGAAGAGGTGCCGGTCGAACCAGGCCTGCTCCTCCTCGATCTTGCGCTTCTGGTGCGCGATCGAGCCGAGGCCGTGCGGCTCGCCGGGGAACAGGACGAGTCGCACGTCCGTCTTCCCCGTCTGCTGGAGCGCCCGGAAGAGCGACCAGGACTGCCCGGGAGGGACGTTTCGGTCGTCCGTCCCGGTGAAGACGATCGCCGGGGTCGTGACCGAGGGGAGCCGGAAGAACGGCGACTTCTGTACGTACGTCTTCGGATCCTCCAGAGGGGAAGCCCCGAAGTAGTAGTTGTCGAACGACGCCCCGAAGTCCACGAACCCCCAGTCGCTGATCCACTCGACGTCGGCCGCGCCGATCGACGCGGCCCGGTAGCGCCTCGTCCTGGTGATCAGCTCGACGGACAGAATTCCGCCGTTGCTCCACCCGGTGGTCGCGAGGCGCGCCGCGTCCACGAGGCCGCGCTCGATCAGGGCGTCCACCCCCTTCTCGATGTCCGGGATCTCGAGCTCGTAGTACTTGCCGCCCCCGATCGACTCCACCCAGTCGAGGCCGTAGCCGACGCTCCCGTGGTAGTTGACCTGGAGCACGAACGCCCCCTTCTGCCGCCACAGGGGGATCGCGGAGGCCCACGAGAGCGACCACGAGTCGCGATCCACCCCCGTCGGCCCGCCGTGGATGTCGAGAATCAGCGGCCGGCGCTCGCCCTCCTTCCAGTCGAACGGGTAGTAGAGGATCCCCTCGACCTCCTCGTCGTTCGCGCCGGCCCAGCGCACGACCTCGGCCCGGCCCATCGGCTTCCCTTCGAACGCCCCGTTGAGGTCGGTGAGCCTGCGGGGATCCCGGACCTTCGCGCCGTCGAGGCGGGCCGCGTACCACTGCGTCGGGAGAACCGCCTTGGAATGCGCGTACGCGATCGTGCCCCCGTCGCGGGAGACGACGATCGCATCGAGGTGCGAGACGTGCTCGCCCGAGAGGTCGGAGCGCTTCCAGGAATCGCCGTCCCGGACGAACCGCGCCGCGCGGAAGCGGACACCGTCGTGGAGCAGCGCGACGAAGCCGTCCGAGGTCACGGCGAAGCCGTCGCCGAGCCCTCTCGGGGTGCCCAGGTCGACGTTCACGCTCCTCCCGTCGGCCACCGAGCGGAACCAGACCTCCGTCACCGTGGCGGTCCGGTACAGCGGGTGCCGCGATCGATCGTTCGCGAGGTAGAACCCGGAGCCGTCCGCTGCCCAGCGGACGTCCCGCGGCAGGATCTTCCCGTCCTCGAACAGCGGGGTCTCCTTCCGCGTCTCGAGGTCGAGGAGGAGCGTGCGCGGAGGCGTCTTCTGATCGTACTCGTAGGAGAGGCTCCTCTGCGCCGTCACGACCGCGCGCTTTCCGTCGGGGGAAACGGAGAGGGAGTCGATCCAGTCGGTGTTCCGCGTGATCCGCCTCGCGGACTCGTCTTCGAGGGCGATCTCGAAGAGCCGGACGGGCGGGGTCCGCTCGGCGTCGTCGACGACGACGGCCCGGTCCTTGGCCTCCTTCCGCTCCTTCTCCCAGAGAGACGGCGACTCCTCCGCGGCGAACACGATCGTCCTCGCGTCGCGCCACCGGAATTCCCGGACGTCGCGATCGAGCCGGGTCACCGGGAACGCCTCGCCGCCGGCGGCGGGGATCGCCCAGATCCGGGCCTTCGGTTCCTCGCCGTCCTCCTCGCCCTCTTCTCCGGGCACGCTGCGGTCGGAGAGGAACGCGACCGTCGCGCCGTCCGGGGAGAACCGGGGCTCCGATACGTGATCGGTGCCCCGGGTCAGCTGCAGAGGCTCCGCAGATCCTCCCCGCGTGAGCCACAGGTTCGACACTCGCCTGTTCTCGCCCTCGACCTCCTCGACGGTCGTGCGCACCCAGACCGCGAGCTTGCCGTCGGGCGACAGATCGAGCGCCCTCGCGGCTTCGGCGCGGACGATGTCGTCCGCCGTCCAGCGCGAGGGGGCCGGCCGCTCGGCGGGCTCCTGCATGGAAGCGAGGGCCGGAATCGCGGCGGCAACCAGGATGGGCATCCAGAACATCTTCATCTTCGGTCTCCGCTCGAAGCGTCGCATCGTCGGAACTCTAGCGCACGGGGATCTCGCCGCAAGGGCTCCCCGCCGGGGGTCACCTCCCCCGCCCCCGGAACGGCCGCTGCCAGCCGATCTCCGGGTGCTCCCGGTACTCGTCGAGGGCGTGGAACGGGAACCGCCTCCCCGCACGGGAGTGGAGGAAGCGCCAGCCGACTCCGTTCACGCAGCACGGGTCGAGCCGCGTTCCGAAGGCGTCGAAGTGCGCCCGGGAGTAGCCGAGCGTCCGGTTGTAGCCCGTGTGGCGGATCGGGCCTCCTCCGGGGGACAGGAGCCACGGATGAACGTGCGCGCCGCACAGGCGCAGGGCCTCCCTCGCCGCCCCCGGAAAAGAAGGGCCGGACGCGCGCCCGCGGGGGACGAACACGTCGCCTCTGAGGTCGTCGTGCACGATCCAGCCGACGTGCCCCTCGAGGAAGTGGTCCACGAAGTGGTTCTCTCCGTGCGTGAGGCACCAGATCCGCTCGCAGTCGTTGTAGCGGTCGCCCGGCCCGGTGGCGGGAGTTCCCCCCGCCGGGCTGACCGGGTAGGGACCGGCGCCTTCCACGGGCGCCCCGGGAGCGGGAGCGACCGCAGGCGGCGAGGACGAGGGCGAATGGGGCCCTCCGCATCCCGGCGCCACGAGCGCCGCGGCGAGAAGCAGGATTCCGGAGATCCTCGGGGCCGGTGGAAGACCGTCGCTCACGGGGTCCCAATTTCCTTCCCGCGACGCCTCGAGGCAAGTCCCGGGACACCGCCTCCCCGGGGACCGCGAGCTTTCCCGCCGGCTCCCGCGGGTGGTAGCATCGGCCCCGGATGCGCAAGGGAGCGTTCCTTTCGCTGTGGGTGCCGCTCGCGGCGCTCTACGCCGCGGAGCCGGTTCCGGCGGACCGGCTCGCGAGCCTCGCCCTCGGCTGCGTCCACCGCGAGTACCCGAACAAGATCGCGCACGTCCTGAGCGGGGACGAGGACGTCGCATCGCCCCGGGCCCTGACGCCGGCGTTCTACGGCTGTTTCGACTGGCACTCGGCCGTTCACGGGCACTGGCTCCTCGCCCGGCTCGCGAGGACGCAGCCCGAATCCTCGCTCGCCGTTCCCGCGCGGGCCGCCCTCTCTCGAACGCTGACGGAGGCGAACATCGCGGGAGAGGTTCGGTACGTCGAGAAGGACGGTCGGGCCACCTTCGAGCGCCCGTACGGTCTGGCGTGGCTCCTCCAGCTGGGCGCGGAGCTGCGCGAATGGGACGATCCGCAGGCCCGGGAATGGTCCCGCGCCCTCTCCCCTCTCGAGCGGGCCGCGGTTTCGCGGCTCTCGGCCTGGCTCCCCAAGCTCTCGCGGCCGGTCCGCGTGGGAGAGCACGACCAGACCGCCTTCGCCCTGGGGCTCGCGCTCGACTGGGCGCGCATCGCCGGGGATCTCCGCTTCGAGGAGCTCGTCGAGGGCCGCGCGCGCGATTTCTACCTCGGCGACCGCGATTGCCCGATCCGCTACGAACCCTCGGGGCAGGATTTCCTTTCGCCCTGCCTCGCCGAGGCGGACCTGATGCGGAGGCTTCTCGGTCCGGCCCCGTTCGCCGCATGGCTCGGCGCGTTCCTCCCCGGCATCCCGCTCGACGGGTCCTCGTCCTGGCTCGAGCCCGCCGTCGCTACCGACCCCGCCGACGGAAAGCTCGCGCACCTCGACGGCCTCAACCTGAGCAGGGCGTGGATGCTCGACGGGATCGCCGCTGGCCTCCCTGCGGAGGACCCCCGCGTCGCGGCGATCCGCGCCGCGTCGGCCGCTCACAGCAAGGCGGGGCTCCGTGCGGTCACGGGCGAGCACTACGAGGGCGGCCACTGGCTCGGCACCTTCGCCGTGTACGCCGCGACCGGCCGGGGGCTGCCGCCCCCCGGCGCACGCTGACCCGGCCGGGACGAGCCCGCGAAAGGCCGCCGCGGGGCGTGGTGGACAGCACCGGCGGGGGGTAGAAGAATGGTCGAGGGACGGTCCTCTCGCGGCTCCGGCGGCCGGCGAGGGGCGTCCCCGGTTCCGGAGACGACGACCTGAGCTCACTCCTCGCGACCCCGGGCGCGGCCCCGCCCGGTCCGCGCCGCAGGCGGCGGATCGCGGCGGCCGTGTCGATCACCGCCGTCGTCGTCCTGGCCGCGGTCCTCCTCGTCTGGACCGAGATCGAGGCGTGGGGCCGTCAGAACGAGATGGAGCGGCTCGTCGTCTCGGAGGGCGGCGCCCTCGTCGAGGCGCTCGTGCACGCGGTCGAGCACGCTCTGGTCATGGGGCGCGAGGTGGAGGAGCTCGCTTCGGCCAGGCTCCTCGACGTCGCGCTTCTCCTCGACCGCCTCCACGCCGCCGGCGCCCTCGACCGGCGCGTGCTCGACGATCTCGTCGAGCGCCTCGGCCTCCACCACGTCCTGCTGTTCGACGGATCCCGGAGACGCGTCCTCGAATCCGTCGCGGACGACGGCACCGGCTCCTCGCACGCGATCCCCTATCTCCCGTCGCTGGAGCCGCTCTTCGACGGGCGCGCCGACGAGCTGATCCTGGGGACCCGCCAGTTCCCGCAAGAGGGGCGGATCTGGTACGCGGTGGCCGTGCGGACCTCCGCGGGAGGGGCGCTGCTCGTCGTCATGGACGCGGAGGCGATGCTCGCGTTCGAGCGGCGCATCGGCCCGGCCGACCTGATCCGGATCGTCGCGCACGCGCAAGGGATCGCCTACGCGGTGATCGAGGACGCCGCCGGGAACGAGGTGGCGGGCGCCGGGCCCCGGGGCGCCCCGGGCAGCGACGAAGTCCTCGAGATCGAGCGGCCTCTCCTGCTCCGAGGGGGACGGACCGGCCGCCTGAGGGTCGGCCTCGAAGCGAACGCGCTCCGCGCCGCCGCCGCCGCCGGACGGCGGCGCGCGGCC
>CALMJU010000047.1 GCA_937864465.1 uncultured Acidobacteriota bacterium
GTAGTTCAGCTTGAAGCCCATGTTGGAGGCGAGGAGACCGCCCGCCAGGACTACCACGGCGAGCGCCACGACCATCGCCCCGATGAACGTCCTCTTGCTCATTCCATCTCCTCCAGCGTCATTGCCACCCTTCTGCGCCCCCCGGCACCCCCGGGACGCTCGACGGATCCTGCGGGCAGAATTCTTCAACGCCCTCTAAATGTACCAACAAGATCCCGAGCGTCAAGGCGAGTTTCCCGGAACGCGCAAAAAAGGGCGACGGTTTGTTCGGAAACTTGGCCACTAGTCGAATCTATAAAAAACGATATCCGGACCGGAGGTCGCCGACTCCATGTAGGTCCCCCCCGGCATCCGGCGCTCTTCCGCCCCGTCGACGCCCCACGGGGTCTCCGCCCGGCGCACGTAGTGCTCCTGCCCCCCGTCGGACACCGTGAAGACGACGTTTCCCTCGACCTTCGCCACCGAGATCCGGACGGGCTCGGGCGAAGCGCCGACGTGCTTGAGGAGCAGCGTGAACGCCACCCCCAGCAGGACCGGGATCACCCCGGCCCAGGCCAGCCTGCGCGTCGGCAAGAACAGGGAGGCCGGCATCCCCGGATCGTGAGCGCTCTCGAAGGCCTCGGCAAGGATCCTGGCCCTCGAGGAATCCTCGAGCGCCTCGTACCCTTCCTCCCCGGCCTTGAGCGCCTCGACGGCCGCGCGGAGCGTTGCCTCCGACTCGGCCTTCCGGGCGTTTCGGCGATTCCAGAGCATGTTCGCCTTCTCCCTTCGACGATATTTACCGGCGCCGGGCGCCGGGCGTTCAACGCCCGGTCGGGAATTTTGGGTGGGATTCGGTGGCGGGCCGAGCGGCCCCCGCCGCGGGGCTACCCCCTGCTCAGGAGCCCCCTCAGGCGGTCCCTGGCCCGCTCCAGGTGCCTTCTCACGGTCACCCGGGTGATTCCCAGGATCCGTGCGATCTCCAGCGTCTCGAGCCCCTCGACCTCCCGGAGGACAAAGACCGCTCGCTCCCGATCGGTCAGGCGCCCCATCGCCGCGAGGAGCCTCCCCCGAAGGTGCCGTGCCTCCCCCTCCCCGTCCGGGGCGGCCTCCGGCCGCCCCAGCGCGGCGTCCCCCGCCCAGGCCGCCTCCTGCCGGTCCCGGCGGCCGGTCCGCAGCCGGTAGTCGTAGGAGGCGTTGACGGTCACCCGGTAGATCCAGCCGCCGAACGGCCTCCCGGACTGGAAGCCGTCGAGGTGGCGGAACACCCTGAGGAAGACCTCCTGGGCGACGTCCTCGCGGTCGCCCGCGGGAACGCCCATCAGCCGCAGGACGCGGAGGACCTGGGCCTGGTGGCGATCGAGGAGCGCCTCGAAGGCGCGAACGTCCCCTCCCCGCGCGGCGGCGACGAGGACGTCGTCGGGGCCTTCGGGCCGCGGAGGTCCGCTCAAGAGGGGTCTCCTCGCACGGCGCGCATTGTACCCGCGACGCTCAGAACGGGCTGACGTTTCCCCGCGCGTCCACGACGAGGACCGAGTAGTACCAGCTCCCCGCCTCGATCGCGACGTCCACCGCGGTCCCCGCCACCGGCCCCGCCACCTTCGGCACGGTCCCGTCCCGCACGTCGGCGCGCGTGAACGGGTGATCGGCGGCGTACACGTCGCAGTGGGAGATGCGGGTCGGCCGGCCGTCGAAGTCCACCGTGACGGCCGGCCACGAGAGCGTCAGGTATCCCACGGTCCCCGACTTGGCGACCTGGAGCGCATCGATCCCGTTCGGGAGCTGGTAACCGAGCCCGCCGACGTTGCCCTCCGCATCCACCGCCCGGACCAGGTAGTGATAGCTCGGCGTTCCGGTCCCCATCGCCCCGACGTCGGTGAACGACGCCGCTGTCGGCGTGCCGATCCGGGTCCCCGCGTCGGGGACGAAGTCGGGCGCCGTGCCGCGGAACACCTCGTAGTAGGCGATCGTCGTCGGCTTCCCGTAGATGTCGGTCGTCACCGCCTCCCAGGTCAGCGCCGCGTCGGACCCCGACCTGTCGACGCGCAGCGACCGGATGAACGCGGGGGAGCGCAGGCCGCGCACCCAGGTCGGTGTCCCGGTCCTCTCGTCGTCGATCGAGGTCGGAGAGGTCAGCCCCGACGTGTTCGTCGCGGTGATCTCGATGCAGTAGCGCGTCCCGTTCTCGAGCCCCGACAGGGAATAGCTCGTCAGCTTCCCGGCACTCACGGCCCCCGTGAACGGGCACGGGATCCCGGGATCCTCCGGGTCCACCCCCCAGAGGACCGAGTAGCTGCGCAGATCGGTCTCCGGGTTCGCGGCCCACGTCAGGTTCAGCTTCCCCCCCGTCTCGGGATCGACGACCGCCAGGCCCGTCGGGGCCGAGGGCGGGTCGGGGTTCAGCGGGGTGGCCCGCACGCAGTCGGGCCCGTTCACCGCGCAGTCCGAGTTGAAGTTCGACCAGGCGCTCTCGTAGCCGCTCGCGTCGGTCGCGACGACGTAGTAGTAGTAGGTCACCGTGTTGATCAGGCCGGTGTCGGTCCAGAGGACGGTCGAGCCGGGCGTCGCGGCCGGGATCGCCGAAGCGTTCACCTTCGCGTACGCCACCGTGCCGGGATCCGTCGTGCGGTACACGTCGTAGGTCGCGCCCGAGGTCTGGCTCGCCGTCCACGACAGCTCCGCGCTCTCGTCCGCCCCCGCCGCCGCGACTCCGGTCGGAGGCTCGACCGAGGGGACCGCGAGGCGCGTCGCCGGGTCCCCCATCAGGACGTAGTCCTGGCACGCGGCGATCGAGCCCTGAAGGCACAGAAGGGAGATAGATCCGAGGACGGGGACGCCGATCTCCCGCTCTTTCCTCGGGCCGAAGACCTCGTTCCAGACGTAATCCGAGACCGCCCAGGAGATGAACGAGGCCGACAGACCGGAGGGGGAGAATACGGCGACCGCGCCCCCTCCCGAGCGCTTCAGCCAGTCCTCTCCCATCGAGTTCGCCATCGTCGTGTGGAACCCGCCGGTCAGGCAGTTGTGGGCGAGGAGCCACGGGAGCCGGAGCCCGTTGACGAGGTCCTCGACGTCGTAGCGGCCGCTCCAGCCCTGCGCGAAGAAGGCGTCGTCCGACCAGACGTTGAAGTTGCTGTGGCCGACGTACTGCATCATCGCCGCGCCGTCGGCCGACGCGTCGAGCGTGCCGTTGACCGCGTCCTTGATGTCGGCGTTCATCGCCTGCGAGTCGCACTTGTAGGTCGTCAGGTTGCAGTAGTCGCTGTAGTAGCGGAGCTGCTGCGCCGTGTGCGGCGGGCTCTTCGGGAACGCGACCGCGGCGGCGTTCGTCGCCTCGAAGTCCAGCGACTCCCCGGCGTTGATCGGGCAGGTCGAGCAGTCCTGCTTCCCGCGGTCGGAGACGGTCAGCGCGTTGCGGACCCACGTCCCCGCGGCCGGCGTCGCCTCGTACTCCCGGATCTTGCGCAGGACGGCGTCGGTCTCGGCGGCCGAGCGCGTCGGGATCCGGCCGACGACCAGGTCGGGGATGGAATCGTCGCCGACGACCGCGGCGAGAAGGTTGTCGCTGGCGTAGTAGCCAATCAGGGGGTCGTCCTTGAAGGCGATCTGCGTCGGAGTGTAGTCCCCCCCCGCGGTCCCCAGCTTGTAGGCGTACGAGCCGTCGCCCACGAGGAGGACGTACGACGGCTTTGGGCTCGCCCACCCCTCGCCGGGCTCCTCGGACATCACCCACGCGAGGAAGCTGCGTATCGCGAGCGGTCCCGGGAGGCCCCAGAAAAACTCGTCCCGCACGTCCTCGAGGCGCGCGATCTTCGAGGTGATCCCCTGTGCGGCGCGATGGGCCAGCAGCGCGCCGACCTGCCCCTCGGGGGTGTCGAGGAGGGCCGACGGGCCGATGACGACGAGGTCGGCCTGGATCGCCGTGCTCCTGAGATCGGACACGGTGTCCGCCGCGAACTCGGCGTCGGACGGCACCCTCACGGAGCCGGAGCCGGCCACGACGAATCTGCGGGCCGTCCCGTCCGGGAGGTCGGGATCGTTCGCGACGCGGAACCGGACCGAGTACGGCCCGGTGCCGGCGATCGTCGCGCCGGTCAGCCGCACCGCGGAGACGAGCCCCGTCTCCCCGACCCGGCCGGTGATCTCGTACACGTCGGGCGGGTCCAGCGGGCCGCTCGCGAGCCCCGTCACCTCGAACTCCGCGTCGCCGTCGGGATAGTCGAACGTCAGCGTGTCTCCGCTCGCCGCGAAGTTCCTTCCGTAGCGAATCTCCACGAAGTCGAGGATGAACTGGTTGTAGTAGCCGGTCAGGCTTCCCGCGGAGAGCGCCTCGATCGCGACCTGCGCCGGCGACGTGAGGATCGAGCCCGATCCGCCGTAGGTCCAGGTGAAGTCGTGCGTGTAGAGCGTGCGCCCGTCCCAGGTGCCGTCGTCGCTCTGCGAGGCGAGATCCTGAGACTCCGCGTTCCGGAGCGTGACCTTGCTGCGGTGGTCGGGCGCCAGGTCGTAGCTCTCCGTGATCCCGCGCAGCCCGACGATCGCCCTCGCCGAGAGCGTCCCGATCACGCCGGGAAGCGTCACCGAGACCGTCCGGAGGGGAACGAGCGCGGTCGACCCGGTCCCGTAGGTCGGGTACGACTGCGTCGGCGACCAGTACCAGGGATCGGCCTCGCCCAGGGGCCGCCACGCGTCGTCCACCTCGCTGCGAGCCACCCCCTCGAAGCTCGCCGCGACCGCGCCCCCCGAGGGCGCCGCGTCCCGTTCCGGCATCCGCGAGCGCTCGCCGCTCTCGATCGTCAGGAAATAGGTGTTCTGGTCGGTGAAGTCGCGGGCGACGAAGAGGTCGGGCTCGGGATCGGGCAGGTCGGTGTCGAGGGCCGTCTCGGCGTCGTAGTCGAGCGCCTGCCCGTAGAACTGCACCCAGTCCCCCGCTTCCAGGACGTCGGCCGTCCCCGCGTCATGGACGCGCAGCGGGATCTCGACGCCGTTGCTCGTCAGCTTCCACGAGGAGATCGGGTACGCGAGGAAGCCGGTCGTCGCCATCCTGGTGAAATCGAGCCGCACAGGGCCGTTCGCCGAGACGAGGATCCGGTGCCGCGGCGTGTCCTCGAGCGCGACCGCCACGGACGCCGCCGACTCCGCCGACGGCTCCGAGACCGAGTCCAGGCGGAACGTCGTTCCCTGCTCGTAGTTGACGAAGGCGTCCCGGTACACGGGCTCGAACCGCGTGGGGGGCGCGGGCGCGGCGCGCTCGACGGCGTCCCCCCCGAACCGGACCGTGACGTCGAACGCGCGCGCCACTCGGATCCCCCGGATCGCGGGGTCGTAGCGCACGGGCGAGAGACGCACCTCGACGTAGCGCTGGGCGCGCAGCACGCCGACCTCGCCGAGCGCGGCGACGTCCCTCGGGTAGAGGCCGGATCCTTCGTAGATCTCGCGGTCGGGGAGGAGGAGCGCCCGGCGGCGGAAGGTGGGCTGCGATACGGCCGCACCCTTCTCCGCGGACGGTCCCATCTCGGAGTCGAGGTCCACGGCGAACGAGGGTTGCGGGGCCGGGACCATTCCCGGGAGCGCATCCTCCCTCGCGACGCGCACATCGAGCGAAGGGACGACCCCCCGAGGGATCGCCACCCTGACGATCTGGAAGGGAAGATCGGGGGCCCCGGGCCGCTTGCCGCGAACCCCGAACCCCTCGACCTCGACAGCGTAGCCTTCCGGGCCCTTCGCCAGCGATACGGTGTCGGCCGAAACCCGGAACGTGAACCCCGAGGAGGGGCTTGGATCCCCGACCGGCTCCGTACATGACGCGAGCGGGGAGCTTCCCCCCCGCCCGATCGCCATCGCCAGCGAGATCGCCCAGAAGACGAACCTTCCGGGGAATCTCATAGCACCCGTCGAAGAACCGTCGCCCCCGAGCCCGGCGGTCCTCTAGAAGCTCCTTACCTCAGCTCTGAATGGGGCCGGCGCCGCAGGCGGCATCGTCCGCCTTCGCACAGGTGACGGCGCGCGCTTCCAGCTTCTCCGTGTGAACGATCGCGGGACGGTCGTACTTTTTCATTCGCCTCCCCCTGACCTAGTTCGATCCACTGTTGACAACAGTTGTTTCGATGCACCATCGCGCCGACTCTGGCAGCGCGACCGTACTTATACGGTGGCGCCCGCGGCTTTTCAAGGAGTTTTTCTCCCGGCCGCCCCCCCCGTGCCCAGCCTCCCGTGGGCCCTTCGGACCGCCCTCGCGTTGATCTCGGCCTGGGGGTAGAGGCCCAGGGGGTCCCCGGTCTGCTTCTCGGCGACCCCCATGCAGAACGAGAAGTAGGGCCCGTCCTCGTGCGCGTCGAGGCGGCGACGGGCCTCCACCGCCAGCGCGCGGACCTCCTCCAAAACGGGAGACTCGCGCCAGACTTTCGCTAGAGTTTCGATTTCGAGAATGTTGCCCGCGCTCCGACGCATCGCCACGCACGGAAGGACCTCTCCGTACGGGTCCACCGTGAGTCCCCCTCGCCCTGACCCGCAGACCGCCTCGACGCGATCCGGCGCACAGGGCTCGTTGCGGGGAGGGGTTTTCCCGTCGTGGAGCTCCAGGTACCACTCCCCCCAGTACTTCTCCAGGAAGCCGTCGTCCGGCCGCAGCGCCAGGGGATCGAGGTTGCCGTCGTCCCTCGGCGTGACGACCGCGTCGAAGGTCAGGTACGAGTCGAGCGACAGCGCCAGGCTCTTGATCGCCCGGAGATCCTCCTGGTTGAGCCTCGTGATCGGGCACTTGAGCTGCACCCGAACCCCCGAGCCGCGGAGATTCCGGACCCCGGCGACCGTCCTCTCGAAGGAGCCGCGGACCCCGGTCAGGGCGTCGTGGATCCCGGGCTTCGATCCGTGCAGCGAGACCTCGGCCTCGAGCGGCCGCAGCCCGGCGATCCGCCGCGCGACCGCGGGGTCGGCCACGAGGTAGCCGTTCGTGTAGATCCGGAGCGCCATCCCGAGCCGCCGCACCTCGGAGGCGATCTCCCAGAAGTCCTCTCGGCAGAGCGGCTCTCCCCCCGTGAGCGTCAGGTAGAGCACTCCGAGGTCGGCGATCTTCCCCAGCGCCTCGCAGACCTGCCGCGTCGTCATCTCGGGGCGGCCCGACGGGGCGTTGTAGCAGAAGGCGCACCGGTGATTGCATCGGAAGGTGATCTCGAGCTGGGCGCTCAGCGGGATCGCCTCCGAGAACGCCTTCTCGACCAGCCTCGTGTAGGGGCTCCGCTCCCCCGGCGGCGTGCTCATCCCGCGATCTCCCCGACGCTACTCCGCCAGCATCCCGTGCGCGTCGAGGTCCGACAGGAAATCCCGCGCATCGCGGAGGGCGTCCTCCGAGCCGACGTCGAACTCCGCGGCGACCTCGGAGGCGATCTCCCGGAGCGTCCTCTCCCCGTCGAGGAGGCCGAAGATCTTGACGCCGACCGGGTTGAGGACCTTGACCTCCGCGCGTCCCGGAAGGACGACGAGCCCTCCCTCGCCTCCGATCTCCCGGTACGACGAATCCGGGTGGCGGCGCGGCCTGTCGTTCGCGTCGAAGCTCCTTGCCACCACGAACCCTCCCCGGGGCGCTCGCCGAGCGGCGACGCGCGCGACCGTCCTCCTCCGCGAAACCGATTCGAATCGGATTCGAGGCCACTATACGATCGACGCGGAAAGGCGGCAACCGCGCGGGTCAGCGGGGCGACCCGCACTCCGCGCGGGCGCGGTCGCCGAGGAGCCGGAGCCGCTCCCTCTCGAGAGGCTCCTCGAGCTCGAGCCCCTCGACGAGTCGCGCGGCCTCGCACGGGTTCCCGGCCCGCAGCTCGCACTCCGCCAGCAGCCCCTGCGCGAGCCCGAGATCGGGCTTGAGGCGGAGGGCCCGCGCCGCGTCCTCCCGCGCCGACGCGACGTCGCCCAGGCGGAGATTCGCCATCGCCGCCCCCAGCCACGTCTCCGGCCGTCCCGGGACGAGACGCCCCGCCTCGGCGAAAGCGGCGAGAGCCTCTTGCGCCTCGCCGCGCTCCAGCAGGAAGAAGCCGAGGTTGTGCCAGAGCGCGCCGTCGCCCGGAGTCCGCGCGAGGGCCGCCCGGACCGCGCGGATTCGCTGGCCCGGATCGTCGCTCCCGAGGAGCGACGCGATCTCCCCCTCGACCATCTCGGCGTCCACCCCGAGCCCCTTCGCGCGCTCGTAGGCCGCCCGCGCCTCTTCGCGGTTCCCCGCCCGCGCGTGCGCCCGGCCCAGGTTCAGCCAGGCCTTGATCGAGCCCGGATCCTCCTCCCCCTTCTCCGTCCAGAGCGAGATCGCGTTGCGCCACGCCACCGACCGGGGAACCAGGATCGCGACGTACCCGGCGCCGAGGAGCGCGAGCGCGGCGAGCGCCGCCGCGCGCAGGCTCCGGTTCGTCGGCCGGAACGCGAGCGACGCCAGGAGGAGGGCCGCCCCTGCGCTCGGCAGGTACAGGAACCTCTCCGAGAGGACGGTCTCGATCGGGCGCAGCTGCGCGACCGGCAGGAGCGACACGACGCACCACGCCGCCAGCGCCGCCTCGCGCCGCGCTCCCTTCCACGCCAGGACGATCGCCCCCGCCACCGTCGCGCCGAGCGCCAGCGCGGCGAGCGCGGCGCCCGCCCCCACGGCCGGCTCGGGCTCGAGGTGCAGCCCGGGGGGCGGGAGGACGAGCCAGGCGAGATAGCTCCCGAGGACGACGAACGGTCGCCCTGCCGAGAACTCCGTCCCCGGGGGGGTGGGGCCGAGGAGACCGCCGAGCCCCGCGGCCCGCAGGACCAGGTACGCGGCGAGAGCGACCGCGTACGGGACGTAGCGCCTCGCGCGCTCCCTCCACGCGCCCCGCGCGGGGAGCCCCTCGATCGCCGACTCGAGGAGGAACGCCAGCGCGGGGGCCGTGACCGCCATCTCCTTCGACAGGAGCGCCGCGAGCCATGCCGCGCCCGCCGCCGCCCGCCACGGCGCGCTCCTCGCGGAGCGGTTTCCCCGAAGGTGGAGCAGCAAGGCGGCGAGCACGAACAGCGTCGCCAGCGGGTCCACCCTCCCCGAGATGAACGAGACCGACTCCGCGTGCGCCGGGTGCACCGCGAAGAGCAGGGCGGCGGCCGCCGCCGGCCCGGCTCCGAGGACCGCGGTCCCGAGCGCCAGGACGAGGAGGGAGCAGGCGGCGTGGAGGACGAGGTTCGTCGCGTGGAACGCGGACGCCCCGCCCCCGCCGCGCCGAAAATCCATCTCGTTCGAGAGCACGGCGAGCGGCCGGTAGTAGCCGAGCCCCATCCGGTCCAGGTCCGACGCGTAGTAGTCGCGCAGGAACGCCCGGCCGGGATGGAACGGGCGGCGAAGGCCGTCGTTCTCCTCGATCAGCCTGCCGTCGTCGTAGACGAACTCGCCCGGCAGTCCGGGGAAGTACGGGGCGACGGCCGCGGCGACCACGAGGACGGCGACCGCCCACGAGGGAACCGCCCCCCTCGCGCCGCTCTCCGCTCCCCCGCCGCTCATGCCACGCTTCTTCCCCGGCGCCCCGACCAGCCTATCACGGGGCCCCGGGGGCGACGTCCGAGCCGCGGTCCCCGGCGGGCTCCTCGATCTTCTCGAACACGTGCAGCGTGTAGGACTCCGGCGGGACCCAGTTGAAGCGGTGGTTGCGCTCGAAGACGAGCCGGTACGACGCCAGGAAGCGGCGATCGAGCGCGATCCGCGTGTCGATCGGGAACCCGTCCACGAGAACGAGGAAGCGGGGCTCCCGGTCGAGAATCGCCTCCGGAGGATAGCTCTTGGCGAGGAACCCGCCCGGGGCGCGCGCGATCTCCGGGTTCGTCAGCCCCGAGATGTCGAGGACACGGAGTCCGCTCTCGTAGCCGATGATGCCGATGTCCATGAGGGCGACGACGTCGCCCGGCCGCGCGCGATCGCGCAGGAACCGCGCGACCGCGTGATGCGCCTCGCGGTACCCTTCCTCGTTGACCGCGAGGCCGCGCGCGCCGTCGCGCTCGCGCACCCCGGCGGCGACGAAGCTCGCGAGCAGGAGCGAGGCGAGACCGACCGCGACGGCGAGCGCCGCCCCGCGCGGGCCCCTCGGGGCAGGATCCCCCTCCCCCGGCGACTCCGGGGAAGATCCCCGCTCCGCCGTCCACTCCCCCGCCGCCGCCGCGGCGAGGAGGGCGAGCATCGGCAGGGCGGGAACCAGGAACCGGTGGAGGACCATCCAGTCCCCTCCCTCGACGACGGCGGCCGCGACGAGCGCCGCGACGAGGAGCCCCGCGCCTCGAAGCCCCGGTTTCGCGACGCCGAACACGACGAGGGCCGCGACCGCGGCGCAACCCAGGAGCGCGAGCGGCATGTTCTCCGCGCCGAAGGACGGGACGACCGAGCAGAAGAACCGGGCGACGTAGATCGCACCGATGCGTGCGCTCTCGAGGAGCCCGAACCCCGTCTTGGCGTAGTAGGTGTTCGGCAGCCAGTCGCCGAAGTAGAGGACGCGGAAGAGGAGGAGCGGCGCGAAGACCGCCGCGGCGATCGCCGCCCACGACGCCGCGTCGCGAGCCCACCTCCGCCCCGCCGCGAGCCCGCGATCGGCGGCGAGCCCGGCCGCGAGCAGCGGAGCCTCGGGCCGGATCCACATGGCGAGGCCGGCGAAGACGGCCGATCCCGCCCCGACCCGGCCCGGCCCCGCTCCCAGCGACGTCCGGAGGGCGAGCAGGACGAGAAGCGTGTACGGCATCGTCTCGAGCGCCCCGACGCTCCAGTACGCGAAGCCCGGATGCGCGCCGACGAGCGCCGCGGCGCAGAGGTCCCATCCGTCCGGACGCGGCCTTCCCCGGGCCCGCGCGATCGTCCCCGGCAGCAGCAGGAGCACCGCGAGCCCCGCGGCGAAGCTCAGGAGGGGGGCGACGCGTGGCAGCGGCAGGCCGCACCGGGCGGCGACGGCGAGCAGCAGCGTCCAGAGGAAGCAGCTGACCCCCTCGACGCGCTCGCCGGCGTTGAACACGAAGCCCCGGCCGGCGGCGAGGTTCTCGGCGTAGCGGTAGACGATGTAGGCGTCGTCCACCCGGTAGACCGCGAAGTACCACGCCCAGGCCGCGAACAGGATCGCACTGAGGAGCGCCGCCGGGAGGAGGCCCCGGAGTCGCCCGGCCGGCGGGAGCCCCGGCCCCGTCACGGAGCCTCCGCCCGCTCGAGGACGCGGCGCGCCTCCTCGCTGCCGGGGTCCAGCTCCAGCGCCGCCCGCGCCGCCGCGCGGGCCCGGGCGATCCGCCCTCGCTCCAGCTCGGCTGCCGCGATCGAGACCAGCGGGCCGGGCAGGCCCGGCGACCGCCGGTGCGCCCTCCGGTACAGGCGGACGGCTCCGCGCAGGTCCCCCTGCGCGCGCTCCAGGTCGCCTCGCACGACCAGGAAGTACGGCGAGGCCTTCCCGAGGTCGGCCAGCTCGAGCGCCGCCCGCGCGGCCCGCTCGTCGCCGAGCGTCCGGTGCAGCGTGGCGAGGTTCCCGAGGATCCCCGGGTCCCGCGGATCGACCTCGAGCCCCGCTTCGTACGCACGGAGCGCGCCGCGCAGGTCCCCGGCCCGCCTCCGGGCCACGCCGAGGTTCCCCCACGCCGCCGCGAAGTCGGGCGAGAGCCGCGCGGCCGTCTCGAAGCGCGCTTCCGCCTCTCGAACGCGTCCCTCGCGCAGGCTCTCGACGCCGCGGTTGTTCTCGTGGAGCGCGGCGAGCTCCAGATCGTCCAGGAGCCTCGCGCCCACCACCCTGCGCTCGCGCGCCCGGTCGAAGTCGTAGATCTCGAGCCCCTCGTGGAACGGGTAGGCGGCGACGACGTGCGTGTGGACGACGACGAGGTCCCCCTCCACCTCGCTGCGGCGCGAGACCTCCGGCGCGGCCGCCCGGACCTCGATCCCGATCGAGCGCGCCATCGCGACGAAAAGAGAGGTGAAGGACAGGCAGTTCCCGCGTCGCGCGCCGAAGGCCTCGATCGCGGTCAGCGTCCCGCCGGACTCGTACTCGAACGGAAACCGGGCGCGGTCGAAGAGGCCGTCCTGCAGCGCTCGCAGCCGCTCCCGGATCCCTCCCCTCCCCGCCAGCCGCTCCGCCTCGAGGCGCATCTCCTCGGTCCAGGCCAGGGGGTTGGCGGTCGAGGCCGGATCCGCCCGGCGCGCGACGAGCGCCCGGACCCACAGCTCCTGCGACGACCCGACGAGAGGCGTCGCCCTGCGCTCCGCGCACGCCGCGGAGGCGATGACGAGGGCGGCGGCGATCGCGAGGCCGCGGCGATCGCCGGGGCGGTCCGTCGCGGGGAGGCGAAGCCTCACGCGCAGCCTCATCCGCCGGTCAGGGCTTCGAGGGAACCCGGCTCCGGACGAGCCGCTGCTCGAAGAAATCGACGACCCGCCGGTGATAGCGTTCCACCTCCCCGCCGTACAGGGCGCCGATCCGGGTGGCGGGAAGCGTGACCAGGCTCGCATCGGCGTTGCGCTGCTCGGGCACCGACTCGTACAGCCTCTGCATCTCCGCCGCCAGCTCCGCATCCGCGCCGGGCGCCACGAGCAGGATCTCCCGCCCGACCAGCCGAGGGAGAACCTTCGAGGCCGCGTCCCTCAGGCATCGCACCCGGCAGTACGCGTCGAACAGATACGTCGGGAGCCTTCCCAGGTTCCGGATCGCGAAGTCCGAGCCCGCGAACACTCGGCGGACGAGGAGGTAGGAGGCATCGGGATAGAGGCCGTCGAGGACGAGGACCTTGAGGGCGGGCCGATCGGCCGCCGCCAGCGCGATCGCGTGGGCGCCGAGCCCGACGCCGTACGCCCCGATCCTCCGGCTGTCGGCGTCCCGGACCGAGGAGAGGAAGTCGACCGCGCCGATCACGTCGCGCTTCTCTTCGATCCCGAGCGTCGAGCGGGATCCGCCGCTCGCCCCGTGGGCCCGGAAGTCGAGGGCGAGGACCGTGAACCCCGAGTTCTGGAGCGCGATCGCGATCCCCGCCAGCGAGAACTTCCCCTCGCCGAGATCGTGGCCCAGGACGATCGACGGCTCCCCTGGACGCCCCCGGAACAGCAGGGCGGCCACGTCGGTGCCGTCCGCGGCCCGGAACCGCACCTCCTCGGCGGCCGACAGGAGCATCCCGAGGTCGCCGGGCGCCTGCGCCTCCCGCGAAGGATGCGTGACCCGGTACACCTGCACGAACGTCGCCGCGACGGCGACCGCCAGCAGGGCGGCGATCGCGATCCCCGCCAGCCCGGGGACCGTCCTCCAGAAATCTCTCATCGCGGGGAATATAGGTGGGCCGGCCTCCGGCCGCCAGACGCCCGCCCCGGGCGTCAGTCGGTCGGTCCCGACGGCCGGATCATGTCCTGCGGGGCCTCGCCCCGCGAGCGCCAGAGCCCGTACGCGAGGACGACAACGACCCATGCGGCGAGGACGATCCACGCGACGGCCGGAGAGACGATCCAGCCGTTTCCATGAGCGACCGCATTCTCCATGAGCGGCACCTCCGCGGCTATCGTTGTACCACGTCCGGGCCCGGCCGGGCGATCCCCCGGACCCTTGCCACGTCCCGGGCGATCGCCCGCGTGACGGGGCCCGGGCTCCCGCTGCCCACCGGCCGTCCCTCGAACCCGACCAACGGACGCACGCCGCGGGTGCTCGACGTCAGGAACGCCTCGTCGGCGACGAGCAGCCGCGGCAGCCGGACCTTCCCTTCGTGCACGGCGAGGCCGAGCCGGCGCGCGGCCTCGATCGCCATGCCGCGCACGATCCCCGGGAGGATGCCGTCCCTCGGCGCGGGGGTGAAGACGGACCGGTGGCGCACCACGAACAGGTTGCTCGAGCACCCCTCCGCCAGGTGGCCGCGCGTGTTCCGCCAGAGCCCCTCCTCCGCGCCCCGCCGCGCCGCCTCCTCGAGCCCGAAGACGTTCGCCCCGTAGTTGAGCGTCTTCAGCCCGGAGAACGCCTCCTCCACGCCGCGCCTCCACGGCAGCAGCACCGCCGTCACCTTCTTCCCTTCCTCCTCCGGGTCCATCGCTCCCGAGAACACGGCGCAGCGCCCCGAGCGGCTGGCGATCACGCGCAGCCAGCCGAACCCTCCCGGGACGCCGGCGGCCGCGCGGTCGAGCGCCTCCTCGAGGTCGCGCGCCTCGGGGAGCGGAACCGCGAGGCGCGCGGCGCACGCGGCGAGCCGCGCCAGGTGCTCGCCCCTCTCGAGCGCCCGCCCGCCGCGCACCGCGAGGGTCTCGAAGACGCCGAAGCCGAACTGCACGGCGGGATCGGTGACCGGAAGCGTCGCCTCGACCGCGGCAATCCACCTCCCGTCCATCCAGACCTCGCTCCCGCACTGCTGGAACCTCAACTCCGGCTCCTCCCGCGCCCCGCCCCCCGCATCGCGGCGCGCGTCACGAGAGCCCGTACCTGCGCACGAGGCCGACCAGCACGCCGGCGACCGCGACGTCCCCTCGCGCCCCCGGCTCGCGCTCGTCCCCCCCTCCGGTCCACCGGACGACCTCGCTGGCCGGTCCGTCGAGGACTGCGAGCACCGTTTCGCCCTCCCGGGGCTCGCGCCCGCCCTCGAGGACGAGGAGGTCCCCTTCCCGGACCTGCACATCCTCGAATCCGAGCCCCTCGACGCGAAGCGCGAACAGCGCCCCCGCCGCGCCCTCGCCCGCTCCCGGGAACCGGACCGTCTCCGTCGTGTCCACCAGCCGGGGGGCCGTGTCCGCCCTCACCGTCCCGCGAACCGGTATCGCGTCGGCTGCCTCGGATCCGCCCACGAGCTCGATCGAACGGTTCTGGTTCCAGCCTCGCTTCACGAACCCCTTGGCGACCAGGTGCGACACGTGCTTGTGCACGGTCGCGGCCGAGGAGAGCCCCAGCTCCTTCCCGATCTCCTGGAGGCTCGGCGAGTAGCCGTGCGCGGCCAGGAACGAGCGGATCACCTCGAGGACCTCGCGCTGCCGGCGCGTCAGGGCCATGCCTCGCCTCCTTGGGAATCGGGCGAAGTCTGCCGCGAAAGCCGGACGAAAAGCAAGGCCGCGTGGCACGACCGGGAACCCGGGGCTATAGTCAGACGACCGCCCGTCGTCCGGAGCGGGCGCGAAGGCGCGCGCGACGCGCGAGGAGGTCCGAGGTGCGGAGGATTCGATTCGCGTGGCTGCTCGCTCCGGCAGCGTGCTCGTTCGCACTCGGCGCGGCCCCCATGGCCGAGGAGCCGCGGGCGACGGGCGAGCCGGAGACGGCGCAGGAGCAGATCGAGTACGAGAGGCTCCGGGCGGCGGTCGAGAGCCACCTCGAATCCATCGCCCGGGACCGCGTCGATCCTCTCGTCGGCATCGAGCGCCTCGTCGCGCTCGGGCCGGGCGTCGTTCCGTTCCTCGAGCCCGAGCTCTCCGCCCCCGGCGTGCCGTTCTACCTGATCGCGACGCTCGTCCTGGGCCGCATCCCGACCCCGGAGTCCGAGGCGGTGCTCCGGCGCGCCGTCGCCGCGGCGGACGAGGAGGTCACCAGCATCGCGCGCCAGAAGAAGGCGTGCGCGGCGGTCGCCCTGGCACTCCAGGGCTGCGCCGAGGCCGTGGACCTCCTGGACGCCGGGAAGATCCGGGCGGGCCGGTTCGACTACTTCGAGAGGATGAGCGCGCTCGAGGTCTCCGCACAGCTGACCGCCCCGGCCTCGATCCCTCGCCTCGAGGCGCAGATGGAGAAGTATGCCGCAGACCCGGGGGCCTCGCGGGACCTCGGCCTCGTCCTCGCGGCGATGGGCCGTCTCGCAGATCCGTCGGTCCTGCCGAAGATCGTTCCGTTCCTCGGCCACGCCTCCCCGCTCGTCCGCGAGGAAGCGATGCGCGCCCTCCGGCGCATCGCCGACCCGGGCACGACGGGCGACGTGTTCCGCGCCCTCACCGACGAGAAGAAGATCGTCCGCCTCGAGGCCGCGCAGGCGATCGTGAACCTCCGGCCCGCCGACCGCGTCCCGGAGATCCTCGACCGCCTCGACGTCGAGCAGGATGTCTTCGTGCGCGCCCTCCTCTACGACGCGATCGCGGACCTCCGCGGGCAAGCCGCCATCGACACGCTGCGCCGGCACTGGGGACGCCCCGATCCGATCGACCGCGCGAGCCTCGTTCAGGCCGTCGCCTCGATCGGAAGCACGAAGGGGCTGAACCTCGCGAGAGTGGCGCTCCGCGACCCCGACGTGACGGTGGCGCTGGCCGGGGCGAAGGCGCTCGGCGACATCGGCGGCGCCGGGGCCCGGGAGACCCTCCTCGCGGCCGTGGCAGACCCCCGGCCGGCGGTCGCGCAGACCGTCGTCGCCACGCTCGTGAAGCTCCGCGAGCGAAGGGCGGGACCGAGGATCGCCAAGCGCCTCCTCGAGGACTACCTCTCGCGCCCCCTGACGAACGGGAGCGAGTTCGGATACGTGTTCGCGCTCGGCGACGCCGTCGTCGACCTCCGCTACACGGAGGACATCGACGCGCTCCGCGAGAGGATCGCCGCCCAGCCCGACGGGGCGATCTCCGGATGGCTGCGGGGCATCGTGCAGAGGCTCGAGCGGCTTCGCGACCTCGGCAACGACGGGGAGAGATGGACGGCCCTGGCCGCCTCCGAGGATCCGGCCCTGCGCAAGCTCGCCTATGCGCGTCTGGGAGAGATCGGAGGGGCCGAGGCGGCGAAGGCCCTCGCCGCGGTCCTCGACCGCGTCGACACGGAGGAGGCCCCGGACGTCCTGCTCGCTCTCGGCAAGAGCGGAGCCCCCGGCGAGGCCGCCCCGCCCGTGGAGCGGATCCTCACGGACGCCGCCTACGACGATGCGAAGCACCAGAAGTCGCGAGCGGCCGCCGCTTGGGCGGCGCGGCGCCTCGGCGGGTCCGGGATGGCCGCCGCCCTTCGCGCCTCGGCGGAGCGGCGGGCGGGGGCCGATGCCCCCGTCCTCGTCTACCTCGCGGTCCTCGAAGGGAAGCAGGCGGTGCCCTCGATCCGCGCCTGCAGGAACGCGAGGCTCGGCCGCTTCGACATGATGCGCGGCCGGGAGCAGGACCGGCTCGACCGGATCGTGCGGAACCTGCTCGCCGGGCGCTCGATCGCCGGGTTCGACGTGCCGCCGGACGAGCTGGTCCTCGTGGAGTGACCTCCCCGGGAGGGAACGGTCAGACGGGAACCGCCTCCCTCGGGGGCGCGGACACCTGCTCCTCGCGGCGAAAGTCGCCCGCCTGGTACGCGCGGTTGAACGCCTCGACGACCTTCTCGTCCAGGCCGACCCCCTTGAGCTCGTTGAGCCGCCGGAGCGCGCTCTCGAAGTCGCACGCCGCCTGGTAGGGACGGTCGGTCGTCATCGCGTCGAAAGCATCCGCCGCCGCGATGATCCTCGCCATCAGCGGGATGTCCTCCCCGGCGAGCCCGTCCGGATACCCGCCCCCCTGCCAGCGCTCGTGGTGGCTCCGCAGGCCGGGAAGGATCCTCTTCATCTGGCGGATCGGGGCCATGATCGACGCGCCGCGCTCCGCGTGCGTCCGCATGATCGCGAACTCCTCGGAGGTCAGCTGGGAGGGCTTCTTCAGGATGGCGTCGTCCACCCCGATCTTCCCGATGTCGTGCAGCAGCGACGCGACGTGGATGTCCGCCACCTGCTCGCGCGAGAGGCCGAGGTGGCGCGCGAGAATGACGGAATAGCGGTTCACCCGCATGGAGTGGCCCCGCGTGTACGGATCCTTCGCGTCGATCGCCTGCGCGAGCGCCCGGATCGTTCCCAGGAAGAGGGCGTTGTTCTCCTCGGCGGCCTTGCGGAGGCGCTCGATCGAGTCCTCGATCTGCGCGGCCATCCGGTTGAACGCGTGCGCCAGCTCCCCGATCTCGTTCCGCGAGCGGACGCTCACCCTGTGGCGCAGGTCGCCCGCGGCGAACGCGCGCGCCGCCGCGGCCAGCCGGTCGATCGGCCGAGACAGCGTCCCCGCCAGCACGATCGCGGCGATCACCGCGAGCCCGAGCGCCAGCGCGGCCCACGAGAGGGTGCTCTCCACCATCACGACGACCGGGAGGTACACCTGCCGCTCCTTAGCCTGGACGAAGATCCCCCACCCCTGCCGCGTCACCTCGTACGAGCCGAGGTACCTTTCCCTGCGCCCCCCCACGACCAGCTCGTAGGGCATCGTCTCTCGGGACCGGCGCGGCGCGTTCACATAGCGGCGGACGATCTCGGAGCCGACCAGCTCCCGGGACGCCGCCCTCACGCCGGCGCGATCGTTGATCGCGAAGAGGACCCCGCGGGAGTCCACGGCGAAGATCGTGTGCCCGGTCCGGTTCCCGCCGACGACGGCGTCCCACACCGTCTGCAGGTCCACGAGCCCGCAGAGCACACCGCGGAACGACCCCAGGGCGACGACCGGGGTCGAGAAGATCGCTGCGGCTCTCGGCGGGCTCCCCGCGAGGAGGATCGGCGCCGAGACCGAGACCGCGGGCGGCGCGTCGCCGTGCGCCGTCGCCGTCTTCTCCACCGCCTCGCGGAGCCCGGCGACGAACAGCGGGACCAGGTCGGGCGGCACCGTGGCGGTCGACTCCGTGTCCACGACGCGGCCGCGGAGGTCCGTGAAGCGCAGGTACAGCAGCCGGTCGTCCGTCACCTCCTCCAGCACCCGCCGGATCGTCGCGTCGTCCGCCCTGTCGCCCCTTCCGAGGAGCCCCCCGAGCGCCCGCGCCGAGGCCGAGATCCGGCTCCCGATCGCCTCCGTCTGGAGATCGACCTCGCGAGCCACGCCCGAAGCCATCAGAAGCTGGTACTCCTGGTGCGACGTCTTGAGCGCCTCGCGGTTGATGTCGATGAGCTTCCAGGCCACCGTCGCCAGCGGCGCGAGGCCGATCAGGCAGAAAACCGCGAGCAGGGAGAACAGGATCCTCCCCCGGCGCACGAACGCCGCCTTCGGGGGCGGTCCACCCTGTTTCGCCCCCGATCCCGCCGGGGACACCTCTTCCGAAGCGGTCATGAGGCGAATATAGGTTCCGGCTGGATCGCCGACAACGCCACGGTGGCCGCGAGATTGTGGGATTGGTGGGGGTGGGAGCGCGGATCCGGTTG
>CALMJU010000048.1 GCA_937864465.1 uncultured Acidobacteriota bacterium
TCCTTCGAGCACCTGCGCCATGCCCCGCCTCCCGTGCGCCCGCCATCCCGGATCCTCGGGGCGAGCCTCGTCCGCCCGAGTATAGGAATCCCCCTCCGAAGCGTCAAGGAACGCGGGAGGGCGGGGCTCCGTTGCTCCCGGGGCCCCCAGAGGACGCAGCGGACGCCGACCGTTGCGCGTCCGTCTCGAGGCGAGCGAAGCCCGCGAGCCGAACGACCTCGGCGAAGTCACGCTCGCGCCGCAATCCGGCCACCTGATCGAACCCCTTTCGGACTGCCTCTTCGATCGACGCGAGGGCAGCCTCCGCCCTCCCGGCGCGCGCCTCGCAGCGCGCCCGGACCACCAGGATCGAGCGCGATTCGGGGAAGCGCGACAGCGCCGCGGGCGCCTTCGTCTCGCAGACGTCGGGCTCCGCGCTCTCGAACGCGGCCACGAGCCGGAGATAGGCCAGGAGCTCGGAATTGGGAAGCTTCTCCGAGCCTCGTTCCAGCAGCGCGAGCGCCTCCTTCGGGCGGCCGCTGGCGCTTTCCGCGTGAGCCAGCAGCGCGATGGCCTGCTCGGCCTCGGGAGCGATCTCCAGCAGCTTTCTAGCGGGGGCGAGAGCCTCCTGCGGTTGCCCCAGCACGATCCTCGCGTGTGCCGCGCCGGCGAGGGCCCACCGGTTTCTCGGGTCCTTCGCGAGCACGTATCTCGAGATCTCGTCCACGCGGGACCACTGCCCGCGCGCCACCGCTCCCTGCGCCTCGATCACCTCGGGATACAGGAACACGAGATCCCGGGGATGGGGCGCGTCCTCGACGGCGCTCTTCGGAGCCGTGGACGCGCTCACGTACCCGAGACTGGCGAGCATCGCCTCGGTCTGCGGATCCACGGGGATCTGCGCCTCATCGCCAACGCTGCCCCCCCCCGACAGTGGTTGCAGCACGCCGGCCAGAGCCCTGCGGAGATCCTCGACGCGAGCCGGCTCCACCGCTGCCGTGTTCGAAACCTCCGCGGGATCCTCCGCCAGGTCGAACAGCTCGGGGCTCGCGGAGTCGATCAGCTTGAGGTCGCCGACCCGAACCCCCTTCAGCTCCGCCCAGCCGAAGACGATCGCGCCGACCAGCGACTCGAAGTAGAGATCCCGCCGGGGCAGGCTCGCCCCCCGCAGTGCAGGCGTCAGGCTGATCCCGCGGATCGGGCCTCCCAGCGGGGGAAGCCCCGCCAGATCGAGGATCGTCGGCGCAATGTCGGCGAGCGACACAGGCTCCTTCACGCGCGACGGTCCCGTCCCAGGGGCGCGAACGATCAGGGGCACCCGCTGTGTCGCCTCGTAAACCAGCATCGCATGGTACCGCTCGCCGTGCTCGAACAGACCCTCCCCGTGATCGCCCGCCACCACGACCAGCGTCCGATCCCACCGGGATTCCGCGCGCAGCCGGTCGAGCAGCCGCCCGAGCTGCGCGTCCGCGTAGGCGATCTCCCCCTCGTACGGCCTGTCCCGGAAGCTGCTCGAGAACGGGAACGGCGGCACATAGGGCCAGTGCGGGTCGTAGAGGTGCAGCCAGACGAACCAGGGCCCCCGGGGGGCGGAGTCGAGCCAGCGCAGAACAAGATCCACGTTCTCGCCTGCCCGGCGCATGCTCCCGAGCGGATGCGAGGCCGCGTTTCGTCCCTCCCCCCCCGCGGACGGCGACGGGGGCTCCTCCCACGTATCGAAGCCCTGATCGAGGCCCGAGCGTTTTCCGACGACGTGCGAAGCGGGGAACGCCGCGGTCGCGTAACCGCCTTCCTTCAGGCGCTCGGCCAAGGTCTCCACCGACGCGGCAAGCTGGTAGTAAGTGTTGTAGCGGACGCCGTGGTCCTGAGGATAGAGCCCCGTGAAGATCGTCGAATGCGAAGGGAGGGTCGTCGGCGTCGGTGCCACCGCCTGCTCGAACAGGACGCCCTCCTCACGAGCCAGCCGGTCCAGGACGGGAGACGTCCCACCCTGATATCCGTAGCACCCCAGGCGGTCGGCTCGCGTCGTGTCGAGCGTCACCAGCAGGATCCTCTCCGCGCGGGGCACCTCGCGGCCGCAGCCGGTCGCGGCACCGAGGAAAAGGAGAATCCACGTCCACGATCTACGGGGCACGCTCATCGGCTCAGCTCCCGCATCAGCGGGGCGAAACGCGGGCTCTCGCGCAGCGCGCGGAGATCGGGGTCCACGGTAACGTGCTCCCAGTTGCTGTACCCCGCGGCAAATGCCCTCCGCAGCCACCCCTCGGCCCCGGGCAGGTCGTTCGCGAGGCTCCGCGCGCAGGCCACGTCGTACAGGAGGTCGGGATCGCGCGGGTGCGCCTCCACGAGGATCTCCACCAGGCGCGCCGCCGGCCCCTGTCGCACCTGCCACTCCCCGTGGGCCAGCCAGTGGAGGCTGTCGAGGCTCCTCGGGTAGCGCGCCGCCCCCTCCCGCAGCAGCTCCCGTCCCTTCGCCACGCTCTCCCCTCCCAGGAGGAGGAACAACCCCCCGTCGGACAGAGCGACCCGGGCCTGCGGATCGCCCCGGAAAACTTCGCCCAGCGCGATGAGCGCCTCGCGAGCGAGCCCCTTCTGCAGCGACCCGCGCGACCGCCACAGCGCCTCCGCCGCCGCTCGGCGGTTCGCGGCCTCGACGCTCCGCCCGGAAGCGGGGGCGGGCTGCGGCTCGACCCCCATCTCCCGCAGGATCCTTCCGATCGCCTCCTCGTCCAATCTCGGCGCGGGTGGGTCGGCCAGCCCTGACAGCGCCGCGGCCAGGCGCGCATCGACGTCGGCGGGGACTGCCCCTCTCCCCTTCCCCGTCATCCCGCTTCGACCCTCGAACCCCTCGATGCGGCAAGCCTCGCCTAGCCGCGCGCCGCGGAGGGCCGGCCAGCCCATCTGGGCGAGCGGCGCCCAGCTCCGACTGAACACGATCCGCTCTCCCGGACCGGACGCCCCCAGGTCCGAGCCCTCTGCGCCCGGCAGCGAGATCCCGCCCTGGCGCGCCAGCGTCGCGAAGACGTCCGGAGCCCATGCGACGGCTCCCTCGGTCCAGGCGAGCTCCCCGGAGCCACCGGGAAGGCGCGCGACGACCGGCACCTCGACCGCCCGGTCTCCGAGAGAGAAGCCGAGCCCCGGCAGTTCCTCGCCGCCACCCCCCGGGTCCCCGACCGTTCCCGCCACCACGACCGCGATTCCGGACGCTTGACCGCGGGCATCGAGAGCCTGGACGATCGCGCCCACGCTTCGGTCGAACTCCCCGATCGCGTTCTCCACCGGCGGCTTATTCGGATCCATCCTGGCGAGGAGCGGGCCGGAAAAATGCAGCCAGGCGAAGCATCGCGCACCCGGTCGGAGCGACGCGAGCCAATCCCTAAAGTGCGCCGCCGTCTCCCCGGCATCCCGGGCGCGAATGACCCAGCGCTCCCACCCCATCCCCGCCGGCCCCGGCTCGTCGACGACGGAGAACCCCTTCAGCAGCCCGCTGTTGCGCCCCAGAAGGACCGAGTCGGGAAATGCAGCGGTCTCGTATCCGCGCTCCGCCAGGGCCGTCGCCAACGTGGGAGCGGAGTCCGGCAGCCCCGGGCCGACATCGTCGATCACCCCGTGCCGCTCCGGCACCAGGCCCGTCAGGTACGTCGCGGCCGCCGGACGGGGCATCGGACACGCCGTCCACGCGTCGCCCCATGCGCGCCCCTCGGAGGCCAGCCGGGCGAGATGGGGCACGGGGATGGACCCGCCGAAGAGCGAGAGCTCCGACGGAACGAGCCCATCCACGGTGATCAGGACGATGGCTCCCGTGCCCCCCAGGCTCTCCGCGCCCTTCGAACGCTCCGAGCTCCGGCAGGCGAGCGGGAGACCGCCGCAGACCGCGATCGTCAGAAGAAGGACGGAGATTTTCCTCATGGGTGTCCCTCGATGGGTCCGAATCGCGTCAGGTCGGCGAACGCCTCGTAGCGCGCGCGGATCTCCCCCGGACC
>CALMJU010000049.1 GCA_937864465.1 uncultured Acidobacteriota bacterium
CGGGGACGGGGACCGAGGCGACGCGGAACGCCGTCCTCGGCGAGCGGGGGAGCGCCGGGTACAAGCGCAGCTTCCGCCACGAGGCGCTCGTCGCGCGGTACGCGGTCGTGGACCCCGATCTCCTCGAGAGCTGTTCTTCCGAGCTGATCGCGGCGGACGGGATGGACGCGCTGACGCAGCTCCTCGAGGCGTACGTCTCGATCCGCGCGAACCCGTTCTCGGATGCGCTCGTCGAGAGCGGGCTCCTGGCGGCGCGCGACGGGCTCCTCCCGTGGTTCGAGGGGACGGCGGATCCCCGCGAGGCGCGGGAGCGGATGGCCTGGGCGTCGCTCCTCTCCGGGATCGCCCTCGCGCAGGCGGGGCTCGGCGCGGTGCACGGCCTCTCGCCTCCGCTCGGGTCGCTCTTCCCGATCGCGCACGGGGTCGTGTGCGGCACGCTCGTCGCCGCGGCGACGGCGGCGAACCTCGCGGCGCTCCGCGCCCGGGACCCCGGAAGCCCCGCGATCGCGAAGTACGCGAGGGCTGCGGAGATCCTCTCCGGGAGGCCGTCGGGGGCGGACGGCCTCGTGGCGCTCCTTCGCGGCTGGACCGAGAGGCTTCGCCTTCCGCGGCTCGGCGCGTTCGGCGTGACCGAGGCCGACCTGCCGCGGATCGTCGCCGGCTGCCGCGGGGCGAGCATGCGCACGAACCCGGTCGAGCTGACGGACGCCGAGGTCGCGGCGATCGTGCGGGCGAGGATCTGAGGGGCCGGTCGGTCAGTACGAGGTCGAGTCGAGCCGGACCTTCCCGCGGAACGTCCGGTAGACGGCGATCGTGTAGGCGAGGACGAGCGGCATCCCGATCCCCGCGAGGATCAGCATGATCGTCAGCGTCTTCGGCGACGAGGCGGCGTTGCGGATCGTCAGCGCGCGCGCAGGATCCGCCGCCGCGACGAGGTTCGGGTACATCCCGATCCCCGCGGTCGCCAGGAGGCCCGCGATCACGACGCAGGAGGCGAGGAACGCCCTCCCGTCCTTGCCTCGGAACGCCGCGCGCGGGATGCAGGCGATGGCGAGGAGCGTCAGGACCGGCACGGCGAAGAGGAAGGGGCGCGCCGCGATCCCGTCCCACATCCTGGGGACGCGGACGATCGTCACGACGGTCGCCGCGACGTAGCAGATCGCGAAGACGAGGATCGCGTTCCGGGCCCAGCGGCGCGCCGTCGCCTGGAGGTCCCCCTCGGTCTTGAGCGCCAGGTAGAGGGCGCCGTGCATCGTGAACAGCGCGACCGTCGTCACGCCGATCAGGAGCGCGTAGGGGCTCAGCAGCGTGAAGAACGAGCCCGAGTACTCCCCCGAGGCGTCGATCGGGATGCCGCGGATCGCGTTCCCGAAGGCGACGCCCAGGAGCAGGGCGGCGGCGACGCTCCCGACGGAGAAGCCGGCGTCCCACGCGTTCCGCCAGCGCGGCGACTCCCGCTTCCCCCGGAACTCGATCGAGACGGCGCGGAAGATCAGCGCGAAGAGGAGCAGGATCATCGCCAGGTAGAAGCCGGAGAAGACCGTCGCGTACACGACCGGGAAGGCGGCGAAGAGCGCGCCGCCGCCGGTGACGAGCCAGACCTCGTTCCCGTCCCAGACCGGGCCGATGGCGTTGAGCAGGATCCGCCGGTGCTCGTCCTTCCGCGCCAGGAGGTGCAGCGCCCCGACGCCCAGGTCGAACCCGTCGAGGATCGCGTATCCCGCGAGCAGCACGCCGACCAGAAGGAACCAGATCGTGTTGAGGTCCATGGTCACGCCCCGGCGCGGCCCGCGCCGAGGTCCTCCTCGAGCGGGCCGTGCTCGATCTTCTTCCGGAGAAGGAACAGGAAGACGAGGAGGAGCAGGAGGTAGACCAGCGTGAACCCGACGAGGGAGATCCAGACCTCGACCGCGCCGACCGAGCGCGAGATCCCCTCGCTCGTGCGCATCAGGCCGTAGACGATCCAGGGCTGGCGCCCGACCTCGGCCGTCATCCAGCCGAGCTGGTTGGCGATCTGCGGGCCGGCTGCCGCGAAGACGAGCGCCCAGAGCACGGGGCGGTACGAGAGCAGCTTCCCGCGCCAGTCGAGGAAGGCGGCGAGGAGCGAGAGGGCGATCAGCGCCATCCCGATCCCGACCATCGCGTGGAACGCCTGGAACACGATCTGGACCGGCGGGCGGTCGCCGGGCGGGAACGCCCGGAGCCCGGTCACGGGGGCCGAGGCGTCGCCGAAGGCCATCCAGCTCAGCATCCCCGGGAGCCGGATCCCGACGACGTGCTCGTTCTCCTCGTCCACCCAGCCGAGGAGGGTCAGCGCCCCCGGCTCGCCGTCGGGGTACACGCCCTCGAAGGCCGCGAGCTTCGCCGGCTGATTCCGCGCGACCCCCTTGGCGCTCCGGTCGCCCGTGGCGAGGGAGAGGAGCGAGGCGGCCACCGCAACGGCCAGGCCGACCCGCATCGAGGCGCGGACGAAGCCGGTGTGCCTCCCCTTCAGCGCGTACCAGGCGGCGACCGCGAGGACGAGGAACGCCCCGGCCTGCCAGGCGCCGACGAGGGTGTGGGTCAGCCGGTCCACGGTCGAGGGGTTGAAGACGAGGGCCCAGAAGTCGGTGATCTCGGCGCGCCGGCGCCCGGCCTCGCCGACCAGGTGGTATCCCGCGGGGGTCTGCATCCAGGAGTTGGCGACGACGATCCAGACGGCGCTCAGGTGCGCGCCGAGGCAGACCATGACGGTCGAGAAGAAGTGGGTCTTCGGGCCGACCCGGCTCCAGCCGAACAGCAGGATCGCGAGGAAGCCGGACTCGAGGAAGAAGGCGAAGATCCCCTCGGCGGCGAGGGGGCTGCCGAAGACGTCGCCGACGAAGCGCGAGTAGGCGGCCCAGTTCGTGCCGAACTCGAACTCCAGCACGATCCCGGTCGCGACCCCCAGGGCGAACGTCAGGGCGAAGACCTTCGTCCAGAACCTCGCCGCCTGGAGGTAGGCCGGCTTCCCGGTGCGCAGGTGGAGGGCCTCGAGGACGACGAGCACGATCCCGAGGCCGATCGAGAGCTGCGGGAAGATGTAGTGGAAGCCCGCGGTCAGGGCGAACTGGAGGCGCGCGAGAAGTTCCAGGCTCATGAGAGACGCCCCGACCCCGATGCGAAGGCCGCGGGACCCCCGGGGGGCCCGCCGGCGGCGATAGGACACCACAGCCGCGGGAGCGCTGTCAATCGCCGCGGGGCCGGACGGAACGAGGGCCGCCCGGTCCCGCGCCGTCGAGGTGCGAGGCGATCCTCGCGACGAGGCGGCTCGCCCCTGCGGCGAACGTCTCCGGGTCGGGGAGGAGGCTGACGACGAGCCACCCCTCCGAGGGGAAGTCGAAGAAGTACCCGGGATGCACGGCGACGCCGTCCCGCTCCAGGAGATCGAGCGCGAGGCGCTCCTCCGCGACGACGGCGGGGAATCGGACGAGGGCGCTCCATCCGCCCTCGGGCGGCGGGGCCGCGAGGGCGGGGACGGCCGAGACGGCGCGCGAGAGGACGCCGAGGTTCGCGAGGCATCGCTCGCGGATCGCGCGGCGCACCGCCGCCCCCGCGGAGAGGAGGAGCGGCAGGGCGAGCTGGACGGGGGTCGCGACGGAGAGGTAGTTGTCCGCGAGGAACTCGAGGCGGGAGAGCGCCTCCTCGACGACGGGCGCGGGGCCCGAGGCGACGATCCACGACAGCTTGAGCTGGGGGAGGCCGACCGACTTCGAGAGGCCGCCGAGAGCGAAGGTCAAGACGTCCGTCTCCGCCGCGAGGGTCGGGGGGGGATCGGGGCGGGAGAGCGGGTAGTCGAGGAACACCTCGTCCACGATCAGCGCCGCTCCCGCGCCCCGGCAGGCTTCCCGCAGGTCCTCCGCTCCCCGCGCGTCGAGGAACGACCCGGTCGGGTTGTTCGGGTGCACGGCGATCACGGCGCGGACCCGGCCGGGCAGGGGGCCGTCGAGAGCGGGCCGGAAGCCGTCGGCGGGGTCGAGGAGATACGGGACGGCGCGCACGCCGTCGAGGGCGGCGAGGTGCTCGAACAGCGGGTACGAGGGGACGGGGACGAGGACCGCGTCCCCCGGGTCGCACAGGAGCTTGAAGAGGAAGGAGTATGCTTCGCTCGAAGAGGCGGTCAGGACGATGCGGCGCGGGTCCACCTCCGCCGCGCGCCGGCGGTAGTCGGCGGCGACGGCGCCTCTCGCGGCCTCGATCCCGCTGGGATCGGGCCGGTAGAGAAGCCCGGAGGGGCGGGAGAGGGGCGCGAGGAGGTCCTCGGGGTACGGGATCCCGCACGCCGTCGGGTTCGAGACGGTCAGGTCGAAAGGAGCCGGGGCCCGGCGCCTGCGCTCGGCGAGGGCGTTCGGACGGAGGTCGGAAGGAACGCGACGGGAGAACACGCCCCATTGTGGCACGACGCGCCGGCCGCGGCGGAGCGGCGCGGGAGTTGACGATCGCGGGCGCGGAACTACCTTTTATTCTCTCGAGAGGGCCCCATGCCCGTTTCCGGAAACCTGGCCAGCATGTCGCTCACGGATCTCCTCCAGTGGGCGGGAAGATCGAGCAAGACCGGGACGCTCGAGCTCGAGCGGAACGGCGTCCGGAAGCGGATCCATTTTCGAAAGGGGCGCCTGACGTCCTGCTCGTCCGACGACCCCGCGACGCTCCTCGGACAGTTCCTCCTCTCCCGCGGGAAGATCACGACGGAGCAGCTCCGGGATGGGCTGGCGGCCCAGCACGCGACCGGGGAGAGCCTGGGCAAGATCCTCGTCGGGAAGGGGGTGCTGACCCCCGCCGAGCTCAAGGCGCAGATCGCGGCGAAGGCCGAGGAGACGGTCTTCGGCCTGTTCGACTGGCCGGACGCGTCGTTCCGCTTCGACGACGAGACGCCGCCGGACCCGTACGGGATCGAGGTGGATCTCCTCGTCGAAGACGTGCTCCTCCACGGCCTCAAGCGGTACGACGAGATGCGGAGGCTCCGGGAGGCCTTCCCCGACCGGACGCTCGTCCTCCGCCGCACCGGACAGCCGCTGCCGCCGGAGGTCTCCCAGGTTCGCGCCGCGCGCGAGATCTTCGAATCGATCGACGGGACGCGGTCGCTCGAGGAGATCCTCCTCCACGCGCACGCGACCGAGTACGTGGCCCTCCAGTTCCTGTACCAGCTGAAGCGGCACGGGCTGATCGAGATCCCGCAGGCGCCCGGCGCGCGGGGGGCGGAGCATCCTCCCGCTCCCGGTCCCGCGGCGCCCCCGCCGGCCGGCGGCGGTCCCGGGGCCGCGGCGCCCGGGATCGGCGCCAGGATCGCCGACGCGCTCGAGAAGCTCGCGGGGGGCGATCCCGAGTCCGCGCTCGAGATCCTGTCGGCGGCCCATCGCGATCACCCCGGCGAGGCGTCGCTGCGCGCGCTGATCGGGAAGGCCGAGACGGCCTTCCGCGAGGCGGCCATGCGCATCGTCGGCCCCGCGAAGATCCCGGTGATCGCCGTGCCCCCGGAGCACGCCCTCCGCCAGGGGCTCTCGCCGCTCGAGTCCTACCTCCTCACGGTCATCGACGGGAAGAACGACGTGCGGTCGATCCTGTGGGTCGCCCCGTTGCGCGAGCTCGACGTCCTGCGCGGGCTGAAGCGTCTCCACGAGCGGGGCATCATCCAGTTCCGCTAGCGCCCCGGCCGTCCGGTTGTACGATCGTAGCCGATGAGCCCCGAGGCCACGCCGTCCCGCCCGACCTGGCGCTGCGCCCTCCGGGGCAACGTGCTCGCCGTCGGGATCGTCAGCCTCCTCACCGACCTCTCGAGCGAGATGGTCTATCCGCTCCTCCCGACCTTCGTGCTCGGACTCGCCCCGGCGGGGGGCGCGGCGCTGTGGGTCGGGCTCATGGAGGGGATCGCAGAGACGACGGCGAGCCTCTTGAAGCTGGCGTCGGGGCGCCTGAGCGACGCCCTGCGCCGCCGCAAGGTCCTGGTCGTCGTCGGCTACGGCCTCTCGACCGTCTGCCGCCCGCTGACGGCGCTGGCCGGTGCGGCCTGGCACGTCGTCCTCCTGCGGTTCGCGGACCGCGTCGGCAAGGGGATCCGGACCTCGCCGCGCGACGCGCTCCTGGCGGACTCGGTGGACGCCGGGAACCGCGGCCTCGCCTTCAGCTTCCACCGCGCCATGGACCACGCGGGGGCCGTGCTCGGCCCGCTCGCGGCGGCGGGGCTGCTGTGGGCCTGGCTCGGCGGCGCGATCTGGGGGGCGCCCGCCGGGGCGGCGGCGCCGGAGGCGATGGCGGCCCTGCGGCGCGTCTTCGCGATCTCGCTCGCGCCGGGGCTGCTCGTGATGGCGGCGCTCCTGGCTTTCGTGCGCGAGACCGCGCCGCCGGAGGCGGGGAGGCGCGCGGCGCGCGACGGCGGGCGCCTGCCGGGGAGGTTCCGCGCGTACGTCGCCTCCGTGACGATCTTCGCGCTCGGGAACAGCTCCGACCTGTTCCTCCTGCTCTACGGCCAGACCCGCTTCGGGATCGGCATCGGCGGCGCGATGGCGCTCTGGCTCGCGCTGCATCTCTCGAAGATGGCGTTCAGCCTCCCGGGCGGGTGGCTCTCGGACCGCTTCGGCCGCCGCGGCGTGATCCTGACCGGCTGGGCGTTCTACGCCCTCGTCTATCTCGGGATGGCGCGCGTCTCGACGATCGAGGGGTTCTGCGCCCTCTTCGTCGCGTACGGGTTCTACTACGGGATGACCGAGGGGGCGGAGAAGGCGATGGTCGCCGACTTCGTCGCGAGCGAGCGGCTCGGGACCGCGTACGGCCTCTACCACGGGGCCGTGGGCCTCGCGGCGCTGCCGGCGAGCCTCGTCTTCGGAGCGATCTGGAGCGCGGCCGGGCCGCGCGTCGCGTTCGGGATCGGCGCCGCGCTCGCGGGCGTCGCCGCCGTCCTCCTCGCGTTCGTCTCGCCGGGGAGGCGCCCGTGATCGAGATCGCGCCGGGCGTCGCGATCGGCGACGACGAGATCCGGTTCTCCGCCTCGCGGAGCGGCGGCCCCGGCGGGCAGCACGTCAACAAGGTCGCGACGCGGGTGGCGCTCCGCTTCGACCTCGAGGGCTCCCCCTCGCTCACGCCCGAGCAGAAGGCGCGGATCCGGAAGCGCCTCGGCGCGCGGGTCGCCTCGGACGGGACCGTCCGGGTCGTGTCGCGGCGGCACCGGAGCCAGCACGCGAACCGCGTCGCGGCCCTCGGCAGGCTCATCGAGCTGCTGCGGGAGGCGCTGCGGCCCGAGATCCCGAGGAGGCCGACGGCGGTCCCCGCCCCCGAGAGGGAGCGGCGGCTCGAGGCGAAGCGGAAGCGCGCGCTGCGCAAGCGCGAGCGGTCGGGAGGCGGGGAGGAAGGCTGACCGGGGCCGGGCTCAGTCTCCCGGCTCGCACAGCTCCACGAGGACGCCCCCGCTCGCGGCGGGGTGGAGGAACGCGATCCTCGTGCCGTGCGCGCCGCCGCGCGCCTTCCGGTCCACGAGCGGGACCGAGGCCGCCGCCAGCGCCTCGAGGCGCTCGGAGAGGCGGTCCGTCGAGAACGCGAGGTGGTGGAGCCCCTCCCCCCGCTTCTCGAGGAAGCGGGCGACGGGGGAGTCCTCCGACGTCGGCTCCAGGAGCTCGATCCGGACCTCGCGGCCCGGGGCGCCCACGAGGAAGGCGGCGACCCGGACCTTCTGCTCGGGCACGGTCTCGATCCCGGCGAAGCGGGCGCCGAGCGTCCGCTCGTAGAAGCCCCGCCGGGACTCGATCGAGCGGACGGCGATGCCGACGTGGTCCAGGGCGCGGGCCTCGATCATGGCGCTCCCTCCGGGGCGGCGGTCCGCCCGGTCTAGGGACGGATCTCCACGTGCTCGCCGAACACCCGGCGCAGCACCCCGCAGATCTCGCCGATCGAGGCGTAGGCCCGGACGGCGTCGAGGATCCGCGGCACGAGGTTCTCCGTTCCGCGCGCGGCCGCCTCGAGCGCGGCGAGCGCCTCCCGGACCCGCGCGCCGTCGCGGGAGGCCCGCACGCTGCGGAGCTTCTCGACCTGGCTTCTCGCGACCGACTCGTCCACGCGGAGGAGCGGCGTCTCGGGCTCCCGCTCGGCGCGGAACCGGTTGACGCCGACGACGATCCGCTCGCCGCTCTCGACCGACTGCCCGTACCGGTAGGCGGCGTCCTCGATCTCCCTCTGGATGAAGCCGCGCTCGATCGCCGCGACGACGCCGCCCATCTCGTCCACCCGGCGGATGTACGAGAGCGCCTCCTCCTCGAGGCGGTCGGTCAGGCTCTCGACGAAGTAGCTGCCGCCCAGCGGGTCGATCGTGTCCGCGACGCCGGACTCGTGGGCGAGGATCTGCTGCGTCCTGAGGGCGATGGTCACCGACTCCTCCGTGGGGAGGGAGAGGGCCTCGTCGCGGGAGTTCGTGTGGAGCGACTGCGTGCCGCCGAGCACCGCGGCGAGGGCCTGGATCGCGACGCGCACGACGTTGTTGTCCGGCTGCTGGGCGGTCAGCGTCACGCCGCCGGTCTGCGTGTGGAACCGGAGCATCCGGCTCTTCGGGTCCTTCGCGCCGAACCGCTCCTTCATGATGCGCGCCCAGAGCCGCCGCGCCGCGCGGAACTTCGCCACCTCCTCGAACAGGTCGGTGTGGGCCGCGAAGAAGAAGGCGAGGCGGGGGGCGAAGTCGTCCACCGCGAGCCCGGCCGCGATCGCGGTCTCGACGTAGCAGATCGCGTCGGCGAGCGTGAAGCCGATCTCCTGCGCGGCGGTCGCGCCGGCCTCGCGGATGTGGTAGCCGCTGATCGAGATCGAGTTCCACTTCGGCACGCTCCGCGTGCAGAAGGCGAAGAGGTCGGAGACGAGCCTCAGGGACGGCTTCGGCGGGAAGATGTAGGTCCCGCGCGCCACGTACTCCTTCAGCACGTCGTTCTGGATCGTCCCCTCGAGCTTCTCGGAGGGGACCCCCTGCTTCTCCGCCACTGCGACGTACATCGCGAGGAGGACGGCCGCGGTCGAGTTGATCGTCATCGACGTGCTCACCCGGTCGAGGGGGATCCCGTCGAAGAGCGTCTCCATGTCGGCGAGCGTGTCCACCGCCACGCCGACCTTTCCGACCTCGCCGAGGGACTCCGGCGCGTCCGAGTCGTACCCGATCTGGGTCGGGAGGTCGAACGCCACCGAGAGCCCCGTCGTGCCCTGCCCCAGGAGGTACTTGTACCGGAGGTTCGACTCCTCGGCGGTCGCGAAGCCGGCGTACTGGCGCATCGTCCAGAGGCGCCCGCGGTACATCGTCGGCTGCACGCCCCGGGTGTAGGGGTAGGAGCCGGGGAAGCCGATCCGCTCGCAGTACGACTCGAGCGATCCGGCCTCCGGGACGCAGAGGCGCTCGACCTCGCGCCCCGAGGCGGTCGCGAAGCGCGGGCTCCTCTCCGGGAGCCGCTCGCAGGCCTTGCGCGCGGCGGCCTCGTACGCCTTCCGAGCCTCCTCGATCTTCGCGTAGGGATCCGACATGGAGCCTCCGTCCCGCCTCACGCGCGCGCGGCAAGGAGACGATCGAGCGTCGAGAGGATCGTCTTCGCGGGCGTTCCGGGGCCGAACACGGCGGCGACCCCCATCGCCTCGAGGCCGGGGACGTCCTCGGGGGGGATCGTGCCGCCGCCGAAGACGAGGATGTCCGAGGCCCCCTTCTCCCGCAGGAGCTCGATGACGCGGGCGAACAGGACGTTGTGCGCGCCCGAGAGGAGCGACAGGCCGATCGCGGCGACGTCCTCCTGGATCGCCGACTCGACGATCTGCTCCGGCGTGCGGCGGATGCCCGAGTAGATCACCTCGAAGCCGGCGTCGCGGAGCACCCTCGCGACGTACTTCGCGCCGCGGTCGTGCCCGTCGAGGCCCGGCTTGCCGACGAGGATCCGGATTCTCCTTCCCTGCTTCCCCGCGAGGCTCATGTTCCCCCTTCCCGGGACCAGAGTAAGGCATCGGGGAAGCCGTTTCCACAGGATCCGCGCCCGCGCTCGACAACCCGGATCGCCGTGGTACCCTTTCGGCGACCACGCACAGGAGGATCGAGAATGACGAGAAACGCATGCTTCCGGATCGCGATGACGGTGCTCGCTTGCGCGGCCTTCTCCGCGGCGGCCGCGGGGGACGTCGGGCTCGAGAGCTGGGGTCCCCGCGTCGGGGCGACCGACGATCCGGACCAGATCGTGGCGGGCGTCCACTTCGACATGGGCGAGATCGCGCCCCACATCCGGTGGCAGCCGAACTTCGAGATCGGGTTCGGCGACGACTGGAAGTCCCTGTCCGGGAACGTGCTCTTCGCGTACTACTTCGGCCGGCAGGGCCGGTTCCAGCCGTACGCCGGGGGCCAGCTCGCGATCGTCTACTTCGATCACGACGAGGACGCCTTCGACGACCGGTCGGACGGGAACACGGAGTTCGGCTTCGATGCGGTCGGAGGGTTCGAGTTCCCCCTCGGCTCCGCCACCCGCATGCTGTTCGAGCTCCAGCTGGGCTTCGGCGACATCCACGACGCCAAGATCGTAGCCGGCTGGAAGTTCTGACCGAGCGCCACGCGCCGGACATGGGTTCGCCGCGCGCGGGCGGGTCGTGATCCGGCTCCGGCGCGAATTCGCCGCGCGCCGCAGGGATCCTCCCCCGGCGCGGGCGCGGGGAGCGAGACCATGCGCATCGGCATCCCGTACGAAACGCACCGCCACGAGCACCGCGTCGGGCTGACGCCCCTCGGCGTGTCGCGGCTCCGGGGCCTCGGCGCCGAGGTCTTCGTGCAGCACGACGCGGGGCGCGAGGGCCACTTCACCGAGCAGAACTACGTCGAGGCGGGGGCGAAGATCGTCCACGACCGCGAGGAGATCTACGGGCGCTCGGACCTCGTGTGCAAGGTCGGGACGGTCACCGAGGAGGAGGCCCGGATGTTCCGGCAGGGCGCCGCCGTCGCGGGCTTCATGCACGTGTCGGTGATGCCGCGCGAGGCGATCCGGGCGCTGATCGAGCGCAAGGTGACGCTCCTCGGCTGGGAGCAGGTCGAGGACGCCCAGGGGGCCCACCCCGTGCGGCGCGCGATGTCGGAGATCGCGGGGCAGATGGCCATCCAGTGGGTGGCGCGCCTGCTGCAGTTCGAGGCGGGAGGGCGGGGGATCATCCTCGGGAACGTTCCCGGGATCGCCCCCGCCACGGTCGTGATCCTGGGGGCGGGGGCGGTCGGCTGGTCGGCCGCGCGCGCCGCGCTCGCCCTGAAGGCGCACGTCGTCGTGCTCGACGCCGATATGGCCCGGCTCCGGCGGGCCATGGAGCACGGCTGCGGCCACGCCGTGACGGCGATCGCCAGCCTCAAGGGCCTCCGGCGCTTCATCCCGATCGCGGATGCGGTCATCGCGGCGGCGAGCGCGCCCGGCGGCGGGGCTCCCTTCCTCGTTGCCGAGGATCTGGTCGAGCAGATGAAGCCGGGCTCCGTGATCCTCGACCTCGCGATCGACGAGGGCGGCTGCGTCGAGACGAGCCGGCCCACGACGCTGGACAATCCCACGTACAAGGTCCACGGCGTCACGCACTTCTGCGTTCCCAACATGACCGCCGACGTGCCCCGGACCGCCTCCCGCGCGCAGACGCTCGCCTCGCTCCCCTTCCTCGAGAAGATCGCGGCGCACGGGCTCGACGAGACGCTCCGCGCCGATCCGGGGCTCGCGCGCGGCGTCTGCCTGTACCGCGGCCGTGTGTTGCACGACGTGGCCGCGCACGCCCTGGGGATCGCTCCCGCCCGACTCGAGGACATCCTCCAAGGCTGAGAGCAGGGAGAACCGCCATGCAGTGGCTCGACGACTACAAGAAGAAGCTCTCGACCGCCGAGGAGGCCGTCCGGCTCGTCGAGAGCCGCAACCGGGTCTACTACGGCGGGAACGCCGCGATCCCCCGCGCCCTGGTGCACGCCCTGGCGGACCGGTACCTCGAGCTTGAGAACGTGCAGCTCGTGCACGTGCTCCTGCTCGGGGAGGACCCCCTGAGCCGTCCCGAGATGGAGGGGCACTTCCGGCACAACTCGCTCTTCGTCGGTCCCGCCGACCGCGACGCGGTGAACGAGGGCCGGGCCGACTACGTGCCGGTGTTCCTGCACCAGATCCCGAGGCTGTTCCACGAGAGGATCATCCCGATCGACGTCGCCATGGTCCAGGTCTCGACGCCGGACGAGCACGGGTTCATGAGCTTCGGCGTCGAGGTCATGGCGGCCCGCGCGGCGTGCCGCGGGGCCCGGCGGGTCATCGCGCAGGTCAACGAGAACATGCCGCGGGTCCTCGGGGACTCCTTCATCCACGTGAACCGTGTGGACCGGATCGTCGAGGCGCACGAGCCGCTCCCGCAGCTCGACCCGAAGCCGCCGACGGAGGTCGAGCGCCGCATCGGCGCGCACATCCGGGCGCTGATCACGGACGAGGCGACGCTCCAGATGGGGATCGGAGGGATCCCCGACACCGTGTACGAGATGCTCGACGGCCTGCGGGATCTCGGCATCCACACGGAGATGCTCTCGGACGGGGCGATGCGCGCCATCGAGCGCGGCATCGTCACCGGAGCCGCGAAGACGATCCATCCCGGCAAGGCGGTGATCACCTTCGCGCTCGGCTCGAAGAGCCTCTACGACTTCCTCGACAACAACCCCCTGATCGAGGCGCACCCCGTCGAGCACGTCAACGATCCGTTCGTCATCGGCCAGCAGGACAACTTCATCGCCATCAACTCGGCGATCGAGGTGGACCTCACGGGCCAGGTCTGCTCGGACTCGATCGGCAGGCGGATCTACTCCGGGTTCGGGGGACAGGTGGACTTCATCCGCGGCGCCGCGCGCTCGAAGGGGGGGAAGCCGATCATCGCGCTCCCGTCGACGGCGAAGGGGGTCTCGCGGATCGTTCCCGAGCTGAGGCCGGGCGCCGGCGTCGTCACGTCGCGGGCGGACGTCCACTTCGTCATCACGGAGCACGGCGTCGCGCACATCTTCGGGAAGAACCTGCGGCAGAGGACCGAGGCGCTCATCTCGATCGCGGCGCCCGAGCATCGCGACGAGCTGGAGAGGGCGGCGAAGGGCCGGAAGTTCCTTCCCTGAGGCGCGAGGCGCGCGCCGAGGAAAGCAGCGGGGGGCGCGGCGGGACGGGGCTCCGTTTCGGTGGCGCGTCCCGAGTCGCGACCTTCTCGGGCCCCGGCATCGCGCCGGGGTGCCACCTCCGGTCGGCGGGAGCCCGGTCCGGCCACGCCCCCCGGGGGGAGCGAATCAGGGGCGGGTCGCGGCGAGGACCACGAGCGGCCCCGCGACGGATCCCGCCTCCACGGCGTCGATTTCCTTGCCCTCCGCGAGCACGAACGTCGTGCTGCGGTCCGACAGGCTCGCCGCGGGCAGCACGTAGCCGACCAGCTCGAGCCGGCCGAAGAAGTCCCTGTGAAACACGACGAGCGGGGCGGAGTCCCTCGAGACCTCGCTCGGCCTGCGCCGGCTGGCGAGCAGGCCGATCGGCCGTCCGTTGACGTAGGTCTTGTGGAGCGAGGTCACGGGCGACAGCGCGAGGGAGTCGCAGAGCGTCAGCGTGCCCGCGGGGTAGAGACCGCCATCGGGAAGAAAGACCGGCGCGTCCGTCCGCACCCGCACGCAGCCCGAGGCGGCGTGCAGGAGCCCGGGCGCCAGGGCGCAGGCGATCACGGCGGCCAGGATCGCGATCCGGCCGACCCCCAGCCCTCCTTGCGCGTTCTTTTCGATCATCCCCCACCTCCGATCAGCCTGTCTCTCGACCCGTGCCCTGGGGCTTCGAGTTGGGCCGCCCCCGGAGATCGCAAGCGCCGGGCCTTCCCCGCGCGCAGCCTGACGAGGGATCCAACCGGTTCGTTTCCTTGAGCTTGCGCCCAGACCCATCCTCCGGGTCGCTCCGCCTCTTTGTCTCGGAAGCGAGACATGAAGCGTCGACGAGGGTCCGTCAAGTATCTCAATGTTCGAAGGTTGCGCTCGAAACGCCCCATTCTTGCCGATTCGTATCGGAAGTGAGACACGGGCGGATCGGCTCTTTACGCTGCGGCTCGTCCTGGTTTACGATCCGGCCATGGGGAGCGAAGACCGCTCTCGCGACCGGTACCTTCACCGGCGGATTCTCGGCGAGGGGAGCGGGGGGCGTGTCTGGCTCGTCGAGGACCTCCTGCGCCCCGGCTCGAGGCTCGCCCTCAAGGAGCTGCACGGGAAGGGCGCGGAGGACCTCCGGCACGAGGAGGAGCTGCGGCGGGAGTTCGCGACGCTCGCCTGCCTCAAGCACCCCAGCCTCGTCGAGGTCCACGAGTTCGACACGTCGCCCGAGTCGGGGCTCCCGCGATTCACGCTGGAGTTCATCCAGGGACGGAGCGTCGTGGACGCGGTCGGGCACGAGGGGCCGGAAGCTCTTCTCCCGCTCGCGGCGGAGGCGCTCCGCGCGCTCGCGTTCCTCCACGACTTCGGGCTGATCCACCGGGACCTCAAGCCCGGCAACCTCCTCGTGCGGGATCGCCCGAAGCTCGGCTGCCGGCTCGTCCTCGTGGACTTCGGTCTCGTCCACCCCGCCGACTCGGAGCCGCTGGAGGCGCGGCACGCGAGGGGAACGCTGCCGTACATGGCGCCGGAGCTGTTCCGCAACGAGGTCCCCTCCGCGCGCTCCGATCTCTACGCGCTCGGCGCCGTCCTGCACGAGGCGATCCACGGCCGTCCCCCGTCGGTTCCCGCCGAGAGGGATCTCTCCCGCTTCGTCCGCGACGTGTCGGAGGGGCGCCGCGCGAGGCCGCCGCTCCCCCCAGGCTTCCCGCGGGGGATCGCGCCGTGGCTCGAGGAGATGCTCGCGCCGGACGCTGCGGAGAGGCCGGCGAGCGCGCGAGAGGCGCTCGCGCGGCTCAACGATTCCTGCGCGACTCGCTTTCCCGCGGAGACCCCGGCGAGCCGGGCGGCGCGCCTCCTGTCGGGGCCGCCCGCCGAGCGGCGCGGGGCGATCGAGGAGCTGTGGGGGGCGCTCGACCCCGGCGCCGGCCCGCGCGTCGTCTGGCTGACGGGAGGGCCGGGCTCCGGCAAGACCCGCGTCCTGCGCTGGCTCGAGGCGGAGGCCGTTCTCCGCGGGTGGCGGGTCGAGTGCGCGGGCGATCGCCTGCCCGTCGCGCTGGGCGAGCTGCGCGCCTCCGCGAGCTCCCGGCCCACGCTCGTCCTGATCGACGAGGCCGACTCGGCCGGGGGGCCGGTCGCGGAGGCGCTCGACCGGGTGGCCAGGGAGGCGGAGCGGCCGCCGCTGCAGGTCGTCGCGTCGCTCCGGGCCGGGCCGATCCGGAGCTCCGCGCTCCGGAAGCTGTTCGAGGACACGGGAACGGTCCCGACGCTGCGGCGCGTGGATCTCGGGCGCCTCGACGTGGAGGGGATCCGCGCCATGGCCGTCCGCGCGACCGGCGGGGAGGTCTCCGAGGAGCGCGTGCGGCGGCTGCACGAGGCGTCCGAGGGGCTTCCGGCGGTCGCCGAGGCGCTCCTGATCGAGGGCGTCTGGGAGCGGGGCCCCCGGGCCGAGTCGGGGCGGGCCCCCGGCGCGGGGGCTGCGAGCCGCCTCGACATGCTGTCGCCCGCGGCGCGGGCCTGGCTCGAAGCGCTCGCCGTGCTGCGCCGCGATGCCCGGGATCCGGACGTGGCGGAGCTCGCCGGCCTCCCGCCCGCCGACGCGCTGGCGGCGGCGGAGGAAGCGGCCGGCGCGGGGCTGGCATTCCGGCGCTCGGGGCGATGGCGGGCCGATTCGACGGCGCTCGTCGAGCGCCTCCTCTCCGGCCTGGAACGGGAGCGGCGGCGCTCCCTGCACCGATCGGCGGCGCAGGCGCTGACGCGGTCCGCGGGCGAGGAGGCGGACCCGTGGCTCCTCGCGCGGCTGTGGCTCGAAGCCGGGGAGCGGGCCCGGGCGATCGAGGAGGCGCTCCGCGCCGCGGACCGCTCGCTCCTCGACGGCGACCCCGCCGAGGCGGCCGAGAGGCTTTCGCAGGCGGTGCGCTGGATCGGGCGGTCGCGAGACGCGCGGCGCGACGCCCGCATGCGCCAGGGGAAGGCGCTCTGCGCCGCGGGGCTGCACGGCGCGGCGGCGCGCGCGTTCGGCGCGGCGGCCTGGCTCGCCGGGAACGGGCCCGGGAAGGGGGAAGCGATGGCCCGGCAGGCCCTCGCCCTCGTGCAGGCGGGGCGGTTCCGGAGGGGGCTGGCGTGCGCCGGTCGCGCTGCGCGCCTCGCGGAGGGCGCGCCGGCCGCGCTCGCCGCGGCGCGGCGGGCCGCGGGGATCGCCCTCGCCCGCCAGGGGCGGGAGAGGGAGGCGATCCGGATGCTCCGCCGGGCCCTCGAGGTCGCGCGCTCGGGCGGGGACGCGTCGGCGGAGGCCGAGGTCCTCCAGGTGCTGGCGAGCTGCGAGGACCGGCTGGGAAGAGCGGAGGAGGCCCGCAAGAGCCTGCTCTCGGCGACCGAGATCCTGCGGCGCCGGCGGGACGCCGCGGCGGCGCCGGACGCGCGCGAGCTGAAGGCGGTCCTCGGGCTCGCCGTCCTCGAATCGCGAGCCGGGGCGCTGGACCGCGCGGCCGAGCTGCTCGAGGACGTTCGGCGCTCGGCGGCGGAGCGCGGGAGCCTGGACCTCCAGCAGAGCGCCCTCTCGCGGCACGCGTCCGTGGCGATCGACCAGGGGAGGCTCGACGCCGCGATGCGGCTCGCGGAGCAGGCGGCGGACCTCGCCCTCCACCTCGGCGATCCCAACCTCGTGCTCGTGGGGAGGGCGCGGCTCGCCGACGCGAGGATCCGCTGCGGCCGGGCGGGCGAGGCGGCGGCGCTCCTCCAGCGGACGCTCGACGCCCCGCTCGACCGCGTCGAGCCGGAGAACGCGGATTACGCGAGGATGCTCCTGGCCGACTCCTGGATGGAATCCGGCGGGGCGAGGGACGAGGCGGTCGCGACCCTGCTCTCCGGCTGTCTCGAGAGGTGCCGGAAGAGAGGCAAGACGCGGCCGTGGATGATGGCGCTCACGATCGAGATGGAGCGGCGATCGAGGCCGGTCTGCCCGGACCCGTTCGAGACGGTCGCCGCGGAGTACGAGCGGCTCGCGAGCGCTCCGGGCGCCGGCCCGGAGCCGGAGATCCGGGTCCGCGCGGGGCTCGCCGTCGCCGCCCGGCGGCTGGCGACGGGGGACCCCGAGGGGGCCGCCGCGGCGGCGAGCGCCGCGGCCGCGGTCGCCAGGGCGGCCGGCCATCCGGCGGTCGAGGCGCGCGCGC
>CALMJU010000050.1 GCA_937864465.1 uncultured Acidobacteriota bacterium
CCTCCGTCGGCCGCTCCGCGGCGGCGCCCGCGATCTCGGCGAGGGCGGCCGCGTACGCCGGGTGCGCGCCCGGAGCGGGCGCCCGCGCGATCGACTCCGCTCCGGCGGCGCGTGCCAGCGGCGGCAGCTCGAGGTCGAGCTCGTAGCGCGTTTCCAGGTTCTCGCAGGCGAACGAGATGGGCGCCACGACGAGGCGGCGCGCTCCGGCCGCCGCGGCGCTCGCGATCTCGTCGAGCAGGTACGGCCGGGTCCACTCGGCGCGGCCGAGGCGGCTCTGGTAGGCGAGGGCGATCTGCGCCCGCCCGGCCAGCCTGCGCCCGAGCGCCGCCACGGTGCGCTCGACCTCGGCGACGTAGCCGTCGCGGCGGGCGAGCCTCTGCGGCAGGCCGTGGGCGCTCGCGATCACGCGGTCGGCGCCGTCGAGCCGCGCCAGGATCCCTTGCGCGAGCGCCTCGACGTAGCCCGGGGCCTCCGCGTGGGAGCGGACGGCGACCAGCTCCGCGCGGCCGCGCGCGGCCCGTGCGGCCGCGCCGAGGACGACGCCGGTCGTGGATCGCGACTCCTGCGGGAAGAGCGGCAGCGCGACGATCCGGCGGGCGCCGGAGGCGACGAGCCCGGCGACCTCGTCCGGGATTCGCGGGGCGCTCAGGGCGAAGGCGTGCCGGACGGAGATGCCGGCCCCGAGCCGCGCGGCCACGGCCGCCGCGAGCGCCGCCGTCCCCTCGTGGATCGGGCTCCGGCCTCCGATCGCCTCGTAGTGGACCGCCACCCGACGCCAACGGCGTGCGGCGATCCACGAGGCGAGCAGGGTGCTCAGCGGCCGCGGCAGCCCGATCACGGCCGGCTCCGAGAGCAGGTCCCGGAGGAACGGCCGCACCTCGACCGGGGAGGCCGGTCCGCCGAGGTCGAGCAGCAGCACGCCCGCCCGCGCGGTCATACGGTCCTCGAATAGATCTGCCCGCCCGCCACCGCCTCGAGGTGGCGGTCGAACGCCATGCAGACGTTGCGCACGAAGAAGCGGCCCCGCGCGGTGACGGCGACGCGGCCGCCGTCCGCCTCGACCAGGCCGTCCGCGATCATGGGCCCGAGCCGCGCCAGGTCGTCGGCGAAGTACGTCGCCGCGTCGATCCCGAAGCGGCGGCCGAGCGCGACGAGGTCCGCGCGGAAGTTGCAGAACACGTCGAGCAGCAGCTCGCGGCGGATCTCGTCGTCGCGGGAGAGGAAGTAGCCGCGGTAGACGGGGAGCCGGCCCCGGGCGACCGCGTCGAGGTAGGCCGCGGTCTCCTTCGCGTTCTGGGAATAGACCGGGCCGACCGCCGAGATCCCCGAGGGGCCGAACGCGAGGAGGTCGAGGCCGCGCTGCGTCGTGTACCCCATGAAGTTGCGGTGCAGGGTCCCGGCGGCGGCGGCGCGCGCCAGCGGATCCGAGGGCATCGCGAAGTGGTCCATCCCGATCGGCACCAGGCCGGCCGCGCGCAGCACGTCCATGGCGGCCAGGAACAGCCGCAGCTTCTCGTCCGCGGTCGGCAGCCCGCGGGAGGCGAGCGCCGCCTGGTGCGGGTGCAGCCACGGAACGTGCGCGTAGGAGTAGAGGGCGACGCGGGTCGGTCCCAGCTCGACGAGCGCCTCGGCGCCCCGCGCCATCGTCTCCGGCGTCTGCCCGGGCAGCCCGTAGATCAGATCGAAGTTGATGTGCTCGATGCCGGACGCCCGCAGGACGGCCACCACGCGGCGGACGTGGGCGACGCCGGCGCCGGGGCGGAGCGGGGCGATGATGGCGTCGTCCATGTCCTGGACGCCGAGGGAGAACCGCCGGAAGCCGTGCGCCACGAACCGCTCGATCCGGCCGGCGGTGGCGGTCCGCGGATCGATCTCCACCGACCTCTCGGCGTCCCCCGCGATCCGGAAGCTCCGCTCCATCCCGGCGAGCAGCCGCTCGATCCGCTCGGCGCCGAGGTCGTTCGGGGTTCCGCCGCCGATGGCCACCTGGCGCACGATCCGATCCGCCGACACCACCTCGGCGGCGAGCGCCATTTCGTCTTGCACCGCGTCGACGTAGGCGTCGACCTCGGCCTGCGGGCGGGCCGTGGTGGTGTGGCAGCCGCAGAAGGCGCAGCGAACCGCGCAGAACGGCACGTGGACGTAGAGGCCGAGCCCGGGATCCGGATCGAGCGCGCGCCGGGCGCGCCACGCCTCGGCCACGCGCTCCGGATCGATCTCCGCGAAGTGGTTGGCGGGAGGGTAGCTCGTGTAACGCGGACCTCGCACGTCGTACCGGCGCAGCAGCTCGGGATCGACGCGCCGCGGATCCTGGGCGTCTGCCGCCGGAGGAGCGTCCTCGATCCGCCCGCTCACCTCGCCGTCTCCTTCACAGCCTCCACGAACGCCGCGACCCCCTCGGGCGGAGTGTCGGGGGTGAGCCCCTCGCCGACGTTCACGACGTACGGGGTGCCGCGCAGCGCGTCCACCGCGGCGACCACGTCGCGCCGGATCCGCTCGGGAGGCGCCGTCATGAGGGCCGGGTCGAAGTTGCCCTGGAGCCCGGTCCCCTTCGGCAGGCGGGCTCGGGCCTCGGCGAGCCGGAGCGAGCCGTCGACGGCGACGACGGTGGCGCCGCTCGCCGCCGCCTGCTCCAGGTTGCCGGCCGCGTTGCGGACGTAAAGGAGGATCGGAACGCCGGGGGCCCCCAGCCGCTCGACGACGCGCCGGGTGTAGGGGAGGGCGAGCGCGGCGAAGTCGTCCGGCCCGAGCTGCCCCGACCAGGTGTCGAAGATCTGCACGGCGTCCGCGCCCGCCTCGATCTGCGCGGCCAGCAGCTCGGCCACCGCGTCGGCGACTCGGGTCAGGAGGGCGTCGTAGAGCGCCGGCTCCCGGTGCGCCATCGCCTTCAGGGCGAAGGTCGACTTCGAGGGGCCGCCGCACGCCATGTACGCGGCGAGGGTGAAGGGCGCTCCCGCGAAGCCGATGAGCGCGTGGGCATCGCGGAGCTCCGCGCGGAGCAGGCGGACCGCCTCGGCCACGAAGCCGAACGCCGCCCGGCCCGGCGCCTTCAGCCGCTCGAGCCCCGCCGCGTCGCGGACGAGCGGGCCGAGGACCGGGCCGCCGGTCTCGTAGCGCACCTCCAGCCCCATCGCGGCGACGACCGTGAGGATGTCGCTGAACAGGATGGCGGCATCCATCCCGAACCGGCGCAGAGGCTGCATCGTCACCTCCGCCGCCAGATCGGGCGTGGTCATCATCTCCCAGAAGCCGTGGCCGGAGCGGATCTCCCGGTACTCGGGGAGGTACCGTCCCGCCTGCCGCATCAGCCAGACCGCAGGACGATCGACGGGCGCGCCCGCGCACGATGCCAGGAATCGCTCGCGTCCTCGCAACGGCTCCCTCGCCTCGGGGCGCCGCTCCGCCCCGGCCCCCTCACCAGGATGGCACACGGACCGGGGCGCCGTGTCACGGCTTTGTCACACCGCGCCCCGGGCGGCCCCGGGGCCGCGCGCGGGAGGTCCGGGCCTCCAAGGACCCGGGCCGCGTGGTACCATCCTTCGAATCGGCGGTACGGGGCGTGCCCGCGCCGTTCGGGAGTTCATGGAACACGCGCTGCCCAACTTCACGTCCTCGAGGCTGGCGTTCGCGTTCGGCCTGACGCTCCTGGCGGGCATGGCCACCGGCCTCGGCAGCGCGGTCGCGTTCTTCGCCCGCCGCACCAGCCTGCGCCTGCTCGCGTGGACGCTGGCGTTCTCCGCGGGCGTGATGCTCTACGTGTCGTTCGCGGACATCCTGCCGAAGGCGGCCGAGAACCTGGGACGGACTCGCGGCGCTTCCGCCGCCGCCTGGCTCGCCCATCTGGGATTCTTCAGCGGGATCGCCTTCATGGCGCTCATCGACGCGCTCGTTCCCAAGGCCGAGAACCCGCACGAGCTGCGCGCCGACGACGACGTGCGGCGGCTCAAGGCCGCGTCCGTCCCCGGGGCCCCGCTCGCCGTCGAGGGGCACGGCCTGCGGCGAATGGGCCTCTTCACGGCGCTGGCGATCGCCATCCACAACTTTCCGGAGGGAATGATCACCTTCCTCTCGGCGCTCGAGAATCCGGTGACCGGCGGAGCCATCGCCCTCGCCGTGGCGCTGCACAACATCCCGGAAGGCATCAGCGTGTCCGTGCCGATCTTCTTCGCCACGGGGCGGCGGGGCCGGGCGTTCGCGCTGTCGTTCCTGTCGGGGCTGGCCGAGCCGCTCGGCGGTGCGGTGGCCGCCGTGGCACTGGACCGGCTGCTTCCGGGCAGCTTCGCGGGTCTCGTCTTCGCGGGCGTGGCCGGGGTGATGGTCTACGTCTCGATCGACGAGCTGCTCCCGACGGCGCGCCAGCACGGCCGGAGCCACGAGGTCCTGGCGGGGATCGTCGGCGGCATGGCGGTGATGGCCGTCAGCCTGCTGCTGCTGAAGTGAGACGGGAAGGAGCGGGGGCCGGCCCCTCCCGGCGGCCGTCGCGCGCGACCGCTGCCGGGAGGGGCAGATCCCCCGTCACTCGCAGATGTTGCTCACGTCCTTCATCGTCACGCCGCACCGGCCGGACGCGGTGAGGCCGTTCCGCTCGCCCAGCGAGCTCTCGCCCCAGCTGCTCTCGATCCCGGCGCCGTCCGTGCCGACGACGAGGAAGAACAGGTTCCCAGGCGGGACCGCTTCCCACGCGTAGGATCCCGACGTGCCGATGGCGCAGGCGTCTCCGCTCAGCGTCAGGGTCGAGACCGAGGCGAGATCGCCGTAGAGCAGGTTGTACCCGGCGGCCGGGCAGGACAGGGCGTCCCATTCGACCTGGATCGAGGCGCCCTCGGGCGTCAGGCGCGTGGCCCGCAGCGGGCCCGTGGTCCCCTCGCCGGACGGGACCGACGGCGGGGCCGAGCTGGCGGTGCAGGACTCGGCGATGCCCGCGGTCACGACGACGTTGTCCACCGAGTAGAACCGGTCGTTCGCCGCGTTCTGGTAGTCGAAGCGGACCCGGAAGGCCGGGTTCCCGGCGGCGTACGCCGTGACGTCGAACGAGAGGTGCGCGTTCACGTCCCGGTTGGGATCGGACCAGATCGTCTGCCACGCGGTGCCGTCCCAGACCTTGACGGTCGCGTCGTCGCCGTTCTTGTACCGGTAGTAGATGTCGAACTCGAGCGTCACGGATCGCACGCCCACCATGCTCACGTCGATCGCGGGCGAGTCCAGGCTCGTCGAGGTCGCGGTGCACCCCTCGGAGAGCGCCAGCATGTAGTACCCGCTCCCGCCCGAAGGGAGGTAGGTCGTGGAGTTGACGCGCGTCCACTCGCCGCAGGCGTGGCTACCCGGGCCGGTCGACACCGTCCAGGTCGCAGCGGACTCCTCGGTCTCGAAGCTCTCCGAGAGGAGGGTGGTCGCCTCGGTGAGCGGGCCGACGGGGGCGGCGGAGAGCTCGACGGCGTTGCCGTCGCTGACGCCGATCGCCAGGTCCCGGGCGCGGACGACGTAGGAGTACGGCGTCTTCGAGGCGAGGGCGCTCGAGTCGCGGACCGCGGTCTCGAGAAGCCCGGCGACCAGCAGGTTCTCCGGTCCCGGAACGAAGCCCGAGACCGTGGAGCGGTGGATGTCGTAGGTCACCGGACCGCCGCACTGGGCCAGGCCGGCGTCCCAGGCGAGGTCCACCGCGCAGGTCTCGATCGCCGAGGGGGTCGCGCTCCGCAGCCCCGCGAAGAGGGGCTTCAGCGTGCAGAGCCCGGTCGCGGTCGCGCTGGCCTCGTTGAGGGCATCGGAGCGGCAGGCCGCGAGGTCGTCGGCGAGGACGACGTAGTAGTACTTCGTGCCGCCGCTGACGTCGGTGTCGTCGAAGTAGTAGCCGGGGCCGCCGGCGAAGCCGGGGCTGCTGTCCGGGACCACGGTGATCGTCTCGTAGGGGCCGCCGGCCGTCAGCGAGCGCTGCACGATGTACTCCGCGATTCCGGCGACCTCGGAGTCCTCCCAGAAGAGCTGGATCCGGTTGTCCCCGTCGACCGCGGCCTCGAGCGGCGGAGGCAGGGGATCGGTCTCGCAACCGCAGAGGCGGAAGCGGAACGAGGCGATCTGGGTCCGCCAGACGGTGGTCAGGTTGTCCATCGACGTGAACCAGAACGTGCAATCGTCGGCGGGATCCAGGTTCATCGCCGCATAGTCGCCCCAGCGGTAGCTGGCGTTTGCCGCGGCGCCCGTGTGCATCTCGATCTCGGGCATCATCAGGGCGCCCAGGGGGCCGTCGGCCATGCGCCCCGTGTAGCGCAGGCTGGAGTACGTGGCGGAGGAGACCACGCTGTAGCCCAGCGCGAGGTTGCCCGCGGAGTCCAGCGCCGCGGAGCCCATCCAGCGGTTCTCGCCGTCGGGGGCGAAGGTCCCCTCGGTGTACAGCGCCCACGGGCCGCCGCCGGAGCGCCGGAGCTCGAACCAGCGGATTCCGCCTTGGTCCGCGCCGTCGACGTCCACTACGAAGTTGGCGGCGAGGCTCTCGTGGTCCCCGTGGTTGTAGTACTGCAGCCGGTTCATGATCACTTCGCGAAGCGGCATCAGCGTCACGGTGCTCCCCGGCTGCGGGAAGCAGCCCCCGAAGACGGTGCCGCACAAGGTCGAGTCGAAGTCCGCGACGTCGATGCTCGGCGCCTGGGTCAGCGTCGTGTCGGCCGAAACGTCCCAGTGGACCTGGAAGGACCACATCTCGAGCAGATCCCCGGGTGCCTCGGGCCCGCTGTGCAGCTCCGTGTCGCGGTGGCGCATGACGATCGCCGGGGCCAGAGGGGGCGGGCCGTTGGGGCCGTCCGGGTCGGCGGGGGTAGGGCCCTGGATCCCGAACCCCGGCAACTCGGGCATCTCCAGCCTCTGGAAGGTCGACGATTGTCCGGCCAGCATGGCGCCGCGGTCCAGCGCGTAGACGCCGGGGCCTCCGTCGTTGGCGGTCACGACGTAGGAGCCGGTGCCGCCGTCTGCATCCGTCGCCCACGCGGCGTACTTCGGGTAGTCCGGGAAGCTCGGCGTCTCGAAGTCGTAGGCGTACCAGCCTCCCGCCACCGGGTCGCCGCTCCGCGAGATGTAGACGCAGAGGTGGTTGCCCTGGCTGGCGAACTCGGCGAGCAGCCAGCGATCGGCGAGCCGGTCGTAGATCGCGATCGGGTCGCCGTATCCCGACGCGCAGTCGCCGGCTCCGAGGTTGTCGAGGACGAACGCGGCCAGCACGTTGGGGACGGGCTCCGCCTTGTCCCAGATCTTGACCAGAGCGCCGCCGGCGGAGTTGATCATCTGGATGTAGTGGGAGGGTCCGATGTCGCCGACGGTGTCCGGGGGATTGACCGACGTGAACCCCTGCCCCTCGAAGTTCCGAGTCGGGGCCGAGAGCTCCACGCTCAGCGTCTCCTCCGCGGCCGGCAGCTCCGCCGACTGGAGATCCAGGAGCGGATCCGGGCCGGGCTTGGTGGTCGGGACCGGCACCGTCCCGGGCGGCGGGTAGAAGCGCATGGGGATCGAGCGGATCGGGTCCCCCGGCCGCCAGGGGGGCGGCGGGGGCAGATCGCGCACGTCCACGTCCACGATGAAGGGAGTGACCGGGGGTCCGTGCTCCGCCCCCCGGATCACGAGCGGCTCCTCGTCGGACGCCCCGGCGGGGAGACCGACCACGCTCAGCGCCAGCAGCGCGGCGGGCAGTAGGGCAAGACGCAGGACTCCCGCGCGGCGCCCGCGGTCCGTCGCACCTCGGCCGGACACACCGACACTTTGGCCATCTCGACGCATACGAACCCCCTCCCTTGCTACCCTCGGAAAGATACGATGATTCGCCGAGGCGTGCCAGGGAAGGTCCCCCGGCTCGCTCTCGCCGCCGCGCTCAGAGGGCGGCGTGCCTCTCCGCGATCGCGTCGGCCAGACGGTCCAGGGCCTCGAGGTCGGCGGGCCTGGGAAGTCCCTTGCAGAGAACCGGCTGGACGATCTCGACCTTGAGAGCGGAGATCATCGCCGACAGCTGCTCCACGACCTTTCCGCCCCAGCCGTACGACCCGATGACCGAAACGTAACGGGCCTTCGGCCGGATCAGGTTCGCCAGATGGGCGGCGTAGGCGACGTTCGGATGGGGGCCGCCGAGCACCGTCGGGGTCCCGAGCACGATCGTCGCGGCGTCCACCAGCAGCATGGCGAGCTTGCCGATGTCGGGGTCGGTCAGCGAGAACTGCTCGACCCGCACGCCGCGGAGCGCGCAGGCCTCGACGAAGCGCTCGACCATCCGGCGCGTGCTGTCGTGCATCGACACGTACGGCACGACGGCCAGGTTCCGCGGCGGGCCCAGGACCCAGTCCCGATAGGCATCGAGGATCGCCTTCGGCTCGTCGTGAACGGGACCGTGGCTCGGCGCGATGACGGCGGCGTCGAGCCCCGTGACCCGGCCGAGGTGTTTCTCGATGACGCCGCGGAAGGGCATCAGGATCTCCGCGTAGTACCGCTTCGCGCCGGGGAGGATCCCGGGGTCTCCTCCGGCGAACGTGCAGCTCGTCGCCAGGTGCGATCCGAACAGGTCGCACGTGAAGAGAACCCTCCGCTCGGGCACCCAGGTCAGCATCGTCTCGGGCCAGTGGACCCAGGGGAAATGAACGAACTCGAGGGTCAGCCCTCCCAGGTCGACTCGCTCGCCGTCCCGCACCGCCCGCACCCGGCCCGCGGGAACGTCCAGCAGGTCCGAGAGCATCGTCCTGCACTTCTCCGTCGCGAGAACCCTCGCCTCGGGGTGCTCGGCGAGGACGCGGGGGATGGATCCCGAATGGTCCTGCTCCGCGTGCTGGGCGACGACGTAATCGATCCGCGACACGCCCGCGCCGGCGAGCCGAGAGAGCAGGACCTCGGTGAAAGCGGGGTCGACCGAGTCGATGAGGGCCGTCCCGCTCGCGCCGCGCACCAGGTACGCGTTGTAGCTGGTCCCGTCCGGCAGCGGGATCAGCTCGTCGAAGAGCCGGCGATCCCAGTCGATCGCTCCCACCCACTCGATGCTCTCGGTCACGGGACGCGCGTGCATCGGCTCCCCCTTTCCCGCGGGCGCTCCGGTCCGCCGCGACGATCGCGGCCGCTCCCGCGGCGGGGGCCAGTATGCAGCGGGTGCGCTTCGCGTCGCCAGGGCCCGCATCGTCCCTTTCGGCCGGATCGCGCTCGGGGGGAGGGGGAAGGGGGGCCGAGAAAAGAAAAGAGCCGAGCACCGCCTGACGATCGCTCGCGAGGGGGGAGTCGGGGGCAACCGATCCCGGCGCGCCGTCACGCGGTGCCCGGCTCGAGGACCTTCCGGGCTATGGCTCCGAACGGCTCAGCCGAGATCCGGGTTGTCGCAGATCCCGTCGCCGTTGAGGTCCAGACACGTGTAATCCGGGTCCTCTCCGTTGCAGATCCCGTCGCCGTCGTCGTCCGCGCAGTCCGGGTTGCTCGTCCCGGGGACGTAGTCGGGGTCGACGCAGTTGCAGATCCCGTCGCCGTCGTCGTCCGGGCAATCCGGATTCGTGCAGTCGACTCCGGGGACGTAGTCGGGGTCGTTCCCGTTGCAGATCCCATCGCCGTCGGCGTCCGGGCAATCCGGATTCGGGCCGCTCGCGAGCGCGAGCCCGCCGAACCCCAGCGCCACCACGAAGGCCAGACCGAGCGTCGCAAACTTCATCTTCATCTTTGCTCTCCTCTTCTTGTTCTCTCACTCCGCCGTGCACCACCGATGCACGCCCGAGTTCCTAGCAGGCGCCGTGCCAGTTCCTGAAAACGCCGCTTTGCGAAATGTCGGCGATTTCCGGGGCAGCGCGGCCGCTTCCACCGACGGTTCTTGCCGGTTCCGGGGAGCGCCGCTCGTCGAGTTCGTCGGGTCCGGGGAAGAAGACGCTGCACTTCCCCGCCGCGCGGCGTTTCCGCCGGGGAGATCGAAAGCCGCGCGGAATCTTTCTCGCCCCGGCGCATCGCCGGCAGGGGATTCGCGCCGGATCCTTTCGCAGATTTCGGATTTCGCTCCCGATTACGCGCGAAGTTCACTTTCTTCCCGGGACCGCGAAGTCGGCGAGCGCCTCGCCGGCATCGCTCCCGGTTCGGTTCGCCCCGCCCAGGTCTTGGGCCGGGCGCGCGCATGGCCTAAGATTCCGCCGCCGTGATCCGCGTCGCCGTCGAAATCGCGCTGGCCCTCGCCGTCGGTTCGGCCCTGGGCGCGACCCTGCTCGCGCTCGGCGAGAGGCTCCGGCAGGTGCTGCGACTGCCGGTTCCGCCGGGACTTCGGCCCGCGGCGTGTTTCCTCCTCGGCTCTCTCGCGCTGGGAAGCGCGGCGCTCGGGGCCGGACTCGTCGGCGCGTTCCGGCCCGTGCCTCTGCTGGCTTTGGCCGCGCTCTCCGCGGCCTCGGGTCGATGGCGGGCACTCCCGGCGCTCGCGCGACGGCTCGTCGTGCCGATGGCGGCCGCTCTGCCCCTGCTGCCGATCGCCCTCGCTCCGCCGTTCTTCTACGACGCCTGGGTGTACCACCTGGGCCTGCCGTGGCAGGCTCTGCAGGATCACGAGATCCTCGCGCACCCCGGCAACCTGTTCTCGGCGTTCCCGCCGCTGGCGCAGATGATCTACGCGATCCCGCTCGCCGCGGGTTCGCCGCGGGCCGCGGGCTGGATCCACCTCATCGGGTACGCGACCGCGAGCGCCGCCGTGACGTCGATCGCCCGGCGGCTCGGGTCGTCGCGTCTGGCGGGGCACCTCGCGGGGGTCGCGCTCTTGTACCTGCCGACGGCGATGCTGGTCCCCGGGTTGCCTGCGGCGGAGGCATGGGCGGTATCGGGGGTCGCCGCGGCCGTCGGTCTCGCCCTCGAAGGCCGGCCGCTCCTCTCCGCGGCCGCCGGCGCGGGCCTCGCCGCCGGGGTGGCGTGCTCCGCTCGCCTGCAGGGAGCGCAGTGGGCCGTGATCGTGGCTCTGGTCTTGGCGCTGCGCTCGACCGCCGCAGGATCGTGCCGCAAGACGTGGCGCGGGCCGCGGGTTCTGGCCGTGTTCGCGCTCGCCGTCGCGGCCGGGGCCGCTCCGTGGTGGGGGAAGAATGCCGTCCTCCTGGGAGACCCCTCCGCCCCCATCGGTTGGACCCGGCCCGGGATCGAGACGCTGTGGCGCGATGGGGCGAGCCACGTGCATCTCGCCCGCGGGGCGGCGGATCTTCTGGCCCGCGTCACGGGCGCGCTGGATCTCGCGCAGCTGCTCGTGCTCCCGCTTCTCGCGGCGGGGCTCGCGGCGTTCTGGTGGAGACGGCGGACCTCGACGCTGCTCGCGATCGGCGCGGGGGCCGCCGGCTGGGTCGCGTGGTCGCTCACCGGGGCGCTGGGACGGTTCCTGACGCCGACGATCTCGCTCTTCCTTGCGGCGGCGGCGGCGGCCGGACGGCGCGGCGCAGGGCGCATCGTCTCCGTCGCGGCGCTCGCGGCGGTCCTCGGCTGGGGGGGTTGGGAAGCCTGGAGGATGGCGGCGGAGATCGGGGGAGTGTCGATCCTGGGAGACGCGCGCTCGGTGTACCGGGCGGTCGTCGTTTCCGACCCGACGCCCGCGTTCCTCGCATGCGGAGGCCTCCCGCCCGACGCGAAGCTGCTTCTCGTTTGCGAGCCTCGCGGGTTCCTCCTGCCGCGCGCGTTCGAGACCTCGTCGCAGCACGACCGTCCCCGGCTTGCCGCGGTGCTCGAGAGGCACGCGTCGGCCGAGGAGGCGGCCGACGAGATCCGCCGCATGGGGTTCACGCACCTCCTGGTCAACGTCCGCGAGATGCGGCGTCTCGGCGAGAGCTACCCCGTGCTGCCCTGGAGGAGCCCGGAGGGGCAGCGCCGCTTCGTCGAGCTGACGCGCCTGTTCGGCAGGCCCGTCGTGCTCGAGGACGAGGTCGTGGTCTACGACCTGCGGGGCGGCGGGACCGCGGAGCCGTCCCCCGGCGTTTCTCGCTGAGCGCGGTGGCCTCGCGCCCGCGCCTTCCGCGCGGGGGCGGGCCTATTCGTACCGGAGCGCCGAGACCGGGTCCAGCCGGCTGGCCCGGACGGCGGGGTAGAAGCCGAATCCGACGCCGGTCCCGACGGCGGCGCCGAGCGCGGCCAGGATCGCCCAGACCGGCACCGCCGCCGGGATCGGCGAGAGCGCCGCGACGAGGCGGGCGATTCCCCAGCCCGCGAGCATCCCGATCACGGCCCCGACGAACGTGAGCAGGACGGCTTCGATCAGGAACTGCACCAGGATCTCGCCGCGCCTCGCTCCGATCGCCTTGCGGACGCCGATCTCGCGCGTCCGCTCGGTCACGGCGATCATCATGATGCCGATGACGCCGACCCCTCCGACCATGAGCCCGATCGATGCCAGCGCGATCATGACGAGGAAGAACGTTCCCGTGAACGCCTTGAAGGACTCGAGGAGCTTCGCCTGGGGGATGACGTCGAAGTCGTTCGGGTCGCCGGGCCGCAGGGCGTGGCGCTGCCGCATGAGCGCGATCACCTCGTCCATCGCCTCCTCCTGGGAGACGTCGCGCCAAGGCTTGACCAGGATGCCGAACTGGTCCTTCCAGATCTGGAAGTTCCGGTCGAGCGTCTCGTAGGGGATGATCAGCCACGGCTGCTCCGACCCGAGCTCCTGGAAAGCGTTCGGCGCCTCCCGGTAGACCCCGATGATCCGGAGGCGAACCCCGCCCCGCAGCGCCGTCGCACGGAGATCCTTGCCCAGCGCGATCCCGGTCGGGAAGAGCCCCCGCACGAGGGCCTCGTTGACGACCGCGACGGCGCTTCCCGCCCGCTCCTCGGCGCTCGTGAAGTTCCTCCCCTCGATCATCTCGCCGCCGTCGATCTCCGCCCAATCCTCCGTCGTCCCGACGATCGGGACGTTCGCGACGCGCTCGCCGCGATGGATCACGGTCCCCATGTCGCTGTTCCGGTAGCTCACCAGACGGATCGAGTCGAGCCGGCGGATCGCCTCGGCATCGTCCACCTCGATCCAGGGCCGGCTCTCCCACTCCGGCGTCGAGCCGTCGTGGACCTCGATCCCGGCGGAGAAGTGGCGCATCACGAAGAAGGTCTCTTCGCCGATCTGGTTGAGCGCCTCCGCGACCCCCTGGTTGATTCCCTGCACGAGCGCCGCCATCGCCATCACCGCCGTCACACCGATGGACACGCCGAGGATCGTCAGACCGGCGCGCACCTTCGCCGCGCGGATCGAGGCGAGCGCGATCGCGAACGATTCCGTGAGGCTCGAGACGTTCATGCGGGTCTCCGACTCACGTCTCCTGCCGGAGGGCCTCGATCGGGTCGAGGTTCGCCGCCCTCCACGCCGGGTAGAGGCCCGAGGCGACTCCGACGCCGCACCCCAGGACGAGTCCCGCCACGATCGACAGCGGGGAAACGGACGCCGGAAGCGGCGTCGTCGCCTGGACGATCTCGGCGGCCACGATGCCGAGGACGATCCCGATCGCCCCGCCGACCCCCGAGAGCGTCCCCGCCTCGAGCAGGAACTGCACGACGATGTCGCCGCGCCGCGCTCCGATCGAGCGGCGGATCCCGATCTCCCGGGTCCGCTCGGCGACCGCGATGAGCATGATGTTCATGATCACGATGCCGCTGACGACGAGGGAGATCCCGACGAGCCCGGGAAGAGCGGCGTAGAGGATCCCGCTGATCTTCGACCAGGCGTCGAGGATTCCCCCCGACGTCTCGATCCCGAAGTTGTTCGGATCGCCGGGGCGCAGGTTCCGGCGCGACCGCATGAGCACCTCGACCTCGGCCATCGCCGCCCGCATGTCCTCCTCGCTCGCGGCCTTGACGGTGATCGCGTCGAGAACGCGCGGCGGGTTGACCACGCGGGCCGCGGGGCTCGTCCACGGGGCGACGATGAACTTGTCGAGCGAGAGTCCGAAGAGCTTGCCCTGGGACTTGACGACGCCCACGACGGTGAAGCGCGTCCCCGCGAAGTAGATCGCTGCCCCGATCGGCTCCCTTCCCTCGAGCAGCTTCTCCGCGATCTCGCTCCCGATCACCGCGACCGGCCGCCCGAGGCCCGACTCCGTCTGCGTGAAGGCCCTTCCCTTCTCGATCTCGTAGGCACGGATCCGGAAGTAGTCGGCGTCCGCGGCGATGATCTGGACGCCCTGGGCGATGCGGTCCCCGAAGCGGACCGTGGCGCTGTCGGACGAGTAGCACGTCAGGACCACCGGAGTCTCGATCCGTTCCTTCAGGTACCGGTAGTCCTCGACGCGGAGCCTCGGTCTCCTCCGCCACTCCCGCATGGTCTCGTCGTCCGGACGCGAGAACACGATGCTCGAGCGCCGCTGGAGCGTGAACGTGTTCACGCCGAAGATCCTGGCGGCGAAGTCCTCGCGGACGTAACGGTCCATCCCGGCGACGATCGAGATGACCGCGACGAGAGACGTGACGCCGATGACGATCCCGAGGAGGGAGAAGAAGCTCTTGAGCTTCTGGGCGCGGATCATCAGAAAGGCGGACCCGAGCGCGTCCGCGAAGCGGAGAACGCCGCGCTCCCCGGCTCCGTCCTTCGTTCCCGCCACCTTCGCCTCGAGTCCCCGGCTCAATCGGCGGGGGCCGCCGGCGCCTCCCGGTCCCGCCCCTCGTCGCCGGTCTCCTTCGTGTCCTTTCCGGCGTCCTTCTTCTTCCCGCCCTTCTTCTCTTCCTTGGCGATCCGGATCCGGTCGCCGTCCTTGAGCGTGCGGATCGCCTGGTACGTGCCCGACACGATCTCCTCGCCGAGGGAGACGCCCGAGAGAGTCTCGAAGTAGTTGTCGCCGGCGATGCCGACCTTGACCGGACGGAAGGACACGTGCTCGTCCTTCACGACGAACACGCCTTCCTGCTCCTGCTGGCGCTTGACGCGCTCCGCCCGCGCCTTGGCCTTCGGGTCCTCGACCTTCATCTCCGACGACGCCCCTCCGCCTGTGCCTTCCTTCGGGGCCTCCTTGACGGTGAGCGCGATGATCGGGATGGCGAGGACGCCCTTCCTCTCCGCGGTCACGATGTCCGCCGTGACCGACAGGTCGGTCCTCAGGGTCTCGGGGGGAGCGTCGATGCCGATCCGGACCTCGAAGTCGACGGCCTCGCTGGTCCCCGTGCTCTGGATCGCGCTGTTTCCTATGCGGGTGACCTTCCCGCTGAGCTTGGTTCCCGGCATCGCGTCGACCTCGAGGGTGGCCGGGTCCCCCAGCTTGATCGAGGGGACGTCGGTCTCGTTGACCGTCACGACGGCCTCCATCTCGGAGAGGTCGGCCACCGTCAGGAGGAGCGATCCCGGATTGTTCATCGTCCCGATCACCGCGGTCTCGCCCTGCTCGATGTTCTTGCGGACGATCCTCCCCGCCATCGGCGAGCGGATGACGGTCTTGGCCAGGTTCTGCCGCGCGTCGGCGAGCGCCGCGCGCGCGACGGCGATCCCGTGCCGCGCGGCCTCGTCGGCCGCCTCCTGGATGTGGAGGCGGGTCCTGGCGTCCTCGAGGGCCTCCTCGCTGACGAGGCTGCCGTCGCCCGAGTGAAGCGCCTCGGCCCGCTCGAGGGCCTTCCGGGCCTGGTCCAGGGACGCCTCCGTCTGGGCTAGCTGGCTCGTGACCTGCCTGACCGCCGCCTCGCCGCGCTCCACGGCGGCTTCGTACTGGGTCGGATCGATCCGGAGCAGGAGGTCGCCCTCTCGCACCAGATCCCCCTCGTCCACGGCGAGATCGATGACCCGGCCCATGACGTCGGCGGAGATGTTCACCTTCTTCTTCGGCTCGATGTTCCCGCTCGCGGTCACGATCGCCGTGAGATCCCTCTTCTCGACCCTCTCGGTCTTCACCTCGACGCCGCTCTTCCGCCTGCTCAGGATGGATGCGGCGAGAACGGCACCCAAGGCCGCGACGGCGACGATGCCGATCGTGATCTTCGCTTTCTTCGTCATCAGCCGTGACTCCCGGAAAGTCCTTCGCGGCGGTCGAATCCCCGAGCCGGTGTCGGTGATCCGTGTCGCGGTCCGGCTTTCCCGAATGCTCGCACCATACCACACCCACGGTGGCCGCAAGATTGTGGGAACTTCATACGGCGCGCCGCCCGTAGCGTTTCGGTAGCCGGCAAGGAGTCGGGGGACGGGGAGGACCTCCGGACCCCAGTTTGCGGGTTCTCGGAGCGCGAGGGATGAGGAACCGGGACACTGCGCCGGGGTTTCTATTCCCTCGTCGAGAACAGCCTTTGGGCGAGGATCTTGCACCAGGTCCAGGGACGGTCCGTGAGGCCGAGGAGCATGGCGGGGGTTCTGTGGTCGGGTTGCTTCTCGGACCTGCCCTTGACGAAGTTTCTCCAGACGGCCGTCAGGAGAGCCCTTCCCACGACCGACTCGATCTTGCGTCCGAATGCAATCGTCTCGCGCTTGTGCTCGGCGCAGGTGTGGCGCAGGAGCTGGTGGAGGTGGTCGACGGGGGCCATGGCCCGGTCGCGAGCGATGGCCTCGGGGGAGCGGGGCGAGCCCTTGGGCCCTCGGACGGGATTGGGGTAGGCGTGGATCCGGAAGCGGACGGCATGGGGATGGGAGCGGAGGGCGATCGGATAGTCTCTGCGGCCGTCGACGAGGAGGGGGATGGGGGAGCCGGGGCGCGGGAGGGGCGCCGTGACCGTTTACTTCGACACCGTACGCCGGAA
>CALMJU010000051.1 GCA_937864465.1 uncultured Acidobacteriota bacterium
GTCACCATCCCGCGCCGGTTGCTCTCCTTCACCGGATCGTCCGCGATCGTCGCGCCGCGCCACACGGCGGAGAGGGCCGGATCGCCGTTGATGCCGAACTGGGCCATGAAGGGTCTCGGCTCGCGCAGGACGCGGAAGAACCTCACCCCGTCGTAGAAGCCGGCCTTGACGAGGTTGTAGAATCGGTCGGCGCCCCGGGGCGCCCATGCCCTAGTCACCTCGATGAGCACCGGTCCCTGGCTCGTGTCGAACCGGACCTGATAGACGTCCGGGGCCTTCTCGTTCAGCGATGACGGGTTCATGAGCTTCCCCTTGTCGGTCGGGTTCGCCGCGCTCGAGATCCCGAACACCGCCACGGCGAGGATCGCGAGACACAACACGGCCAGCGTCTTCTTCATCGAATGCCTCCTCGGAAGCGTTCCATTCGAAGATCGTACCCTTCGTGCGCCGGACCCCGCAACCTGGGATCCGTTTCCCGGCCGGGGCTCCGGCCGCCCGGTTTCCGCCCCGATGACGGAATCGTCACCGCTCCCGGCCCTCGCGGGGGAACCGTCGGCTTGATGGCCCTCCGCACGGAACCTATATTCGCGGGAGGGGGGACGCCGCACTCCGTTCCGGTGACGGCGAGGAAGGTCGCGTGCCCCATCTCGACGCCATGCTCCGGGCGCTCGCCGACAGGAAGGCGAAGGAGCTTCGTCTCTCCGAGGGGAACCGGCCGGTCTTCGTGTTCGGCAACGGCGAGCGCCCGGTCTCCCAGACGGTCCTGAAGCGCGCGCAGATCGTGTCGCTGCTGTCGGAGCTGACGCCGAACGGAGCGTCGGCGAAGATCGCCGCGGGCGAGGCGGTGAAGTTCTCGTACAGCCTCCCCGACGGGACCGCGTTCCGCTGCGAGGTCGCTCCTTCCGCCAAGGGCCTCTCCGTCAGGATCCGTCCTTCGGAACCTTCCGCGGCGACGGGAGAGCCTCTCGCCCCCGCGGCCTCGCCGAGGCCGCCCCGCTTTGACCGGTCCAGCGCGCGGCCCGGCGCTCCGGAAGTCGAGGCGTACCTGACCTTCGCTGTGGAAGCGGGAGCGAGCGATCTCCATCTCTCCGCGGAGGCGCCGCCGATGCTCCGCCTCGACGGGGAGCTGACCGGAATCGAGGGAGCGGAACCGCTGTCGCCCAAGGAGGCCGAGCGGCTGCTCGCGCCGCTGATCCCGGAGCGCCGCCGGAAGGGTCTCGAAACGGCGCTCCGGACGCACTTCGCGCACGAGATCCCCGGAGTCGCCCGGTTCCGCTGCCACGTCTTCGCGGACCTGAGGGGCCCCGGCGCGGCCTTCCGCGTGCTCCCGACGGCGATCCCGAGCGTCCGGGACCTCGGTCTGCCCCCGGCGATCCTCGATCTCTGCTCGCTGCCCAAGGGCCTCGTCCTCGTGACGGGGGGCGCGGGATCCGGCCGATCGACGACGCTTGCCTGCCTCGTCGATCACGTCAACCGGAGCCGCCCCGCCCACGTCGTCACCGTCGAGGACCCCGTCGAGTTCGTCCACGCGAACGCTCGCGGCCTCGTGAATCAGCACGAGATCGAGCCGGATGACGAGACCCTCGCGCGAGCGCTCCGAGCGGCGCTTCGCGAGGACCCCGACGTGGTGGTCGTAGGCGAGATCCGCGACGTCGAGACGATGGCCCTTGCTCTCGAGACGGCCGAGACGGGGCCGCTCGTGCTCGGAGCGCTGCACTCTCCCACGGCGGCCGCCGCCGTGAGCCGGATGATCGACCGATTCCCCGCCGAGCGGCAGCTCCAGGTGCGCCTCGCGCTCTCCGAGTCCCTCCGGGGCGTGATCTCGCAGACGCTGCTCCGGCGGAAGGGGGGAGGTCGCGTGGCGGCGCTCGAGGTGCTCCTCGGCGTGCCTGCCGTCTCCAACCTGATCCGCGAGGGAAGGACGTTCCAGATCCCGAGCATCATCCAGGCGAGCCGGGAGCAGGGCATGATCCTGAGGAACGACGCGCTCCTCGACCTCGTGAAGCGCGGGATCGTCGAGCCCTACGAGGCCGCCCGCAGGTGCGCGGACCGTGTCGGATTCGCGGAGCTCCTCAAGGGCGCCGGGATCCCCGTTCCTCCTTCGCCCGGATGTTGAGCCCCGCCGTCCTCCCGGCGGCGACGGGTCCAAAAAAACTCTTGACAGCGGGAAGCGGCCCTATATATTGGGTGTCGATCTGGCGATGGTCCCAGATCTTGAGCCCCATGCCCCGGGTAAGGCTCAACGAGGAACCGGGGAAAGGAGATCGAAGAAATGGCCACGAAGAAGAAGGCCGCGAAGAAGACCGCGAAGAAGAAGGTCGCGAAGAAGAAGAAGTAAGCTTCGCCGCCAAGAAACTTCAGGTCCAAGCGAAGAGGGCCGGCGCTGGCGCCGGCCCTCTTCGTCTTTCGGATGCGAGCGAAGCCCCCGGCTCAACCCCCGCCCTTCGCGCTGAGATCCACGAGGCGGATGCCGATCCGGCTCGCGACCTCGATGCTACGCTCGTCCCGATAGAACTCGCCGAAATAGATCGTCCGGATTCCCGCGTTGGCGATCAGCTTGAAGCAGCTCCAGCAGGGAGAAGCCGTCGTGTACAGATCGGCCCCGTCGATCCGGACGCCGTTCTTCGCGGCCTGGATGATCGCGTTCGCCTCGGCGTGCACCGTCGCGACGCAGTGCCCGTTCTCCATGACGTGGCCGACGTCGTCGCAGTGCGGCATGCCGCGAATCGACCCGTTGTAGCCGGTCGAGAGGATCGTCTTGTCGCGCACGATCACGGCCCCGACGTGCTTGCGGTCGCAGGTCGATCGCGTCGCCGCCTGGCGCGCGATGCCCATGAAGTACTCGTGCCAGCCCACCCGCTGGGACATCCCCTCGGCCTCCTCGTCCCGGCGCCCGGAACGCCGGGTCGCGGCGAGTCTATCCCGGATTCCCCCACCCCCGCCGCCGGGGCAGGGTCGCGGATGCCCCCGAGAGCCCGCTTGACAAAGGGGCGCTTTGCCTCCAAAAGGTGCGGTGCTGCCGGACGCGGTCGGGGTGCGGCTCCGGAGGCTTGGGCCCGGGGAGCGTCGATGGGCGAAGAGGACAAGGGCGGACGACCCGACCGGGCTCGAGGAGGAGCGCTGGAGTCCTATCTCCGCGCCATACGGCGCATCCGTCTCCTGACGGGAGGCGAGTCCGGGCCCGCGGCCGACGGGGACGATCACGGCCGGGCCTGGCGGCAGAAGCTGGTGGAGTCGAACCTCCGCGTCGTCGTGAAGATCGCGCGCGAGTACGCGAGCTTCGGAGCCCCCATGGAGGACCTCGTCAACCAGGGGAACATCGGCCTGATCGAGGCCGCCCAGAGGTTCGACCCGGCGCGGGGCGTTCCCTTCGGCAGCTACGCCGCGTGGTGGATCCGCAAGGAGATCCTCTCGGAGCTCGAGCGCAACCGCGCGCAGACCTCGGCGCCCGGTCCGGAATCCAGAGCTGCGGGTCCGCGGACCCAGGGAGCGCCGCGTTCCCGCCCCGCACGCCAGAGACTGATCTCCCTCGAGGAGTTCGCGGGCGAGGGAGACAGCCGCGGGATCCTCGAGAAGCTGGCGGCGACACCCGGCGACGATCCGGAGGAAATGGTCCTCCAGCGCGAGCTGGCCGACGCCATCCGGTCGGTGCTGCCGCTCCTCCCCGACGTCGAGCGGGGGATCCTCATCGCCCACTTCGGCCTGGACGGGGAGCCTCCGCTGACGCTGCACGAGATCGGCGGGGCGCTCGGGTACTCCCGGGAGAGGGTGCGCCAGATCCAGGTGAGAACGCTCGCGCGCGTCCGCCGCCTCCTCCTCACGAGGCGCGTCGACCCACGGCGCTGAAGCCCGGGCGAGCGACTATCTCTCTGGACCGGCGAAATCGACCGCGACCGCCACGCGGTCGGCCGGAGGCTCCGGAGCCGGAGGCCTCGACCGGACCATCCGGTCCCAGAGGACCTGCGACGACAGCACGCCGACGAGGGCCATGTTGTCCGCGTTCGAGAACTGCCCCTCCTCCGCGCGCGCCCGGCACTTCGCGAGCAGCCCCGCGGCCGCCTCCGGATCGAAGAGGCCTGCGGCTCCGAGCGCGTCCCGGGAGAGCGCCGCATCGACCCACGCGGGCGCCCCGGCGCCCACGAAGCTCGGCGCGTCCGGAGCGCGGTAGGGCTGCTTCGGCCGGTCGAGGATCGGGGCGGGCACGAGCCCCCGCGCCGCGCGCTTCAGCGCGTGCTTCTCGTCGAGGACCCGCAGCTTGTAGGAGGGGGGAAGGCCGTTGCAGAGCTCCACGACGTCGGGGTCCAGAAACGGGAATCGACCCTCCACGGAGTGGGCCATCAGCATCCGGTCGCCCTGGGATGCCAGGAGGTAGCCGGAGAGGAGGATCGTCGTCTCCAGGTACTGCGCCCGGCACAGCGGATCCCAGCTTCGGAAAGCCTCCGGCAGGCCGTCCACGAGCCGGCCGACCGCGTCGATCGAACGCGTCGCATCCGCGACGTCCCGCGAGAACAGGCGCTTCAGGGCCGCGGCGGCGCTCCAGCGCGGCCGGTGCGAGAACGCCGGGTCGTCGGGCGCCTCGAGCCCCTGCGCGAAGAACTTCCTCGCCATCGCCCGGGCCGCCGCGGGGGATCGCGCGAGGTACGGGTAGAGCCTCTCGAGGAGGAGCGGCCGCCGTGCGGATCGGGGCTCGCGCGACCAGAAGGCGCGGACCTTGGCCTCGCGGAAGATGTCGTAGCCGCCGAGCATCTCGTCGCTCCCCTCTCCCGTGAGCACGACCTTGAAGCCCGCCTCGCGCACGAGGCGCGACAGGAGGAAGAGGGGCGCCGGCGCGGTCCTGAGCACCGGCCGCTCGGCGTGGAACACCACGTCCGGGAACGCCTCCGCGATGTCCCGCCGCGCGCACGTGACGTCGGAGTGCTCCGACCGCAGGCGCTCCACCATGATCCGCTGGAACTCCGTCTCGTCGAACTCCGGGTCCTCGAACCGGATCGAGAACGTCCGGAACGTCCCCTCCTTGTGCCGGCGTCCGAGAGCGGCGACGACGGACGAGTCGATGCCGCCGGACAGGTAGGAGCCGACGGGGACGTCGGAGCGGACCATCCGGAGCCTCGTCGCCGCGTCGAGCCGCTCGAGGAGCGCCTCCGAGGCTTCCTCCACCGCGAGCGGATGGGGGGCCCCCCGCTCCGGGTACGACGGCGCCCAGTAGGTCCTCAGGGCCGCGCGCGCCCCTCCCGGCGCTTCGAGATCGAGCGTGAGCGTCGTCCCCGGCGGGAGCTCGCGGACCCCGCGGAAGACGGTGGCGGGGGCCACCGTCGTCCAGAACGTGAAGACCTGGTCGAGCCCCTCGGGGTCGATCGCCCTGGGAAACCCCGGAACCGCGAACAGCGACTTCACCTCGGAGGCGAACCAGAATCGTCCCGCGTGCTCGGCGTGATAGAGGGGGCGGACGCCGAGGCGGTCGCGCGCGGCGAAGAGGCGGCGCCGCCTCCGGTCCCAGATCGCGATCGCGAACTGTCCGTTCCACCGCTCGACCGCGCGCTCTCCCCACTCCTCGTACGAGTGGAGCAGCGTCTCGGTGTCGGATCGCGTGCGAAACCGGTGCCCCTTCGATTCCAGCTCGGCGCGGAGCTCGACGTAGTTGTACACCTCGCCGTTGAAGACGACCCAGAGCGTCCCGTCCTCGTTCGTCAGCGGCTGCTGCCCGGTCGCGATGTCGATGATCGAGAGCCGCGCGTGGGCGAGCCCGGCGGTCCCGTCCCGGTAGGTCCCGAACTCGTCGGGCCCGCGGTGGGCCACGGCCCCCGCCATGCGCCGGAGCAGCGAGGGATCCGGGGCGGGCAGGTCGGCGACGCTGACGAATCCCGCGATGCCGCACATGGGCCGGTCGCGGCCTCCCGGCGCGGACGCGCCTCCCGGAACCGCTCCGCCTACGCCCCCGACTTGCGGGCGACGAAGCGGGCCAGGTTGGCCACCGTGTCGAGGTTCTCCGGGACCAGCTCCTCGTCGAGCACCTGGATCCCGTATCGCTGCTCGAGGTGGCCGATGACCTCCAGCACTCCGGTCGAATCGACGATCCCGCGATCCATGAGGGAATCCTCGTCCCCCAGGCTCGGGTCGTCCTTCCCGAAAAGGAAGTTCTGCACGACGTACGCGCGCAGATCCCTTCGAAGCGAGTCCATGCGTTCTTCCTCGATCGCCGCCGCCCTTCCGGCGGACCCGGCTAGCCCTCGGACCGCCGCAGCTCGGGAACCGGCTCGACGAGCAGCGGAGGCAGGTGGAGATAGCGCGTCGTGCGCCGCTTCGACTCGATGTCCCTGTAGACCTGCTCGACCTGCGCCGCCGAGAGCCCGACCATCGCCGCCGCGTCCGCCGCCGGCACTCCGTGGTTGCGCGCCCACAGGCACAGGTCCATCTGGCCGTACGGCAGCGCGAAGTAGAACTCCTCCTGAGTCTGGGGCATGGAGTACGTGTCGGTCGTCGGCGGGCGCGTGCGGATCGACTCCGGCACTCCCAGGGCTTCCGCGAGGGCGTAGACCTGCGTCTTGTAGAGGTGCGCGATCGGTTTCACGTCGGCGAGCCCGTCGCCCCCCTTCACGAAGAACCCCTGGTCGTACTCGAGGCGGTTCGGCGTGCCGGCCACCGCGAAATGGTACCGCTCCGCGTGGAAATACTCCGTCAGCTTCCGGGCGCGTTGCTTCATGTTCGAGGCCGCCACGACCTGCAGGTATGCGCCGATCGGGAGCCTCGCCGATCGAGTCTCGCCCTCCGGGGACAGCGCGACGACGCGGAACACGTTGACGCGGGCCCGCTCGGCGAGGGGCGGCAGGACGATTTTCGATCTCCATCCCGGACCGAAGTCCGGCAGAACCGTCCGGATCGCCTCGTCGCGGTACCGGTAGCATCCGAGCGCCTCGAGAGCCGGGCCGAGATCCACCGTCTCCGTCCGGATGCCGAGCCCCGACGCCAGCTCGGACGCGAGCGCCAGGCTCTCGGGCGAGGAGTCGCGCTCGGGCAGGAACAGCCCGATCACGCGGTCGGGGCCGAGCGCGCGGACCGAGAGCGCCGCCACGACGGAGCTGTCGATGCCTCCCGACATGCCGACGACGATCCCGCGGCGCTTCAGGTCCTCGAGGACGATCCTGCGGAGCGACCGCGAGATCGACTCGACCGTCGCCTCGCAGTCCAGGTCTAGAACGTCCTTGCGAAGCATCGCGTCCTCCGTACGCGCAAAACGTCGGGAATCTAGGACTTCCCGGGAAGCACGTCAAGCCGGGAGGCCTCGTTCGTCGCGCTCGCGCCGCACGTTTCCGTCCGAAGAACCTCCTTGAGAATCTTCCCGGACGGGTTCTTCGGCAAGTCGGCCCGAACCTCGATCACCTTGGGAACCTTGAAGGCAGGCAACCGGCGGCTGCAGAATTCCTCCAGATCGGTCTCGCGGGCCCGCGTCCCCGCGCGCAACACGACGAAGGCCTTGATCGCCTCCCCGAGCACCTCGTCCGGGATGCCGATCACGGCGACCTCATGAACTTCCGGGTGCTCGAGGAGCGCTTCCTCGATCTCCTTCGGGTGGATTCGATGCCCCCCCGACTTCACCATGTCCCGCTTGCGGCCCGCGACGAACAGAAACCCGTCCTCATCCGCCCAGCCGAGGTCTCCCGTGCGGAATCCGGAGCCGTCCAGGACCTTCTCGGTCTCGACCGGGTCGGCCCAGTAACCCTCCATGATGTTGGATCCGCGAGCGACGATCTCGCCGACCTCCCCCGGCGCCGCCGGGGAGCCGTCGTCCCGCAGCACGCGAAGGTCCACGTTCGGAATCGGCCTGCCGATCGATCCGATCTTGCCCGGCAGCGCCTCGGGATCGAGATACGACAGGCGGGCGGAGGCCTCCGTGGCGCCGTACATGATGAACACTTTCCGGCCGGGGAGCGCCTCGACGAGGCGGCGAATCAGCTCCGGGGCCATCGGACCTCCGGCCTGCGTGACGTAGCGCAGGCGAGGCAGGTCGCGCCGCGCGAAGTTCGTCCGGTTGAGCAGGATGGCGAAGGTCGAGGGCACTCCCGAGAATCCAGTCGCTTCCTCGCGCGCGAGCGTGTCGACCGCGACCTGCGGGAACAGGAACCGGTTCTCGATCACGATCGAGGCGCCGACGCGGATGTGCGTGTTGAGCAGGGACTTCCCGTAGACGTAGTAGAAGGGAAGGACGACCAGGACCCGGTCGTCCTCCGTCAGCTCCAGGTACTCGACGATGCTGTTCGTGTTCGCGGCGATGTTCAGGTGCGTCAGGACGGCACCTCGGGGTTTCCCCGTGCTGCCGGAGGTGTAGACGATCGCCGCGCAATCCAGGTCGATGCGACGGACGCCTGGAGGGCTGCCGCCCGGCTCCACGTCGGATTCCTCGATGCCGGCGGAGTCGACGTGCGCCGGGACCTCTTCCGGCACCCCTCCCCGGCCCGCCAGCAGGATGCGCAGGTCCGGAAGCCCTCCGAGGGCATGGCCGACGACCTCCCCGAACCGGGGTCCCACGATGAGCGCGGATGCGCCGCAGTCCCGTAGCAGCTCCTGGAGCGTGCGCGCGTCCCCCGCCGTGTTGAGAGACACGACGATCCCACCCGCCTTCAGGATCGCGTAGTACGCCTCGACGTAGAGCACCGAGTTCTGTGCAAGAAGGCCGACCCGATCGCCAGGTCGCACTCCGCGTCGGACGAGCAACCGGGCGATGCGGTTCGAGGCGGACTCGATGTCGCCGTAAGACCTTCGCTCCGATTCGTGGACGACCGCCGGCGCATCGGGGCGCGCATCGGCCGACAGGTGCAGGAAGTCGTGGACGAGATGTGGGACGCGCCGTCGATTCATGCACCGCCCCCCGCGACCGCGCCGGACCCGGCGCGCTCCGGGCCCACGAGTATAAGCCCGGACGTCCGCAACCCCGGTCGCCCGGCCGGTCAATCCACCAGCTTGTTCTTGCTCCAGCGCGGGCTCTTGATCTCGTACTTCGCGACCTTGTAGTTCATCACGCGGGAGGAGATCCCGAGGAACCGTGCGGCGTCCTTCTGCACCCAGTTGTTGACGCGGAGCGCCTCGAGGATCGCCTGCTTCTCGAGATCGTCCAGGCTGATCCCGCTGGGAGGAAGCCGCAGGTTCAACGCGACGCTCCCCTCCGAGGCGGGGGCCCCCCCCGGCGGGACCAGGTTCAGGTCCTCCTCGGAGATGAACTTGTCCTCGCACATCAGAACGGAGCGCTCGACCGTGTTCTCCAGCTCGCGGATGTTCCCGGGCCAGGCGTGCCGCTTCAGGGCGCGCACGGCCGAGGGCTCCAGGCCCCGCACGTCCTTCTTCAGGTCGGCGGCGAAGCGCTGGATGAAGTGGCTCGCGAGCGGGACGATGTCCTCCTTGCGGTCCCTGAGGGCCGGGACCTTGACGCTGACGACGTTGAGCCGGTAGTAGAGGTCCTCGCGGAAGTCGCCCGTGCGAACGCTCTCCTCGAGATTCTTGTTCGTCGCCGCGATCAGGCGGACGTCCACCTTGATCGTCCGAGACCCCCCGAGCCTCTCGAACTCCCGCTCCTGCAGGACCCGAAGGACCTTGGCCTGCGTGGACGGGCTCATGTTCCCGATCTCGTCGAGGAACAGCGTCCCCTCGTTCGCGAGCTCGAACCGGCCGATGCGCTGCCGGTCCGCCCCCGTGAACGCGCCGCGCTCGTGGCCGAAGAGCTCGGACTCGAGCAGGTTCTCGTGGAGCGCCGCGCAGTTCATCTTCACGAACGGCCGGTCGGCCCGGCTCGAGTTCCGGTGGAGAGCCTCCGCGACCAGCTCCTTCCCGACCCCGGTCTCGCCGAGGATGATCACGGTCGCATTCGAGCGCGCGACCTTCTCGATCGTCCGGAAGACGTCGCGCATCTGCGGGCTCTCTCCGACGATGTTCTCGAAGCGCGGGATGATCGTCTCCCGGTCGTAGGCCTGGAGCCGCGCGAGGAGGCGCCGGTGCTCGAGCGCCCGCTCGACCTTCATCTCCAGCTCCTCGAGGTCGAACGGCTTCAGCGCGTAGTCGAACGCCCCTGCGCGCATCGCCTCGACGGCCGATTCGACCGTGCCGTAGGCCGTCATGACGACCGCGACGGTCCCCTCGTTCAACATCTTGCAGCGCTTGAGGACCTCGAGGCCGCTCCGGTCCGGCATCTTGTAATCGGTGAGGAGAACGTCGAACACCTCCTCCTCGAGCCTCGTGATCGCTTCGCCGGCGTCCGACGCCTCGCAGACCTGCCAATCTCGGTCCCGGAAGGCCGTCGCGATCCCCTCCCGGAGCGTCGGCTCGTCCTCGGCGACCAGGATCTTCTTCATCGGCTCACCCTCCCGCCGGAGCCCCGACCAGGGGGATCCGGACGGTGAACGCCGCACCGGCGCCCGGCCGGCTCTCGACGTCGATCGATCCACGGTGGCTGTCCACGATCTTCTTGGCCATGGACAGACCGACCCCCGAACCGTTCTTCTTGGTCGTGAAGAACGGGTAGAAGAGCTTGTCCCGGACCTCCTCGGCGATTCCGGGGCCGGAGTCCTCGATCCTCACCGTCACGTAGTGCTCGAAGGATTGCCAGGGGTCGGCGCGCTCGCTCCCGGCCGGGCTGTACGGGATGCTGGCGGCCGCCGGCGCCTTCGTGCGGGACGTGAGGACCCGGAGCACGCCTTCTTCCCCCATCGCCTCCATCGCGTTGAGGAAGATGTTCTCGAACACCTGGCGCAGCTGGCCGCGGTCCATCAGAAGCGGAGGGATGCCCGGAGCGAACTCGCGCTCGATGCGGACGCCGGGGCGGCCCCGACGGCTCGACGCGACCTGGAGCGCCTCGTCGAGCAAGGGCTCGATCCGGGCGGGCGCCGTGGCCAGCGCGACGGGGCGCACGAACTCCAGGCTGGAGGTGATCGTGCGATTCAGGCGCTTCACCTCGGCGACGATCTTGTCGAGGAGGTCCTTCGCGCCGGAATCCGCCGCGATCCGCCGCTTGAGCAGCGAGCAGGAAACCTCGATCGCGGCGAGGGGGTTCCGGATCTCGTGCGCGAGGTTGGCCGACATCTGGCCGAGCGCGGCGAGGCGGTCCCGCAGCCGCTCCTGCTCCTCCTTGTGCTCGACGTGCGTGAGGTCCTTGAAGAACACGGCTGCGCCCGCGGGCCGGCCGTCGTCGCCGGGGACGAGGGACAGGGTGAAGCCGATCGTCTTCGACGCGCTCGCCCCGAGACGGATGTCGATCTCCGCCCGGTTCGGAAGGCTCGACATGACGAACGATTCGCGGAGCATCCGCGCGAACTGCGGCTCCGAGGCGAGGGCCGCCTCGATCGGGACCCCGCGCCCGGGGATCTCCGGGAGATCGAGGATCTGGCGCGCCAGCTCGTTCATCATGACCAGCTTCCCGTCCCGGTCCACGGCGAGGATCCCGCAGCGCATCCCCCCGACGAGCGCGCGGTAGAACACCTCGTCGCCTTCGCGCGAGCCGCTCGCTCCCCGGCGGTCGAGACCGCCGCTCGTGGATGCCACGACCCCTCCCGCGCGCACCGGGCCCCACTCCCGCCCGGGTGCCCGACCCGATCCGTTACGAAGTTGGAATCTAGGTCCCGGCCAGGCCGGAGGCAACCCGGCCACCGCCCAGGGTTTCGCATCGGGACGGCGCCCGGGGATCAGCTTCCCTGGAGGGAGCCGGCCGGCCAGGGCTCCGTCAGGCCGGTCAGCGGATCGAGGTTGGAATCGAGGAGCACGGCCCCGTCGCCGAACCGGAGCGGGAAGGTCCCGAGGTCCTTCACCCGGAAGCGCAGGCTCACGAGCGTCCTCGTCGTGGTCGTGCCCACCGCGGGAGTCGTCCCCGTGAGGCTGACCCCGACGACGACGAGGCCCGAGGAGCCCTCGGGCTCCTCGACCGTGTAGTTCACGGCCCCGCCGCTCTGCTCGAGCAGGGTCCCCGCGGCATAGCTCACGTACTCGACGTACGCGGGCTCGAAATGGACATCGAACGCCGCGGCCCACACCCCGTCCTGGCCGGTGACGTCGATCCGGACGACGACCTCGTCCCCGTCGCTCCCGCCCGACGCCATGGACACGGTGTGCTCGCCGGGGCTCGGCTGCTCCGCGACGAAGCTCGCGGCGATTGTCGTCGGCTCGACGACGACGCCGGCGGTGGACCCGCCGCTGCCGCCGCACGCCACGGACACGGCCGCCAGCGCGAAGCAGATCCACGCGACGATCGCTTTCATGCGCGCCCCCCGATGTCTTCGTCCGTCACTGCAGATCGGACGGACAGGACTCCAGGGTCCACGCGTTCCCGGACCAGCAGAGCCCGAAGTTCGCCGCGATGTAGGAGAGGTCCTCCCCGTCGATCCAGCCGTCGCCGTTCAGGTCTCCGTCCGGATCGTAGGCGGAGTCGCCGATCCGCAGGGAGTGCAGCTTCGAGATCCACGCCGTGTCCTTGCCGTCGAGCCGATCGAGCGTCGTCTCGTCACCGTCGTTCACGTCGAACCGCTCGGGGTCGATCCGGACCTCGAGCGCGAGTGTCTCGGCGTACACCGTGTCGGGGTTCTCGATCGTCAGCCGGTGGAATCCGACCGCGGCGGGCTGAACCCCCTCGGTCGTCGGATCGATGGTCGCCGCCGCCTGGATCTCGCCGCAGGACACGGCCCGCACTTCGGACAGCGTGATCGTGTCCGAGTCCGCCGCGTCGACGTCGACCGCGACTCCCGTCTGGAAGTTCGTCCCGAGAATCTGCATCGTGTACTGGGAGCCCTGCATCCCGGGCGTGACCGACGTGATCTCGGGTCTCGGCCATCCGGAGACCTCGTTGGAGTAGTCCGGGGACTCACCGACCGAGTTGTAGGCCTTTACGGCGAGGTACCAGGTCGTGCAGTTCCCGAGGCCGGAGATGGCGGCCGTCGTTACGTTTCCGACATCCAGGGAGGCGGTGTACTGGCGGGAGGCGGTGCCGTAGTAGACGCGGTAGCCGGACGCGCCTGCGGCGGGGTCCCAGGTCAGGCCAATCGATCCCGCCCAGGACGGAACGGCCGCCCCGGCAATCGCCAGCCCGATCACGGCCAACCGGCAAATTCCACGGATCCTCATCCCGGTCCCCCTATGCAAACCGGCACAGGAGCCAGTTGGAAAGGCAAGGCCGGTGCCATGCTGACCGAGCGGGCGCCACATGAGCGGAGGGCGCCAACGTGTTGATTTGGCGGCGCTTGAAGCATCCCGTTGCGCCAGGGCCGTGCGCGTGGCGCTTCCGGCAAACCAGGAGCGTTTACGGAACGGAAATATTTTCGCTTTGCATGTAATTCTGGGTAGTCGGCGCCTCTCGTGTCGCCAGGAGATCGGGGGGTACGCGCAGCAAGGCAACCGAACCCCGCGACGATCGGAGGGCGAGACCAGGCCGTCCCGTCCGCGCCACGACGGGCGGGCGCTGCCTCCTCATGTATATTTCGAGCGCGGACTGGTCGATCCGGCGTTGCGTCGCCGACCCAAGGGGGAACGGAGAAGCGTGGTCAATGCACTGAGCGTCGACGTGGAGGAGTACTTCCAGGTCTCGGCGTTCGACGGGATCGTCAGCCGCGAGGACTGGGATGGGATGGAAAGCCGGGTGGCGGGGAGCACCGCCAGGCTTCTTGGGCTGCTGGCGGAATATGGAGTCCGTGCGACGTTTTTCGTGCTCGGGTGGGTCGCGAAGCGGGACCCGGCGCTCGTACGAAGGATCGCCGACGCTGGCCACGAGGTCGCGTGCCACGGCCTCAACCATCGCCTGGTCTACGACCGGAGCCCGGAGCAGTTCCGGATCGAAGTCGACATGGCCCGTAGGATCCTGCAGGATGCCTCCGGGCAGCCCGTCACCGGGCATCGCGCAGCCTCGTTCTCCATCACGAGAAGAAGCCTCTGGGCCCTGGACGTCCTGGCCGAAGTCGGATTCGAGTACGACTCCAGCATCTTCCCGGTGATCCACGACCGGTACGGCATCCCGGGGGCCCCGCGAAATCTCTATCGTGTCGAACTGCGGGGGGGCGCGAGTCTCATCGAGGCCCCCCCGTCCACTCTCCGCCTCGGGCCGATCGTTCTGCCGGTGGCCGGCGGAGGTTACTTCCGGCTGTATCCAAGGCGTTTCACGCGGTGGGCGATCGGGCGTCTTAATCGCACGGAGCGTATGCCCGCCGTTGTCTATGTGCATCCCTGGGAGTTCGACCCGGACCAGCCGAGATTCCGAGGCGTGCCCCGACTCCGCTCGGCACGCCATTATGTCAACATCGGAAAGACGCTTGACAGACTCTCCTTCCTTCTGACCTCGTTTCGGTTCGACACCCTGGGTTCCATTCTTGGGGCCGCCGGCCCGCTGCCGGTCGAGCGAATCGAGCGAACATGAGAGTCCTGCACGTCATCGACAGCGGAGGGCTTTACGGCGCCGAAACGATGATCCTCTCCCTGATGTCGGAGCAGGCTAGGCTGGGCCTCCAGCCGACGCTTGCGAGCATCGGCGCGACGGGCGAGCCGGAGAAGCCGATCGAGCGAGAGGCGCGTCAGCGAGGGCTGTCCGTCACGGCGTTCCGGATGCGCCCGGGACCCAACTTGCCGGGCGCCGCGAGGATCTTGTCGTTCGCCCGCAAGAACGGCACGAGTCTCCTCCACTGTCACGGGTATAAGGCTGACATCCTGTTCGGGTTCGTGCCGAGGTGGCTCCGCCCTTTTCCGCTGGTGGGAACGGTTCACGGCTGGACGTGGTCTTCGGGGTGGGCGAGGATGCGCCTATACACAATTCTCGATGGCTGGAGCCTTCGCCGCTTCGACGCGGTCGTTCTCGTGGACGCCGCGATGTCGCGTCACCGCTGCATACGGGCGCTGGGTCGCGCAGCCGTGCACGTCGTGCCCAACGGGATCCCTCGTCGGGATCAGGTCGGCGGGATGGCGCCGCCGGATGAGGACGTCGTCCGGTTCTGCCGCGAGAGCTTCGTGGTGGGAGGAATAGGCCGCCTATCGCGAGAGAAGGGGTTCGACGTCCTGCTGCGCGCGATAGCGGCCCTGGCACCCGGGATGCCGGACCTGCGCTGTCTGATTCTCGGCGAGGGGCGCGAGCGAGGCTCCCTCGACACGCTGACGGCCGAGATGGGCATCCGCGACCGGGTCTTTTTCGCAGGGTACCGGGAGCACGCCCGGCGGCTTCTTCCTCTGCTGTCCGTTCTCGCCATTCCGTCGCGCAGCGAGGGGCTGCCGATCCTGCTTCTGGAGGCGATGCGAGAGGGGATTCCGATCATCGCGGCGAGGGTCGGGGGGATGCCCGCCGCTCTTGACGCCGGCCTGGGGGGCATGATCTTCGAGCCGGAAGACGTGGACTCGTTGGCCGGCGCGCTGCTCGACATTCGGCGCGACCCTGCGGCAGCGAGGCGGCGCGTGGAGCACGCACGGGCCGCGGCGGAGGCGCGCTTCGGGGTGACCGCCATGGTCCGAAGTTACGCCGAGATCTACGAGAGCATGCTTTCGCGGGGGGGCGGATCCTGATTCGCGAGAGGAACCGGATGTTGATTCGTCTTCTGTGCGTCATCGATCGTCTCGGAGTCGGGGGGACCGAGAGGCAGCTGGTCGAGCTACTTCAAGGGTTGGATCGAACCCGCGTCCTTCCCCACCTGTGTACGCTCAAGCCGGCACAGGTGGCGTCCTACAAGATCAACGTTCCGACTCTGAATCTCGAGTTCCAGACGTTCTCGTCCCTGCGGCTGATTCCCGCGCTCGCCAGGCTCTCGCGATTCGTGTCGGAGCACGGGATCAACTTGACACACACTTTTTTCCAGGATCCCTTCCTGCTGGCGGCCCTTCTCAAGCCGATCTGCAGGTACGGCCTCGTCGGATCTTTCCGGGACCTCGGCTTTTGGCGAACGCCCCTGGAGTCGCGCAAGATGCGCCTCGCGTATCCCTTTTTCGATGGGTTCGTCGCCAACTCCCGGGCTGTCGCGGACCATTTCATTGCGACCGACCGTATCCCACCGGAGAAGATCGAGGTCATCCACAACGGATTCAACTTCTCGGCATTGGAGAGGACGCCTGCAGTTTCCCTCCCTTCGGCGGACAGGCCCATCGTCGGGATCGTCGCGAACCTCAATCGACCCGTCAAGAGAGTGGAGGACTTCCTGCGAGCGGCCGCGCTCGTCCACTCGCAACGTCCTCACGCGCGCTACGTCGTTGTCGGAAGTGGCCACCTCCAATCGGACATGTGCCGCTTGTCCACGGCACTAGGCCTGGGGGAATCGATCCGCTTCGCCGGACACGCGGACGACCCGTTAAAGCACGTCCGCGCATTCTCCGTCGGCGTGATCACGTCGGAAACCGAGGGATTTTGCAACGCGATCCTCGAGTACATGGCTTGTGGCGTCCCGGTCGTCGCCTCGGACGCCGGAGGAAACCCGGAGATGATCGAGGATGGCGTCAACGGTTTCCTGGTGCCTACGGGCCACCCCGAGAAGTTCGCGGACAGGATCTGCCGATTGTTGGACGACGAGAGGATGTCGAGCGAGATGGGATCGCGCAACCGCGCCAAGATCA